>JAHEAQ010000175.1 GCA_024642705.1 Bacteroidota bacterium | reverse complement strand
TATACGACAAAACTCTGAATTGGTAATTATCTTAAAAGAGGAAATTTTCTCTTTTTCTGATATCGAAATTAAAGCAGATAGAGTCATAGAAAGAACTTCTGTAAGTAATATTTCTTTTTCTAAGGAACCCTTGGAATCTAGTCAAGGTTTACTAGAAGATCCATTAAGAACTCTTTCAACTTTACCAGGAATAGGGCATAATGGGGATTTGTTTAGTCCTTCACAATTGTTTGTCAGAGGCGGAGCCCCAAATGAAAACCTATTTTTATTAGATAACAATAAAATATATTTTCCATATTATTTTGGTGGTCAAAAGTCGATCTTTAATACTGAAACCGTTGGAGAATTAGAATTAATAACTGGGGGATTTAATGCTGCTTATGGAAATCATATGTCCTCTGTGATGAATGTGCAAACTCGAGATGGGGATAATGAAAGTTATAAAGGAAATGTGAGCTTGGGTTTTTACAATTCTTCAGCAACATTAGAAGGTCCAATAGTTAAAGAAAAAGCTAGTTTTTTAATATCAGCTAGACGGACTTACCTTGACTTATTTTTGGGTGAAAATGCAGCTTTCCCTGTTCCTTCATTTGGAGATATTACCTATAAATTTAGCAGTCAATTAACTCCTTCTCATAAGATTTCTATAAGTGGTATATCTTCTTCCGAAGCAATGGATTTTAATACTTTCGATCCAGAACCAGGACTTCCAAATAAATTGGAAACAAGTGCTGTAAATCATTTTCAAAGCTTGCAATTAAAAAGTACTTTCGGAAGTAAGATTTACAATAAATTGTCGATTACTCATGCTGTCAATCAAAACTTAAGCGAAATTGGCTCTAATTTGAATCTGAATATAAATGCCAGACAATTGGGACTACGAAATGACGCTACCTTTTACATTTCTAATGATCAGAAAATAAAGGCTGGAATTCAATATGATTATGGTTTATATGAATTTGTGGGAAATGCACCATTGGACCCTTTAGAGACGGATCCAAATGATACTACATTAGTAATTAGGGACTTTAATATATCGAGTAAAGGGGAATCATTAAAGGGTGGTTATATCCTTTATGATGGATTGATAAGAGGTAAGTTTGGAGTGAACGCTGGATTGAGAATGGATCATAACCATTCAAATAATTATGCTGATTTTTCTCCACGATTAGCCCTTAACTATCAAATTGACGTGAGAAGCAAAGTGCGATTTTCAACAGGTATTTTCAATCAATTTCCAGATATTGAAGGAGGGAATTTAATGCGTTCACAAAAGGCAATCCATTATATCTTAGGCTATGAATATAAATTTAACAAAGGATTGTATGGTTGGATTGAAGCTTACATCAAAGACTATCAGGATCTTATCATTTTTGATGAAAATTTGATCTATTCCAATGATGGTTATGGTCTTGCACGTGGAATCGAATTATTACTCAGAAAGGATATCGGACAACTTAGAGGGTGGGTATCTTATGCTTATTCGAAAAGTGAACGATTAATTCCGTTAGCAGAAAAAGTGAGTGATTTTGAATTTGATCAACGCTACATTTTTAATGCTGTTGCAGAATATCATATATCAAGACCAGAGAAATATTCATTTATTCCTGCACTAGCCCAAATTAATTTTAGATATACTGATGGAACACCTTATACTCCAGTACTAAAGGCTGAACGATTGGATGGGAGATGGGTAAAAGTAAATGGAGAAATTCTTTCAAGCAGAAATTCCGATTATGTAAATCTCAACGCGAGAGTAGAGTGGAGGATTAAGTTTGGTAAAAACCTTAGATTAACATCATTCGTGGAGGGATGGAATTTGCTTGATGCACGCAACATATTGGGAAGAACATATACTTATGGTGAGCAATTCACCAATAATGTTCAAGAACGAGCATATTATTCTAATCCGAGATTAATTGCTGGAGGCTTTAAACTTTCATTTGGGGGAGAATAGATTTTTTGGGGTAAAAAAAGAATGGAGATAATTGCAGTGTGCAATTGTTTTCGATTTAAAAAGATATTTTATGAATGTTAAATTGGCTTTTTTATGACCTCAGTTCATTCGATTTTATTAAGTTCCAATCCGCTTCAAACCAAAGTTAAAGACCTTTAAATTTACTCCAACATTATTTAAAAAAATCAATAGAATATTTGCATTTGTTAATATATATTTAGATATTTATCTAAATAACTAAATAAAAAATATGAATTCTTTATTTAAGGCACTAAATGATGAAACTAGGAGGAAGATTGTGGAATTATTAAAAGACGGAGATATGAATGCTGGTGACATCGCAGAAAAATTCAATATTTCAAAACCTAGCATTTCTCACCACCTGGACATTCTAAAAAGAGCAGATTTGATCACTAGTGAGAAAAAAGGACAATTTATAGAATACTCACTCAATACAACCATTTTGGAAGATTTAATCAATTGGATAATAACCTTAAAAAACAAAAAATGAAACTTAAGAAAGAACTGCCAATAATTGCAATTGTTTTAATTCCTTTTGTTTATTTAGCATATATATGGAATCAATTGCCTGAAAAAGTTCCTGTGCACTGGAACATAAATGGGGAAATTGATAGATATGGTGATAAATCAGAACTCCTATTAATTCCTTTCTTATTGCCTTTTTTGATTTACATTATTTTTTCAGTGATTCCTAAAATTGATCCTAAAAATAAGCTTAATCAAATGGGGAATAAACTTCAAAATTTAAAATTTTTGATGACTACTTTTATGTCTGCTTTGGCATTGTTTATTATTTATTCTGCTAAAAATCAATCCTTTAGCAATCCAAATTTAATCGTGGCATTAATAGGATTGTTTTATATTATATTGGGTAATTATTTAAAAACCATAAAAGCAAATTACTTTATTGGGATTCGAACACCTTGGACTCTTGAAAATGAAAAAGTTTGGAAAAAAACACACGAGTTGGCAGGAAAAATGTGGTTTGTTGGAGGAATTTTAGTGTTGATAAATACTTTGTTTTTAGAAAAACAAACTAATTTTTTGATTTTTATGATTATTACTGGAATAATTGCGATTGTACCTATTGTTTATTCCTATGTTTTATATAAAAAGGAGAGCGATTTAGTATAACGTTATAATAAAGA
>JAHEAQ010000033.1 GCA_024642705.1 Bacteroidota bacterium | reverse complement strand
AGCTTTTGATTGTATATTTAATTTTAGTAATTTGTCAAAATAATTTGATAACGAGAGTGTTTTAAAATATATAAAGAATTTAATTTTCATTAAGAACAGAAATTTAACAATGTAAAAAAATATGGAAGAAGAAAAATTATATGATTATGCTAGTTTTGGGCAAAGACTTGGAGCAACCTTAATAGATGGTTTAATAATAGGCTTTGTAACAGGAATTGTGGCTGCTTTTATATTTAGATCAATTGTATCTAATGAGTATGCTTTTTTGGAAGTTGATGAGGAAGTACTTGCAATGACAATTGTAGGACTGACATTCGAGGTGTTAGTAATTACATTTGTTGGAAGTTGGTTGTATTATGCAATTCAAGAATCCTCTTCAAAAATGGCAACTTTGGGAAAAAGAGTAGTAGGACTAGTAGTTACAGATTTGGAAGGAAATAGAATATCTTTTGCTAGAGCATCTGGGCGATTTTTTGGAAAATGTCTTTCCAGTTCAATATTATATATTGGTTATATTATGGCAGCTTTTACTGAAAAAAAGCAAACATTGCATGATATATTGTCTAACTGCCTTGTTATGCAAGATCGCTAATTTATAATCTCTAAACCAGAATAATAATTTCAAACTAAATTTTAGTTTGAAATTTCTATTGTTATTAATAGAAGATTTAAATTATAAATTGGTATTCAAGGCTACTTTAAAATCATTTCAATTAAATATAATTTAGGGTTCATGAAGTTTTAAAGCGAGATTTTAATAATCTTTACTTTATCAACGAAGTAGTATTTACAAACAAATTTATTTAAGGTTTTGATAAAGTACAAGCATTATAACATATTTGGATTATCCGAAGCAACGATTAGTCATATTTTTGAAACCCTGTCCAATTTAAATGAAAATAAGATCCAAGCTACCATAGTTCACAATGTTCCTTATAATCCAAAGCTTCCTTTCGCTCATAAAAACATAATTCATACCATCATTTCAGATTCTAAATTAGATTATAAGGGGATCAAAAATTGTTTTTTAGGCGTTCACCGACCTCACGTCAAAAAACAAGTTTATAATTATTTTGAAAATGAACATGAAGTTAATCCTTCGTCCTATATAAACATTGTTAGTAAACATTCTATAGTTTCTTCCACGACGAAGATGAAATTTGGAAATTATATATGTGATGGCACTATATTTTCTTCCTATGTGAATCTTGCATCTTTCATAACCATAAGTAAAGGCTGCATTATCGGCCACCATACGAATATTGGAGACTTTTGTACTCTTAATCAAGCTGTTCAAATTGCGGGAAATTGTGAAATCGGTGAAAATGTATCCATTGGAATGGCTGCGAAGATTGTAGACGGAATAACTATCGGTAAAAATACAATCATTGGAGCAGGGTCCCTTGTGAATAAAAATATACCTGAGGGAGTTGTAGCTTATGGAGTGCCAGCTAAAATTATTAGAACTTCAGAAACCAAATTATAATAATGCTGAAGTCACCCTTATCCAAAGAATCAGAAGTTCTTGTTTTCAATCCAACCATTGATTTTTTCCTGGACCGAATCAAAACAAGATCTTTTTTTTCATATGCAAAACAAAATCATGGTTTTTGGGATGTTATTCTAGGTGTAATGATAGTTTATCCTGAATTAAGAAAAATTCAAAATAATGACGAATATTTTATGAGATTTAGCCATGCAATGTCAGAAGTGCTTTCAAGTATTTCTACCATTTATATGGAACCCAAAATGTATTATGATATTTTAAAAATATTGAATAAAATGGACGAAATGCCTTCAAATTTTTTTTACGGTGTTTCTGATTTAGATTTTTATCCCCAAAGTACACCTCCTCATTCTGTAAATTCATACATACCTACTTTCAGCACTTTTAAAAGACTTAAGACTAATTGCACATTAAAGTGTAGAGATTTGAGACTTGGAGATCGCCAACAAATAATAAAAAATTTTCTACCAAAGGACTTTACACCATTTAATGGTATACTATGGAGAAGTTATGGTTTTCATGGTGACTTGGATCAATTCTTTCAAAAAGTAAAAGATAATCATCAGATTATAATTGTGGGCCCTGAATATTATAAAGATTTTGGTAAGCTATTGAGCATTGACAATTTTCATCATATCCCAATTGATCAATTTGGGGCTTCTGCTAAAAGAGAGGAATTATTAAATAGAATTCTCGAACATAATAAAAGCATAGAAAATCAAGATGCGATATATTTTTTTGTTGCTAGTTCTTTAAGTTTATGGTTGATGAGCCATTTGCATACGAAAATGGCCAACAGTTATTTGATTGATGTGGGACAAGCATTGGATTTTGTACTTCCTTCAAAAAAAGTCAAAATAGTCAGTGAATTTCAGTTACAGGGTTTTGAAAAAGGAGATAAAAAGAAAAAGTATAAAACAGAAGAATCTGATTACTTTTTTGATGATCCAAATGGCGATAAAATAATAGTGACTGAAGATAAAGAAGTTGTATTTTTAGATGCCAAAAGAAATATGATTAAGTGTTTTATCTCATCGTTTCAAGTAAAATTCCTTTACTTAATATATTACAAAATAAAGATTTTTAAATATACAGAATATAAGTTTGTACATTTTGCAATTAAGTTGATGCACAAATTGAATTATTTACTTAGGACTAAATAAAAAGATATCTGTTACAACATGTTAATAATTAGAGGGTTAATCGAATAATTAAAATGGATATTTTTCTTGGATTAATTTAATTTTTTCAAGTTCTGTTTGTGAAAAGGGAGGCATCGAATCATGTTTAATATTGTCTTTCAAGTGATGAATAGAAGTTGTTCCGCAAAGTGCGGTGGAAACTTGTGAATGTTGCAAAACAAATTGTAAAGCAATGTGATTCAAATTCCGATTATTGGTTAAAAAATCAAATTCAGCGTTTTTTAATTTTATTTGATTCACCATCTTATCAGTAAAATATTCTTCTCGAATTAATTTTTTGGAACTTAACAAACCCCTTAAAAATGGTGTTTTAACCATAATCCCAGGATTTTTTTGAGGGTTGATATGAGAAAAAATATTAAAGGCTGTTTCTTGTTGTATTATATTAAATGGAATTTGTAAAGCGCTGACAGGATATTGCATTGCTAATTTTGCTTCCTCTGCAGTATCAATAGAAACACCATAATATCTAATATGCCCTTCCTTTTTTAATTTTTCTAATACTTCAAAAACATCACCTTTCTGTAAAATATCAATGGATGGGTTATGAAGAAGAAACAAATCAATATAATCGGTTTGCAGCTGAAGCATGCTTTTCTGTAAAGAGGTATTTATTTGATTTTCAGAAAAGTCAAACTGGGACTTCGATGCCTTTTTTAAACTTTTTTTGAATGGAGAAATAAAAGGGCGAAGGACTCCAGCGATAGGCATCATTTTTTTGGCATATTTTGCTAAAGAAGAAGGCAATCGTCCTACTTTGGTGGAATAAATTACATGTTGCCTATTTCCTTTAAAAGCTTTACCAATCATTTTCTCCGTATCCCCATAATTGTAGGAGGGCGATAAATCGAAAATATTAATTCCAAGTTCATGGGCTTGATGAACTAATTTGATATTATCTTTCTCTTTAGATTTATCAAACAAACTATTACCCAATTTATTGCAACCCAATCCAATTTCCGATACTTTCAAATCAGTATTTCCGAAATGCCTATATTTCATACTCATCTATTTCTATGAACTAAAAGATCAGCAACAAACGATTCTTGGTTCAATACATTTTTAAAAACCAATTTTAATAAAAAAGGTGATTTCCTTATCATCAAATAACCCCAATATCTTTTATCCCACAATATGCTTTTATAAATTTCGGGGTGTTCAGCTTTTACAAATAGTTTGTATTCAGCCATTTTATTTTTGTCCAGAAAATAAAGTTTGACAAGCCATTTAATATGATGTCTTTTTAACATTAAAAATCGCCATTGATCAATAACAGCAGGATCAAACACATTTTGTTCTTTGGCAAATTTGTACAGATTATTTATATATTTATCTGCTATCTGTAAGTTTTTTACACTTGTATTCTTAGAATAATTTAGAAAATTTCGAGTAAGTATACCAATAGGGTTAGGAATGTATCCTATTTTTTTTCCAATGATTATTTTTAGCAATGAACCCCAATCTTCGCTGATACCATCATTTTCATAAAACTTCAATTCAACAGCACGTTTTCGATTGTATAAGCAACTGAGATGTGGAAGAGAATAACCTTTGTTGTAATCAATAAAAAATTGGTTTCCATCAGTAATTCGGGATAACTTTTTGTGCATCTTATCTTCAAAAAAAGTATTATTTCCTTGTAAATGCATTTTTATATCCCCAAAAACCAGTTCAACTTTAGAATCTTCTTGAAAAATTGAGACACATTGGCTAATAAAACTATTGTCAATCCAATAATCATCTGCATTAAGCACAATTGCATATACGCCGGATGAATGTGTGGCGAGCATTCTTTTATAGTTTCCAGAAACGCCTAAATTTTGCTCGTTCCTAAAATATTTTATTCTTGGATCTTTATACTTTTCAATAAATGCCTCTACATTTCCGTCGGTTGAACAATCATCGCCAATAATTATTTCAATATTTGGATAATCTTGATTCAAAGCTGATTCCAAAGCTTTTTTTAAAAAAGGTATCTGATTATAAACTGAAATTAGGACACTTACTTCAGGTAAAGCGACATTATTGATCAAAAAATCTTTATGATTCATTTCCTTTTATTTCTATGTACCAAAAGATCAGCAATAAAAGATTCTTGATGAAGAATATTTTTAAAAACCCATCTTAATAAGAAGGGAGATTTTCGGATCATTAAATAACCCCAATATCTTTTATCCCACAGAATGCTTTTATAAATTTCAGGGTGTTCAGTTTTTACTAATATTTTGTATTGAGCCAATTTATTCTTGTCGAGAAAATGCAATTTAACAATCCATTTAATATGATGTCTTTTTAACATTAAAAATCGCCATTTATCGAGTGTTTCGCTATCAAAAACGTTTTGAGTTTTAGCATACTTGTATACCGATATAATATATTTATACGCTTTGTTTAAATGTTCAATATTGGTAATCTTAGTAAAATTATGTGAATTTCTTGTAAGTACGCCAACGGTTGAATTTAAATATCCCAGTTTTTTCCCAATGATTATTTTTAGAAAAGCCTCCCAATCTTCACTTAGGCCATCATGATCGTAGAAATTTAATTGTTCTGCTAGTTTTCTATTGTATAAACAACAAAGATGAGGTAAAGAATAACCTTTATTGTAATAGATAAAAAACTGATTTCCATCAATAATACGAGGCAAACTTTTATGCATTTTATCCTCGAAAAAAGAATCATTTCCTTCTAAATGGATTTTTACATCCCCAAAAACCAATACAACTTCCGAGTCTTCCTGAAATATTGCCATCGACTTACTTATAAATTGATTGTCTATCCAATAATCATCTGCATTTAACATAATAGCATAATCTCCAGAAGAATAAGTAGTAACCATTCTATGAAAATTTCTGGAAACACCCAAATTTTGTTCATTCCTAAAATATTTTATTCTAGAATCATTATTTTTTTCGACAATCATTTTCACATTGCCATCAAAAGAACAATCATCCCCTATTACAACTTCAATATTTGAATAATCTTGACTCAATGCAGAATTTAGTGCTTTTTGCAAGCAATGCATCTGATTATAAACAGAAATCATGATACTTACTTTAGGAACAGAGTTTAGATTATTCAATTTATAATATTTATTTCCAGCTTGAGAAATCTCTTTTTAGCAATTCTGACAATGACTTTATATCTGCAGAAAAAACACTTTGTAAGTAATTTCGATCATTTTCTGTCATTGGTTTGTATTGATGTGGTTTGGAATAGATCTTTTCTGTCAATTTGTGGATGTTGTGTTTTTTCAGCCAATTGATGATAAAACCACCACCATTATGTGCAATAAATCTTTTGGTTTTAAATTCTAGAAGTCTAAGGAAATTGAATCGAGTTAATTTTGCGGGATTGCTTTTATGGTATAAATTAGAAGGTAAAAAAGAATCTTGAACGCCTAAGAAATGGTATAAATTTTTAATTTCTATTTCTGGATTTGTTTTTAAAGAATCGAAATCAATAATGTGAATTTTTTCCAAATCGAAATATTCTAGATACCGCATCAAGTGTTTATAATAAAGACCATTTTCAATATAATGCGGATTGTTTCTAATACTATCATGAAAAGAGGATGTTTCTAAGTGCACATAATTTTTTAACATTTGATAATCAGAATATGCACGGTCAATAGGATTTCTTATGCATAAAAGCAGTTTAACTTCTGGAAAAGTTTCAAAAATGTTCCTAGGAGCATCATCGTCAATTAAATATATGGGGGAAAATTCGCCCATAATTTTATTTGGGTCACAATGATTAAAATGCTTAAAGTACCAGTCAATGGATTTGTTATAATCTTTATTTTCGAGATCTTTTCTTGAACCGGAGTTAAAAAATCTAATTTCTTTGGGAACAGAAAGACAGATTTCAGGATGTTCGTTCAACAATACGGAAATAGTAGAGGTTGCAGATTTATAAGCACCAATTCCAATAAAGTCTATTTTTCTATTCACAGTATTCATAGTGATCTATTCACAATAATAGAAAAGTTTAATTTTCCGAAATATTAAAAACATCGTTTATTATTTTACCATCCATATTCTCTGGAATAGAAATATTGAAAAGTTTCAAAATAGTAGGGGCAACATCCATTAGATCATGCAGAGGAAGCTTTTTCCCCTTGTTAAATTTATTTCCTGAAGCCAATAGAAAACCATTATTAATATGGCCGCCAGATCGCTTATGAAATTCTTTAATTTTAATTTTACCAATTAAAGGCGATTCCACAACTTCAATTGGTTTGTCCGCTCTCCAAATTACAGCTAAATCCGGAAGTTCATCAACATGATTACCAGAAATTCTTTCTTGTATTTTTATCACTTCTTTTACTACTGGAGTACCATCTTTAGAATCTTTGATATCTAATAAAGCCTTGATCAAAAAATCACATAGCTTATTATACTCTTCGCCTTTGGTAATCTTTCCTTTTGGTTCTCTTCCTTTTAAATTAATTCTAATTAATCCGGAGTGATCGCCAGGAACCTGAAATGCTAAACTTTTAGATCTTTTATTCCCAATGTCTAAATACCGACGAGTCCACTTTTCCCAAAATTTAGTTGGAAAAAATTTTTTGATAAACATAATCAGTTTAGGAGAAAAAACTCTTTCAGTCTTCTGAATAGCATAACTCATGCCTTGTTTTCCGGGCAATATTTTACTAACCCATTTACTAAAAAGTCCTTGTTTAATTGCATTTTCAGTAGGAACCATTCCAAGTTTTTGGAGTATTTCGTCCAGCATCATTTCTCCTCCCACTTGCGCACCCATTCCTAATGAGGATAATAAAATTATCGAGGTGTCTTCAGGCAGATCATTTAATAAATTTGCAAGACAAGTATCTAGAGCTTGATAAGATTTTAAAATAATGTCCCCGCAATAATCTACAATATCCTGATCATATTCAGGATGAGTCTTATCATGTAAGTGCCAAGCCATGTGGCCAGCCCAATGAATTTCTCCAAAATTTAAAACAGCGCCATCCCATTCTTTATTTTTAAGCAGATCCGCATAAATTTCTTCTCTTAATTTAATTGCTTCAAGAATATTATCAGACAATTTTTTCCATTCTTCCTTTGAAAGCAAGCTATTTTGGTACCATGTATTTAACACATTATGTCCATAATCACGTATAATATCATCAATTACATTGTGTGGAAAAGAGGATGGTTTATAAGAAGCATGTTCATCACCCCAATTACAAACAATTGTTCCATTAAAGGATTTTTTAGGAAACGTTAGAGGCATATCCATTACCAACATTTTGTAATTTTGTTGCGATAATAAATCCCAAAAATGTTCACCTATTAGATCGGTGGCATATTTTTTAACGACATGATAAGTTCCATTTTGCAATTGACGGTGGTAAAACCCCATTCCATGTTTCCCTGGATTTGTTCCTGTTGAAAAAGTGGGCCAAACACAACCGCTATCGATATATCCTGGAGAGAACAATCGACAATAAGAACCATTTTCTTTTAATTTTTGCAAAGTTGGAAGGACGCCTTCATCACACCATTTTTCTATCAAAGAAGGCTCTGCAGCTTCTAAATGCAAAATTAAGGTTTTATTAGATTTCATGGGGGCTTTAATTTTTTTCTATTTTGGGGAGCTTAAAAGTATTCCAATATATATGGAAGGACAAAATAAAAGAATAAATATAGAATATGGAATTAGTTTGCCTTTAAAAAGTTGTTTTCTCAGCTTTTTAGCATATAAAATGTTCTTCAAATAAAAATTTGAGTGGTAATTTTAAGAGAAATTTATATTAATGAATTTAACAAAGAAGCATGGTTTTTTGAATACAAAAGGGTGGTGAAAATAAACGACTCGCTTATGTTCAATTATCAATTCCATTTCAAAAAAGATAAATATTATGACAAACAAAAAAGATAAAGGCAGGAACAAATCCCACGAAGTATTGAATACAAATATTTCCAGAAGGGCAGTTTTCAAAGGATTGGCAGCTGTTCCTTTTCTCGGATTATTTACCATTGAATATTGGAAAAATAAAACTTTAGATAAAGCTAAAAATACAATTGTTCAATTGGATTTAGGTCTAACTTCTAATGCTCCAACAATTCTTCCAAGAACCTCCATAGGGAGTTCAGAAAAGCTTATTCGTATAGGCATTATTGGCGTTGGGTCAAGAGGAGTAGCATTACTAAAAGCAGCTGGTTTTATGGATAAGGGTGATTTTGATAAGCTATTATTTGATGCTAAAAATGAAAACCATAGTGCTAAATCAAAACTTGAAACATATTACAATCAGCAACTATTGAATGTTCAAGTTGTAGGAATATGTGACGTTTTTGATGAACGGGCTGCTGAAGGAATTAAAATTGTAGCTAATGGAATTCAACCAAATGGAGAGCCGGCAGTTAATGAAAAAGTGAAGAGGTATCTGAAATATCAAGATTTGTTAGCGAGTTCAGATATTGATGCTGTAATAATTGCGACTCCTGACTTTCATCATGCACAAATGACTATTGATGCTGTAAATGCTGGAAAACATGTCTATTGTGAAAAAGCAATGACAATGAATGAAGATGAATTACATCGTGTTTATGGTGCTGTTAATAAAAGCGGTGTTGTTTTTCAACTAGGGCATCAAAACAGTAAAAATGAAACATTCAAAAAAGCCAAGGAGATTATCGAGAAAAACGTTCTTGGTAAAGTAACGCTGGTTGAAACAACAACAAATAGAAACACCAAAAGTGGCGCATGGATAAGGCATTTGGATAGCAATGGCAAACTTAAATCTGGCTCGGCAGATTCAATAGACTGGAAACAATGGTTGGGCAATACTAAAAAAATTCCTTTTGATATAGAACGTTATTATGGATGGGCGAGATGGTTTGCTTATGACACGGGACTTGCCGGGCAATTGTTTTCTCATGAAGTCGACGCCTTGAACCAAATAATGGGCTTTGGAATACCAAAATCAGTAATATCTTCAGGAGGAATTTATTTTCACAAAGAAGATCGTGACATGCCAGATACCTTTCAATCCGTGCTAGAATTTCCAGATAGGCAATTTACCATGCTGTATAGTGCGTCATTAGCAAATAGTCGTTCTAGAGGTCGTGTTTTTATGGGCCACGATGCTAGTATGATTGTAGGAAATAATCTCGAGATTATAGCAAATAGTGATTCAACACAATACAAAAACAAAATTAAAAGTGGTCTTATTGATGTTGACAAACCTTTTTATACCTATCCTTCTAATACGGTTATTGATGTGGATGGAGTAACATCAGCAACAGAGCAATATTATGCTGAACGAGGGCTAATCGACACAAAAGTTCAGGGGCAAAGCATGGATATTACCCATCTACACCTAAAAGAATGGATCGATGTAATTCGAAATGGAGGGACAACAGGATGTAATATTGAAAAAGCATTTGATGATACGGTGGCAGTATTGATGGTTCATAAATCTTATGTAGAAAATAGAAAGGTTGAATGGGATCCTATCCGTCGGACCATTGTATAGTTTTTATTTAAAGAATTAAATATGGGGTGTAACTATATTAGTTGCAAAGTTGAATATTGATACACATTGGTCAATTATTTATTGAAGTAAGAGCTAATTTTTCATTTTTTGAGTGACCAAAAAACGAAACAAAAAAGTCAGTTTTTCAAAGGCATTTTTCCTTGTATATAGCATTCGAGATTATTTTTTCAAGCAAGAATTCTATCTATTTAACAAAATTCCATTCACAAGGAAAACCAGAAATAAAAATCGGAAAATCGGTCCAAGGCTTCCCGATTTTCTGCGATTTTTATCTCTCTATGCTGTTGAAAAACACTTCTAATGAATTAATTCTGAAAGTAAGCGAAAATTAATAATATATATAATTCATTATTGTGTGATATTGAAAAAATGATCCTCGCAAGTCGTCTTCCCTTGGGAATTATTACTTTTATTTAATTGGTTGAATTTGTTAACCTAATAGATAAATAATATTGGAAGTAAGAGCTAATTTTTCATTTTTTGAGTGACCAAAAAACGAAACAAAAAAGTCAGTTTTTCAAAGGCATTTTTCCTTGTATATAGCATTCGAGATTATTTTTTCAAGCAAGAATTCTATCTATTTAACAAAATTCCATTCACAAGGAAAACCAGAAATAAAAATCGGAAAATCGGTCCAAGGCTTCCCGATTTTCTGCGATTCAAACCCGAATTATTCATTAGGGCTTCGTTATGAGACTTGAAAAAGCAATAAAATTGGAAGTTTTGCGAGGGAATCATAGTTCCCACTATGGTGACCGAGGAAAACTTAACACAGTGACCAATTTTGCAGCATTTTCAAGTTGTAATAGATGGTCTAATGGATATTTCGGGTTCAACTCTCTATGCTGTTGAAAAACACCTATTGAATGGATATTTATTATAATAATTAGAATTGTAAATACTCAGGTTTAATGAAGTTTTTGTACTGACGATGAATGTCAGTACATTGTAAATGTAAGCACTGAGTACTGATAAGCCCGTAGGGCTGCAATATCTGTAGCCCTGGGTGCAACCCGGGGCTAAGAATTAACCAAGAACCTTGTTTTGGCGGCATTTTTGACCAAAAATGATGACAAAACTATTCAAGGATTTTACATTAACTTTATTAACCTAGACTATGAAAAGAATGGGATTAGGAATTACTCACAGATTTTTATATTTTTCGAAAAAATTTATCCTGAAGTTCATAAATATTCCCCTTAGAGAGAATAACAATTTTGAAGAAAAATATTAAATGAAGAAATCAAAACCAAAACCAAATTCAAAGCCAAAAACATCAAATGTTTTTATAAAACAATTTCTTGGTTATGCCTTGATTCTTATTTTATTGCTTCAAACTATAATTACACTATCCACATATTATAAACCAGTGTTATTCAATAGTTCCAACGTTGAACTTTACTTTGGAATCGTTTTTGCGATTTGTTTGATCCCTTTTATATATTTAAACAGGGATCGCTTATTAGATTCTGAAGAAAATTGGTTCGTTCGTCAAGAATTGGAACAAAAGTCGATGGATCAATTTCAAAACAAAAATCCAAGGCTTTCATCCATACCAATAATAGGGTTTTTAGCTAAAAAATGGAAAGTTGAGCCGATATTTTTTAAGATGGCATTAATTGGTTTATGCATTTTAGGAGGTTTAATTTATGGCTTTGAATTATCTTATTATGATTGGTTACCAGACGAACCATTAGTTGTAAAAGCAGCTAAAGGATATTTGGATTCTGGAACATTTGCGAAATGGAATTTTTGGATGGATGAACCAGGAACAGATGTTTACAAAAGGGCATGGCCACACACCTGGATGGTTGCACAAAGTATAAAAATATTCGGACTGTCAGAATGGTCAACAAGAATGGTTTCTGGTTTTTTTGGAGTTTTATTTATTATTATTTTATATGGAGTTTCTAACTTTTTTTTAAAAAACAGAATAGCTGCATTATTGGTAACTTTTGCCTGCATAATGAACCCATATTTCATCGTTTATTTTCGTAGAGTAAGAATGTATGCTGTCTTGATACCATTTTTTGTGCTTTTGTATTATATGATGTATCAAATATTAACAACAGAAAAATACAAGCCAAAATTTATTTATGAAAATCGAAAATGGACCCAAAAGTACCTTAATTATGATTGGATGATGGTACTTGGGACGTTGGTATTATTGTATTTCAGTATTCAGATTCACAAATTATCATTTATCATTTTTCCTTTGATATTTCCATTGTTTCTGTATTTGTTGATCGTCAAAAAGCAAGTTCGTCTTTTAATTCCATTAATAATTGGAAGTATTGGTGTTTTTGCCTTGAACAGTAAGTTGTTAGCATCTACGATAGAAGGAAAATTCGTATTTTTTGAAGTTTACAAGGAAGGTTATATAAAAGATTTCTTAGGATACCCATTTCCAACAAGCTTAACAATTGGGTTGTTGGTGGGAAGTCTATTGTTCGTGGTTTATGGTAAAATAAAAACTGAAACTATTGCGCTTTACTTTTTAGTTGCTGTTTCGTTTTTGTTTTATGTGTACATCATTGATTTCCAGGCTCATTTTCGATATATCATCCATCTTCTTCCGTTTTCTTATATGTTAATTATAGGGTTGCTGTATAAAGCGAATGGTCTGTTAGAAAAAAATTGGCAAAAAGTTATTTTACCAGTTTTAATTGCTGTTTTAGCAATTGTAAATTTTACAAATCAATACGAATGGATCTATCATAAATATCCAGAAGCTCAGTTTTCATCTAAAGCTTACACGACAATAACGAAAAATATTAATCCTGAAAAAGAGGGCATCATTGGGTTATATCTTGGAGATATGTACTTTCCAGGAATGGGAAAAACAACAAGAAGAATAGATATGCTCAATAATAGACAATATAGTCTTCAGCAATTTCAACAAGACGTTCGACAATTCGAAAATGGAGCGTGGGTAACGTGGGCGACTCACAAAACCTATCATTTAAGACCGGAATTAATCGAATACATTTCCAGAAACTGTGCAAAATATCACGGTTATGGTGTCGATAATACTTTAACAGAAGTCTTTATTTGCAAATGATACGGCGTTATAATAAAGATTTATCGACATTAGTTTTTGAGGAATAACATAAGATCTTTCAATCTATGAGCATCTTTTGCATTAATTTCCTTGTGCCATTTTTTAATATTTGGATTTTTTAGTTGGATTCCAGATTTGTGGCGTTTTGAAGGATGAATATTTTCAAATGAAATTTCAAAAACCAATTCTGCAGAGATGGAATAAACAGGTCCAAATCGTTCAATTGTATTTTTTCGAACAAATTGGATTATTTCTACAATTTCATCTTCTGGTAAATCAATTGGTGTCTTTGCAAAACTTATCAAGTCTTGGTCTTCCCAAAGTCCGAAAGTAAATTCCACATAATTTAATGATCCTCTTTCCGGACTTTTTTGAGCATAAGTCAGCACGGCAAGAACGGAATATGGTTCAGCTTTCAATTTCCACCAAAATGGATTAGAAACGATTTCATATGGTGCTGATTTTTCTTTTAAAATTAAACTTTCTGATTTACGCGTTTCAAGATCATTGATTTTCGCGTTGATTTGATTCCAATTTTCAAAATTTATTTCTTCAGATATTTTTAGAACATTGCAAAAAGAGTCTTCTTTTAAGTTATTTAATAAAGATTTTCTTTTTATTAATGGTTGCTTTCTGGTATCATTCGAGCGATATTCCAATACATCAAATGCCATAAATTCAAACTCAATAGCAGATGTAGATTTATTTGTAATCGTTTTTCGATGGATTAATTTAGTTAATTCTGAGGATGGAAGAATTTTTTTATTCTGCATACCAATAATTACACCGTCTACCACAAAATCATAATTAATTGCTAAACATATTTTTTTCAAAGTAGGGAAATAATCTGTGACCAATTCACCCGCTGTGGTCCAGACGAATAATTCGTTATTTCTATATATTAATTGTGCCCGAAGGCCATTCAAGTTCCATTCAGCTAACCAATCTTGCGCTGTTCCTAATAATGAGGGATCGGTTTGAAGTTCAGTAGTAAACATAAATTCAAAAGGCCTGGAAAGATAATCTTTATAGTTTTCAGTTAACAATAATTCATTGAAATGGGAATTAATGGGGTTCCATTTTCCGACAAGGCGATGTGCAAAATGAGTTTTTTCTATATCATAGAAAATCGAAAGGGCTTTTGAAATTATGTTCACCGAAACAGACTTCCTAAAACCTCCCGTGATTAGCTTATTGAAAAGGATTCTTTCATTATTATCCAGATTGTTCCAAGAGTCAATGACCCACTCTTTGATATCATCCTCGTTTTTTTTAGAAAAGTCTGAAATTTCTTGCATCCATTCAGAAAGAGATTTTTCGTCGGAGTCTTTTTTCTTAGAAACCAACAAACCAATTGTTTCACATTGATCTGAAACGACAGCTAAAGATTCATCGAAAAGCCAATCTGGTATACAAATAAGATCAGTTACCCAAAGTCTCAATATTATGAGGTCAACAATTTTTTTTGGTCTTTTATTGGTAAATAAACCGATTGCCCACAATTTATCCCGGTCAGGGACACTTGAAAAATAATCTATAAATGCCTGCACTTTCTTTTTGGGAGAATTTGAGTGTTCTATTTGGTGATATAATAAGGTAAATCGGTTCATGTTTATATTGCTAATCTTCAATATTTTCTCCAGAATATTCAGTCTCAAGTATTTCAGCATCGTATCCAATTGACCTTAAGTATCTTGAAAAAGAATCTGAATAACCGTGGGTTACATAAATTTTTTCAGCCTTAGTTGCTTTAATTGCTTCCAACAACCCAGACCAGTCTGCATGATCTGAGAGCACAAAACCAGTATCAACACCTCCCCAACGGCTGGTTTTTTTTACATTCATCCATCCAGATGCTGTTGCAATTTCTGTTTCGCCATATTTTTTTTGCCATTCTGAATCAATTAATGACGATGAAGCCAACAGAATGCTCCCTTTTAAGGCTTTTTTTGTTGTTTCTGGGGTTAAAAGTTCTGTTTTTTGAAGAAAAATCCCTGAATCGCGGATGACTTTATTTGTATTTTCAATGGTAGAATGGGTAAATATTTTTCCTATAGAAGAATCCAGACCAGAGATTAAACGCTGAGCCTTACCTAAAGAATAGGCTGTAAGGCAACTTATTTTATCATTTGACTTATTAGTTGACCACCAATTGTTGATTTCACTTAAAACTTTATCCTGAGGTTTCCAATTAAAAATAGGTAGGCCAAAAGTGCTTTCAGTAATAAAAGTATGACAGGGAATAGATTCAAAATTTCCAGAAAACTGGTCGTTTTCAGTTTTGTAATCACCCGAAACAACCCATATTTCATCCTTATATTCTACTCTAATTTGGGCGGAACCAATGATATGACCTGCAGGGTGAAATGAAAATTTAACACCATTCACATATATTTCTTCTCCATAAGCTATGCTTGATACATTCTGTGTTTTAAGGCGATATTTGATAATATTTTTTGACTCATTAACACAAATATATTGTGAAGATCCAGGTCTTGCATGATCAGAGTGTCCATGTGTAATGAATGCTTTCGATACTTTTTTCCAAGGATCAATATATACATCAGCTATTTCACAGTATATTCCTTTTTTTGTATAAATTAAAAGATTGCTCATTATTTTGAACTTAATGCAAATACAGCGAATGTTCCAAGCCAGTGAGTTCCTTCATAATTTTCAGATGCAACATTTGGTAGCGTTTTGGAAAGATGGTTATTTGCAGCATCATTTAACATTTTAGCCGCTTTTTCAGATTCTATTATTTTAGAAATTCCAAAAAGACAGGTTGCCCGACTTAAGTTCAAGCCATCTAAATGAACAATTTTAGGATCGGAACGATCTGCAACATCTGCAGGAATCAGTATTGTTTTTAATTCTTTTTTATCTATAAAATCATCAAACCATTTATTAAAAGATTTTGAGTCCAATACCCGACGCATTAAATTTGCCTCTTCCAAACAGGGAGACAAAAAGTCTTCTCCAGAGGGTTCCCATGAAACGGGACAATTTTCGTCATTAAGATAATACTTTAAAGCTGTTTTTCTTATCAACCATTCGAATTCTTCACTTTTTGTGGTCACAGCAAAATCATAAGCGAAACTTAATCCAAAGGCTGTGTTTGGATGTACTCCAGTACGAACAGGGTATTTCTGAACAGCTAAAAACTCTCCATATTGTTCGATAAAATAATTGAGCAAAGGTTTTAGGTTATTGTACCATTTGTGTCCATATTCATTATCCCAAGTATAAAGTTCTTCTCCCAATTTGAGTAGCCAAGCCCAACCATACATTCGTTCCCATGATTTACTTTCTTGAAGGATGTAATTCAATTCAACCTGGATGTTTTCAGAACTTAAGTTTTGGTCAATTTTTTCAATTATTGTAGATGTGGAAGGCATATTTGGATATTTTTTCAAAAGATGAATCAACATCCAATGCCCATGTACAGAGGAATGCCAATCATAACAACCGTAGAAAGCAGGGTGAAGAGCTTTTGGGTTTTGGATTAATTTTTCATCTACAAGTTGTTGGTTGAGTTTATTTGGATATTCTTGTTGGATGCAGGCTAATGCTAAGCTTGCAAAAAATTCAGCGCCATTTGTATTTAAAACCTCAATACCATTTTGATCACGAGTAAGATAAATTGCATCTTGGCCAAGGATTGAAAAAGAAGTAAAAAACGAAAGAACAATTATTGATAACTTTGCATGAATAAGAAATTTTATTTTCGGCATTGTGTTATGATTCGAGAATTAATAAAAAGTGGTCTATGAAAATAGGTGTTTGTTTTAATATAAGTATGGTGTAAAAATATGAAAAAGGAATTTACAGCAAATCTTCTTTTTCTCATAGGGATTAATTTGGTAATAAAACCATTTTATGCTTTAGCAATTGATACCACAGTTCAGAACAAAGTAGGACCCGAAGAATATGGCCTATTTCTAGCGTTATTCAATTTTGTTTACATTCAACAAATTTTCGCAGATCTTGGAATTCAGAATTACAACAATAGAAATATTTCCCGATTCCCAGAACAGTTAAAAGACTTGTTACCTAAAATTCTGGGTTCTAAAGTTTTGTTTACACTTGGATTTATTTTGGTCGTGGGAATAAGTTCATGGTTCTTTAACTACAGCAAATATTTAAACGAAATTTTAGTTTGGATCATAGGAACACAAGCAAGTTTATCTTTTCTACTTTATTGTAGAACAAACATATCTGGAATCGGGAAGTATTATACTGACAGCTTTTTTTCAGTATTAGATAAATTAATTCTTATTATTTGGCTTTCTTATCTTCTTTGGTTTAATAATTCACCGCAAAACTTTGAAATTATTGATTTTGTAAAGGCGCAATTTTATAGTGTGTCCACAAGTCTTATGATTTGCTTGATCTATACTCATTTCAAAATAAATAAAATTTCATTTAATCTTGATTTAAAATTCACTTCAAGTTTGCTTAAACAAAGTTTACCATATGCCACACTTGTACTCCTTATGGCAGGATATTCAAGAATAGATGGAATAATGTTGGAGCAATTATTAAATGATAACGCACTTGAAGCAGGGAAATATGCGTCTTCATTTAGGCTGTATGACACATTTAACAATTTTACTTTTTTGTTTGCAGTTCTCTTACTTCCGATGTTTTCAAAAATGATAATCAAAAAAGAATCTGTTAATGCTTTGGTGATCTGGTCATTTAGTTTGTTAAGTCTTGCAAGTATTTTAATTATTATCATCAGCTATATTGAAGGAGATATGCTCCTTAGTTTCTTTTACGATAGAATGATAGACAATTCGTATACAGAAAGTTTATTATGGTTAATGATAGCAGGATTGCCTTTAAGCTTGAATTATATTTATGGAACCCTATTGACTGCAAATGGGAACCTGAAACTATTAAATAAAATTGCCATAGGTGGATTTGCTATGAATGTTGGTTTGAATTGGTTATTAATTCCAAAATTCGGTGCCCCAGGGGCAGCCTTTGCAACGATGATAACACAATCTCTCGTTTTAATTTTCCAATTGAAATTTGCCACACAAATATTTAAGTTAAATATTCCGGGAAATATTTGGTTTCGACTTTTAATAATGTTAGGTATTGCTTTTGTTATGGTGTATACCACTAGGAATTTTTTCGGACTCTCATTATGGCTTGGAATAATGATTTCTACGTTAGTTTATATTTTAATGGCATTTTTATTGAAGTTAATAAAAATAGAAGACATTCAGAAACTTAGAACGATTAAACAATAAATAAAGGGAAGGAACAATTCTTTTTATACTTTTGCGAAATAATACGATTAAATGGACAATACAGATAGTTTATTAGAATTAATAAAAGTTATCAAAAAGTGGTTTAAATCGATTGTACTTGTCTGTACAATAGCTGTAATAGGAACGATTTTGATTTCACTTAGCATGGATAATTATTTTCAAGCTACCACCATATTTTATGCTGCGAGCTCAGATCTTGCGAAACCTGCTCCGATAGGAGGTTTCGAGATTCCGATGGATTATTATGGAAGAGATGAAGATATTGACCGGTTATTGTCAATAGCAGGATCTGGCGAATTAGCAAATACTATAATTTCTGAATTCAAATTAGCAGAGCATTATCAAATAAAAACAACCACGCCAAAAGGAAAATTTAAAGTACATGAAAAGTTTCAGAAATTGTTCGATGCAAAAAAGAACAAATACGATGCTATAGAAGTCTCTATGGAAGATAAAGATCCAGAAATTGCAATGCAAATTGCAAATAGGATAAGAAACCTGATCAATGAAATAGCTCAAAGAACAGTTAAAAATAGTCAGGAATTATTAATCGAAAGTTATAAAAGCAACATTTCAAAAAAATCTATCAATTTGGATTCACTCACAAATAGGATAGAATTAGAGAAAAGGAAATATGGTATTTTTGATACAGAAAATCAAGGGCAAGCCTTAGCAGAAGCTTTAGGTCTTGCTAAAACTCAATCTCAAAGGGACTTTATATTGGATCAGATTAGTGAATTTACAAATGGAATATCCAAAGTAACGGTTCTTGAACAAGAGCAAAAAGAATTTGGACTTCAATTGAGTTTGGATAAAGAAAGATTCAAGCAATTATTATCTGCAAAGGAATCCCATTTTAATGCCATTCATTTAATCGAATCCGCTGAAGTTCCATTGGTAAAATCAAGGCCTAAAAGATCTATATTAGTTATTGGAAGTGCGCTGATTTCATTTTTCTTTTGTGTTTTGGCAGCATTAATAGTTGAAAAATTCAAATCAATCAATTGGAAAGATATTTAAATGTTAGCTCCAGTTCAATATCAACAATTATTTGAACCAAAAAGATTCTTTGCTTTTTTAGCAATTGTTCTATTGGCAGCTTTATTTTCAGGAATATATTTCGAGAATTATTATTTGATTTTGTCCCCTTTTGCATTAGCAATCGGCCTTATAAGTATTTTAGATATTACAAAGCTATATTACCTATTAATATTTGTCACTCCATTCACGATTGAATTTTATTTACCAAATGGTCTTGGGATAGACCTTCCTGGTGAAATGATATTAATAGTATTGACCGCATTGTCTCCATTTTTATTAATCATTAAGTTTAAAAAAGAGCATTTTGAATATCTCAATAATCCGATAACAATTGCTCTTTTATTTCATATTGGCTGGATATTAATTGCTGCAATTATGTCCATTGATATTGTAGTTGGGCTAAAATTCTTTTTAGCAAAATTATGGTATGTCATTCCATTTTTTTTCATAAGTATTTATGTTTTTAAAGAGAAAAAAAACTACAAGCAGTTTTTCTGGATTCTGATGATTCCCTTGGGACTTTCCATTGTGTATGTATTGGTTCGGCATGCAATGCTTGACTTTTCTTTTAGTGAAGTGAATAGTGCTGTCAGTCCAATCTACAGAAATCATGTCAATTACGGACTTATTATGGTTATTTTTCTGCCATATGTATGGGCATTTTTTCATTGGTATAAGAAGGGAACTCTTGAAAGATTCTTACTAATTGGAATTGCCTTGATGATGTTGATTGCGATATATTTTACATATACTAGAGCTGCACAATTAGCGGTGTTAGTATCTATAGGTTCTTACTTTATAGTGAAAAATAGAATGGTTATTCATGCACTGTTGGCAAGTTTAATTTTGGCGATTTTGGTAGTTGTATTTTTCGTAAATGGAAGCCGATATCTTGAATATGCGCCACAATATGAAAAAACAATAACGCATGAAAATTTTGACAATCTATTAGAAGCGACCATTAAAATGGAAGACATTTCAACAATGGAAAGAGTGAATAGATGGGTAGCTGGAGCACACATGGTTAATGAAAGACCATTTACGGGGTTTGGTCCAGGGAATTTTTATTTTAATTATAAAAATTATATGGTAAGTAGTTTCGTTACTTATGTTTCCGACAACCCAGATAAGTCTGGAATTCATAATTATTATTTGATGACCTTAGTTGAGCAAGGAGTTATTGGACTCCTCTTTTTTTTAGCATTATTATTTTCTGCATTGATATATGGAGAGAATTTATACCATAGAATAGAGAACAAGGAATTGAAAACATTGGTAATGGCAGCTATTCTATCCTTAGTTGTAATTGCAGTAACGATTTTAATTAATGATTTGATAGAAGCAATAAAGATAGGAGGCCTATTCTTTATTGCATTAGCAATTTTGGCAAGAGAAGGAGAAAGACAGAATGCTTTATCAAAATCTCTGGCTTCTAAATAAGCCTGAGAATATGCATGTTTGAATATTTATAATAATAAAAACAGGTCACTTTTTATTGATAATTTCCAACATTCTCTTAGAATTTGCTCCAGTTTCTCCATCCGGATCCAACATTATTGCTTTTTTATAATATTGTGTGGCATCATCCAAATTCCCAGATTTCCATAGGGACTCTGCAAGCGAACTCCAACAATTTGCGGATTCTGGAAATAATTCAGCATTTAACATAAAAGCGCCAATTGCTTGTTCTGGCTGACCATTACCCATTAATTGATAACCAGCATCATTAATTTTGGTTTCAAAATCGTAGTATTTGTACATTGGGTTCTTGATATATTCACTGGCTTTTTGTTTCAACTCATCCATCTTTCCTGCCATAAATAAACTGGTAAGATGATTCCAGGGGTCAATTGGAATTTCGAAATCCTTTAGTTTCTTTATGGTGTTTAGAACAGGATCAGTGTTTGATTCATAATCTTTGAATGTCATATCAACAACTACTTGTGGCGGTGTCCAAGGGCGCGTATCTCTTGGATCTTTATCTTGCCACCACAAATAAGACAATCTAATAGACAAATTACTATGCGGAAGAGATTCTGTCTTGCTATCACCAAAAAAGTTTACGTTTTCTGCTGTCGCTTCACCAACGAAAATGGCATTGGTGTAATTTTCTATTTCATTTACAAGGTTTTGACAAGCAGAGAAAGTCCTTCTACCTAAAATTACATAAAGTTTTCCAGGCTGATTTATTTTTTCAGACTTAATGAGGCCAGTTACTACAGGCTTATTTTTATAATTATTTCCGCCACTATTTAATCTTAAATCGAGCACCATTTTTGCCACATCATTTTTCTCAATAAAATCAAAAACTTCAGCATAAAAATCTGCAATATTTTTATCTTCATCATCCAGTATTTCACTTTGACGAACATAAACTATTTTTTCGTTTGGAAGATATTCGAAGAAATATTTCTTTTCAAGATTTTTCAACCACAAAGGCGTTTTGTCAGCTTGTCGAGCATCAAGCCAATTTTCATTGGTTTGAATGAGACCATATTTTCCAGGAAAAGTCTCGGACGTTCTAGGGGTAAACGAAACTTCGAATTGTTCTCCATTTTTTTCAAGCGTCAAAACAACTGCATTGATATCTTTTATAACACCTTTGGCATGTAATACTTCAGGAACACCTAAATAATTCAATCCATGAGCCTTAAAAAATTGATCATTTTCGGCGCTCACAACTGGTCGAATAGCCTTCATCGCTTCTTCAACAGTAAAGTTTCCAACTTTTATAACTTTTGCACCAACAGCCTCAGAAAAATCTTTATGTACTCCTTGTACAAAAACTCCTTCATCAAATTGGTAAAGATTATATGGCATCTGATGAAAATTGACTAATTGATTGTATCGCCAAGAAGTAAGCCATAAGGCAGTATGGCCATATTCAAAAAGAGCAATGATTTCAGCAATGCCGACTATTACTTCATGATCTTTCATTTCAGGAATTCGGTGGTATAATTTTTCTACTTCTAAGTCAAATTTTTCCTGAGACACTTTGAGAAAAAGAGGTTGGTAATCTTTATGAACTTTTTCCTGTAAGTACCTGAGGTCATATTGCCATTTTTCAGAAGTTAGATTTGTCTGAGCATTAAGAAAAAGCATATTTACCATAAGCAAGCAAAAAAAATAGAGGTAACGCATAGCTTGAAGATTTAATTAAAGACCTTTTGAAAAGGGAATAGTTGCATTATCCAGAATTTTGTAACTTTAATAAAACTCCTTTGAAGTAAGGTGTGTTGAAGAGGTCGCCCCTCTGGAGCTTATTTTGTTATGTTTATACTTTGTTACAAAGATTTCATCCCTACGGGATTTTATAGCCCCAGTAGTGGGCGAAATGTTTGTAAAGAGAAATGTAAAAATGACATTGATCTCCTTAGGTGCGGACCTTAATAGAACAATAGTATTTAAAAATATAGAAAAGGTAAAATTTTATTAATTAAGTAAATAGAAACGTCAAAAAAGGTATGTATACCTCAATAATTACGTATGCAAAATCAGCATCAAGTTTGTGAATAATTTTCTTTAATTTAAAAGCAAAGGATATTAGGTAAGAAAGCGCAGGAATCGAACTGGAATGAATTTTAAATGCTTTTCACAAAAATTCGCTATTTTTAGTTTCAATAATTGATATTCATTTTTTTAAGCAATTGCCCATTTAAATAGAGAATCATGCTCAACGACCCCAACAACGACACACACAAAGAAATAAAAAGCGATAATTATTTTTTCAGCTGTCTAAACAAACAACCTAGAGACAGAAGTAAAAGTAAAGGCTATTCAACGAATTCTATTGGAACTATAAATCCATCAACCCCTAATGCATCAGCCTCGAATGCATCTAATGAGCCTAGAGTAGAACGCAGCGAACCAAATACTCCTGCATCAAATGAGCATGAAATATTCATGAAAATAAGACTTGTCCTCAAAACAGAATTTTCAGATGCTTCAATGGATCGTTTACAGAAACTTAAAAATTCTACAGAAAAAATTGTCAATGGTTCAGATGAAGAGTTAGAATTAGGAGTTGTTCTGATAAAGCAGACAGCAGAGAAATTTGGAGTACAGATTGGAAGAGTTCGTAAACAAAGTAGAATAATCGAATTATTAGGGTCTATTGATGCTTTTGAAGATTTTTTTCAAGTAGAAATAGATTATTATGGTTATGAGACACTTATTAAAAATGTTAACCATGTTAAAGTTGTATTAGGTCATGATGGCATGGCTCATATTCCAAATGAATTAGATGGAATGATTCATAGTATTCTGGGGTTAAAAAATACACCACTTGACCCACAGGCAATCAGAAGTGAATCACTTTTGGAAAATCCTTCTGTCTCCGCAGCTCTGGGAAAAACATCAAAATGGATGGCCGAATATTATAACTATCCAAAAGAAGCAGATGGTAAAGGACAACATATTGCTGTTATTACATGTGGGGGAGGATTTTCTCAAGCAGATTTTGATCAGTTTTTCCAATCGGGTGGCTTTAATGACATTCCTCCCATTCGGGTAGTATCAGTAGATAATGTGAAGAATGAAATAGGAACTAATTGGTTGTATGATTACGAAGTAGCGACAGATTGCTTGGTAGCTGCTTGTGCCGCTCCTGGCGTAAAAATTTCTGTTTATTTTTGTAATGGCGAAATGGTTAGTTTTATAAATGCAATTGAGCAAATCTTGGATGAAGGGGATGATGGACCTTCTATTATTTCATATAGTTGGGGAGCTGGCGAAGATCGTGTAAAAGACGAAATTGAAGGTGTTAATCGAATTTTGAAGGAAGCAACAATAGATTTTAAAAAGACGATTTTTTGTGCTTCTGGCGATTTTGGTTCCTCTAATAATGCTTCATTTCCCAAACAAAGAGACGAGCTAGAAGTGATTTTTCCTTCTTCAAGTCCTTGGGTAACAAGTTGCGGAGGAACTATGTTTGCCGAAAATGAAAATGGGGGAGAAAATCATGAAATGGTTTGGAATTCTGTTTTTCTTTATGGAGTACTAATAAAAAACTCGACAGGTGGCGGATTCAGCAATCATATAAAAAGACCAGAATATCAAACAAATATTGTTCCTGACCTTATTCCAGCAGGCTACATTAATCCAGATTGGATCGAAGGCATTACTGATGAAGAGAAACAAAAAAAGGCATTGATCAACAAATTCAAAAGTTTTCGAGGAGTTCCTGATGTGGGTGGGCACGCCTCTGTTACCCCTGGAGGATTTGGTTATTGGATTTTTTTTCAAAATAAAAATTGGCTAACTGGAGGAACAAGTGCAGTCGCTCCTTTATGGTCAGCTTTAGCAGCAAGGCTGAATCAAGCACTTGGCGAAGAAATTGGATTCTTTAATCCTTATCTATATGAAATGGCTGGAAGTTCTTGTTTTAAACCAATAACGGAAGGCAATAATGGGCTATTAGAGTCCAATACACACTGGGTAGCTGGAGAACCATGGAATCCATGCACGGGATTAGGTGTTCCAAATGGAGATGAAATCTTGAAATGGATGAGACAAAAACTGGATAAAGAATAATTTGGAAATATTGTTTTCAGGAGTAAACTGATGAAATTATATCTGGGTATTTAATTCTTAATTTTTGATACAAAATGCCAGAGATTCCTATATAAAAAGAAGGATTTAAGTAGTTCGGAGCGAGTTGGTATTTTCCAGTTAGATTGTATCCTTGGTCCCATTTTTCTATCATAGGTTGCATTAATGAAAGATCATTTTTATAGATCAACAATATTGCCTCTATTCTTCCTACTACACCATCTCTAAATTGATCTGTATCAAAACCTGTTATTTTTTCAAGATCGGTTTTATTGGGCTTCAAGGCCAAAGGTGAAAAGCCATCAATTCCAATTGCCTTTAGCTCATTATCAGTCAATAGCCAACCCGCTTTTCCACTGTTAAAAGAAATATCATTCGTTCTCCAATTTTCATGAACAATTTTACTCCAATCCAAACCTAGACGTCTAATTTGATCCAAATGATGCTCATCTTTCAAATAATTTATCAATTTACACATCACAAAAAGTTCGCCAGAGAGCCCGCTACCAAATTCTATGTTATGGAATTTTTCATTAATTTTTTGTTCACTTAATTTTTGCAAGCCATCTGAAAGCAGGCTATTGTACTTAATTTGTCCACTTAATTTTGACAAATTTAGAACACCGAGCAGAAATCCTGCCAAACCTGTGGAAAATGAAGAGTCATTCGAGAAGTCTGGTTGCCCTAAATGTATGAGTTGATCAGCCAATTCAAAAACCTTTTGCTCACCTAAATAATCCGCTGTTAATGATAATGCATTAATAATAGAACCAAGCCCACGATGACCACCCAATTCTTGCGCTACTGTTAATTGAGGAAATCTTCGAACAAGATCCTCTAAGGGTTCCAGTAATTTAAGTGCAAGTATTTTATAATCTAATTCTTTGTGGATACGAAACCATGCAGATAAAAGTAAAATTACACCAGAAATTCCGCCATCTAGATAATAATAAGCTAATATTTTGTTTGGGTCATTTTCTTTGGATCCAGGAATATTTTTCCGATCAAAAAGTCTGTTATAGCAAAAGAATAAGTTCTGGACCATCGAGTCGACATGGGGTTGGTCCTTTCTTTCATAATAGGATGCTAAATAATGGTCAATGATGTCTTCATTTGGGTCTAAATTAGCATTGAATTTTAAAAGTTGAAGACGGTGCTTGATTAATTTTTTAGAGGAACATTTTATTACTGAAATATCAGGATTTTGTTTTGGGAGCAAATAATTGTCTTGATCCATTTGGAGATGAAACCAAGGAATTAGGTGGGATTTAACCATGGTTAATTCCGTCTGCAGTAAAACCCTGACCTCATGTTCAGCAACCGATGGCAAAAAAACCGCAGCCATTTGTTCAAAATGAATACTTCTATCTATTCCATTTCTAAGAAGTTCAGGGGAAAGTGCTTTTAATAATATATCATGGTAATAGGCAGAAGGACGAAGCAACATTCTAAATTTCATTTGATATTGAAGACTTACATGCTGGATTAAGGCTAAGAAATCTTTCGAGTTTTCTCTAATAAATTGAGACATCTGTCTATAGCCACTTTTTAAATCAGAAACATATAAATAAGGATCAGTTTTTTGACCCTTGAACTTTGCCAAATTGTTTCCTTTTCTCCAGATCTTTGATCGGCGAAACTGCATATTGTCTCTGTTTATTGGAGAAAATCGATTTATTACATGTCGATCAAGATCTTCAAAAACACCTACAATAGAAGGGGAGCTTGGAAAAAATAATCTCGCGGAATCGATTAGGAAATGACCCTGAGCAAAGGAGTGGAAAATTGATTCGTCTAAGCATTGATCTCCTGAAATCGAAAAATTATCACTAGTTTTTATTCGAGCACTAAATAAAGTTTCATTATCGGTTAGCAAAGGAAAAGCGCCATTTGCCCTTAGGTTTCCAAAGTGGTAATCTGTGCTCCCTAAGGCAAAAAGCAATGCTGCAAATTGTCCTGTTCGATGATAGTATGCATTAAGTTCATTTTCATTGGTGCAGGAGTTGTAAGGAATATATTCCTGAAAGGAATAGTTTTCCTGATCAATTGACTTAACTGCTTTTAGAGGAAGTAAACTGGAAGAATTGTTGATCCAGATTATTATTTTTTCAAAGGCAATATCCAGCGCCGAAGATCTGGGTTTATAGACGATGCGTTGGCCGTTTTGAAAATGGATAATATGAACCTGTCCTTCATTGGAATGTGGTGAACTTAAATTAGTTTCAATGCCTTTAATAATCCCAATTTTTTGATTTTCAAAAAAGTATTTATTTATCCTTGAATAATCTTGATTTAAACGCCTGAATAACAACAATTTACTTAAGATCCATCGGTCCACAGCATCCACGAGAAGCCTTGCCAAAGAGGCATATTCTGACCAGAATTCGTAAATAGCACCTTGATACATATCTTCGATAAATTTGATATAATGATCTTTTTTTAAATGCTTATTTCGGTGCTTAAATTTGATGAAGGCATTTTGAAAACATGGTGCTGATAGACGAGAAAGGTCTTTAATAAGGAATCGTATTAAATGATATTTTGCTGTGCTTGAAAACAATCCATTTTCATCAATATTGGCTTCGATAGCATAGTCTACCCACGGAACTAACAATTCTTCAAATGGAATAGCTTTATGCTTTTTTAAGAAAGGTGCTTTATGAATTTTGTCTAAAGTCCAAAGGCTATATAAAGGAAGGATAATTTGGAGCTTTTGGATCCACCCAGAAAGATTGGAATTTTCATGGTTGAATTTAGCAGCAATGGCAATAAGCTCCTTTTTCTCTTCGCAGAACCAACCTAATCTTTTTGGAAATCCAGCTCTGTTGATAGATGTCAAATTAGCTTCCCAAGATAAGATCATTTTAAGGGAAAGAGCTTTAGGGATTTTCCCTTCACCAAGCTCTTTGCCAAAACATTCTTCTAAATAAGCTGATTTACCATGTATCAATCGGAAATATGAATCCGAAAGATTATTCATGTTGCATATTGAATTTTTGTTATGAAGGCTTCTTTCGTTCTACAAAATACATTTCTACAAAACCATAGTTCTTAGCTGGTAGCTTACCTCTGGAGATAAACTTAAATTTATCTTTAACCAAATTCATGGTGAATTCAGATACATTCACTTTTCCAATTTCAGAGGCACTTTCCATTCGAGCAGCAAGGTTTACGGTATGGCCCCAAATATCATAAGCAAATTTTTTCTTTCCTACAACTCCTGCTATTAGAGGGCCAGAATTAATCCCTACTCGCATAGGCCAAGATTTTTCACCTTTCTTTTTCTTTTCATCATTCCAGTTAGCAATAAATTCTTGCATCCGAAGTCCAGCTTCTACAATGTTTGAAGGATTTGATTTATTATGCTCTGGAATTCCTTCTGCACACATATAAGAATCCCCGATTGTTTTTATTTTTTCAAGATTAAGTTCCATTACAATATCATCAAAAGCATGGAAACAAGTATCCAGGTTTTCAACAATCATATCTGGAGTCATATTCTCACATAACTGTGTGAAATTTTCAAAATCTGTAAACAGAACAGATGCGTTTATGAAGGACTTAGCAGTAGCCTTGCCATATGTTTTCAATTCTTCAGCTGTTGCGGAGGGAAGTATATTTAATAAAAGTTCATCTGATTTAACTTTTTCTATTTCAATAATTTTATTTTGTTCTCTGATTTCCATCGTTCGCTCTACAACTTTAGTTTCAAGCTCCCTATTAACCTTTGTTTGTAAAAGTTGATTTTCTTTTAATTGGTCAATTATCTCTTCTTGCTTTTGAATGTTTTCTTTCTTCAATAAATTAATAATATTAGCTAATGCTAAAGAATAAAATATAATTTCAAGAGTATATCCCAAAGGCATTGAATAATGTGTAGCAAAATTGCTTTTCGGAATAGCGCCACCTAAAGACATAAACATAATAGCTACTCCTGCAAGTGAAAAGCTATAGGCCACTAAATAGAAAACGGCAGAAGGTAATTTTCGAATAACAGCGAAAATCCCAATTGTGATAAATACTATTACAACTAAAAAGCTGGAGAGAAAGATATATGGACTAAAGATTTGGAAATTGATATTTACCAGAACAGTCAAGAATAAAATTATTCCAATGAAGACCGTCATTACTTTATGCCAAAAAGGTAGATTTTTTTTGGTCTTCAAAATCTCCATAGTAAAAAACATCATCAGAACGGGTGTTAATGCAGATCCAATCGATTCAAATAAACCCCTCCACATAGGGAAACTTTCTATATTTTTGAATACTTCAACGATATATCCTGAATTGTTTAGAGTCATATAAATAATAAGCGCAACAATGGCTAAATAATAAATATAACTGGTGCTTCTAGTTGAAAAATAAATAAAAAGATGGTAGAAGAACATTACAAAAAGGATCCCTAAAAAAACACTAATAATTTGTTTCTGCCGATAATTTTGTTGGTCAACAGAAGATCTTAGCCCTGCATGAAATTCTAGATTTGCGGGTTTTATAAAGTTGTCTGATTCAAATTCAAGACGGGCATAACAGTATATTGTTTCTCCACTTTTTATTGACAGAAGAATGTGATTTTTGTTTCCTTCTGGATATTGTCGTTGATTATATGGTAACAAATGACCAGTTTTCCACTTTTCTTGAATTTGTCGATCAGATACAATATAAAAATCAACAAATGACCAGTTTTCAAAATCTAGTAACCATTCATTATCTAAAGCGGCATTATTTTTTAATTCAAAACGAATCCAATATGTGGATACTAAAGCTTGGAAGCCATTATTTTCTAAACTCGTGGGATTAAAAGCAGATTGCATCTTTTCAGAAAAAAGATCCTCCTCCTTAAATTCCATCAAAGAGTCAATAATATAATCAACGTCTTTAATAATTGTTACAGTAGGGTCATTAGGCAGTATTATAGTTTTCGCATGGAATGGAATAGAGAAAAATTGAATCAATAAAAGAATACCAAAAGCTTCTAGTAATTCAATTTTTTTCATTTTTTTAAAGGATTTAATTTTTGGGTGCTGCACTTGAAATTATTTTTTATTAAAAAACGACAATTTTATTTTGTATAATTGTAAGTAAGTTACAACAACTTTAATTTAAAAAAAAAAAACTAATCAAAACCAATAAAACATTCTAAAATGGAAAATACCAAAACACTCGGAGACCTTTTACCTGCTGATCAAGCAGCATTATTAAGTTCAGAGGTAAAAAAATTATCTCAAAAAGATTTAGAAGCAGCACTTGACAATATTGGTGGAAGTGATCTTACAGTTAAAGAATTAGATTCTCTTAGAGCGCTTTCATTAAGCCGCATCAACAACGGCGACAGCCCATTTACTTATACAAAGCATAATTTTAGTACTGCGTCTGTGAATGACCAAGATCCAAATACCTGTTCTTGCTGGTAATCAATCGGATGTCAGAGTTTTTTTGGAATGAGTAATTACTGAAAATGAATCAGTATGTTGAAGAATCTTTATGTTAAGGCATTACCTTTTCAAGTAATTGATTTCCCAGAAGGTGTAATCCTGAAAAGAGGATTTGAAAAAATTGTGGTTAATGGCAGTGGCGCACTTCAGAAGGTTTTAATTATCTTAAGTTTCACATCTGGCAGAACGGCTTCCTTAGAAGAAATTTGCAACCAATTTGCAGTACCTGATCGTGATGGAGTAGAAGCTCTTATCAAGGATCTATTGGAAAGGAGCTTCCTTATTCATGCTGATCAAAATCTTGTCGGTTCTAACGGAAATCAGTTTGATATTTTTCTTGAACAATTTAAATTGTCCCAAAAAAATCTTGTTGAAAAACTTTCGGCTCTTAAGATTTTTATTGTAGGTTATAATAGCCTTAGTTTAACTATTCTGAATTGCCTTAATGACTTGGGAGTAGACTGCATTTCAATTGTTGATGAACCAACATTAAGAAATTATAAATATTTTGATGCAGATGGAAATGTTATTAAACCATTAAATGATGAAAGTAACAAACAGATTATTAGTTTGGACGAATTTGTTTCAAAGAATAAGGAAAATTCTACAGAATTTCTTATCTCCTGTTCTGAATTTGGGGGACAAGCATTATTATTGAAATGGAATACATATTGTGTAGAAAACCATATTGATTTTATGCCAGTCTATTTACAAGATATGATTGGATACACTTCCTTAATGATTCCAGGAGAAACCGCTTGCCTTCAGTGCCTTCGAACTCGACAAAACTCACACTTAAGAGATTTAGATATTAGGGACTTGATTGAAACCAATGCAACAAATGCCCAAAGCGTTACTGCAATTCATCCAGCGGCTATGTCTATTTTAGCAAATACAGCATTTTTTGAAATCACTCATTATTATGGGAGAATGCCTTTTCCGCGTCCTGGCAAGTTGATCAGGACGGACGTAATCGCTTCAGAAACAGAAGGTAAAAAAATATTGAAAGTACCTCGATGTAAAACGTGTAGTTCGATTAACAGGAAAGCAGAAGTTCAAATTAATCTGATGCACCCCATGCCTGATAAATGAGTGCTATACAATATAAACGCCTATTTGATCTGCTTCCTGATTTAATAGACCATGAAATTGGAATATTAGGGCAGGTGATTTCTGTTCCAAGGCAAGCGAATATGCCAGATTTCATGTATTTTAAGGCAATGGTCTCAAACACGGGTGTTTTTGGAGGAGAAGAAAATTTTTCAGTGGCAGGCGGAACTGCAATAAATAGAGATCGAGCATTGGCTAAAGCCATTGGCGAAGGAATAGAGCGTTATTCATCTGGAATTTATAGTTGGGAAGAACTAGAGCTAGGAAGCTATATTGATTTTCGAGAGCTGGCAATTCATCCTTCTAATTTTACATCATTTGCAGAAGATCAATTTGAAAAAGCTGATTTCCCATTTAGCCGTTTTAAAGAAGATACAATCCTACGATGGAGCTCAGCTAAGAATTTAGATTCTGGAAAGGAAGTTTTAATTCCTGCTTCTTTAGTTTACTGCCCTTATATTGCAGATAAGAAAAATGGAGAAGCAACAATCATGGAAGTTATTTCCACAGGATTGGCGTCGCATTTAAGCTATGAAGAGGCTTCGTTAAATGGAATTCTAGAGACTGTAGAAAGGGATAGCTTTATGCTTGCATGGTTATCTGGAATTGTCTCAGACCAGATAGAACCAAAGTCTCTTTTACCAATACACACAGAGATGATTTTTCGATTTGAAAAATTGGGGTATCAAATTACACTATTGAATATTACTTCAGATACTCAAATTCCAAGCGTGATGGCAGTTATGAAAGGAAAATTCGATGGATCTGTACCTTTTTTAGTAGCTGCAGCAACCCATTTAAACCCAGCAATTGCCATTCAAAAATGTCTGGAAGAATTGGCTCTTATTGAAAGGTATGCAAAACGAGTCATGATGACAGCTGCAGATTGGTATCCATACATAAGCTATGAAAAAGTGAAATATTTGGTAGACCATATCCGCTTTTGGATAGATCACAATATTTTTCCTAAAGGAGATTATCTACTTCAAGCTAAGAATAAAATCAGATTGGAAGATATTCCAGATTTAAGTTCTACTTCTCCTAATAAAGATCTAAACCTTGTATTGGAATTGATAAAGTCGACAGGTTATGAAGTGCTCATTGCAGATGTTACTACGCCAGATGTCGCAGATTTGGGATTTTCAGTTATCCGAGCAGTGATCCCGGGATTCCTTCCATTGAATAAAAGCTATAATTGTCGACCACTCTGCAGCAAAAGGCTACTGAAATTTATGGAAAAAAAGGGAAGAGGTAAACAAGTGAACAATCTGCCACATCCATTTGCATGATATTGATTAATTTTATTTATCTTAATAATCGTTCAAAAACAATATCCCAATAAGCAAAACAATGGAAAACAATAATGCACAACATATAAAATTAGCAGCCGAAGAAGATAGAATATGGGAATTGTATCATGAAAATTCAAAACAAAATCCATGGTTTCGGATTAATAATGTAAATGAAAAACATGACCAATCACTTTCTAATATGCATATCTCCTTCCCTGGGCAATCCGGATTTAATAAAAAGCTAAGTGATCCGCAATCTGGCTTGGAAATGCCATTGTCAGAAGTGTTTCAGAAAAGAAAATCTTGCAGAGAAATGTTTCCAGGATTAATTGATTTTAACAAATTAAGTCATCTTTTGCATGCAGGATTTGGCATTACACGACCAAATGAAAATCCAAGACCATTGCGTTCCGTTCCTTCTGGAGGGAAACGATTTCCTTTAGAGGCTTATTTTTATGCTTCCAATTGTGAAGAGCTGAAAGCAGGTTTATATCATTATAATGTAATTCTAGAAGAAGTTCAATTGGTTAAAGAAGGAAGACATGAAACCATCATAGCAAAATCATTAGTCCAACAGAACTTTGCAAATGATGCTAGTCTTTTTATTTTTATTACTGGAGTTTTCGAAAGAACCAATTCCAAGTATGGTGAAAGAGGATATAGACTGATTTTATTGGAAGCTGGTCATGCAGCCCAAAACATTAATCTTGCTGCAACTGCAATGGACTTAGGGAATTTGAATTTATGCGCTTTTTATGATCGAAAAATAGAAGATTATTTAGAAATAGATGGTGTGAACCATTCTATTTTGTATGTAATTGCTATTGGCAAAGAAAAAGAGGTGTCAAGATAATGAAAAAGCCCAAATCTATTGTTAGTGAAGGATATTTGAGAAAGTCCGCAACTTTGCTGAGGGAGTTAAAAATCTACACTTATCAAAAAATATTAGCGCATAAAGCACACACAATTCTAGACGTAGGATGTGGTCCTGGCATTGATACGGTGGCAATGGCAATGGATTCGAATGAAACAACAAAAATAATTGGAATTGATAGCGATCCAGATATGGTTAGAAAAGCTAATTCCTGGGCATTTGCAAATGGTTTAGATCACCGAATTACGCACGAAACGGCAACTGTAACAAAGATTCCTTTTGAATCTAATTCTTTTGAAGTTGTCAGATCTGAAAGAATGTTTCAGCATTTATCATCTCCAAATATATGGAATCAAGCATTTAAAGAGTGTAAAAGAGTAGTCAAGAAAGATGGATTGCTGATTATTGCAGATACAGATTGGGCTAGTGCTTCTATAAATTTCCCAAAACCAGATATGGAAAGGAAAATGTTGGCCTTTTTCTCAGAAACACTGATTACCAATGGATATGCGGGGAGGCAATTGTATACTTATTTTATGGACCATGGATTTAAGCATTTAGAAGTAAAGATTGTACCATTACACTTCCAGGAATTGGCATTCACGCCATTTGGTAAATACTTGACACAAGAAGCAATGGAAATTAAATTGTTTCCTCAAGAGGAGTTAGATTATTGGTTGGAAACACTTGTAAAATTGGATAAGACAAAACACTTTTATTGCAGCTTAAATATGGTTGTGGTTTCAGGAATCAAATAAAAGCTTTGGTATGAATTGGTTTTTGCAAATAGGATGTGATCTGGAAATAAATTAAAACAATAATACTTTTTCTGGAATGGACGGAGCATTAAATCGTATCCGAAACAATTTTTTTTCTAATATCCAAACAAGATTGCAAACAAAATCTGTATTGTTTTTGATTCATATAACTCTAAAAATTTCTTTGAAACTTAATAAAATGTTTTAAAAAAAGAACATTGTTGAAAAGATGAATAGAAGATTTTGTCATTGAATGTTTATTGTACTTTTGGATATTTTAAAGCTTTAATGAAAATGTAACAACAATAGGCAAAAGGGGTCTTTAATACTAAATCCCTTTTTCGTGTGTAAAGGATACATTATATAAAAATTATTAATTTTAATTCAACATCTATATATCAATACGTATAAATTATAAAAGTATGAAAATGCGATTTTTTTTAGCGACGATTTTTTTATGTTCTTGTGTCAACAATTCTGGCACAAAAATTTCAAATGAAAGCATCAGTCAATTGAATGAAATTATTGACAATCTGGATGCATCTCTTGGTTGGGGTGGCATCGATGGAGGAAATGATTTCAGTTCTGAGCGATTTTCAGAAGGATACAAACAAGTTCAAGAACAATTAACAAATTTGCAATTGATTGACACTTCATTGTTAACATTTGATGAGAAAATTGATTGGGAATTTGCGCAAAGTTTAATTTCTGGCCGAGTTTTAAATCAAGGAAAGATGAAATTTTGGCAGAAGGACCCTAGAGAATATATGGCATTTCGCAGAATTGGTAATACTATAGAAGGCCCAGGATCCAGAGAAAGTAAGTTGGAAAAACTTTCTAAAAGCTTAACATTGGTTCCAGCGCAATTAAACAATGGAATGAAACAACTGGAAGTTTACGTTCCAAGATTTCAGGAATTAGGATTGTTTATGGCTGAAAATAGTAAAATACTTTTCAAAGAGGAAATTCCAGCTTTTATCAAAAGTGAAGAGAGCGAAGAAAATGACAAACTGATTACATTGTGTAATAGTGCATTGGAGTCTTTGGAAGTATTCATAAATTTTCTAAAAACAGATCTGCCTAACAAACCTGCTGGAGATTTTGCCATTGGAGAAGAAACCTATGAGGCCATGTTGAAAGATCAGTTTCTATTGGATTTTAATGCAGAAGAGCTTTACAATTTTGGTTGGGAACAATTCAAAAAGACTCAATCAGAGTTGGAAGAATTAGCTAAAAAAATAAATCCGAGTAAAACATGGCAAGAGTTGATTATTGAAATCAAAAATGATTATCCACAGCCAGATAGTATGATCCAAGCACACCAGTATTGGGTGGATAAATCGAGAGAACATATGTTAAGCAATGACTTAATTCCAATACCATGGAAAGAAAAAGTTACTGTCGTTCCAAGAGCAGAATATCTAAGAAAAACGTCCTATTATGGAAATTTTTCAAGTGCAAAAGAAGCGGATAAAGATGGAATTTTTCAATCTGAATGGATGATTAATCCTTTTGAAGATCAATGGGACGAAGAAACCAAGCAACAGTACATGGTGGAACATGATTGGGGAGTGATTATTGTTACGGCACCGCACGAAACCTATGGAGGACATCATGTCCAGGGTTTGTATCAATTGGACAATCCCAGAAAGTTAAGAAGGGAAAATGGAATATCTCTTTTCAGTGAAGGCTGGGGATTGTACAATGAGCAATTAATGCAGGAGACCAATTTCTTTCCAAATGAGAGAATCCATTTACGGCAATTGCAGTTGCGATTATGGAGAAATGCCAGAGTAATTTATGATGTTGGATTGCACACGAAGAGGCTAACTTATGAAGAAGCCATAGAATTGATGGTAAAAGAAGTGGGCTTTCTTCGATGGGCTGGGCAATTAGAAATTGATTCTGCAACATCGAGACCGGGTTATTTTATCGGTTATTTTTTGGGAATGCATGAAATATTGGCGATGCGCGAAGAATATAAGAAGAAAATGGGAGAAGAATTTTCACTTAAAGATTTTCATGTGAAATTGTTGGAAATTGGAAACATGCCTACTTCATTGATGAGAAAATCTTTGATGCATTGAAATTTAAAACTAAAAATTAGATTACAATGGATAGCATAAAGACAAGTGTTCATTTATTGCCAATCATTTTTTTAATGTTGCTAGGGAAGTGGTCAAAAGCTCAAAATGTATACAAACTCTGGGAGGGGATTGAAAAACCATATTTTAAAGAAAATAACATTGAAGAATATGAGGAAAAAAATTGGGGAGTTTTATGCACTTTTAATGTAACGGAGCCAAGTCTTACTGTATACAAAGCCAAAGGAAAAAATTTAGGCAAAGCCGTGATTATAATACCTGGTGGTGGGTATAATTGTGTAGCAATGCGCCACGAGGGTTATGAAGTTGCAGAAATTTTATCCTCTCAAGGGATAACGGCTGCAGTTTTGAAATATAGAATCCCAGATCCTAAAACTTCAGACCAACCTCACTTAGTTGCACATACGGATGCTCGGCGAGCCCTTGCTTTATTAAGAGAAAAGTCTGACCAGTATGAATTTGATAAAAACAAAGTTGGTTTGATTGGTTTTTCTGCAGGAAGCCATTTGGCAACAGTAGTAAGTCTATGGCAAAGTGAAAATATTGAGGAAAATCCAAATTATACTGGACTAATTTATGGAGTAACCAATTTGTCTGAGGCTAACCAAAAATGGTTGGAAGAAAACGTGTATTTCCGAAAAATGAAAGACAATGAAATAATTCAAAATAGATTGATAGATTTGGTTTCAAAAAATACACCCCCTGCTTTTTTGGTTCATGCATATAACGATGATGTGTGTTTTGTGGAAGAAACAATCTTATATAGCCAGAAATTAACAGCCAACAAAATCTTGGTAGAGACGCACATTTTTTCCGAAGGTGGGCATGGTTTCGGAATTGGAAGAAAAGAAGATGGAACAGAACAATGGATAAGTTTATTTGTAAATTGGATAAAGACCAATAACTTATAATGTGTAAAACGCTACATTTTTTTCAAAATTCAAAATTGGTTTTTTATTCATAAAAATTTTTAAAAATGGATGAAATAAAAGATTCTTTTGACAATTATCTAGAAAGTCATTATATAAGTAGAAGCAATTGGCTAAGAGCAGCTGTTCTTGGTGCTAATGATGGAATTTTATCTACAGCAAGTCTTGCCATTGGTGTAGCTGCGGCAAGTGGGACAAGAGAGCCAATTGTTCTTGCTACCTTAGCAGGATTGGTAGCTGGCGCATTATCCATGGCGGCAGGTGAATATGTTTCTGTAAGCTCCCAAACAGACATTGAAAAAGCAGATATAGAAAGAGAGAAAGCTGAATTAAAGGAAATGCCTGATTTGGAATTAAATAGACTTGCAGAAATTTATGAAAAAAGAGGTTTAAAAAAGGCAACAGCAATGATTGTTGCAAAAGAGTTATCAGCAAAAGATGCTTTAGGGGCACATATTCGAGATGAATTGGGAATTAATGAAATTAGTCAAGCCAAACCAATGCAAGCAGCATTTGCATCAGGGTCTGCATTTACAGTTGGAGGTACTCTTCCGTTAATTGTAACATTGTTTTTGCCTTTAAGGAATATGGAATATTCACTTTATGGTTTTGCGCTTTTTTTTCTTATTGTATTAGGTGCAATGGCGGCTAAGACAGGAGGTTCAAGCGTGGTAAAGGCAATTGTTAGAATAACATTTTGGGGGACTATGGCGATGGGACTGACTGCAATCGTTGGATATTTGTTTGGCGTAAATATTTAAACCAACGTAAATTATTTGATGGTTCGTTTGATCAGATTTTCTAAAGTCATAATAAGAAAAAACCGAAAGAGTGAAAATTTAATTCTCTTTTAGTGAATGGTAAAGATTTTGTGAAAGCAATACAACTTTATTGTTTTTATCTGCATTTTTTAGGAGATCTAAAGCAATTTCTAAAGATTTAATGGCTTGTTTTTTATCTTTTTCAAGCAAATAGACTTTTGCAGATAAATAATGATAATAAGGCCAAAAGGGAGAGGAATTTAAATTTGAATTGACCAGCTTTCTAGCTTCATCATATTTTCCACAATTTATGGCAGCATTAATAAAATCTTCAGTTACTTCATCTATACCAATACCAGAAACTTCATAGTATTTGTTAAATAAATTTAATGCTTCGCAATTATTATCTTTTAAAGATTCGTAATAAGCATCGTATAGAAGATACAGTTTGTTATCGGCACCATAAAAATTGATAATAGAATCCCTATAACTTGGAAAATATTTTAAAAAAGTAGAGGTATCTTGAAAAGTTTCCGCATAATCTAATTCGAAAAGACACTCTACAATTGGAAGAATAGAGCGATGATTTTCAATATATTTTGATTTTAGGTTTTTAAATGCTTCAATACTGTCCAGTTCCCAATATAGATTCATTTCTTTATGATAAGTTTGAATGTCAACAATAGCAGGAATTTCATATCGATATTGAGTTTCCTTAGATTTGTTTAAATACGCAATAGCTTCTTTTATTTCACCAGTTTGATTTTTTAATGTACAAAGATTAAAAAACGCATCAGCCAAATCATTGCTAGTTATTGCTTTTTCAATAGATTGTTTTAATAGCTTTTCAGACTTTTCAAAATTTCCTTTATGTCGCCTTTCGAATACGGCAAGTTTAATTATTGCTTCTACAGAAGTTGGATTTAACAATACATTTTCTTCTATTAATATTTGAGCCCTGTCAATTTCATGCAAAGCAATGAATGTCTCTATTAGGTTTTCTTTTACTTCAGAATCATTAGGATAGTCTTTTAAATAGGATTCAAAAAAAACCTGTGCTTTTTTATATTCTCCTTTTTTAAAATAAAGTTTTCCCATTTCATCGGAAATTGTTTTTTGAAACCCATTCTTAATTGCCTGATTCCCAATTTCTATTGCTTTTTCCACGTTTACTCCATTATAATAATCCATAAGACTGGCATATCCTGACAATTGAAAAGGATACAATCGAATCATCATTTCGAGTAGCTTAACTTGTGATTCATAATCAAAACTGATATAAAAAAATCTTTCTTGATAATAAAATCTGATGCGATCATATAAGAAGGATGCTAAATTAACCGATTTTTCAATATCTGGAATGCCTGCTTTGAAGCCATTCAATAGTATTTTCGTATTACCAAGTTCAAAATAACATGCAGCGCAATTTTTATCCAATTGAACCGCTTTTTCGAAAAATGTTAAAGCTTTCAACGGATCTTCAGAATTTAAAGATGACATTTCTTTTCCCGTGAAATAATTTTTAAGGGCATTAGTGTTCGAACTTACCAAATCGACAGCTGGTAGGTCTTTGTAATCAATGGTTTGAAATATTTCGATTGGAAAAATTGCATTAATTGTTTGGGAGGTTATATTGTCTATTAATGTATAAAAATCTTGATTGATTATACTGTTTTTATGTATAGATTTCCCAGTTTTTGATTCAAAAATTTCAAACTCTATTTTATAATTTTCATCAATAATGTCAAATATGCCGATCATAAAATAATCTGTTGGATAGGCATTTGCAGCTTTAAATTTTTGTGAAAAGGATATATTTTCAAAAAAATCATTATAAGTAAAGCCAGCCTTTCCGAGCAATGAATTTGGAGTTGTTTGGTAAAGTCTAGGATCCTGCAACAAATCATTTTGTAATAATTCGGGAAAACCCATTCTTAAGTAGTTTAAAGAATCGATACCTGTTTTATTTTCAAATGGAAAGACACCAATTTTACGGATATTGTTTTCATTAGGAACATACCTTTTGATGAGTTCTCCATTTAAATCTTGGAGTTCAACATATTCAAAATCCTGAGGATTATTTGGAATACTAATAAAACCTACTATAATCCCTAAAACAATGCTGATTGGTATGATTATTTTTTCACTTAGAAGCCATTTATCAGGGCCAGGTCTACCATGATTGTATACAAAAATTAAAAATGCAGGAAGGCAAATTAAAAGAAAAATAGCCAACTGATCTACAAGTGTATTGTTAAATTTATAGCGAGCGACTAACCATTCTGCAAATTGAATTAATGCCCAGCCAGCCCCAAGATAAGTAGCAAAAAATTGGAAAAACCTTCTATTCCAAAGGTCTTTGATCATAGTTTCGTCAGGGTTATTATCTTTCAAGTACAGTAAAGAGTTTAATTAAATATACTGATGATAAGCAAATTATAAAATAAATATGAAACGTCCAATAGATGAACCACACCATACTTTTGCTATTTCTAAAAATATTTCATTTGACATTGTAAGGTTTTAATAAATTTCAACCCTTTACAATTTAGCATTTAAAAAACAGAAACCAGGCTAATTTCATCAGTAAAAGGAATTTAAAAAATTATTAAAATTTAAAAAACAGAAAACCTTAAATTTGATTTATGGACTAAAATTCAATTTGTTAAAAAATTAAAATTAGCAATAACAAAAGTCTGAATGGAAAACAAAGAAAGCGTTTCGATAAGCAATCATCCTAAATTTATTGTTAGATTATTAAAATTTATTGGTCCAGCTTACCTCATTTCAGTTGGCTATATGGATCCAGGAAACTGGGCTACAGACCTTGCTGGTGGAAGCATGTATGGTTACAAGTTAATTTGGGTCCTGGTTTTATCTAACATTATTGCACTTTTATTTCAAAGCTTTTGTGTCAAATTGGGGATAGTTGCAAAACTAGATTTGGCTCAAGCGTCAAAGATGCAATATGGTAAAGCAACGAATTTCTTTCTTTATATTTTGGCAGAAATTGCAATTGCAGCTACAGATTTGGCTGAAGTTCTAGGAATGGCAATTGGTCTGAATTTGTTGTTTGGAATGCCATTGATGATTGGTGTTTCATTAACTGTGTTAGATACCATATTAATTTTGTTTCTACAACGTGCAGGAGTAAGAAAATTTGAAGCTTTTATCATTGCGCTTGTTGGAATTATTGGTGGTTGTTTCGCAATTGAAATGATTTATTCTTCACCTGATGTTCCAAGCATTTTATTAGGTTTGAAACCTTCCTTACCAGACTCTAAAGCACTTTATATAGCAATTGGGATAATTGGAGCTACAGTGATGCCACACAATTTATACCTACATACTGCCCTGGTTCAAACTCGAAATATTAAATCCGATAAAAAATCTTTAAAAGAAGCAATTAAGGCTAACATAATTGATACAGGCATAGCATTGAATTTGGCGCTTTTAGTAAATGCAGGAATATTAATATTAGCCGCGGCTACATTTCACAAAAATGGAATGATGGGCATATCTGAAATTCAAGATGCCTATAATCTATTAGAGCCATTGCTAGGTTCCAAATGGGCAAGAATTCTTTTTGCTGTTGCACTAATTGCTGCCGGTCAAAGTTCAACACTTACCGGGACATTATCAGGGCAGATTGTGATGGAAGGTTATTTAAATATTAGAATACAACCATGGTTAAGAAGATTGATCACGCGATTATTGGCTATTGTTCCTGCTCTTATTGTAATTGGAATTTTTGGAGAAGGGATGACGGGAGAATTGCTGATTTTTAGCCAAGTACTGTTGAGCCTTCAACTTGGATTTGCTGTAATACCTCTCATCCATTTTGTTAGTAATAAAAGATTGATGGGAAGTTTTGCCATTGGAAAATTCACAAAATTTTTAGGTTGGTTTTTTACATTAATTATTGTTGCTTTGAATATGAAATTGGTATTTGATGAAATGAATTCATGGTATTCAAATGATCCCAATATTTTATCTTTTGCTCTGGTATCCCTGATTATTTTGGCTTTAATTTTCATGTTGATAATTATAACTTCAAATCCATTTATAAAAAAAATGGTGCTCAAAACCGATCAAACGCCACATGGGAAAGTAGAACTTTCAGCATTAAGTTACGGTTCGAAAGCTGTAGAAAACATTTGTATTTGTGTTGATTTTACAAAAGGAGATGCTAAAGCAATAAATGCGGCATTGAATATTTCAGATTCTAATACTAAAATAACATTACTGCATGTGGTTGAATCTGCTTCTGCAAGGCTTTATGGTGAAGATGCTGATGATTTTGAAACGTTAGAAGACTTTAAATATCTCGAGGAATACAATCAACATTTGATTTCTCACCATATTCGATGTTCAACGAAAATGATATTTGGCAAAGCAAAAGATGTCATTCCAAAATACATTAATGAAAATGAATTTGATATGGTTGTCATAGCCAAGCATGGACATACGTGGTTTAAAGATTTACTATTTGGAACCACTATTTCTAAAGTAAGACATAAGATAAAAGCACCTTTATTAATTGTGTAAATAGATTTTAAAAAACGAACGAAAGCTTAGTTTTGCTTTAATAATTGACTTATAGACTAATCATAATCCATTTAATACTTTTTCTAATTGGCCCCTTCCTTTTAAAGTTAAATAGGGCGATAAAATGCAACCAATTAATGTAATATAATGCCTAATTTGTCCATCTTGTTTTAAGTGGCGTAATGAAACTGCTGCTTCAGAAATCCAAAACCGAGCAATTAATGCTATTGCAGAAACCAAAATCTCAATATTTTTTTCATCTTCAATATTTAAGTAACCGGCTTTAACAAGTGTTTTGAGATTAGATCTGAGTGTTGTACTTCTATCATGCTCTGTTTGTTTATATCGTACCGAGATCATTTTATTTTGTTCCATCAAATGAACAAAACTTAGTAGTAAACAGCGATATTTTATATGATTTTGGAAAATTTTCTTAAAATTTAATAAAAATGATTCGATTGTTATGTTTTCGTTATCAATTACTATTTGAGAATTAAGTTGGTTGAGATCAAGAGATAAACGGTTTACTAAATGATCTTTTGTTGGAAAATAGTAAGTTATATTACTTACTCTAATGTTAAGTGTTGCGGCTAACTCTCTCATTCCTACATACTCAATCCCTTTTTCATTATACATTTCAAGGGCCTTGCTAACTATTTTTTCTTCTGTTTTCATATTTTATTTGGACATTGTCCAAATTTATGTATTTTAGTATAAAATTTAACCATATTATCAAATGAATTACAAATATCCACAAACAATTGAAAATGGCAACGGTGAAAAAATTATTTTTCAATATGTTGAATCTGCTGCTAATGGGGAAAAAGTGATCTTAGATGCTTTTTGCCAACCCCAATCAGGGCCTGCAATGCATACTCATTTCAAACAAGATGAAGAGCTTACTGTTGTTTCGGGCAAAATGGGATATAAACTATTAGGCCAAGAAGAAAAATTTGCTTTACCAGGAGAGACCGTCCTATTTAAAAGAGGGATTCCGCACAAATTTTGGGCCGACGGTAGTGAGCCCTTGCAATGCAAAGGATGGATTCATCCTGCTAATTCAGTGGTTTTTTTCCTTTCTGCAGTGTATGCTGCACAAAGAAAATCAGGTAAAGGAGAACCAGATCCATTCGATGGAGCATATTTAATAACAAAATATTCCTCAGAATATGATATGCCTGAAATTCCAACTTTTGTTAAAAAAGTGATTTTTCCAATAACTGTTTTTATGGGAAAAATTTTGGGAAAATACACACATTTCAAGGATGCTCCTATACCCCTTGAATAATTAGAAGACATAACAAATTTAATTATTGCCACTTTTTATTTACTGTAACAAGACTCTAGGCATTAAATAATTCAAATTAAACATATTTATGATTCAATATTTAAAATCACGATTATACCATTAAATTTCACACCTATAGAGTTCAAATTCATATATACAATTCTTTTTGCATGCAGGTACCCCCTACTTGCGCTAAAAAACACCTTAAGCATGAGATGTTGTTAACAAAGTATGAAAATAACAAAATAATCCAGACAAGGGCGACCTCTTCAAAACATCTTATTTCAAGCCAGTTTGAAAGATTTTTGATTATTTTTTCGGACAATTTCGATTCATAATGATAAGTTTAAGTCTTTCTAGCCAAATATTATATTCTAGATAATCTTGTTACTTATACTATTCTATTCGCAATGCTTAGAATTGTATTTGTTTGCCCTGTTACAAAACAGAATAAATACCGTACTAAAGGGAGCTTCTTAAAAAACAGGCCTTGTATAAACTTGCTTGTTTCATTACTCTTCTAAAAATAATTAAACCTTAATATGGATTTAACACGCCCATAACATTAGAATTTCATCTTTGTAGCAGAAAAATAAACTTAATTTAAAAAACTAAAAAGATGAAAAACAATAGTTTAATAATACTTTTAATAAGTGTCTTTTGTTTCTTGATTTCAAGTTGT
>JAHEAQ010000174.1 GCA_024642705.1 Bacteroidota bacterium | reverse complement strand
TGAAACAGACTATTCTTTATAACCTCAACGAATCGGAAAAAGCAATAAGTTCTGGAGGATTAACAGGCAAAGGTTTTATGGAAGGCACTCGAACCACTGGTAAATTTGTTCCTGAACAACATACCGATTATATTTTTAGTACTGTTGGTGAAGAATGGGGATTTGTTGGTAGTGCTTTAGTCATTATTCTATTTGTTGGATTATTAATAAGAATCATTTATTTGGCTGAATCTCAAAAAAACCAATTTAGTCGTGTATATGGCTACTGTGTAGCATCAATTTTATTTGTCCATTTCATGATTAATACTGGTATGGTCATGGGCTTGATTCCAACAGTGGGTATTCCTTTGCCTTTTTTTAGTTATGGAGGTTCAGGACTTTGGGGGTTTACCATTTTACTCTTTATTTTTGTAAAGTTGGACTCCAATAAAATCAATGAATGGTAACTTATTGCATACTCGCCAAACTCGACTTTAAGGTTTCTATTTTGGCTAATGCATCGGCTTCTTTATTCCGTTCGTTTTCTATAACTTGAGCTGGTGCATTATTTACAAACCTTTCGTTTGAAAGTTTGCTTTGAACTGATTTCAAAAATCCTTCAGTATATTTCAACTCTTCCATTATTTTTTTAATCTCTTCTTCAATATCTATTGCACCTGATATTGGAATGAAATACTCATTGGAATTTACCCTAAAAGACAATGCTCCATCTACAGAATCAGATACCGTTTCCAATTTAGAAATATTGCCCAATTTCATGATTACAGAATCATAAACAGAAGCTAAATTCTCATTATTCAATACTGAAAATTCAATTTGATCTTTAAACGAAATGTTTTTTTCCTTTCTAATATTTCGTATTCCAGAAACAACTTCTTTAACCATTTCAAAATCTGAAATCAATTTTTCATTAAAAGTTTCAACTTTTGGGTATTTGGCTATAATCAAAGCTTCTTCTGGAGTACGTTTAGCAATATATTGCCAAATTTCTTCAGTCAAGAAAGGCATGAATGGGTGAAGAATTTTTAAATTATTTTCAAATAATTCAATAACTGATTTAAAGGTTTTTGAGTCAATAGGTTGCTGATATGCAGGTTTGATCATTTCCAGTAACCACGAACAAAAATCATCCCAAATCAATTTATAAATTGCCATTAAGGCATCATTCAAACGGTATTTGGAAAAATGGTCTTCTATTTCAGAAAAGGTTTGCTTAAATTTAGCATCAAACCAATCAATAGCAACTTGTGAAGCTATTGGTTGTGGTATTGAAGCATCAACCTCCCACCCTTTCACCAATCTAAAGGCATTCCATATTTTGTTGGCAAAAGCTTTTCCTTGTCCGCAAAGGGATTCGTCAAAAGGCAAATCATTTCCTGCTGGTGAACACATTAACATACCAACTCTTACTCCATCGGCACCATATTCGTCCATCAATTTGATAGGATCTGGAGAATTTCCCAATGATTTCGACATTTTTCTTCCCAACTTATCGCGTACTATACCTGTATAATATACATTCTTGAAAGGAAGCTCTCCCCTATATTCATAACCAGCAATAATCATTCTTGCGACCCAAAAAAACATAATCTCTGGTGCAGTTACCAAGTCATTGGTTGGGTAGTAATAATTGATTTCATTATTATTTGGTTCATTAATCCCATTAAAAACTGAGATCGGCCACAACCAAGAAGAAAACCAAGTATCCAAAGCATCAGGATCCTGAGTTAAATCATCAAGAGTAAGTTCAAGATTTTTAGTTTTTTGTCTGGCTTTTTCCAGAGCTTCTTCTTTTGACATCGCAACAACAAAATCCTCAACCCCTTCACTGTAAAAATAGGCGGGAATTTGATGGCCCCACCACAATTGACGGGATATGTTCCAATCTCTCACATTTTCCATCCAATAACGATAAGAGTTCTTAAATTTTGCAGGATGAAATTGAATGTTATTGTTCATTACATTATCCAATGCCGGTTTTGCCAAATCTTTCATTTTTAAAAACCATTGTGCTGATATTTTAGGCTCAATCACCGCATTGGTTCTTTCGGAAGTTCCTACTTTGTGCAAATAAGGTTCTATCTTTTGAATATGCCCTAAGCTTTCCAATTCTTCAACAATTTCCTTTCTAACTACAAAACGATCTTTTCCATTATAATGTAAACCGAATGAATTCAAAGTCGCATTATCGTTGAAAATATCAATGATTTCAAGGTTATGTTTTTCACCTAAAGTTTTATCATTTGGATCATGTGCAGGTGTAACTTTTAAACAACCTGTTCCAAATTCAACATCAACATAATCGTCTTCAATAATAGGAATAACTCTACCTGCAATAGGAACAATAGCTTTTTTTCCTTTAAGATGAAAAAATCGTTCATCATTAGGATTAATACAAATAGCAGTATCTCCCAATATGGTTTCAGGTCGAGTAGTTGCTATGGTCAAAGCATCGTTGGTTCCCTCAATTTGATACTTTATATAGTAAAGTTTGCCTTGAATCTCTTCATAAATCACTTCTTCATCTGAAAGAGTCGTTTTAGCTTCTGGATCCCAATTCACCATACGATAACCGCGGTAAATCAAGTTTTTTTCATATAAATCAATAAAGACTTTAGTAACAGATTCTGACAAATCATCATCCAAAGTAAACTTGGTTCTGTCCCAATCACAAGAAGCTCCAAGTTTTTTTAATTGTTCTAAAATGATACCTCCATGATCGTGAGTCCAAGCCCAAGCATGTTTTAAGAATTCTTCACGAGTTAAATCGGCCTTATCAATTCCATCAGCCTTTAATTTAGCCACTACTTTAGCTTCAGTAGCAATAGATGCATGGTCGGTTCCAGGAACCCAACATGCATTTTTTCCTTGCAATCGGGCACGGCGTATCAATACATCCTGAATAGTGTTGTTTAGCATGTGACCCATATGTAAAACTCCAGTAACATTAGGTGGGGGAATTACGATGGTATATGGCTCACGATGATCAGGTATTGAATGAAAATAGTTGTTTTCCAACCAATAATTGTACCATTTGCTTTCTACAGATGATGCCGAATATTTTGCAGGAATTTGCATACTTTGGTATTGTTTTTGTATAATGACTGACAAAAGTACTTATATTTATTTTTTTGCG
>JAHEAQ010000004.1:126557-129134 GCA_024642705.1 Bacteroidota bacterium | reverse complement strand
TATTTATTATCTTACAATAATACGTTTTCAAACGAAGAATTAATTGGGGCAAATGATTTGCTTGATGGCGGAGGTTTCGCAAATAATACTAACGCACCAGAATATGCAATTTATAATAAACATAGCTTATCGATAACCAGTGTTTGGGGAATTAATATTTCAAAGCATCTAAATATTTATGCCAATATTAATTATGGATTGAGCCCAATTATAAAAACTGCTAATATTAGTAACAATAAAAATAGTTTGAATTATTTGGGTCTTGGAATGAAGTATAATTTAAAGATGTAATCTTGCCTTTCTAGCCAACAATTCTTCCTCGGATTCAACCCGGTCTAAATCAGGTAAACAGCAATCTACTGGACACACTGCTGCACATTGCGGTTCATCATGGAAACCTTTACATTCGGTGCACTTATCAGGTGAAATATAATAAAATTCATCACTTACTGGATCATTGTCAAAATCAGCATCAACAAATTTACCAGTTTCTAATTCATATTTGCCTTTAACTCCCGTTCCATCAGATATTTTCCAATTCACACCTCCCTCATAAATAGCATTATTAGGGCATTCTGGTTCGCATGCGCCACAATTAATACATTCATCAGTTATATAAATCGCCATATGATTTTCAAATTTTCTGCAAATATAACTATAAATAGAAAATCATACCAAAAAGTTCAAACTATTACACAAAGAATAGGATATGACTACTATATATAAAATAGATTGTTTCTATATGAAAAGGATTAAATTTTTAAAATATACATAAACAATGGTTAATGCATTACGATTATAAATATATGTATATTTTCAATATGTAAGTATATATTATAATTAATTATATATAAATTGTGTTACTTTTTAAGTAATTCTTAATTTGAGTAACGCTTAATTTAAGTAATTCTTAATATAAGTTACTATTAAGTTTAACTGCCCTTAATTGTTCGACTATAACTTATTACTTGAATTAAAACTACTAATTTTGAAACTACTGTATTTCTTCTCAATATTACTATTGTTTTTCTCCATTAACAAATCTTTAGCACAGTGTGATGCTAAAATTGGAGGAATATATTATTTCTGCGACCCTGCTAATCCAGGTAAGTTTTATGTTGGATTTACAGTTTCTGAACTTTCAGGTACATATAAAATTGAAGATACCGCCAATCCTATTCTTAATTTAAACACAAGCAAAAGAGACAATAATATTGGTAAAAATAGCAGTTATACATATCCTGGTGTTGTTTTTAATAGTTCAACAACTTCAACAACTTTTGTTTCTACTGGAGAATATTATTTTCAAATAGGACCATATGCGAGTGGTACATCTTTTTCTTTACAGTTAAGCAATGATAATAATGCAAGTTGTGATATACCCATTTTAACTTCAAGCTACACATGTGTCGGGGCGACATCTGAAGGTTGTGCTGATGCAGTGCCATTTTACAGTATAAATTTTTCAGATGTTACCAACAGATATGTGATTCTTGGTGTAGTAAGACAAACTGGATGTTGTGGATCTGGTAACAGTAGGTGTCTAGAATTTGAAATAACGGTTGGAAATGGTATAGAAGCATTGCAATATGAATTGCTTGGAGCACCTGGAGGAGATATCAATTATTATAACAATACTAACGGAAACTACAATTGTATTTATCCTACTTGCGCTAATTCGTGCACTCCTGTTATTAACCAAAGTATGCAGGATCCTCTGTGTATTGGTAATCCTGGAACCTATTTGGTTTTTGCATGTAAATCCGGTAATAATGTAAATGGTGTTTCCATTTCTGGAATTGCGCCAATTAGTCCTCCGACCATAGCTCTGGATCAGAATTGCATTGTTGATTCAATTGTAATAGATGGCGCAGCTAGCATAACGTGGTCAAGCGTCGAAGATCCAAATCTTAATAATTTATTTTGTAATTCCGGAGCAAAAGTTTCTTGCCCAATACCTGGTTTTAGTTACAATTCATCAATCTTTGGCGATGTTACAGTTTGTTCAGGATTGGATTTTTATTACAAAGTTGAAGTTGTAGCTGAAAACTCTATTTGTAATACTGCCACATTGGTGGATTCTGTTTATTTTAAGGTTTATCCAAAATATACATCTACCATAAATCAAACCTGTACCGCAAATGCTGATGAAGTTCAATTAGATATTGAAATTGATGACAATGGATTAAATTGCGACCACTATATTTTTAAATGGCTAGATAATAATTCAACTTCTCCCACAAGAGTTGTTCCTGCGGATGGTGCGGAATATTGTGTCGTAGTTCGAATAGATGACCCAAATCTTGCAACCGATTGTTCAGATACTGTTTGTATAACAGTTCCTTTTGATGTATTTACAGTAGGATGTAATAGACTTCGAGATACAATTATACAATGTTTAGATAATCTTCCAAGTCCTAATTTTAGTTTAGTTGATTACAGCTCTGTATGTCCATTAATTCCGTCTATTTCATCTGTTGATGAAAATTTAGGTGGTTCAGGCTGTAAAAGTGATCCCAATATAATTTCTAGAATTTATACCATTGATTTTGATAATGACTTGATGACATTGGGTGA
>JAHEAQ010000004.1:124622-126457 GCA_024642705.1 Bacteroidota bacterium | reverse complement strand
ATGATTTAATGATAACAGGGGACATTTCGAATGTAATGGACAATTGTGGAGTAATGGGCTCAAGTTACTCTGATAATACGGATGGATTAACATCATGTAATGGGACTGGTACAATAATCAGAACATGGACAGTGACAGATAATTGTGGGAATGAAACAAACCATGATCAGAACATCACTTTACAAGATATTACCCCACCATCTTTTACAGTACCTACCGCTATTACAATTAGTTGTGAAGAAGATGTTGATGATTTAATGATAACAGGGGACATTTCGAATGTTATGGACAATTGTGGAGTGATGGGCTCAAGTTACTCTGATAATACGGATGGATTAACATCATGTAATGGAACTGGAACTATAGTAAGAACATGGAAAGTTACAGACAATTGTGGGAATGAAACAAACCATGATCAGAGCATCACTTTACAAGATATTACCCCACCATCTTTTACAGTACCTACAGCTATTACAATTAGTTGTGAAGATGATGTAGATGATTTAATGATAACAGGAGACATTTCGAGTGTTATGGATAATTGTGGAGTGATGGGCTCTAGTTATTCTGATAATACGGATGGTTTAACTGAATGTAATGGGACTGGTACAATAATCAGAACATGGACAGTGACAGATAATTGTGGAAATCTAACAAGCCACAATCAAAACATTATTATACAAGATATTACACCGCCTTCATTTACAGCGCCATCAGCTATTACTATAAATTGCGAAGACGATTTTAATAATTTGCAACTAACAGGTAAAATTATAAATGCTTCTGATAATTGTGGCTTGTTAGATACAAGCTACGTTGATGATTTTAGTGGTTTAATGGGCTGCAATGGCACAGGTATTATAATAAGGACATGGACTTTACAAGATTTATGTAATAACACTACCAATCACAACCAGACCATTGTAATTCAAGATATTACAAAACCTAGCTTGGTTTCTTGCATTGCTGACATTACAGTTAATTGTGATGGCAGCATTGATCCGATGGAAATTGGGATGCCCATGGCAACTGACAATTGCACAGCTTCTACATCATTGATTTATGATTATATGGATGATAGTGCAGGCGGCACTTGTGCAGGTGACGCCCCAATCATAAGAACTTGGATGATTTCGGATTTATGCGGTAATTCTACAATATGCAATCAAAATATTACAATTACAGATAAGGAAAAACCAAGTTTTATTGTTCCTTCTGATGTAACTATAAATTGTGATGATAATGTGCTCGATTTGAATATTACAGGAGATGTTTCGGATGTGACTGATAATTGCGCAATCTTGAATGTAGATTTTGATGATGCCATTTCTGGAAATCTTGGTTGTAATAACTCTAGAACGTTACTTAGAACTTGGACAGCAACAGATATTTGTGGCAATCAATCTATTGCTGTCCAAACGATTTTAATTCAAGATGTTACGGATCCAACATTTTTTGCTCCTGAAGATGTAACACTAAATTGTGAACAAGATCCAAATGATCTAAGCTTAACTGGAAAGATTAACAATGCTTTGGATAATTGTGGAATACTTGATACTGCATATTCTGACAATGTTACAGGTTTAGTTGGATGCAATGGAACAGGTACAATTATCAGAACTTGGACTTTGACCGATAATTGTGGTAATTTTTCTACAAATACTCAAAATATTGTAATTCAAGATATAACAAAACCAACATTTACAGCTCCAAGTACAGTAACCATAAATTGTGAAGATGATCCTGATGACATAATTTTGACAGGAAAGATCATCGATGCATTGGATAATTGCGGATTAAAAGATACGACATATACAGATAATACATCAGGATTA
>JAHEAQ010000004.1:0-124522 GCA_024642705.1 Bacteroidota bacterium | reverse complement strand
TCAAATATAGTGACGAAGTTTCAGGAGAAATAGGATGCAATAATTCACGGACAATTTTAAGAACATGGACGGCACGTGATATTTGTGGAAACGATTCAATTGATGTGCAAACTATTGTAATTCAAGATATAACAAAACCAACATTTACAGCTCCAAGTACAGTAACCATAAATTGTGAAGATGATCCTGATGACATTGTGTTGACGGGAAAGATCATCGATGCATTGGATAATTGCGGATTAAAAGATACGACATATACAGATAATACATCAGGATTAATAGGTTGTAATGGGACAGGAACAATAATAAGGACATGGACATTGACAGACAACTGTGACAATCAAACCAGTCATGACCAAACTATAGTTGTTCAAGATATTACTCCACCATCATTTGCGGCTCCAGCAACTGTAACATTGAATTGTGAAGACAATATTAATGATTTAACATTGACGGGTAAAATTACCAATTCACTTGACAATTGCGGGATAAAGGATACGACCTATTTAGACGATATGACTGGATTAACAGGGTGCAATGGGACTGGAACGATAGTGAGAACATGGACAGTAACTGATGTATGCGGGAATTCAACCAATCACACACAAAGTATTGTCATTCAAGATATTAACCCGCCTTCATTTGATGTACCTTCTGCTATTACAATTGATTGCGAGATTCCAACGGATGTTAGTATAACTGGTAATGTCACCAATGCTATTGATAATTGTGGCGATGTCCAAATATCTTATATAGACGATTTGTCATCTTTAACTGGTTGCGCCGAAACTGGAATTGTTACCAGAACTTGGACGGTCATAGATGGTTGTGGTCTGAGTGAATCAAAAACTCAAATCATAACAATTCAAGATACTACCAAACCCGAAGTTATCTTTCCAACTGATATCACTCTAAAATGTGAAGATGATCCTAACAATTTGATTTTAACAGGAGAGCCAAGTTTTAATGATAACTGCACAGATAATGGAGATGTGGTAGTTACATTTGACGATGAAGTTAAATTAGAGGGATGTGCATCATCAGGAACTATTGAAAGATTTTGGACGGTTTCGGATCTTTGTGGGAATGCAGTATCTAAAATTCAAATCATTTTTGTTGAGGATGTTACAGCTCCAGAATTTACGATTCCTGAAAATGTAACCATTGATTGTTATCAAGATTATTTAGATTTATTGATAACTGGTAATGTAGACATAATTCCCGGATCTTGTGATATTGGGTTGGTTTCTAAGTTTTCAGATATTGTTAATTTGAATGGATGTAATAATACAGGGACTGTGAGCAGAAATTGGACAGTTTCCGATAATTGTGGAAATTCAGAATCAAAGCTTCAATTAATTACAGTTGTAGATGAAAGTGCGCCAGTGGCTTTGTGTAATGATTTGACCATTTTTATAAATGAAGAATCCTCAATCTTAATTACTGTAGATCAAATAGACGGAGGAAGTTATGATTGTTACGAGATTGTAAGAACAATTGATAAATCAAACTTTTTCTGTGATGATGTAGGCACAAATGTAGTTACATTAACTGTAGAAGATGGGTGCCAAAAGGTGACACAGTGTCAATCTAATGTATTGTTGGTGGATTCAGGACTACCAAGTATTACTTGTCAAGATGATGTAACCATCGAATTAGGTCCTAATCAATGTGAAGCTATTGCCAGTTTTGCAGATGCAGTGGGAAGTGATAATTGTAATTTTACGATTCAAAGAACTGACAATCTGGGTTTAAATTCTGGTGATTTGTTTTATGTAGGATCAAATGTTATAAGTTTTACCAATACAGATGCATCTGGAAATACAGCTTCATGTTCGTTTGAAATTTATGTTAAAAACTTTTTGCCTTCCGGATTTGCATGTAAAGGACAGATAAATATTAGTTTAGATCAAAATTGTGAGTTCCTGGTAACTCCGGGCTTTTTACTTACTGGAGATGAATATGGTTGCATTGAGAGTTATGAAGTCTCTATTGGGACTGGAACTCCTTCAAATTTTCATATTATTCCGACAAGCCCTGTAATTACTTCAGACTATATTGGACAAAACTTAATATTCACAATAAGCGATGGGCAAAATAATATATCATGCTGGGGTTATGTTCTTGCAGAAGACAAAACAGGTCCCATAATTTTTGGGTCCACTTATGAAGTTTCTTGTGATGAAAATATTGATCCTTTTGTTTTGGGTTTTCCATTCAATGAAGAAATTCAAGTAGATTCAATAGGAGGTTTCATCGTTGCTGCTCAAGGAGTTGATAATTGCACTGATGCATTATTAGCGTATGTTGACAGTACCGAAGTTATGAATTGTTCAAGCATATATTCAAAGAAAATAATCAGAAAATGGAATGCTCGAGATGATTTTGGTCATATTGGAAACACGCAAGATACCATTAATATTTTAAGACCTCTTTTATCTGATTTAATTTACCCACCAAATTATGATGGAAAAGAAAATCCATATTTATTGTGTGAGGATAGGGGAATAAAATGGGATACCCTTCCAAATGGACATCCTTCTATAAAAGCAACTGGATCTGTGAGTGGTGAATTGTGCGATCAGCTTTTTATTTCTTATGAAGATACTAGGATTAATATTTGTTCAGAATCGTCCAATTCTTGTTTCAAAATACTACGTGAATGGGAAGTTTTAGATTGGTGTAGTTCTGAAGTAGTAAATCATCTTCAAATAATTAAAGTGCTTGATGATAAAGCACCTGTATTTGAATTACCTGCAGATAAAACTATTTCTGCAGATGCATGGTGTAATGGAAATTTAATTCTTCCGAATCCTGTAATAAAGGATAATTGTTCAAATGTTAATGAATTTGAAATTTATTCGACTAAAGGAACGATTAGTTACAATAGTTTGCTTGGACTATACGAAATTTCTAAACTACCTCTCGGTGTTAATTCAATTTATTATACAGCAAAAGATTGTTGCGGAAATATAGGTATTGATTCCCTACATATATTAGTAATTGACAATTCCAGTCCAACTGCAATATGCCATGCGCACACTGTAGTTTCTTTAGGCATTGATTCTGAACTGAACACAATCGAAACATCTGCTAAGGTTTATGCTACTTCAATTGATGATGGAAGTCATGACAATTGCAATGACGTTTGGCTAAAAATCAAAAGAATGGATGAAATTGCTTGTGATACTGGTCAGGTGACGAATAAATTTAATGATTTTGCCCAATTTTGTTGTGACGAATCAAATAATATTTATACTGTTATTTTAAGAGTTTTTGAAGTGGATCCTGGAAATGGTTTTGTAGAAAATTCAAGAATGGAATACGGTGGCGATTTGTATGGTAAATTCACAGATTGTATGTCGATTGTAGAAATTCAAGACAAAATCAGTCCTGTTCTAGTTGCTCCTTCAGATATGACCATAAGCTGTGATGCTTATTATGACTTTGAAAATCTCGGCAGCTTTTTTGGAGATATAAATTTGGAAAAACGAATGGGTGATTCCATATTTATAAATGATCGAATTTGTCCTGATGATATAAATTATGATGCAAAGAATCCGCATAAATTTATTCAAAAGTTTATTGGTTTCAGCGGTTTCGCTTATGATGCTTGTGATATCAGTATTACAGAAAATTCAACTGAAAATCTTGGTTGTGATTCAGGAATAATTATTAGAACTTTTGTTGCTGAAGATGCTTCAGGCAATAAAACTTCCGCAACTCAAAGAATTATAATTGAAAATTGCAGACCTTTTTATATAAGTGATTTAGATTGCGAAGATAAGGATCCAAATGATGGCGTTATTTGGCCGTGTAATTATTATGGAGAAAATTGTTCTACTGACGTCGATGTTTCAATAACAGGAGTTCCAATTATTCCTTTTGAAACTTGTCAATCCATCGGAATTGAACATAAAGATATTTATTTTAGAAGCGAAGGTGAAGGATGTATTTATATTTTGAGAGAATGGAGGATTATAAATGAATGTCAATTTGAAGTTGATTTAGATGATTATCATGAGATTGAATGGAGGTATTATCAAGAAATTCGGATAAGCAACAAAATAGCTCCTACTTTTGAGAATTGTGATGATCTAACCATTGGAATTGGATCAAATTGCGTTGCAAATCACGATTATACTATTAAAGGTTCAGATGATTGTACTTCAGAGTCAAAACTTCAATATCATTACGTAATTGATTATGGCAATGATGGTATTTTAGAAGATACGGTTAAATCCAATAGAATAAAATCGCAGTTTGAAATTGGTGAACACCGCATAATTTGGTATGTTTTTGATGGTTGTGGAAATTTTTCAAGTTGTGAACAAATTATTACCGTAGTGGATAAAATTGGACCTACTGCTTATTGTTTACATGGATTATCGACATCTATAGATCAGAAAGATGAAGTGGTTGTTTTCTGGGCCTCTGATTTTGATCATGGTAGTTATGATAATTGTAGCAATCCAGTTACAGCATCCTTCTCACAGGATGTTACAAATACAAAACTTTCAATTTCTTGCAGTGATTTAAATAATTTCCCTACAGATAAAGTAGACGTGACACTTTATTTGACGGATTCTGCAGGAAACCAAAGCAAGTGTCAAACTTATTTAAGAGTTTCTGTAAAGGATGAAGTTTGTGATGCAGTAATAATAGCTGGCGCAAATATTTCTGGAGAAATTTTTACACATTCAACTTCAGAAATGATTGGAGAAGTTAGTGTGAAATTAAATAGTGAAAAGAGCTCACAATCTCTATCGAATATGACAATCCAAGGTTATTTTATGTTTGAAGGATTGAAAATGTATGAAGATTATGTGATTAAACCAGAAAAAAATGACGATTTGTTGAATGGAGTGACTACTTTAGATTTGGTACTCATTCAAAAGCATATATTAGGATTTAACACATTATCCAATCCATACGAATTAATTGCTGCAGATATCAATAATTCTAAAAATATTGCAGCTTCTGATTTATTAGAATTGAGAAAGGTAATTCTAGGATTAAAAGATAATTTTTCAAATAATAGATCTTGGCGTTTTGTGCAAGAAAATTATTCTTTTCCTCCGACTAAGGACTTATATGACTTTCCAGAAACTTATCTTATTTCTGAATTATCAAATGACCAATTTGTTAAGTTTAAGGGCATTAAAATTGGCGATGTTAATGGGTCAATTGCAATGAACAATTTGGGAATGGCAAATACAAGAGAATCTGCTATGCCCCTTCATTTGAAGTATCAAGGAGAAAACGTTTCTTTGCAGATAAAGGATAAGATTAATGCAACGGGAATGCAATTTGAATTAAAAATTGATAGGCAAATTGATTTGAATCAAATCAGTTCTGACCTCCCAAATTTTAGCCTTGAAAATTTAAGCTTAATGGTAATAGGAGGCGAGCAAAGATTAAAGTTTAGTTGGAATTCAATGGTGGAAATAGATTTGTCTGAACTTAATGTATTAGTTTTCAAAGTGGGAGCGAATGCTAATATTTCACTCGGTAATGATTTCAAAAATGAAATATATGATGAATATTTACAGATTCGAGCATTAGAACTTAATGAAGATCAGTCCTTTGGAAATACTTCTAAGTTGTTTCAAAATAAACCAAATCCTTTTGCAAAAACTACAAATATTAGTTTTAATATAGACGAAAAAGGGGAGGTTTCATTTTACTTGTATGATATTAGAGGAAAGCAAATATGGAATCAATCTAAAACATATGATTCTGGGCTTCACAATATGGATCTTGATATGGAATTGTACCCATCAGGTGTTTATTACCTAAAAATGAGATCTAAAACTTATGACTCTGTAATCAAAATGATTCTCATCGAATAATTTACTATTAATAGGATAACAGGATAAAAGGTTAAAATCTTTTATCCTGTTATTTTTATAATTTTGCCGAATAAATAATTCCACTTGCAGATAAAAAAAGTATTTTCCATCTTTCTTGACAGTATTCGTCTTAAGGATCAAGATTTCACAAAAGGAAGTATTAAATCTGCAATAATAATGCTTGCTATACCAATGATGTTAGAGCAAGTTATGGAATCTATTTTTGCAGTCGTAGATATCTATTTTGTTTCTAAAATTTCCGTAAATGCCATTGCAACCGTTGGATTAACAGAAACTTTTATGTTTATTGTTTATTCACTTGCAATTGGATTAAGTGCAGGGACAACAGCATTAGTAGCTAGAAGAGTGGGGGAGAAGGATAGGATTGGAGCAAGCAATGTGGCAGTTCAATCTATTATTTTGAGTTCATTCATTGCTCTAATAGTTGGTTTTATTGGGTTTGTATATGCAGAAGATATCCTCAGGTTGATGGGAGGAGATGAAAGTTTGATATCCGAAGGTGTTGGATACACAAGGATTTTATTGGGTTTCAACATTGTTATTTTTCTGATTTATCTACTTAATGCTATTTTTCGAGGAGCAGGAGATGCTGTAATTGCAATGTATTCTTTAATTTTTGCAAATTCAATAAATATAATCCTAGATCCGATTTTGATTTTTGGATTAGGTCCATTTCCAGAGTTAGGGATTAAAGGAGCTGCTATAGCTACCTGCATTGGAAGAGGGAGTGGCGTTGTAATGCAATTATATATACTTCTAAGAGGAAGTTCAATAATTAAGATATTTTGGAATAAAGTTAAAATTGATATTCGAGTTATTTTTGAATTAATCAAGTTGTCGATTGGGGGAATTGGTCAATTTATTATTGCAACATTTTCTTGGATATTTTTAGTGAAAATAATTGCACAATTTGGCAATACTGCAGTTGCTGGATATACTGTTGCATTTAGGGTAATAGTCTTTACTATACTTCCATCTTGGGGATTAGCAAATGCTGTTGCGACATTAGTGGGTCAGAATCTGGGTGCAAAACAACCTGAAAGAGCTGAAGAATCTGCATGGACAGCCGCGTATTTCAATACTATTTTTTTATTTACAGTTAGTATATTATTTTGGATTTTTGCCCCAAGAATAATCTCCTTTTTCACATCAGAACCAGAGGTTATTTCAGAAGGTGTAAAAGCACTAAGAATTATTACCTTGGGTTATATAGTTTTTTCTTACGGTATGGTTTTGGGCCAAGCATTTAATGGTGCTGGTGACACATTTACTCCAACATTAACAAATTTTATTGCATTTTGGATGATTGAAATTCCTTTGGCTTACGCTTTGTCGATATATTTTGGTTTTGGTTCGATAGGAGTTTATGCATCAATTGCAATTTCAGAGGCTTTTCTTGCATTGTTGCTAATTTACTTGTTTAAAAAAGGCAGGTGGAAATTGAAAAAAATATAAAAGAATTTACCTGGCAAACTTCTTTTACCTTAATTCAGATTTGAGTATAAAGTGATCTATTAGTGCAATCAAAACATAAGCTGAAAGTAGAACTGGAATGGCAGTATATGGAATATAATAAAAAAGTATAATTGCTAAAACTGTAATTATTGCGAAATATACCTGTACAAGATTATTATTTTTTAATTGTTTAAATGAAAACATCTTTATTTTAGAAATATTTAGAAGTGCAAGAGTTAAAGCGATCAAGTTACTATACCATATATTTCCTTTAATAAATTGTATTATTTGCTGATCATAGTACGAAGCAAGGACTAGTCCAGCAATAAACAATCCTGTTGCAGGAATTGCCATACCTTCAAAATATTTAGAATTTGAGATTGTTACATTAAATCTTGCTAACCTCCAAGCACCTCCAACAACAATAAAAATTGGAGCAATAAATGCAAATATGGAACCGTCAAAACTAAAAATTCTATAATATAGTACAGCTGGAGCAACTCCAAAAGTTACAATATCTGCTAATGAATCTAATTCTTTCCCTAAATCTGAGGTTAAATTCAGCATTCTAGCAACTAGACCATCCAAAACATCAAAAACTCCGCCGAGCACAATAAGCAGCATTCCAATCCTAAGATCATTTGATAGAATAGCTAACAGCCCACAAATAAGATTTAGACAGGTAATAAAAGATGGAATATTTTTTTTTATCATTTCAAATTTCTACCGTAAATATACGCTTTAATTGTTTCCAGATAATGGAACTTCAAATTCCAATTCTTTTTTATCCCGGGACACCTTTATTTTTACTGTTTCACCAATTTTATGCTTCTCTAATGCAAGTATCAAATCATTATTAGACTTAATTTCAGTATTGTTTACTCCAATAATAATATCTCCCCATTCAATGGTGCCATTTGATTTTCTCGATGTTCCTTTCAATCCTGCTTTTTCAGCTCCGCTTCCTTTAGTTACATTCACAATTAGAGCCCCGTTTAGATTAAGACGATCGGCCATTTGCTGATTGGTCAACAGCTCTATCCCAAGAATTGGCCTCTGAATAGAACCATATTTTATAAGATCTGGAACTGCCCATTTAACCACATCCACTGGGATGGAAAATCCGATACCTGCACTTGCTCCAGAAGGACTGTAAATTGCAGTATTTACGCCAATTAATTTTCCACTAGAATTCAATAAAGGTCCTCCTGAATTTCCTGGATTGATCGCTGCATCAGTTTGAATAACATCCCTAATTGGTCTGCCTGATTGAGATTGAATTTCCCTACCCAAAGCACTTATTATTCCTGTCGTTAACGTATAATCTAATCCAAATGGATTGCCAATTGCAAATACAGACTGCCCAACATGAAGCGTTTCGCTAACTCCGACTGGTAATGGTTTTAACTTTCTACTTTTATAATCTATTTCTAGCACTGCGAGATCCTTCTCAGGTGCAACACCAATTAATTTTGCTTGATAACTTGATTGATCAGAAAATGTAACAGTAGCTTTGTCTGCATCCTTGATAACATGATAATTAGTAACAATATGCCCTTCACTATCCCAAATAAATCCTGATCCAGATCCACTCGGTACTTCCATTTCATTCCTACTCCAATAGTCTCTTTGTATGGTAGAAGTAGTAATATAAACCACTGATTCAACAGCATTGTCAAATAAATTAATGGTTTTTATTTCCTCAGATGTTAAGTCCTCAGCCATACTTTCATCAACAGGTTGAATATGAGTTTCATCAACCGAGTCGGTTTTATCTGGGTCAGAGTTCAAAAAATTGGCTGAAGTTCCAATTGCAAAACCAAAACCAATGAGAAGTATGTACAAGAAAAATTTACCAGCATTTTTCATAATATTATTTAGCTTTATAAATTATTTGAAATGAAATTTATATCAAAAATATTGTTTTAATAGAAAATTTAAAAAAGAATGGCTTCTAATTTTTATTGGTTGAATGGTAATTACATTGAGAAGGAAAAATGTTTTCTACATGTTTCTGATTTAAGTATCCAAAGATCTTTTGCAGTATTTGATTATTTTATATTTATCGACAATGTCCCAATTTATATCGATGATTATCTTGCTAGATTTCGAAATTCGATAAAAGTTATGAATATTGAATTTCTATTGAATGATGATGAGATAAAGGATGTAGTCATTGAATTAATTCGCAGAAATGGAATATCAAAGGGTGGAATTAAATTCATTTTTACAGGAGGATATGCAGAAAATGGATATGATGCGCAAATCCCTAATTTTTTAATCATGCATATGCCATTTCCGACAATTTCTGATATACATTATGAGAATGGCATATATTTATTGTTAGAGGAGTTTCAAAGAGATTTTCCAACTGTTAAGACGACTGATTATTTCTTTGTTCTAAGTATCAAAGAAAAAATAAAAAAAGCAGGCGCTTATGATGTTCTGTATCATATGGATGGACTTATATCTGAATCATCAAGATCTAATTTTTTTGTGGTGGATCATGATAATAACATTTGTACAACTGAAAAGGGCATTTTGATGGGCGTGACCAGGAAAAATTTGTTAAAGTCAATTGAAGGCCAATACAACATAATTGAAAGACCAATATATTCATCCGAATTAAATAACATAAAGGAAGCTTTTCTGACATCGTCGGTTAAAAGAGTTATTCCCATTACTAAAATAGGCGATTATACTATAGGAACTGGTAAACCTGGAGATGTTACGAAGAGGATAATGAGCATATTAAGTAAAAGTGATAAAGATTATATTACCAATTTTAATAATATTTAAAATTATATATAGTTTGAATTAAACCATTCTTAATTTAATTTGTCTAAGTATAAACTCCAACTATTAATCTTGTAATTATACTATTCTGATGAAGAAACAATTTTCATTTTTTTTATTAATGTTGCTTTTTATTTCCAATATCTCTGGACAAAATGAAACATTAAAAAATGCAATTACTGGAATCATTTATGAAAATGATTCAAATGCTCCCCTTGAATTTGCAACTATATCGATTTATACCTCTGACAATAAATTATTAGTAGGTGGAGGAATGACTGATCTTGAAGGAAAGTTTAAGGTTGAAGTAAAACCGGGCAGTTACAATTTAATTGTTGAATTTATTTCATATGAAAAAAGAACAATAAATAATATAATTGTTAAACGGCAAGATAGAACTGTAGATGTCGGAACAATAAAACTTTCGATAAATGCGGCACAATTAGATGAAGTTGTTATTTCAGAACAAAAATCTCAAATACAACTTAACTTAGATAAGAAAGTATTTAATGTTGGACAAGATCTTACCAACAAAGGAGGAACAGCTGAAGATATTTTGGATAATGTACCATCTGTCGCTGTAGATATTGAAGGTAATGTAACCTTAAGGGGAAGTGGTGGAGTAAGAATTCTAATTGATGGAAAACCAAGTATGATGGTGGGAGAAGGCAATTCTAATGGACTTCGAAATATTCCAAGTAATTTGATTGACAAAGTTGAAGTTATTACCAACCCAGGAGCACGTTATGAAGCTGAAGGAATGGCGGGAATTATAAACATTGTTCTTAAAAAAGATAGGAAAAATGGTTTTAATGGTTCCGTAGATCTTTCAGGTGGTGTCCCTTTTAATGCAGGAACATCTGTGAATGTGAATTATAGAAGAAATAATATCAATTTGTTTTCAAGTATTGGTATTAGACAACGAACAGGTCCTGGAGGAGGATTTTCTTCTCAAGAGACAAAATATTTAGACGGTTCTTCTGATATTTTTAATTCTCAAAGAACATTTCTTAGAGGAGGACTTTCAGGAAATGTAAACCTGGGAATGGATTATTTTATAAATAATAATAACATTTTAACCTCATCTTTTTCTTTTAGAAGGTCGTATGAAAATAATGACAACTTAACAGTTTATGAAGATTTCGAAGATTCTAAATATAATTTGGTCGGAATAACTGACAGAACAGATGACCAATTAGAAAATGAGTTTGATACAGAGTATGCATTAACATATGAAAAGAAATTTAACGGGAATGGTCATAATTTAATTGCTGATTTCAGATTTCAAGATAATACAGAAATTCAATCCTCGGATTATGTTGAAAGTTATTTTGATGCATTTAGAAATCCGACATTGGAAGAATCACTATTACAACAATCTTCAAATAATGAGGGTGAAAGAAGATTGAATTTTAAACTTGATTACGTAAAACCAATTTCAGAAAAGTCAAAATTTGAATCTGGCATACAATCTTCTTACAGAGTCATTTCAAATAAATATTTAGTTGAGGAGAATATAGAAAACCAATGGGTAAGATTGGCTAATGTAAGTAATGATTTTAATTACGATGAATTTATAAATGCAGCTTATGGTATATATTCCAAAGAATATACAAGATGGGCATACCAAGGTGGGTTAAGGGCAGAATATTCAAGAGTTGTTACTCAATTGTTAGAATCAGATTTGCCTGCCAATGATAGAAGTTATTTGAATTTGTTTCCTAGTGCTTATTTATCTTATAAATTGAACCCAGAAAACACTTTTCAAATCAGTTATAGTAGAAGAATTCGACGTCCAAGACTTTGGGATTTGAACCCATTTTTCTCCTTTAGTGATCCTAGAAATGTATTCAGCGGGAATCCTGATTTGGATCCTGAATTTACAGATTCTTATGAAGCAGGATATGTTAAATATTTTGAAAAAGGCTCTTTAACTTCTTCAATTTATTATCGACACACAAAAGATGTAATTGAAAGAGTAAGAGAGATTGGAACAGATGGAGTAACCTACTATAAACCTCAAAATTTATCTTCTGAAGACAACTATGGTTTTGAATTTACAGGTTCCTATTCATTTTTCAAGTGGTGGAATTTGAATGGAAATTTAAACTTATTCAGATCAATAACTAATGGTAGTAATTTAAGTCGAAATTTTGCAGCAGATACTTACACCTGGTTTGCTAGATTTAACAATAAAATTAGTTTTTCTAAAACATTTGAAGCACAAGTTAAACTCGACTATAGAGCGCCAAGGAAAACACCACAAGGATTTAGCAAAGCATCAGGAGGAATTGATCTAGGAGTTGGAAAAGAATTTCCAAAACAAAATATAAGCTTAGCTTTAAATGTCAGGGATTTATTGAATACTAATAGAAGAAGGTCAATAAACGAATTTGATCTTTTTGATGAAAATGACATTGTATATGGCTCATTTTATTCAGAAAGCGTATTTTTTAGAAGAGCTAGACAAATTGTTGTTTCTTTAAATTATCGAATTAATCAGGAAAAGAATAAGCGAAAAAATGGAGGAAATGAGTTTGATAATGGTGGAGGTGGTGACGGAGAAATGTTTTAAAATTTCATTTTAATAAATCTTTTTTAAAGCTTGAAATATGGTATCATATTTCAAGCTTTATTGTATGATAGCATTTATATCAGCTTCATATTGTGATAACTTTTCTATGATATCATTTTCCTTATTAATAATAACTTCTAAAGATTTTTGTTCCTTGATTAAAAGGTTGTCAAAGCGATCAAAGTTTTCGTCAATTTTAAATTTAATCCTACTTATGTAATTTTTTAATTTTTCGCTAATCTCTTCTTCAATTCTTTCTCTGCCTCCGTGGATTTCTTGTTTAACGCTTGTAACAATTTTTCTCCTTTTCAAGCCAATAGAAAATCCAGCAAAAATTAAACCTGTAGCAGTCAAAATTCCTCCTGTAATATCGAAAACTGCAAGATTGGTTACAAACGTTAAAATTACACCTACTATTGCTATTCCACCTCCTGCTGCTAAATTTGGAGTTATATTATTGTTTCCCATAATATTCTCGTCATAATAGTTTTCAGATCTGCTCAGAAAGGATGAAAAAGTTTCTTGGAGATCCTTTAAAACATTAGCCCGTTTTTCCGCAATATCACTGAATATTTCGTGATCATCTTTTAGTATAGTTTTGGAATTCTTAATTTTTAAATCTACTATTTTTCCCATATTTTGAATGCTCTCAGCAATTTCAACCACTCCTTCTTGCAATTTGTCTTTTAAATTCTTATTAAGTTCTTTTTCTAACTTATCTTGAATTTCGCTCAACCAATCTTTTACTGACTTACTGCTACCAATCATGGAGGAGAAAGAACGTTTGAACATTGGTATTATTGCTAACCCATCGTTCAGCTCGTTTATTTTTGTTAATGTAACTTTATCATAGGAATTTAATAAATTCTCAATAAGATTATTTACTTGCTTTAATGATTTCGACTCTTGTTGATCTAAAGTTTGGCGTATTTCTTCTCTAAATTCTACATCTAATTCGTATTGCTTCTTACGATCTAAAATGCCCTTAGAAATTTTTAACATTATTTGTTGTCCCGAATTTATAGAACTAAGCAATTTTAAGTAAGGAGTTTTTCCTCCTGTAATATTGTCTTGCAAGTACTTTCTCAGTTCCAAAAAGCCGCTCTCATTTTTATTTCCTTCTAATTCCTGTTTAGCAGAAACGGCAAATACATTTGCATTATGGATACCTTTTTTTTCTGCATGGATTTTAACACCATTTATATTGGTATTCAAATCCTCAAAATTCAACAAATCTTTTTGTTGAAGAATAAATATGATTTTTTTGTGCCACTCTGAATGAATAAAATCGAAAAATTCCCATGAGGACTGACGGTAAGGATTTTTGGCTTCAAATACAAAAACTATTAGATCAGAAGCAGGAATAAACCTTTCCGTAATTTCTTGATGATGAGATACAATTGTATTAGTTCCAGGTGTATCAACTATGCTAATTTCTTTAAGAATTTCGACAGGTTGATATATTTTTTTCAAAAATGGATTAATAATTTCTACTCCTTCAGGTCCGTAGGTAATTTGTTGGATGGTGTCCGTCATTGGCGAAGCAGCGACTTTGCAAATCTCTTTTTCTGATTCTAACAAAGCATTAATGAAACTACTTTTACCAGCTTTTACTTCGCCAACAATAACAAACATAAACGGTTCAGAAATACTCCTTGTCACGTCCGCAACTGTTTTGGCTAAATCATCATTGCTAATCGCTTCAATAATTACATTTAATTCATGAAAAACCAACTGTAGATTATCCTTGATTTCATTTATATTTTGATCGATATATTTTTTCATTGGTAGCTAATTGCTTTTATTATAAATGGATTTGAGATATAATGGGGCTTCTGGACCTAAGCAAAATAATAAATCCAATATACTTAAATTGGGTTCAAATTTGATTTGATCTGAAAAAACTTGATCGTATTGTTTAAAATTAAAATCCGAATCTATTCTTCCATCTTTCGTTTTTGGACTTAAAGCATTTCTTTTATCCTCAAAATCAACGCTCATTTTTTTTAGATAAGATGTACTCATTTCAATAGCTTCTTCAATATTCAATAAATTAATAATTGTATTTATTAATGAAAGGTTCAAATCAAACAAGAAATTGTGCTTCAAGTCTAATACGGCTTTGATTCTTGAAAAATAAAAATCGAAATATGGAGATTTTCCATAACAAGACTTGATACTTCTTAAGTGATTAATATTCCAAGTGGAATCATTATCAATTAGAACATCTGTTATTTTCTGCTGGCTATTTTTACCATTTTTTAATGGTATACTCAATAAAAGAGCCCCTTGAGAACTCATAATCAATGCCCTATTTCTAAAACTTCCTTTTTGGTAATGCTCATTTCGTTCTATTTGAAAAATGGAAGCATTGTATAAATAAGAAAAGAAAGCTATTGTGGGTAAATACTGTGTCTCGATTATTATTTTTGTTTTCTTTGGTTTCAATAGATCAATTATTAAATTTTCATCAAATATGCGGCGAATTCGGCAATATCTAGAAAAACAAAAGAAATCATCTTCTTTTTTTTCTCAATCACCTAATGTTGATACGAAAATCATTGTTGTTATTCCTGCCTACAAGGAAGATAATATATCTGAAACCATTATGTCACTTTTTGACTGTGATATTATGGATGGTTCAATAGAAGTTATTGTATTTGTTAACGGTTCATCGTCTGATTCCCCTGAAATAAAAGCCATCAATGAAGTTTCTTTTATCGAACTTTATCGCCTTAAATCAAAAATCGAAACGGGCAGAAAGAAACTTTTGATTTTCAAAGATTTAAATATAAATCCAAAATTTGCCGGCGTAGGAATTGCTAGAAAAATGTTAATGGATGAGGCTGCTTTTAGATTTTCTCAGATTGAAAACAAAGATGGAATTATTGTTAATTTGGATGCAGATTGTTTGGTTGAAAAGAATTATTTACAAGCAATTCAAGAATTTTTTAATTTATTTGAAAAGAATGCTTGTTGTATACATTATGAACATAGAATATTGAATATTTGGCACCAATTAGCTATTGTGTATTATGAACTTCATTTGAGGTATTTTATAGGAATGCAAAAATTGTTTAATTTGCCATTTGCTTTTCACACTATTGGAAGTGCAATGGGAGTTGATGTCGATGGTTATTGCTCTGTAGGAGGAATGAACACTAAAAAAGCTGGAGAAGATTTCTATTTTCTTCATAAGTTTATTAAAAACAATAATTGTGGAAATATTTATAACACAACCGTTTACCCTTCAGACAGAATTTCGGATAGAGTTCCTTTTGGAACGGGGAAAGCAATCGGGTCTTTAATAGATGGGAAAGCACAAGTTACATATAATCCCAAGTCCTTTGTTGCACTTGAAAAATTAATCAGTAAGGTTGATTTTATCTATGAATATAGTATAGATGGTTTATATTCTATTCTGGATGATGAACTCTTGCTTTTTTTGAGCTCTATTCGATTTAATGAAAAAATTAACGAAATAAAAAGAAATACTAAGAATTTTGACGCATTCAAGAAAAGGTTTTTTCAGTATTTTGATTCTTTTCAATTAATGAAATATTTACATTTTATGAGAGACAACAAATATGAAGATGTAAGTATCAATGAAGCATTAATATATTATTTTGATAAGATTAATGTTGAAATTAATTCAGATTTGAAAGAAAATTTATTGATTTTAAGAAAGTTTGACAAGTTAGATTATTAGTGTAAAGCTGCTCTTATTTCTAAACTGTCAATAATTTCTTGTTCTTGTTCAACCCACCATTCCAATCTTTTATAAACTTCATCTTTTTCAAAATAATTTAAAGCCATTTTTACAAATATATGACCATGTTTGGCTTCTGAGGTCCATAACATTTTATAAAATTTTTTCAAATTTGAATCTTCAAGATGTTCTGCAACCATTTTAAATCTTTCAGCACCTCTGGTTTCAACAATAGAAGCGATAAGTAATCTATCCATAAATCTTTCTTCCCTTCCTGAATGGCATCTCTTTATTAAAGCTTTTACGTAAGGATCTTCTCCCATACTAGAAGGGAGAGGAATGTTTCTTTCTGCCATTAGATTATATACCTGCTGGAAATGTTCTAATTCTTCTATTCCAGTTTCAATTAATTCTGGAATAATTTCTTTTCGATCAGGATATTTTGCTATGAAGCTCATTGCCATTGAAGATGCTTTACGCTCACAATCTAAATGGTCTTGTAAAAAAGAATCAAAATCGCTCATTACAGCGTCAATCCAAGCTTGGCTGCTTGGTTTTGCAATGTCAAGATTTAATTTCATGTTAAAAAATATAGTATTAATAAGGAAATGGTCAATAGATTTCTACGGAAATTTAAAGAATTTAAAAAACATCTTCACTGCCAAATTAACAAGTAGGATTGTTAATGGTTAAAAAATTCGAATTTATGTTCAATCCAATTTTTACAATGAAGAACGATAAAGAATATATAACAGTAGAATGATTACAATTGTAATAATAGTAGCAACTCTAAAAAATTTCTTTGCGTCTCTCTTATTTCTATTTATCTTTTTCTGTTTGCTTTTAGTTGTCATTATATTATTGTTTTGTATCTGCTAATTTAAAAATTTCTTTTATGAAAATCTTTTTTTATTCGTGTAATATTCGACAATTTTATCATCAATTAGAATATCTCTTGGTGTAATTCTTTTCTTCAGAATTATCCCATCTAAAGTTCTACATCTCGATAAAGCAACATAAGTTTGCCCATATTCGAAAGCTCCACTTCCCATATCGATAATTACATTGTCAAAAGTTTTTCCCTGACTTTTATGAATCGTAATAGCCCAAGCAAGTTTCAAAGGATATTGGTCAAATGTACCAATTACTTCTGTTTCAATTTTATCTTCTTTAATATTGTATTTTTGAATTTCCCAATTTAGTTTTGGAACTTTTATAGATGTTTTGTTTTCATCTTTATTAGAAATGTCGACAACAATTTCATGATCGTCGATGGCAGAAATAATTCCTAAAGTGCCATTAACAAATCTTTTTTCGGGGTCGTTTTTAACAAACATTACCTGAGCACCAAGTTTGACTTTCAAGATAAGTTCTGCTGGAAAAGCTGCTGGAGAAAAATTCCCAGTAACTTGTGCTAAGTATCTATATTCAGGAGCTTTCAATTCGGACAGTTTTCTATTGTTGATATCATTAACTATAGAGTTTCTGCTGCTAAGCGTAATCAGAAAGTCCGTATTTTCAATGTTTTCCTGATATCTTTCATTAAGATCCATTAAATCGTATTCATCTGCCTCATTCAATCTTATATTATCAAGCAAATTAATGAAATGTCTTTCATCTTGCCGATAAACTTCACTTAATTCTATCATTTCGAAGTCATTATCATCCTGAAATACGTGAGCTGAAAAGAAGTATTGAGACTCATAATTTGAAACAATATACTCATATTCAATTTTTGAAGAAACAACTGGTGGAAGTTGAAATAAATCGCCAAAAAATATCATTTGAGTTCCTCCAAAAGGCTGATTAACGCCCTTGTTTATCCTTAAAAAATAGTCAATATTATCCATCATTTCTACTCTAACCATGGATATTTCGTCAATTATTATAACATCAATGTTTTGAAATAATTTATAATTTCGATGTTTTCTAATATCTGATTTTGAAAGCATTTTAGGGGGGAACCCAAAAAAGGAATGGATGGTTTGGCCATTGACATTTAGAGCCGCAATTCCAGTAGGTGCTAATACAACGATCCTTTTTCTTGTTGTTTGGGCAAATAATTGAAGTAGGGTGGACTTCCCTGTCCCAGCTCGACCTGTTACAAAAAGGCAATCAGAACTATACTCCATGCGATCAAGAGCATATCGGTAATCTTCACTAAGGTTTAATGGAATTGCATTAATCAATTCGTTTCTTTTAGTAAACAAAGATATACAGGAAAATGGTCAGAAAATCCTGAAATATAGGTATCACCGGAAAATGTTCTCCACGGATAACCCTTATATTGACCAGATGGCTGGACTAACTCAATAGGATTATGAATAACTGCTTTATAATAAAAGAAACCTTTATCATTTTTATCTAATAATGATTGACTAACGACAATCTGATCAAATAATGACCATGCATCTCTGTAAGCATTTGAACCAATCCCTTTCTTATAATAGGCCCACATTGGATTGAAAAAACCATTTTTTGGAGTTTTTTCAACTTGAGGTCTTGCTCTAAGGACATTTTTCAAACTTGGACTAACAGGATCATCATTTAAATCTCCCATTATAAATATTTTAGCATTTGGTTCATTCACTTTAATAGAATCTGCTAAATCTTTGCACAACTGAGCTCCTGCATTTCTTCCAGGCTGAGATATTTTTTCACCGCCACTTCTTGAAGGCCAATGATTAACCATGATATGTATTTTTTCACCATCTAAAATTCCATCAACGAGCAAAATATCTCTTGTGAATACTCTTTGTCCATCTCTGTAAAATATTAATGGATGATATGAATAAGAGGTTGGTTCAAATAAACTTTCTTGATAAATTAATGCTACGTCAATTCCTCTTCTGTCGGGCGAATCTTCATGTATGACCTTGTAATGTTTATTTTGTATTTGTTGTTGTTTTACTAAATCTTCTACTACTTTTCTATTTTCGACCTCTGCAATTCCAAGAATGGCGACACCATCTTTATTATCTTTTATCCCAAGCGTATTGATAACACTTGCCAAATTTGATAATTTTTCATTGTATTTCTCTGACGTCCAATTTCGAATTCCATTTGGAGTGAATTCAGTATCATTAGTATCATCGCTATCCACTGTATCAAATAAGTTTTCTACATTGTAAAAACCGATAGTTGAAATCTTATAATTTTTTGATTGGCCAAAACAAAAGGATACCAAAAAAAAGAAAGGAAAAGCTTGTAAAAATTTCATAAATAGATATTTCTCACAAAAATTACATTTTTTTTAATATGTTGTTAGTATAGTTCTATTAAACTTCTGTTATTTTTGTCCTTCAATTAAATAAAGCATTAAAATATGCATAAAAAATATTTACTTTCTCTTGCCTTAATTGTTTTCATTTCATGTACAATCCTAGCTCAAAATATTGTAAAAGGTAAAATAATAGATGTTGATAAAAATGCAATTGCAGGTGCTGAATTGTTTAGCAAAAATGAAGAATTATTAACCACCACAAATTTGCAAGGTGAATTTGAATTTACTATTAAATCTTCCAAAAAGCAAAAGATATTTTTTAGAGCTTTAAATTTTCAAGAGTCATCTTTAACTATTGACCCGAAAGTTAAAAAACGATTAACTGTAGTTCTGGAGCCAGCAATTGCAGAAATGGTAGAATCTGATTTTGCTATAATCACTTTATCTGATGTCGAAGTCAATGATGGCAATAGTGTGCAGAATGTTTCCAGTATTTTGCAAGCTTCAAGAGACGTATTTGCAAATCTTACTACCTTTCAATTCAATGTAGCAAGATTTAATGGAAGAGGACTAGATGGCGCATTTACTAGAACCTTACTGAATGGTATGCCTGTTAATGACTTAGATGATGGTAGGGTTAATTGGAGTTATTGGGGTGGTTTAAATGATGTTTTAAGAAATACCCAATCAACTTATGGTTTAGATGAAAGTGAATATACTTTTGGAGATATAGGAGGATCTCAAAATATCGATTTGAGAGCAAGTTTTCAAAGAAAACAAAACAGACCTTCTATTGCTGTTTCCAATAGAACATACAGAAATCGAGTAATGTACACTTATTCTACAGGGATTATAGATGATAAATATGCTATTAGTGCTTCAGCATCTAAAAGATGGGGAAATGAAGGTTATATTGATGCAACTTTTTATGATGCATATTCATATTTTTTAAGTTTTGACTATATTATAAATAAAAGCAATACCCTTAATTTTGTTGCACTTGGGGCTCCAGCTAAGAGAGGAAGAGGAGGAGCTTCTGTCCAAGAATTGAATGATATTGCAGGATCTAATTTTTACAATTCCTATTGGGGATATCAGAATGGTGAAAAAAGAAATTCTAGAATTTACAATTCTTTTCAACCAATATTTATGCTTAGACATGATAGTCAAATTAATAAAAATTTAAATCTTAGCAGCACGTTATCTTTTCAAACAGGTAGGTTTGGTTCATCAAGATTAGATTGGTACAATGTTTCAGATCCTAGACCTGACTATTATAGAAATCTACCTTCTTTTTATAAGGACAGTCCTGAAATTGCGGATTACATTACTGACCAGCTTTCAGAAGAAAAAAATAGACAGATCGATTGGGATTACATGTATTTTATAAATAAGAATACAACTGAAGATTTTGTCAATGCAAATGGGGTAGAAGGTGCCATTCAATCAGGTCATAGGGCAAAATATATCCTTGCAGAGCAAAGATTTGATGTCCAGAAACTAAATTTTAATTCAAGTTTCAAATATAATGTTTCTAATAACTTGAATGTCAATGGAGGATTACTTCTTTTGGATGAAGTGAACCATAATTTCGAGTCAATTTTGGATTTACTAGGTGGAGATTATTATGTAGACATTGACAAATTTGCAGAAAGGGATTTTGCAGCTAATTCAGATGAAATACAAAATGATTTAAATAATCCGAATAGAATAGTTTTTGCAGGAGATCAATATGGATTCAATTATAATACAGCTACTCAACAAGGATCATTTTGGAGTCAAGGCTCTTTGAAAACAAAACAATTCGATGCATTTGTTGGTGGAGAAATAAAATACACCAAATTCTGGAGAGAAGGATTTACTAAAAATGGAAAATTTCCTGATAATTCATTTGGGAAATCACAAGTAAATTCTTTTTTAAATTATGCGATTAGAGGAGGATTAAGTTATAAAATTGATGGTAGAAATTATGTTAATTTAATAAGTACATATTTGACTAAAGCCCCTTTTGCTAGATATGCTTTTGTTTCCCCAAGAACTAGAAATGATGTAGTTAGTGATTTAACAAGTTCAGAAATTTTTTCTTCGGAATTGAGTTATAACCATAAATCTCCGATTTTAAAGGCAAAATTCAGTGCTCATTTTACTACAATAAAAAACCAAACCGAAGTCAATAGCTTTTATCATGATGAATTTAGAGGCTTTGTTAATTTCATACTAACTGACATAGATGAAAGGCATATGGGTGTTGAAATTGCAGCTGATTTGAAATTGACTTCTACACTATCAGCTGTGGGAGCTGCTGCAATAGGTGAAAATATTTATACTTCTCGACCAACAGCTACTATTTCTCAGGACAATAATGCAATGTTGTTAAACGAAGGTTTACTGATTTACCAAAAAAACTTTTATATTCCAAATACTCCACAACAAGCCTATACAGTTGGCTTAAAATATAATTCTCCGAAGTTTTGGTTTGTTAATTTGAATTTCAATTTTTTCAATGAGACCTATCTAGATTTTAATCCGACAAGGAGAACAGAAGAAGCAGTTGCAAATTTGAATAAATCTGACAATACTGAACTTTGGGAGAATATCTTGTATCAGGAGAAAATACCGTCTAATTATACTGCAGATTTATTTGGTGGCAAATCGTGGAAAATTGGGGATAAATTTATTTACTTAACTGTGGGAGTTAATAATTTTTTGAACAATGAGAATTTTATAATTGGCGGATATGAACAAAGCAGGTTTGATTTTGAGAATTTAGATGTTGATAGATTTCCTCCGAGATATTTTTATGCTTTTGGAGCCAATTATTACATAGGATTAAGTTTTAGATTATAACATATTTATTTAAGGATAGACGATTTTATGAAAAATACATACATAATAATTACATTAATTATATTAAGCTTTACATTTAATTCATGTATAAATAATAATTTTGACGAGCCACCAGGTTTTACGCCAGAAGTAGTAGAAGCAACTGGAACAATTGGGGATTTGTTAAGTTTATGGAAAATTGGAACCTATACAGAGGTAATCACAGATTTGGTCATTGATGGTCGAGTTATAGCAAATGATCGCACTGGGAATTTTTATAAACAACTAGTTATTCAAGATGAAACTGGTGGAATTCAAATCAGACTCGATGCAATAGGTTTGTTTAATGAGTTTCCAGAGGGGAGGAATATTTTTGTGAAATGCAAGGGATTGTATATAAGTGATTACAATGGCTTGCCACAATTAAGCGCAATCAGTGGCTCGGGAATAAATCTGGCTTCTATTGCTATTCCAGAACCATTAATACCTGAATATGTTTTTAATACTAACGATACCGAAGTTGTTCAACCAAAAGTGATTAAAATAAAGGAAAACAAACAAAATTTGGCGAACACATTAGTAAAATATGAAGATGTTCAATTTACAGTTGGTTCAGCAGCTAAGCCTTTCTCAGACGTTGTGAATCAATTTTCAGTTAATTTAGAGTTGGAAGATTGTGATGAAAATGTTGTGTTGCTAAGAACCAGTGGATTTGCGTCTTTTGGCGGTGAAAAGGCACCGACAGGAAAAGGCACACTAATAGGTGTTTTGAGTGTATTTCGATCTGATTACCAGCTTTTGCTAAGAGATGTGAATGAAGTGGATATGTTTGATGACAGATGCGATGGAAATGGAGGAATGAATAATTCAGGAGATCCTGTAGATAGCGTAGATGAGAATTTTGAAGGATTGTCTAATAATCAAGATGCAAATATGCTAAATTGGGCAAATATTGCAGTTAAAGGGAATAGATTGTGGCGCGCAAAAGAATTTGATAATAATATATACGTACAAGCTACTGCATTTAATGACACAAATACGGAAATGGAAGCTTGGCTCATAACTCCAAAAATAAAATTTGATTCGCCAATGAAATTAGTCATGCGAACCGCAGTTGCGTTTTCTGTTCATGATGGATTTTCAGTATGGTATTCTAAAGATTTTAATGGGTCAAATGTCACAAGTGCTACTTGGACAGAAATAACGGTAAAGAAAGCTGGATCAAGCAATGCTAATTATGAATGGGTTAATTCAGGGGATATTGATCTTACAGCAATTACTGGAGAAGCATATATAGGATTCAAATACATCGGGAGTGCCACAAGTGGCACAACAACTGCAATTATTGACGATGTTAAAATAATTGAGAAATAAAGCTTGATGTCTGAAACATTGTTTTTATTTAAACAATTTCAAGTTGTTCAAGAGAAATGTGCAATGAAAATTAATACCGATGGAGTATTACTTGGTTCATGGGTTAATTGCAATCAAGCTAAGAGTATATTAGATATTGGCACTGGATCTGGAGTTATCGCACTGATGTTATCCCAAAGAAGTGAAGCAAATTCGATTGTAGGAGTTGAAATAGATGAGCCTTCATATTTAGAAGCTAAAGAAAATATGGAAAATTCTCCTTGGAAATCACGGTTAAATGCAGTTCATAGTTCTATTCAAGATTTTGCTATAAAAACAAGTGAAAATTTTGACTTGATTGTGTCTAATCCTCCATTTTTTAGTGGAGGAACACTTTCAGCTACGCAAAATAGGTCCTTGGTGAAACACACTATAAAGTTGCCACATAATGACTTATTAAGAATTTCATATCAACTGTTAAGTGCAAATGGCAATTTTGCCGTCGTACTTCCTTATTTAGAAGGCCTTCGGTTTATTGAAATTGCAGAGCAATATAGGCTGTATTGTACACATTTATGTGAAGTAAGCTCTTTTCCCGAAACTCCGGTTGAACGCTTATTAATTAACTTTAGTAAGAAACCAAAAAAAATTGAAACCCAAAAAATTTCAATAAGAGATGAAACCAAAGCATTCTCTCTTGATTATATTTCTCTTACAAAAGAATTTTACCTTAAAATGTAAAAAAAAAAGCTGCCCAAAATATGAGCAGCTTTTTTTTTTATTTTAACTTTTTTCGGAGTTTATTAACCTTTTAGCAATTTCTAAAATTTTGGTATCTTCTAGAGTTACAAATCCTCCATCAGGACCAGGTTGAATATGTTTGCCAACAATTTTGCCATCTTCGTACTTTTTCGCACCGAAGTAATTTCTAACAGTTTGCTCTTCCAAATTTAGTTCTTCAGCAATTTTGTGAATACTGCCTGTAGGAAGGTTGTGCTTAATTTTTCTTAATTCTTCGAAAGTTATGTGCATAACAGGTAAGCTTTTAAGTTTTGTAAATAATTATCATTCTAAAAATATAAAATTTCAATGATATTATCGCATTTAGCAAACAATATTATACAATTTTATTTCGGGCAAATTTAAACGAAATCCAAACCTCCTATTTTAATGCAAAATGGTATCAATGTCAGTATATTCTAAGTCGAAAGTATCAGCGACAGCTTTGTAGACAACTTTACCATTAACAATATTTAAACCTTCTTTAAGCGCATTATTTTCCATGCACGCTTTCTTCCAACCATTATTTGCTAATTGAATTGCATATGGTAGAGTGGCATTAGTTAAAGCAATTGTTGAAGTATAAGGTACGGCTCCAGGCATATTTGCGACACAATAATGTACCACATCATCAATAACAAAAACTGGATCTGCATGAGTTGTTGGACGACATGTTTCGATACACCCTCCTTGATCTACAGCCACGTCAACAAGGACAGTTCCTGGATGCATTTCTTTAAGCATATCTCTTGTAATAAGATTCGGAGCTTTTGCACCTGGAATCAAAACGGCACCAATAATTAAGTCATGCGTTTTGATTAGATTCCTAATATTATATTCATTTGAATACATAGTGTTAACATTAGCAGGTAGAATATCGGATAAATGTCTTAATCTATTAAGATTTACATCGAGAATTGTAACAGTGGCTCCTAAACCAGCTGCCATTTTCGCTGCTTGCGTTCCAACTATCCCTCCTCCCAAAACTAATACTTTTGCTGGTGGCACTCCTGGAACTCCGCCTAGTAATATTCCTCTACCTTTTTGTGGCATTTCAAGATATTTAGCACCAGCTTGAATGGACATTCTTCCTGCTACTTCTGACATCGGAATCAGGAGAGGTAAAGCTCCTGATGCATCTTTTACTGTTTCATAGGCTAGACATATAGCTTTGGTTTGTATCATAGCTTTTGTTAGCGGCTCATAAGAAGCAAAATGAAAATATGTAAAAACCAATTGGTTTTCTTTTATCAAACTGTATTCTTCTTCGATCGGTTCTTTTACTTTCACGATCATTTCAGCAATGTTGTAAACAGCTTCTATTGTAGGAAGAACTTTTACTCCAACACTAGTATACATTTCGTTGTTGAGACCACTATTCAGACCTGCATTGTCTTGAATATATACAGTATGGCCGTGCTTAATAAGTTCGAGTGCACCAGCTGGTGTTAAAGCGACTCTATTCTCATTATTCTTAATTTCTTTTGGAACTCCTATTATCATGTGGCTTATGATTTTAAATTGAATGTAATATTAGTTAATTTTATTTTTTGAGAGGAATAAAATATGATATTTGAATAAAAGAAGGGAAAAAAAAGACCCGTGATGACTAGGCACGGGCATAACTCAATTTAATAACCAAAACTCATATGATTAAATAAATACAAGTACCGTGCCATATATTATAAAAATATGTAATATGTAAGCAAAAAAAAAGCTCGTGACTTTTCACGAGCATAAACGAATTTTACAATTAATAACCAAAACTTACACACAGTTCAAATATAATACATATTATATATATTTTACATACATAAAGCAGTAAAATTTAATGAAATATAAATATTTAATAATTTAAATATATTATCTATTGATTTTTAGTTATAAATAAATCCATGCTTAACATAATTTTTGAAGACAATCATTTAATCGCAATTAATAAACGATCTGGTGACTTAGCCCAAATGGATCAAACTGGTGATTTTTCACTCATTGAACATTTGAAAAATTATATCAAAATAAAATATAATAAACCTGGGAATGTCTATTTAGGTAGCATTCATAGACTTGACAGACCAACAACTGGAGCAATAATCTATTCTAAAACTTCTAAAAGCTTGACAAGAATGAACAAGCTTTTCAAAGATCATAAAGTTGTTAAAATTTATTGGGTACTCGTTGATAAAATGCCTTCAGATGATAAAGGTATTTTAACCAATTATTTAAGAAAAGATACCACCAAAAATAAGTCTTTTGTTTGCCAAGAAAAACATACTGATGCTAAATTAGCAAAGTTAGAATATAAACTAGTGGGGAAATTTGGTAAATTTTATTTATTAGAAGTGCAATTATTTACAGGAAGACACCATCAAATTCGGGTTCAACTTTCACACATAGGATGCAAAATCGTTGGCGATTTAAAATATGGTTTCGCGAATCCCAATTCTGACAAGTCAATCTGTTTGCATTGTAGATCTATTGAATTTTTTCATCCAATCCAACAAGTTCCGGTGAAAATTATAGCTGATTTACCTAATTCTGAAGAGTGGAAGTCAATTAAATAATCTAAATTGAAATTAGTACACAGAATATAAAACCTTTGGCTGATTTTTTTTAGTGCTATGATTTAAATTATAATTTATTTTTATGCCGGCATATGGTTGTGAATTAAAATCGGGAAGCTTCAAATCGAAACTTAAATCTTCATTTATATCAAAATCAATTAAGTGTCTATCAATATAAGCTTCAACGGCAACAATAATATGAACCACAATCATTAAGACTCCTGCTTGTTCAGAATATTTTTGAAAAACTCTTCTATAATTGTTTATTTGCTCCGATGACGTGACTCCCCGATAACCATTACTTGGAATATCATTAATGGCATATTCGTATTGTTTTAATATATAATTATATTCTCTTCTTACTATTATAAAAGTTGCAACGCCGGCAGTTTCGGCAACTAAAGCTATAGGTACTTTCCAATATTTTTTGTTGTACATTTGGCCACCACCTGGAATTAGCATTCCATACATTATTGCTTTTCCGGGCTTACCACTAAATAATGCTTTGAAGCTGCTCGTTTTTTCAGTGTAAGATTCATAATCTATGGAATCTGGATCAATGATGATTTCCTCTGTTTCATCTCCAAAATTATTGTTATCAAACGGTCTAGATTGGCCATTTGCAATAAATGTAAGGAGCAAAAGTTGAAAAATCAAAATCCATTTCATTAGACAAAAACGAAAACAGTTATTATTATGTTGCGATTTAATCCAAAAGTGCATCTATGATAGAATTAAGATCATTGTCTGAATTAAAAGGGATTTTGATTTCACCCTTACCAGAGGTTGAACGTTTTATCAATGCCTTAAAACCAATTTTCTCAGAAATTCGACGCTGCATTTTAGAAATTTCTGGATGTATTTCATCCTTTTTTGCCTTATTATTTTGAGGAGTTTGAACCTTATATTTTTGGATAATGTTTTCTAAGGTTCTGACTGAAATGTCTCCTTCTTTGGTTTGCTTAAACAATTTTAATTGTAATGCTAGATCATCAATAGAAAGTAGCGCTCTTGCATGACCCATTGAGATTTCTTCATTCTTTAAGGAAGTTTGAATTAAAGGTGGCAATTTGAGTAATCGAATATAGTTCGATATGGTTGCTCTTTTTTTGCCCACTCTTTCAGATAATTGTTCATGTGTGAAATCAAATTCTCCAATCAATCTTTGATAACTTATGGCAACTTCAAGGGCATTTAAATTTTCTCTTTGTATATTTTCAACCAATGCCATTTCAAGCATCAAATTGTCGTCAGCAATTCTAATATAGGCTGGTATTTGTTTAAGTCCAGCAATTATGGATGCTCTATATCTTCTTTCTCCTGAAATTAGTTGGAATTTGCCATCTTTTAAGTCTCGAACAGTGATAGCTTGAATAATTCCATAAGTTTTAATCGATTCGGCTAGTTCTTTAAGCTGTTCGTTGTCAAATTCTTTTCTGGGTTGGTACGGATTGATTTCAATATGATCTATATCCAGTAACTCGATATGGCTGCTTAATTTTTTAACAACCTCGTTTTTTTCTTCATTGGATTCTTCAATATTATTTAAAAGAGCTCGTATTCCTTTTCCCAATTCTTTTTTCTTCACCATTTTTATTGTATGTTACTTCCTTTCAGTTTTCTATTTAATTCTTCCATTGTTTCTGCATCATATATTCCATCTTTATTTTTCTTCAAAAATTCGTTTGCTAGATTTAAAAAATTATTAGCGCCTTTAGAGGATGCATCGTATAATATTACGGGCATTCCTGCACTTGGAGCTTCACCAATTTTAGAATTTCTATGAATTATGGTATCGAAAATAAAATCTTTTATTATTGCATTCACTTCTTCTACTACTAAATTTGCCATCCTTAACCTCTTGTCGTACATGGATAAAATTATACCTTCAATTTCCAAATTTGGATTCAATTTCCCTTTTACTAGATTAATAGTATTTTTCAATTTGCCTAAACCTTCCAGTGAAAAGATTTCACATTGTACAGGAATTAAAACGGAATCGGCGGCAACTAGTGCATTGATTGTAATTAAGCCCAAGGAAGGAAGGCAATCAATAAAAATATAATCATAATCATTTTTGATCTTGTCTAAAATGTTTTTTACAACGTATTCTCGTTTAGAAACACTTACCAATTCAACTTCCGCACCTACTAAATTGATATCTGATGGTAACAAGAAAAGATTAGGAGTTTCAGTTTCAATAATCACATCAATTGCATTTTTACCTTCCATAATGCAATCATAGATAGAAAATTCAATATTCTTTTCTTGAATCCCAATGCCAGAGCTGGAATTTGCTTGAGGATCAGAGTCCACTAATAAAACTTTTTTGCCCAAAACTGCCAATGCTGCGGCAAGATTAATCGCAGTCGTAGTTTTCCCTACACCTCCTTTCTGATTGGCTATTGCCACTATCTTTCCCATATTTTAAATCTCTATTGCTTTTCCTATATCAAGTAAATGAAGCTTTTTTCCATATTTTTCAAAGTAAGATGTTGCTTCTAATTCATCAATGGTTATTACAGGAAAAGTATTATAATGACTTCCAATAATAGTATTACATTCAATAAAATCAGATGCGATACGTGCATCTTTATAACCCATGGTATAATTGTCTCCAATCGGCAATATTGCAACAGATAACTTTGGACATGTCATAGGAATTAGTTTCATGTCTAATGTTAAAGCAGTGTCACCAGCAATGTATATACATTCATTATTATTCCAAATCACAAAACCACTGGGATTTCCGCCATATGAGCCATCAGGAAATGAACTTGAGTGAATCGCATTGACCATTTTAACTGTGCCAAATTCGAAATCAAATTTTCCTCCATGATTCATTGAATGTGTCTTTATGCCTTTACGCTCATAAAATGTTGCAACTTCAAAATTTGAAAGGATAACAGCATCATTAATTTTAGCTATTATTTCAGCGTCCGCAATATGATCTCCATGTGCATGGGTTAATAATATATAATCAGCTTGGAGGACATCAATATTGATTTTGCTCGTTGCAAGTGGATTGCCAGTAATAAAAGGATCTATTACAAGATTATACCCATTAAATTGAATAGCAAAACCATTCTGACCTAAATATCTGATCTTCATTTTTTGAAAAATGTTTAATTTTTAAAGTTGAAATTTGGAATTTCAACCTTTAATCATTTGCAAAGTTAAGAAGATTAAGATCAACTTTTAGATTTTTAGGAAGTTTAGAACAAAAGAAATTTTCTAATTTGGTGAATCTGTTGTTCCAATTGAAATTATAACAATTTAATAAACTTCAACAAAGAATACTTTTCAATAAATCAAAATTGACAAATAAGTATTTTGGAACTCAAATTGAAAAATGCCAAATTTGAATAGCATTAAATATTTTCCAGGACTTGATTTAGTTTACTAATGGTATCAAATGGAGAAGATTGTTGCAAATATTCCCTTAAATATTCAGGTAGATTTCCTCCACGATCTACAAGCATTTGATATTCCAATGATTTTCGACCTTGTTTGTCAGTATTGATTAAAATATGCCCTTTTGAATAGGGAACTCTGATAAAATTACTAACCGACGGGGTTCCATTTGGGATACTATTGAAACTAAAATGCAATTTATATTCGTCATCTTGTATCAATTCTATTCTACCATAATCATCTCTATCTGTAATAGGCCAAGGAGCATCGAAAATTGCATAATAATCAGAATAGTTTGTCCCAATTTTTTTTGTGACACTCATAGTGCAGCCACTCATCCAAGTTTCAATATTATTAGGATTAATTAAAAATGATTTGGCTTTTTTGAGGTCTGCATTAGTGTTTAGAATTACTTTAACCTCTTTATAATCAAAACCATCAATTTGTCTAAAATATAATTTTGCGCCTTTTTGTTCTTTGATAAATGTCCAGCCACTGTTATCTGTAGTATCAACTAAACTTGTATTACTTAAAAAAGTAAAAAGAGTACTAATTATGAAAATTTTTAACATCAGTTTTGTATTTGTTAATAATTATAAGACGTATGAAAATTTAAAATTGTACTGTTTCTATCCAAAATTTGAGTTAAAGTATTCTTAAAGACTTTTATTAGCATTTTTTATAATGCAAATTTTAGTTAATATATTTAACAATTATTGAGCCATTGATAAACGCTAACCAAGCATAAAAAGTTTTATTCATAATTTATATTTTAAATAAGTTTTATAATTCTTTCTTGTCATGGCTACATTAAATTAAATTTGCATTATGAATGATAAATTGAAATATGACTTGAGAGGAGTTTCTGCATCGAAAGAAGATGTGCATATTGCAATCAAAGGTTTAGATAAAGGGCTATATGAAAATGCATTTTGCAAAATATTGCCTGATTTTGCAGGTAATGATGAAGGTTTCTGCAATATCATGCATGCTGACACTGCTGGCACAAAACCTAGTTTAGCATATATATACTGGAAGGAAACGGGAGATGTAAGCATTTGGAAAGGTATAGCGCAAGATGCATTAGTAATGAATCTTGACGATATGGCTTGTGTAGGTTGCATTGACAATATTATCATTTCTTCCACAATAGGTAGAAATAAAAACTTGATTCCTGTAGAAGTTATTACTGCAATTATTCAAGGGACAAAGCAACTTCTTGAAGATTACAAAAAACTTGGAATAAACATTCATCATGCGGGAGGCGAAACTGCTGATGTAGGTGATATTGTTAGAACTATTGATGTAGGTTTTACTGCATTTGGCAGAATAAAAAAGGAGGATTTAATTGTCAACAATATCAAACATGCAAATGTAATTGTAGCATTTGCTTCTCATGGACAAAGCACTTACGAACAAGAATATAATGGAGGTATGGGCAGTAATGGATTGACTTCTGCTAGGCATGATGTTCTTGATAAAGAGTATTATTCAAAATACCCGAATAGCTATGATTCCAATGTTCCTGAGCAGTTGTTGTATTCAGGTAGCAAAAAACTTACAGATTTTGTAAATGTTGGAGATGAAAAAATCCATGTTGGCAAATTAATATTATCCCCAACAAGAACTTACATTCCTTTGATTAAGCAATTTCTAAAATTTAGATCGAAAATAGACGGCATGATTCATTGCACAGGTGGCGCCCAAACTAAAGTTTTAAATTTTATTCAGAATAAAAAAATTATTAAAAACAATTTATTCGCTACTCCTCCTTTATTTAAAATGATTCAAGAAGAATCAGGGACACCATGGAAAGAGATGTATCAGGTGTTTAATATGGGTCACCGTTTAGAAGTTTATACTGATGAATCAACTGCAAATGAAATGATTGGGATTTCAAAATCTATGCATATTGATGCACAAATCATCGGGAGAGTTGAGAATCATTACAAAAATGAAGTAGAAATCCATTCACCATATGGGGTTTTTAATTATGAATAATTAAATTTTTTTTCAAAAATAAAAACTATGGATTTACGTGAATGGCAAAATAAAGGGAATTATTTTCAATTTCAAGGCAATTCAATTTTTTACAGGGCCGAAGGGCATGGTGAAAATATTTTGTTTCTTCATGGTTTTCCAACTTCATCATGGGATTGGTATAGATTATGGCCATTATTGCTAAAGAATAGGCGGCTTGTAGCACTTGATTTTTTAGGTTTTGGGTTTTCGGATAAACCAAGAAATATTAAGTATACTATAAAAATGCAAGCTGATCTTGTTGAAAGAATAGTAGAACATTTGAAATTGAAAGAAGTACATATTGTGGCACATGATTATGGAGATACAGTTGTGCAGGAATTGTTATACAGATCGCAGATAAATCCAGATTATTCCAAAGTGAAAATAAAATCTGTTTGTTTATTAAATGGAGGTATTTTTCCTGATGTTATCAAACCACTAAGGATACAGAAACTGCTCTCCAGCAAAATTGGTTTTATTATAAGTGCCATTACGAATGAATTTATCATAAAAAAAAGGTTTAGTTCAATATTTGGCTTACAAAATAAACCATCTAAAAGAGAATGGGCTGAATTTTGGAAAGTTATCAATTTCAATGATGGTAAAAACATTTCTTATAAACTTTCAGACTACATGAATCAAAGGATTAAATTCCAAAAAGAATGGACGGATGCTTTGATAAATACTAAAATCCCATTAAAATTAATTATTGGAACAGAGGATCCAATTTCGGGTACTGCTATAGCTGAAAGTTTTGAAAAAATGGTACCCAATCCCAATGTAAACTTAATTGAAAACTCAGGCCACTATCCACAAGTTGAAACTCCAGAAAAAGTTATTCAGCTTTATCAAGAATTTTTGAAAAAAAATATTTAGTCAAATTTTTCCTGAAATATTCATAGTTGCTTACAAGCTAAAGCCCATTCCCACATTATGAAAGATTGTAAGCGCAGACATTCCTCTTTTACCTCATCCGATTTCGATATTCACTTGGTGTAACACCTAACAATTTCTTAGTGTATCGAGTGAAAAATGACCGACTTGAAAATTCCATTTCACTGGCAATTTCTGCAATATTCAAACTTGGGTTTTGTAAAAGTAAAACAATACGGTCTTTTGTATTTCGATGAATCCATTCCGAAGCAGTAATATTTGAATTTTGTTTGCAAATTGAGTTCAAATATTTAGCACTAATATGCAGCTGATTGGCATAAAACTTAACTTCACGCTCTTTCGTACAATATTCTTGAACTAAATGCATAAAACGCTCATATAATATTCCAATTTGCAAGGTGCGCTTTCTGCGCTCATACTCATTCGCAAAGGTGTGCCACATTTCAAGAATAAAAAGTCGCATTTGAAGTTTTAACGCTTCTTCATAAAAACGATGTTCCTTATCTTGAAATTTATTGTTTAACAACTGAAAGCTTGATAACACCCTTTGCCTATCGATTTCATTATCCAGCTGTTTTATTGGATTTTGACGCGAATGCAAAGTGGCATCAATTCCCCAATTTTGGTCAGGTATATTATTATTTAAAAATTGGTTTTCTACGAGAAGAACTGTCGCTTTAAAACTTTTTGAACATTTTATGTCGTTCAAATTACTTTTAGCAAACCAAAATAAAAATTCACCGCTTTTACAATTCATCTTCACATCATTGAATAAGAAATCTATTCTGCCCCGGTGACAAATTAAATGGGTATGGAAATTTAACACAAAGTCATTTGGGAAATCTTTTTCATTGTTGACTTTCAGCATGATAATACGTTGAAGATTATCTGCCTTTTTATTTTCTTGAGTCATCCTTAAAGATAAGTGATATTTAACACTAATAGGGTAATTCGTGTAACAAAATTATTGAATCTCTTTCCTAACTTTGTATGGTTAATATAAAACAAATCAGCAGGATGGAAGCAATTACAGTTTTTCAGAGATTAGCAAATGGAGAAGCAATTTCACTAGCAGACCCAGATGCATACAAAATACGGGAAGCAGCATATTTTACAAAAAAACTTTTATTGCAGATGAACAATACATCTGAACCAGTAGAAATCAGAAATTATTTGAGCCAAATAACAAATTGTGAAATTGACGAAAGTGTTGCTGTTTTTACACCACTTTATATCAATTACGGAAAGAATACAAAAATAGGGAAAAACGTATTTATCAATTTTGATTGTACCTTTTTGGATTTGGGCGGAATAACAATTGAAGATAATGTTATGCTAGGACCTAAGGTAAGTTTGCTTTCTGAAGGCCATCCTATTTCATCTAAAGACAGACAAACACTTACTACAGGCAGTATACATATTAAGAAAAATGCCTGGATTGGCGCAAATGCTACTATTTTACAAGGTGTGACCATTGGTGAAAACTCAATAGTTGCCGCAGGTTCGGTGGTTTCTAAAGACGTTCCTGACAATGTTGTCGTGGGTGGTACTCCTGCAAAAATCATCAAAACAATCTTGTAATGAATAGCCTACTGAAAACACTGACTTTTCTTTGGACGAGCCTTTTCTGCTTCCAATTGTTGGCTTGTACACAGGAGAACAAAATACAACCCGATAAAAGCCAAATTGAAACCGAAAATATAGGCTCGATGAAACTAAAAATCCATATCGGAACATTTACTTTTTCAGCTACGCTTCAAAATAATGCAACAGCAAGTGCGTTTATCGAGCTATTGCCTTTGACACTAACGATGACCGAATTGAACAATAATGAAAAATATGCTGATTTAGCGGGTACTTTACCTACTGAAGCTTTTAATCCTGGAACTATACAAAATGGAGATTTGATGCTGTTCAACTCAAATACATTGGTGCTTTTTTATAAAACATTTTCTACAACATACAATTATACCAAAATCGGTAAAATAGAAAATCCCGAAGAATTACAAAAAGCCCTGGGCATCAATAATGTAGTAATCACAATAGAGTTAGAGTGAAATTTTAATGGATAGAAAAATTAAGCTAATTCTTAAATCAATAAATAATTATGAATTCAAAAATCTCTTACAACATCTTCTTTATAGTGTTTGCCTTTACTACCTATGGTAATAGAGCCTGCGCAAACAAATTTACCGATATGATGTTTCCAGAAACATATACAGTGACGCTTTCGCCTATTGAGAATGGTTTCTTTACTGTAGATCCAAAGATCTCTGCGGATGGAAAGGTGGCAGCAGGAACCGTTCTGACGGTCAAAGCTACTCCTTCTTCTAACTACGCCTTAGATGCAATCTACTACACAGTGCTAGGTGGCATGTGGGGAACTACGAGCTATGAAAGTTTTACACCAACCATGAAAATAACAGTCACCAAGGACATGCTTATTGGCGCCACTTTTGTGGAAAGATCGCTTGTAGAAAATATCAATGTTAGCCAAGATGTTGTTTATGCAAAGCCCGGGATAAAACCACTTAAATATGATGTCTTTTCTCCAAAAAAGGCAAATAACCTCCCATGCATTGTTATTGTCCACGGAGGGGGTTGGTCATCAAACAACGAAGACATTATGCGTGGACTTGCTCGTGAGTTGGTGAAAGGTGGACGCTACGTAGTTTTTAGCATCGACTATCGATGGATCAACAAGCTTGATGGAGAGCCGAAACCAACGCACATGCACCAACTAATCGAAGATGTGTTTGGTGCAATTGCTCATATTCAGGATAATGCTAAAAAGTATGGAGCAGATCCAAGTCGCATCGCTGTTACAGGTGACAGCGCTGGCGGACATTTATCAGCAGCAGCAGCTACACTAAGCCCACTCATAGGCAATGGTGGTTTTGGAGAACATGAAGGTGTATATCAATACATCCCAAGTTATATACCAAAAGGAAGATCAATTGACCAGGTAAAAAAACAGATTACTGACGCAGTAAAAGCTGTCGCTCCAAGTTACGGACCTTTCCGCGCTTCTGACTTTAAAGACTTTCTTGAACAAAAAGACCAAGCGTATTGGGATGCTATTTCTCCTATTGAGCATGTTCCTAACATGAGTGAGCGTTCGCTTCCACATTTCATTGTACGTGGCATTAACGATCCAATTGTACCAGATACAGTGGTTCAGCCCTATGTTGAAGTTCTGCAGAAAGCTGGACAAAAGGTCGAGTATATTCAAGTTGAAGGAGCCAGTCACGCTTTCTTTGATTGGAAACCAGATGTCACTACGAGATCAACATTCTCTCAATTTGGTGTCAAGTATGCTGATGCGATGCGCACATTCTTCGATGACGTTTTCTATAAATTGTAATCACTTAATAAGATAAACTAACAGCTCACATATGAAATTCAAACTTATTAATTCCATCAGCGTCTTGTTATTGCTGGCAACACTGATTAGTTGCAACGATAAAGGTGAAAGTCAACCATCAGAATCGGATCCTTTTGAAGAGGCAATTTTTCCTAAAGGTGAACTTGGGTCTGCAGCTAACTTCACAGGTGAGGTCTATAATTTTGGCCTAGTCGCAAACGATTCTATATACAATACACTTGTTGGAAATGTTTATTTCGAGAAAAGTGCACGATCTAATTGGCACATCCACCCAAGTGGGCAAATTTTAATTGTACTCGACGGTGAGGGTTATCATCAACTTGAGGGACAGGCAAGGCAAACGATGAAAAAGGGTGAAGTAATCAAGGTTCCGGCAAATACAAGGCACTGGCATGGGGCAACAGAAAATAATAGTCTTACTCAAATGTATATTCTGCCAAAGACAGAAAATGGGTTTGTCACTTGGATGGAGCCAGTTACAAATGAGCAGTATAAATCTAACAACTAAAAGGAATGGAAATTATTAAATTAGGTTCTCAACATCCGTCAAAGGCCCTGAAGATTCGTTTACTTGCAAAGCTTGCTTTTCAGGACCGTTTAAAACCGGTAAAAATAATGTGTCAAACTAAAATCGGTAAGTAACTTCAATAAATCTATAACGTTACATCATTGTATAATTAATCTAGATAACAGTAAAATAAAATCAACAAAATATGAAAAGACGTGATCTTATGAAATCAAGTGCTATAACCGGTGCCGGGTTATTCCTGACCAATTCCATAGTTTCAAATGCAAACTCAGGTACTAGCAGTAATAGTTCTCAAGGTGAAGGGTGTACAATTCTAACGAAAAAGCGTACGCTTGGAAGTGGAAAAGCCGCTTTAACTGTACCAGCCCTTTATCTTGGTTGTATGGGAATGCAAAGCGGACGTGGAATCGTTCCCAATGAAAAGTCAATGGAAAAACTTATCCAACAGGCTTATGATCGTGGGTGTAATTTCTTCGATACTGCTGAGGGTTACAGTGCAGGAAAAAACGAAGAATTGCTAGGTCGAGCCATAGCTACGATGAGAGACAAGGTTCTTATAAGTACCAAGTTTACAGTTGACCTCACAAAAAATCCTCCATTGAATGACAACCGTCCCGAACGGATAAAAGCAGCGTGCGAGGCTTCTCTTCGAAGACTTAAAACTGACTATATCGATCTTTACCACCAACATCGCATCGACCGTTCTGTTCCAATTGAAGATGTTGCTGGTGCAGTATCCGATCTTATTAAGGAAGGAAAAGTTCGATATTTTGGTTTGAGCGAAGTAGGCGCTGAAACAATCAGACGCGCCCATAAAGTTCATCCGGTCACTACGGTTCAAAGCGAATACCATTTGATGTTTCGAAAACCCGAAACCGAAGTTTTCTCAACACTCCAGGAACTTGGTATAGGTTTTACAGCATATAGTCCAGTAAATCGTGGATTCCTTGCTGGATCTCTGACGGAGTATTCAGACATGAATACAAATGATATTCGCGGAATATGGCCTCCCTTCACACCTGAAGCGCTTAGAGCTAACACTCGTATTCTGCAAGTTGTGATTGAATTTGGGAAGACACGTGGAATGACGCCTGCACAGGTAAGCATGGCCTGGATGATGCACAAGTATCCGTTTATCGTGCCACTCTTCGGAACAACAAAATTGTCACACCTAGAAGAAGATTTGCGGACTGCCGATTTTTCACTTTCTCAAGATGAAATTGAGGAGTTGGAAAAGAAAGTTTCTGAATTCGCGGTTACTGGAGAACGTTATGATGCATTGCAACAATCGCGAGTGGAGTACTAAAACTTAACCATACAGAAAGTAACATTCCAAACTGCTATATGGCGATATTTAATCTTTAGCCATATACAGATGAGGATTATAAATCGAGTAACTAACAATTGAAATTATTAAATTAGGTTCTCAACCCTTGGTCAAAGGTTCAGAAGATTGGTTCACTAGATTAGTTCGCATCAACTATTTTGACACAGCCGGGCTAATGCAGCCGAAGTAACATTTGAGCCTGGAGCGAGGACAGCGTGGCACACGCATCCTCTCGGGCAAACTTTAATTGTATTGTCCGGAATAAGATTAGTACAAAGTGAAGGTAGTGCCATTGAAGAAATCCGACCGGGAGACATCGTGTGGTTTATTCCAGATGAAAATCATTGGCATACAGCTTCGGCAACATTGGCCATGACACGCATCGCCATTTAATAAGAACTGAATGGAAAAGTTGTGGAATGGATGGAGAAAGGAAGTGATGCGCAATATCAAATCATTATTTCAGAATAGTGATTTAAAACTGATCTATTCATCTGAATAATCAGGCAAGTATCATCTATAGAATTGCTTACACGATCGTTTCGCTTTCACTGAAAGTATTGACAACTGGCGATTCACAAACCAACTCTATCAACGATTTATTTCCAAACGCCACTTCGTTGCATGGAAACATCGCCTACAACGAGGATACACTAAACAAGCACCTGCTGGATATCTACCTGTCATCGAATGCAAAAGGTAAAGTACTACTGATTACCCCTGTATCAGAAAGAAGCACTCATTGCCAACTTGCCTTTGATTGAGAAATTAAAGGAATTTGGTGATCAAAGTGGTTTAATGGTAGCACGGTTTCATTGGCATGGTTATAGGCTCAAAAACCTTTTATTGTACCAATTCCAGAAAACACTAAACCAGCTCATCTTCAGGAAAATATGTAGGCTGCTAATTAAAAGCTTGAAGCATATGAATTACAAAGGCTAACTGCTGAACTAAACAAGATTAAGATTGTAGGCAATCGAAATACCGGGCAATCGACACAACAGTTCAATAATAAATAGGTGAAGTATATTTGAATTTCAGCGGCAAGAATTAATTCATTGAACTCCTATATTCCAAAGGTGTTACTCCAACATGTTGCTTAAACATACGTGTAAAGTGTTGAGGATATTTGAACCCTAATTCATAGGCTACCGTGCTAACCGAATTATTGGCATTGGTAATTCTTTCTTTGGCTACATCCATTAATTTGAGATGGATGAATTTAAGTGCTGATATACCGGTCTCTTTTTTTATTAAATCACCAAAATAATTTGCCGATAGATTAAGTTCATCAGCACAGTAGGCAACCGAAGGCAATCCGACTTCAAATGGTTTGTCAGACGAGAAATATGCATTGAGCAGAGTTTCAAACTTTTCCAGAATGCCCTTGTTGGCACTGTCCCTTGTAATGAACTGCCGATCATAGAAACGAACACAATAGTTCAACAGTAATTCAATGTTCGTGGCAATCAATGTCTTGCTGTGCTTGTCTACAGCATGCTCCAATTCAAATTTTAACTTAGCAAAACAATCTATAACAAGCTGCCGTTCGCGGTTAGAGATGTGCAGGGCTTCATTGAGTTCATAACTAAAGAATGAGTACTGTTCAATGTTTCTTCCTAATGAAGTTCCTTTAATCAAATCAGGATGAAAAATTACACCAAAGCCTTTTGGTTGGTACAACTCTTTGCTTTCTCCGGTGAGCATCTGCCCTGAACCAATAAATATCAATGTCCCTTCCTGATAATCGTATGTATTTTTTCCATAGCGTAGATCTCCGCAAAGTACATCTTTCAATAAAATCAGATAAAAACCAAAATAAGTTTTGCGTAATCTTCTTGGATCGGCCTGTGAAAAATCAATCACGCTAACCAGCGGATGCAGTGTTTCGTGATTGTTGAATGCATTGTACTGACCGACCGAATCAAATTTTAATATCTCTTCCATAAAAATTCGTTTTGATGCTTCAAAGATAAGCACTTATCGGTTCGTTTTCCCATGCCATTGCGAAATCAGTGAAATTGGTATGTAAAACCGTAATTTGTATAAGACGACTAGTATGGAATATAGCATCTTTGCAGTGTAATATATTGTAAATCAAAATCATCAAAAATGAAAAGATCAATTATTGGGTTATTCCTCTTCATTATAATCGGACAAATTTCCTTCGCACAAAATTCTTCCGCAGAAAATGAAATTAAGGTCCTTTCTAAAGCGAAGTGGCAATGGATGGCAGACAAAAATGTTGACAAGCTGGCTTCACTCTTTCACGATAAAGCAAAATTCGTCCACATGAGTGGAACCTGGAAGAAGGATGAAGAACTTGAAATCATTAAATCCGGAAGTATTTGGTATAAAGATGCCGATGTTAAGGATGTTGCTATAGAACTTATAGACGACACGGCTATTGTTTGGAGTCGCATTACGCTAACCGCTTTTGTTCGGGGCAATGATGTGGTAAACGAATTCACCGTAACCGAAGTTTACAAAAAAAACCGCAAACAGTGGAACCTATTGGCGTTGACCTTCAGCAGTGTCCGCGATACCCATATCATCAAACATTAATTAACTCAGACTTTTAAATAAAATTTAATATGAAAAAAATAGTCTGCATCATCCTTACTTTATTTGTATGTGTAGGCGTTTTTGCCCAAAACTCACCTGTTGAACAAGAAATTATTACCCTATCGAAAGAGAAATGGCAATGGATGACCGATAAAAATGTTGATAAACTTTCTGCACTCTTTGACGATAAATCTTTCTTCGTACATACGGGTGGATCGTGGGGCAAAGAGCAGGAAGTAAATATCATCCGAAGCGGTGGCATTCATTATAAGAAAGCCGATATACAAAGTGTTTCCGTAAACATTATTGGAAACATCGCTATCCTGCTAAATAACATTACACAGGTTGCTGTTGTTGGAGGTACAGAAGTGGTCAATCCTTTTGCTGTCACAGAAGTGTATATTAAAGAAAACAATGCATGGAAGCTGAGATCATTGTCCTTCACAAAAGTTAACACACCAACCAAATAGTGATGGTAATCAGAATTCTTCTCGCATTTATTGTATTTACTTTGACCTGCTCTGCATGTCTGACGAAAGACGTGAAGCCAGAGGAGAATTCTTTGCTTGCTCATCAAAAAGTTCTTATCGTTTACTTAACAAGAACCAATAATACCAAAACAGTTGCTCAAATGATCCACGATGAAATTGGCGGAGATCTCATCGCATTGGAGTTGATAACGCCTTATCCAAAGGATTATAAAAAACATGTAGAGCAAGTTGTGAAAGAAAATGAGACTGGGTTCTTGTCTCCGCTGAAAACAAAGATCGAAAACATGAAACAATATGAAGTAGTGTTTATCGGATTTCCAACGTGGGGAATGAAACTGCCACCACCAATGAAAAGCTTCTTAAAACAATATGACCTGAAGGGAAAGACGATAGTGCCTTTCAATACAAATGGAGGTTATGGAATCGGGAGCAGTTTTGAAACAGTAAAGGAGTTATGTGTTGACTGCAAAATTTCGGAGGGCTTTTCTATCAAAGGAGGAATCGAGCGGGACGGAATTCTTTTCGTAATGGAAGGTGAAAAGGAAACTCAAGCACGAGCTGAAGTAACAAGGTGGTTGAAGAAAATTAAACTGAAAAATTAAGTATTGAAGACAATAACTATACTATCGATAATAACAATGATGACGGTTGCAATCTCATCACATGCTATGGTAAAGGAAACTGGCGATAAGCTGAGTGCAAGTAAGCTAAGCATTATTGCTATTGCTGCATTCACCGCCAAGGGAAATTTATCTACCCTTACCAAAGAATTGCATGAAGGACTTGATGCCGGATTAACGGTTAATGAAATAAAAGAAGTTATTGTTCAGATGTATGCCTGTGCAGGATTTCCAAGAAGCCTGAATGCACTACATACATTTTTGGAAGTGCTGAAAAAACGCAAGGAAAAAGGAATCATTGATAAACAAGGTAAAGACGCCAGTCCAATCCCGATAGCTATCTGGAAAAAAAATAGTATGTTGGAATATGGAACAGAAAATCAAACACGCCTAGTAGGTTCGCCTGTCAAAGGTGACGATTATGAATTCTCACCTTCGATTGATCAATTCTTAAAAGAACATCTCTTTGGTGACATCTTTGGTCGCGATATTCTGGATTACAAGACAAGAGAAATTGCAACCATCTCTGCGCTCATCAGTCTCGGTGGCACGGAGAATCAACTCTGCTCGCATTTTAAATTAGGAATGCACAATGGCTTAACCACTGAGCAACTCAACAGTATTGTCTCCATCATTAAAACTAAAGTTGGTGATGCTGAGGGTAACAACGCAGCAATAGTATTGCAGGCGGTTCTTAAACCCAATGAACGAAGTAATTCAAGCAATGAAAGCAATAGCAATTTTGTTGGCAACGTATTCGTGAGCATGATGGTTGCCAATGATAGTGCGTTCAATACGCAGATGGCGAGTGTCACTTTCGAACCAGGTGCGAGAACCAACTGGCACTATCATCCTTCCGGACAAACATTGGTCATCCCGGACGGGACAGCCTTTTATAAGGAAAAAGGAAAGCCTAAGCAGATTTTGTCTACAGGACAGGTTGTGAAATGTCCTCCTAATGTTCATCACTGGCATGGAGCCACCTCGCAAGGTTCAATGACGCATACGGCCTTAAGTACGAATTTAGGAATGGTTGGAGTAGTGTGGTTGCAAAAAGTAACAGACGAAGAATATGAAAAATCAAAATGAAGAAATGGAAAAATTGAACAATAGTGCAACGGTTCCAACAGTTAAACTGAACAACGGAGTTGAAATGCCCATCCTTGGATTTGGGGTATTTCAAGTTCCTGACCCAGGTGAGTGTGAGAGAAGTGTGTATGATGCAATTCAAACCGGGTATCGGTTAATTGACACCGCTGCAAGCTATTTGAATGAAGAAGCTGTAGGAAAAGCGATCAAGAGAAGTGGTGTTGCGAGAGAGGATTTTTTTATCACAACGAAACTATGGATTCAGGATGCCGGATATGATAACACGAAAAAAGCATTTGAGAGATCATTAAAGAAACTTCAACTGGATTACCTCGACTTGTACCTGATTCATCAACCCTACAATGATGTGCATGGATCATGGCGGGCAATGGAAGAACTCTACAGCGAAGGAAAAGTAAGAGCGATTGGTATAAGTAATTTCCAGCCGGATAGAGTAATGGATATTATTTCTTTTAATGAAATTGTTCCCGCTGTCAATCAAATTGAAACGCATCCCTTTCATCAACAAATTGAAACGCAAAAGTTCCTTCAGGAAAACTGCATTCAACAGGAGTCATGGGGACCATTTGCAGAAGGAAAGAATGATCTATTCAAAAACGAATTGCTTTCTGGCATTGGGAAGAAGTATAATAAGTCCATTGCACAAGTAGTGCTTCGGTGGCTAACACAAAGAGGCATTGTTGCCATTCCAAAGTCAGTTCGTAAAGAGCGTATTGAAGAAAATTTTAATATCTTTGACTTTAATTTAAGCGAGGAAGATTTGAAGTTGATTCAAACCTTGGATCAAAATACAAGTGCCTTCTTCGATCATCGCGATCCGTCAATTATTAAATGGCTTGCCAGCAGAAAGCTTGAATTGTAATTAAACCAGACACATAAGACAATTAAATATAAATATATGAAAAAACTATCAATCGGAATTATGCTACTTCTTTTTGTATGCGATTTGCAAGGGCAGCAGAAATCAGGTCCGGAAGTCAAAACAGCGTCAGGTACTGTGCGCGGAATCATTGAAGGAGATGTGGCCTCTTTTAAAGGAATTCCTTATGCAGCACCTCCTATTGGAGAATTTCGGTGGCGCCCACCGCAGCCTATAACCCCCTGGAAAGAAGTGCGCGATGCAAGTAAGTTTTGTGCTGATTGTACACAACGAACCTGGCCAGGGTCTACAGCAAAAACATCCGAAGATTGTCTTTTCCTTAATGTGTGGACACCGGCTACTGCTACAAAGAAATCAAAATTGCCGGTGATGGTTTGGATTCATGGTGGCGCTTTCGTAGGAGGTAGCGGCTCAGGTGCCGGAACAGCAGGAGATTCATTTGCTAAACAAGGAGTCATCTTAATGACAATCAATTATCGGCTTGGGCGATTCGGTCATTTTGCATTCCCCGCATTGAGTAAAGAACATCCGGATGAATTTAAAGGTAGCTACGCCTACATGGATCAGATTGCAGCGCTGAAGTGGATTCAAAAAAACATTTCTGAATTTGGGGGCGATCCGAATAACGTGACCATTTTCGGTTTTTCGGCAGGCGGGGTATCCGTTCATTCACTTCTAACAATACCAGCCGCAAAAGGACTTTTCCATAAAGTTATCAGCGAATCTGGTGGTGGTCGTGATGGTGTTCTTACCGGCAGACCAATCAATAAAGAAAATGCTGATCTTCTTTACCCCGTTTCAGCAGAAACAATAGGAATAAACTTTGCCCGTAAACATAAAATCGTAGGCACAGATGTTGCTGCATTGGCAAAGCTTCGTTCGTTGAGCGCAGAAGAAATTCTAGATGGCGGCCAGGAAAACGATAGCACGGGTCTTCGAACCTATTCAGGCCCAATCCTCGATGGTAAATTAGTAATAGAAACAGCGGAGAGCGCATACAAAGCTGGCAGAGAAGCAAAGGTTCCACTCATCATCGGAAATTGCAGTGCCGAAATTGGTGGCACATTTGTCAGTACTGCTGCTTCTAAAGAAGAACTTTTTACACTTTTTGGTGAACATGAAGCTGAGGCTAAAGCTGCCTTCGACCCGAATGGAGATAAAGAATTCGCTGAGGTACAAACTAAGTTTAACACGGATTGGGTTTGGGGTGAGCCGGGTCGAATGACAGCAAAAGCTCTGGTTGAGAAAGGCGCACCTGCTTACATGTTTCAGTTTGGATATGTTCCAGTTGCAGCGCGAGAACGGGCTCGATATGGCGCTGGCCATGGATCGGAAGTCTCATTTGTGTTTAATACACTTAATGCAAGATGGGGTTCTCCTGGTGAAGCAACAAATGAAGAAAAAGAATTAGCAAAGATCATGAATACCTATTGGGCAAACTTTGCCAAGACAGGCAATCCCAATGGTATGGGACTTCCGACTTGGCCTCTTTACGAAACACAAAAAGAAGAGATTCTTGATATTGACTTAGATGGCAAAGTAGTTGGGAAAGTCGATCCAAGAAAAGCAAGATTCAATGTTATTGAAAAGGCTTTTAATAAAAGAGATAAAATTCAATCGCGGGGTATTTAATCGAAATGAGAGGGCTCTCATCATTTTAGTTAAATTTCTTAACCAATATTTGTAATGATTTAGTTACTTCTAAATATTGAAATACAAACTTGAAATAAATAAAAAATCATGGCATACTTCAAACTTAACGTAAACGGAAAACAACAAACAGTGGATGTTGATCCTGCAACACCCGTGCTTTGGGTACTTCGAGACCATCTGAACTTAGTTGGAACTAAGTTTGGCTGCGGTATTGCTCAATGCGGCGCATGCACAATTCACCTCGAAGGAAAGGCCACGCGATCATGTATTCTACCTGTTTCATCAGTGGAGAACAAAGAAATTGTCACGATTGAAGGACTTTCAGAAAATGGAGATCATCCTGTCCAAAAAGCATGGCTTGAGCATGATGTGGCCCAGTGTGGATATTGCCAGGCTGGTCAGATCATGACGGCTTCGGCTCTTCTTATGAGTAATACGAAACCCACAGATGAGGAAATTGAAAATGCGATGAACGGAAACATTTGCCGTTGTGCGACTTACTTGCGAATCAAGGCTGCTGTCAAAACTGCTGCCAACTCTTAAACCTTCAAATTAATTTCTCATGGAACAAATAATAACGACCATTAATAGAAGATCATTTTTAAAAACTTCTGCATTGGCAGGTGGCGGCTTGATGCTAAGTTTTAGCTGGCTTGCCGGGTGCAAACCAAAGGAAGCAGAACTCCTTGGTGCGCCCGATGAATGGTTTGATTTGAACAGTTATATAAAAATTGGTAATAACGGGTTAGTCACCTTGATGTCGCCTAATCCGGAATTTGGTTCGGGTGTAAAGACATCCATGCCAATGATCCTGGCGGATGAACTCGATGTTGATTGGAAAAATGTTATTGTTGAACAAGCTAATTTCCTTCCAGCACGTTTCGACAGACAATTCACTGGAGGAAGCCAAGGTATCAGGCAAGGTTGGAAACCGCTCCGTACAGCAGGCGCTACTGTTCGTCAGTTGTTGGTCAATGCGGCAGCAAAGCAATGGAATGTTCCAGCCAAAGAGATTACAACTGAAGCCGGGGTAATCTATCATAAAAGCACTGAAAAAAAAGCAGGTTATGGCGAAATGGCATCGCTAGCAGTAGGTATGCCGATTCCTTCGGAAGTTATAACCAAAGATGTTAAGGACTTCAAGATCATCGGCACATCCAGAAAGAATGTTGATGGTGAGAAAATTGTGACTGGCAAACCACTTTTTTGCATTGATTACAAAGAAGAAGGAATGTTAATCGCTATGATTGTGCACCCGCCTTTTGGCATGAAGATAAAATCGCTTGATGATTCATCAGTAAGATCCATGCCTGGCATAAAGGACGTGTTTGTCATCAAACCACTTGAAGAAGAATATGAGCGAACTGGTTTCGATACTTCAAGTTTTGTTGAGCTAGGTGTCATCGTTGGTAATTCAACATGGGACGTAATGAATGCTAAGAAAGCACTGAAAGCAGAATGGGAGTTAACACCTGAATACACAATGACCATGCAACTATGGGGACGAGGAAAGACCCCTGTCACAGTGCCCGAAGGACTTGAAAGCACTGAAGGACATAAAGCGCAAATGGAAAAATCTTCAAAAGCAAAAGGAGAAATTCTTCGCAGAGACGGAAACCCTGAAGCTGCATTTAAAACAGCAGCAAAGATTCTCGAACGGACATACACCTGTCCATATCTAGCGCACAATCCGATGGAGCCCGCAACTTGTTTTGCGAACGTCAAAGAAGATCATGCGGAATTGTATGCGCCTATTCAGATCCCTGAGTTCATCAGCAACACCCTCGTAGCACGACTTGGAATTCCAAAAGACAAAATCAACATAAAGATTGCGAGAATGGGTGGCGGTTTTGGCTTAAGGTCGTATGGTCATCACCTTGTCGAGGCTGCGGTAATCTCTCAAACAATAAAGGCGCCTGTTAAATTAGTTTATACACGAGAAGATGATATGACCTATGGAATATACCGTCCGACATACACAGCTACATACAAGGCCGCACTCGATAAGGATAACAACCTAATCGCTTTCCATGTTAAAGGTGGCGGTATTCCGGAACATCCGATTCATGAAAACCGATTCCCTGCTGGGGCAATTGACAATTACCTCGCAGAAGGCTGGTCCATACCTTCCAACATTACAGTGGGTGCTTTTCGCGCGCCACGTTCAAACTTCAATGCTGCAGCAGAGCAATCATTTCTTGATGAGCTAGCAGAACTTGCAGGGAAAGATCCGATTGATTTCAGACTGCAGTTATTAGAACGTGCTAAAAATAATCCCGTTGGAAAATACAATGACTATGATCCCGATCGATATGCAGGTGTACTTAAACTAGTAAGAGAAAAATCTAAATGGAATCAGCCTTCGGCAAACGTTAGTCGAGGAGTATCAGCATACTTTTGCCACAATACATATGTAGCTGAAGTGGTGGATCTCACATTACAAGGAAATATTCCGGTAATCGAAAATGTGATTGCCGCGGTTGACTGCGGAATTGTAGTCAATCCTGATGGGGCGATAAATATGGGTGAGGGTGGTATCATTGACGGGATCGGAAATGCGCTGTATGGCGAGTTGACTTTCAAAGATGGCGTGCCTGATAAAAATAATTTTCACCAATATAAAATGATCCGCCAGAAAGAGACTCCGAGAGCTGTTGAAGTTCACTTTGTTAAAAATGAAGAAGATCCAACTGGACTTGGGGAGCCACTTTTTCCTCCTGTCTTTGCAGCTGTCGCTAATGCGTTGTATAAAGCAACAGGAAAACGTTTCTATGATCAGCCATTCGCGAAACAGATTGAGAAAATTCCATCTATAATTTGATGGAAAGGGAAGAAATGCCAATGGCAATGGGATTCATTCAAGTACAGAGAGTGGAACCTAAATTTTTTCTCTTAAATTTAATTAGAAACAAAATATGATGCATCAAGTCAATTACTTCCTCATTTGTTTTTCCTTAGTAACAAATGTCGCCTTTTCTCAAACAAACCCTGTCATCGATATATTTCCCAGCAACACTACTTTGCACGGAAACATAGCCTACAATAATGATTCATTAACCAAACACTTACTTGATATTTACCTGCCACCGAACGCGAAGGGAAAAGTGCCACTTATCATCTTTGTGCATGGCGGCGGCTGGTTGGGCAATGATAAATATGCTGACATGGGTTATATGAAAAAAACGGTGGCAGAAGTCATTAACAGCGGGTTTGCTTTAGCTTCCATAGATTATCGATTTGCAACCCAGGCCATTTTTCCAGCCCAGATTCAAGACTGCAATAGGGCGGTTTCTTTTTTATACGATAACGCTGAAAAGTATGGGCTTGATAAAGATCGATTCGCTCTTATGGGATTTTCTGCCGGAGGACATTTGGCTTCATTGCAGGGTCTATCGAACAATAACCAAATTGAGGACTTTTTTATGCCCAATACATCCCGTGATTTTTCGTTTAAAGCTGTTGTGGATTTTTATGGACCTTCGGAACTGACTTCATTAAAAAGTAGCGAAGACCCTAAAGCGCCTGAGGCCATATTATTGGGGGCAACACCTGTAGCTCGACCGGATCTGTCGAAAATTGCAAGTCCTGTTTCCTATGTAGACAAAAATGATCCACCTTTTTTAATTATTCATGGAGAAAATGATGAGATAGTTTGGAACAGGCAATCAAAACTTCTTACTGGATGGTTAACAGCTGTAGGTGTTGAGAATGAATTGATTATTGTCCCCGGAGCACCTCATTTTGGTGACATGTACGATGTGGAAAATATTAGAACAAAAGTTTTGGCATTTCTAAGAAAACATTTGAAGTGATGTGTGAAACTTCCTTAGTGATTTCCCTCCAAAATTCATTAGGACAATCCTGATGTTAGGATTCCCATTACAGAACTGGGGATTGTGGAATGGCTTAAGAAAGCACCAAATAAAGCCAATAAAGTTAAATAACTTTCCAAAAATTTACAAGGATTAGATAATTCACAGATAAAACTATAAAACTATAAAACGATGAATCAATATCTTAAAGGAAAATTAATTGACATTTCAGGAGCAAGTTGTGGCCTGGGTTGAGCTAGTGCAAAACATTTGTATATTCTAGCCATAAATACACTGCCTTTTCCATTTAATAATTATCTAAATAATCTGTATTTTAGGCTTTATTTTAAACAAATTTAAATTTTATGATGAAGAAAATTTCTTGGGATGACGTTCCTGTTGAGCAAGTAACTCCGTTAATGGAAAGAAAAATTGTGACTGGAGATAAAGTAATGATTGCAAAAATGAAATTCAAGGATGGTTTTTTAGTGCCATTACATAGTCATGAGAATGAACAGGTCACCCAATTGATTTCGGGCAAAATGAGGTTTTGGTTTGGTGAAAATAAAGAACAGGAGATGGAGATGAACCCTGGGGATGTCATAGTTATTCCAGCGAATCTTCCACATGCTGCCCTAATGATTGGGGATGTGGAAGAAATTGATACCTGGGCACCTCCAAGGAAAGATTGGTTAGATGGAACTGATGATTATTTAAGAAAATAATATGGATTTTGGATTAACAGATAAAATAGCATTTATTGCTGCTTCAAGCAAAGGTTTAGGTAAAGCTGTTGCAATCGAACTTGCTAAAGAAGGTGTTCATGTAATAATAAATGGCCGTTCAAATGTCGATTTGCAACTTGCGAAGAAAGATATAGAAGCTATTACGAGTAAGAGTGTTTTAGCTATTAAGGGTGATTTGTCAAAAAAAGAAGATAGAAATTATATTTTTAAAACTGTTTTTAACCATTTTGATCATATTGATATTTTAGTAACAAATACGGGTGGTCCGCCAGCAGGTAATTTTGAAAGTTTCGAAAAAGAAGTTTGGGATGAAACGTATGAATTATTGTTGGGAAGTACAATCGAATTAATCCATGCATTTTTACCAGGTATGAAAAAACAAAAGTGGGGTAGAATCATTGCTCTGACTTCCGTAGCCGTCAAACAACCAGTAAATAATCTTATCCTATCCAATACAATTCGTTCATCTATTCCAGGATTAATAAAATCCCTGGCAAATGAATATGGATCATTTCAAATCACTTTTAATAGCGTGATGCCTGGGTATACAAATACTGAAAGACTTCAGAACTTGTTAATGTCAAATCCATTATTAAAAAATGTTGTCAATGATATTCCTCTTGCTAGAATTGGAAGCCCTGAGGAATTTGCTGCTGCAGTTGTGTTTTTAGCCAGCGAAAGAGCCAGTTATATTACTGGTGTTGCATTGGCTGTGGATGGAGGTGCAATAAAGTCTATTTGAAAAAAATATTATCCAATTGAACTTGGACAAAAAAAGAGGAAATTTGATTCCAAATTTCCTCCCTGTTAAAAATCTTAAGCTATTTTTTAGTTGGATCTGAATCCAAGTCTAATACATCATCATTAATTTCATTAATTACGTCATCGGTTTTGGAATCAACTTTAGCAGCTGCATCAGCTATTTGATCACCTAGATTTTCGGCGGAATCAATCAAGTCATCCATATCATTTTCTGTATTTTCAGCAGCCTCTTTTACAATGTTTTCAACAGGTTGATTTGCAGATTCATTCACAGTCTCTGTAGATGCTTGCTCTTGAGATTGTTGTTTTACGTCCTTTGCAGCGTCTTCATGTGAAAATTTTGATTTAACTTCTTCTTCAAATTTGTGAGCAAATTCCTTGCTTTTATTGGCCACAGAATCCCCAGCTTCAGAAGCAGTTTCCACAACTTTTTTCACTGTTTCGTTCTCCATAATTTTATGACCAGTTTCTTTAGCCTTGTTAACTACGTTCTTAACAGTTTGATTCTCCATGGCTTTATCAGCTAGATCTTCAGCTGCATCTGCTATTTGTTTTCCTGCTTCTTTTGTTTTTGAAACAAAATCCTTCACTGTTTCATTTTTCATCGCTTTATCGGCGTAAACTTTTGCTTTAACAGCAACGTCTTCAGCAACATCAACTGCTTTTTCGCCAAAATCTTTTAAGGATTCTTTGACATTATGAAAAGTTTCACTTTCTGTGACATCTTCAATAACATCTTTAGATTTATTGAATAACTTCTTAAAAAAATTCATTGCCATAATATTTATATGTTTAATAATAACCAATATAATTTTGGGGTGTTATTGATAACAACTCATCCCTTACATTTGCATTAACTTCTAAACTTAAAATAAAGTTCTTAATACTTTGTTTTGTGATCAAATTATTTCCTCTCGTCAATAATTTTAATGCTTCATATGGTTTTTCAAATCCCTCTCTTCGGAGTATGTTTTGTATCGCTTCACTTACGACTGCCCAATTATTTTCTAGATCCTGATCCATTTTTGTTTCATTAACTAAAAGTTTTGACAATCCTTTTAATAAAGATTTATTCGCAATTAAGGTATGGCCAAAAGGAACACCAACATTTCTAAGTACTGTGCTATCAGTCAGGTCTCTTTGAAGTCTAGAAATGGGCAATTTGATGCTTAGATGTTTAAATATGGCAATTGCAATACCATAATTACCTTCTGCATTTTCGAAATCTATTGGATTTACTTTATGTGGCATAGCAGATGATCCGACTTCACCTTGCACGACTCTTTGTTTAAAATAATCCATTGAAATGTAAGTCCAAAAATCTCTTGCCATATCAATTAAAATGGTATTAATTCTTGAAAAGACATCAAATAGAGCAGCTAGTTGATCGTAATGTGCAATTTGGGTTGTGTATTGAGACCTTGATAATCCCAATTCTCCATTAACGAATTCATTTCCAAATTTTCTCCAATCAATATCTGGATAACAAATTTTATGCGCGTTGAAATTTCCGGTAGCGCCTCCGAATTTTGCTTCAATGGCGAAACTAACTAATTGATTGATTTGAATTTCTATCCTTTCAACAAAAACAAGCATTTCTTTTCCAAGCGTTGTCGGTGAAGCTGGCTGACCATGTGTCCTTGCTAACATTGGAATACCTTTCCATTTCTCAGCTAATGTTTTCAATTCTGTTAAAATTTCAGAAAGTGAAGGCAACATAACTTCTTTTAAAGCATTTTTGATCATTAATGGAAAAGCTGTATTATTTATATCTTGAGAGGTGAGGCCAAAATGAATAAATTCTAAGGATTGTTCCAAATTCAATAATCTGAATTTTTCTTTAATAAAATATTCTACAGCTTTTACGTCATGGTTGGTGATTTTCTCAATGTCTTTGATTGCTTGCGCATCATTTTTTGAAAAATTTTCAGCAATATTGTTGATTTCTTTTTTTTGTTGATCAGAGATATAAGCTAATGATGGCAATAGATCACACAATGCGATGAAATACTTTATTTCCACAAATACACGGTATTTAATCAAAGCTTGTTCAGAGAAAAAAGTTTTAAGTTCTTCAATTTTATTTTCATATCGTCCATCAAGAGGGGAGAGCGCAGATAACATTTTTTATGTTTTTGTTTAAAACGCGAAAATACAGCTTGTTATGAATAAACAAACATCCAATGAGCTTTTTAATAATTTATTAAATCGTGTGGCATGGAACAATGGATGAATATTATTTGTTTCAAAAGAATATCTTTGCAAAAATAATATGGAATGGTTATAATTGGGATATTAATTGCGTTGGTTGCTATAGTAGGAATTGTTTCGAGCAGATTGATAACGACTTTTTTTCACGAGCTAGGACATGCTATTTCTGCTTTGTTTTTTACTAAAGATAAAGTCGTGATGTATGTTGGAAGTTATGGTGACCCTAAGAATAGATTTCAAATTAACCTTAACAGGCTTCAAATCAATATAAGTTTTAATATTTGGAACTTGAATATTGGCATGTGCGCCCACAAAGCAGATACTACTTTTTTTCAAGCACTAATTATATTATTAAGCGGGCCACTAATGAGTTTAATCATTGGTGTAAGCTTGTTTATTATGCTTACAAAAACTCATTTTACAGATGGAGAAAAATTTATTATAGCAATATTTATGGTTTCATCTTTTTGGGACTTCATTATAAACATAATTCCGAGGTCATATCCAGCCAAACTATACGATGGAACTTTAATATTTAACGATGGTAAACAGTTTACCCGATTGTTGAAAAAATCTATTTTGCCAAATGAATATTTTGAAGCCCTTTCTTTTTGCAGGGAAGGGAAATATGAGGATTCAAAAAAATTAATTTCTGAATTGATTTCAAAAGAAAAAAAGAATCGATTTTATCAAGAGTTGTTATTGGATATTTATGAAGCAGAAAAAGATTACCGTGGTTTAATCGAAGCTTTTGATACTTATATGATTTATTACAAACCTTCAAAAAAATATATTTTAAAATGGGCAGATGCAAAAATTGCTATGCATCAATATGATGAGGTTATAAATAAATTGACCAATTTAATTTATCATGGTAAAGGGAATTATGATATTCATTTTAAACGAGGAAAGGCATTAATTGAACTAGGAGAATACAAAGATGCTCTAATCGATTTTAATTCCTTAACACTTGGTGCTGAAGAAGATCCATTAGCACTTGCAAATAGGGCATATTGTGAGTTTCGACTTGGCTTCATTAAGGAAGCTTGCGAAGATATAATGGATGCAATAGAAACCATTAAAGAACCAAATGGTGAAATTTATTTTTTTGCTGGCATCATCTTCGAAACAATAGACAAAAAAATTGCCCTTGATTATTTCAGAAAGGCTGAAGAATTAAAATATAATCACCATGGTTTAGCGTTTAACATTTCTCAATTAGAGCGTTAAAATCAAAGTTGAAAATCATTTTATTTAAAAATTTTCATTTCAATTTTAATAGTTGTAATTTCAATTTTCATATTATCAAATTAATTAAAAATGAATAACAATATAGGCATTGCAGCACTTTTATTATCAATTGGTTTAATAATTTCTTCAGCTATTTTAGGGATTTATTGGAAAGATTCAAGGTCTTTTGAGAGTTATGTAACTGTAAAAGGATTATCTGAAAGAGAAGTTTATGCTGATAGAGCTTGGATGGCTGTATCGACTTCATTTGGCTCCAATTCTGTAGAAGATGTAAGAGCAGTAATGTCGAGTCAAGAAACAAAAATAAGGTCATATTTGACTGAAAAAGGATTTGCAGAAAGTGAAATTATTACTGATAACATCAATATTTATGAGAATGAGTACAAAGAAGCTACTTATAGATTCAGTGCAAATTTGAGGGTTACTGTTACTTCAAAAAATGTTGATGCTATCGAAAAGGCTTCAGGAGATAAGACTGGTTTAATCGAACGTGGTGTTCTGGTGTCAGGAGATAAGTGGAGCAATGGTCCTAAATACTATTATACTCAATTTACAGATATCAAAACCGAAATGATTGCAGAAGCAACGAAAGAAGCCGAAAAAGCTGCTAAGGAATTTGCAAGCACTTCTGGTGCAAAAGTGGGTAAAATTAGAAGGGCAAATCAAGGAATTTTCCAAATTCTTCCTGGAGACAGATCCACAGAATCTGAAGAATTTTATAAAGATAAGGTGATAAGAGTTGTATCTACATTAGATTTTTATTTGGATTAACCAGTTATAATTGAGCAAATAGGCTTTGCTTTTTTAGCTTAATTTTGCTTTTATCGAAAATTATTGTTAATTTTTGAATTGAATGTCGACCGCTAGACAAGAATTTTTTCAATGCAAAATTATCAATATGAAAAAAGCTACCCTTCTTTTTAGCTTTCTAATACTCACATTATTCACTGTTTATGGGCAACATAGCTCAATGTCTATTTTTTCCAATTCAAGTTATTTTTGTTCCAGTACATTTAAATTCTTTCCCATATTCTTACTTTTCCATTTTCAAGAGTCATTGGATTATTAAAAACATCGATTCGTTACTATGACCCAATATTTGGGGATATTATAGTAGATTAGAAAAAGACCTGATGATAATGAGTGGGAAATTGTGGCAAACCAAGCGTATAATGAAGAAGATCAAATTATTTTGGTAACAAACCAAGAAATTTGCGGTGAATTTAGAGTAGCACTTATTGAAGAACTTTCAATTGCCAATGAATTTAAAAGAAGCAAAATTGATTTTGAATTGATACAAAATGTGATTATTAATAGCTTGCATATTGAATTCCAACTTGAATTAAACACTAATTTGAGGTTTAATATAGTAGATATGAATGGTAAAATTGTTCAACGAACCGACAATGTTATGTTCACGAATGGATTAAATCAGAAAAATTTTGAATTAAGTCACCTTAGTAAAGGAACATATATTTTACAACTCATTGAAAACGGAAATAAAAGCGCAATTAAAATGTTTATCAAGCAATAATTTTTTCCGACTGATAAGTTAATACCATAAAAAAAGCCTTTATCAAATGGTAAAGGCTTTTTTGATTAAGAATTATTAATCATCCATTAAACCATAACTTTCTTGAGGGCGTCACTAAATTTTTCTACGTCTTCAGTTTTCCCAGTAGAAATTCTGCACCAATCTAGAAAGGGGGGGAACGGTCTACCCACTAAAACTCCTTTTTCTTTCATTTTGGTATTAAGTTTGGTAATATCCATTCCTGATTTGAAAAAAACAAAATTAGTGCTTGATTTAATGTATTCTAATCCTAAGCTATCTAGTGTTTGATAGATAATATCTTTGGCTTCTTTGTTTTTATTGAAACTAAATTTATAAAATTCATCATCTCCAACAGCAGCAGTTGCAGATTGTAGACCAGGAATACTTGGTGCAGCCATTAAATTTTTCCTAATTCTTTCTGCAATATCAGGTCTAGCAACCAAATATCCCATTCGAATTCCAGCAAGACCATATATTTTTGAAAATGTCCTTGAAACAATAACATTAAGATCTTCTTTAACCAAATCAAGCATGCTAGAATAGGAATCATCAGTTACATAGTCTATATAAGCTTCATCTACAAATGAAATGGTTCTCCCCGCAACTGACTTACAAAAAGATCTAAGTTTATCTGCAGGAATAATATTTCCAGTTGGATTGTTTGGGTTGCAAAGAAAAACAAAACCTGTTCTACTAGTAACTCTTTTTTCCATTGCATCTAAATCATGCTGAAAATTTTGATCAAGAGGTACATTATACACATGCATGCCTAATTGTTCACCATAAACCATCATAGATTGATAAGTAGGATAAGGAGCAACAATATTCCCTCCACTATCTGAAAATGTTAATGCTGTTGCATTAAGACCTTCTCTAGATCCTGCAGTTAATACAATATGTTCACGCGTTACTCCGTGTTTTTTGGCAAGAACTTGAGCGAACTCTTCAATATATGCAAATGGGTACATGTGGGAAATATCAAAAGCATCAATAATGCCCTTTCGAACTATTTGGGATGGCCCATACGGATTTTCATTGTAACATAGTCTAGCAAGTCCATTACTCCCATCATCAAGAGGGTGCCTAAATTCATTCAGGAAATTTAGCTTTATTAGAGGATTTAAAGCTAATGCTCCACCAGCTATTGAGGCTGTTTTAAACCAATTTCTACGATCCATATTTAGAGAATTTTCACTAAGCTACTTAGAAAATATTAAAAATTGAAATCAAAATCTTAAATGATTTGTAATTTTATTTAAGAAAGCACAAATTAGAATCTGAAAAATCTTGCTCTACCTCCGCAAACTGTTTTCGCATAATATCCTAATCCCCAATTCAATTCAAAAACCAGATGAACAAAAGCAGGATTGGTTGAAGCGTTTCCTTCCACTATTCCTAATTTGATTTGGTTATTTGCAAGCCCCGCATCTGAAACAAATTCACCGATTTGATATCCTAATCTTGCGCCTACAATTATCGTAAAGGCATCATCACCTGCTGCATACCATCCGAAACCTAAAACTGCTGATATATTAGTTGAATTAAAATCTGAAGTGACATCTGTAAAACTTGAGGTTGCATTTGCTTGACGCATATTTTGTAAATATGCTATTCTAGGACCAAATTCAACATAATTTATGGTACGATTGTATCTAAACATTGGATAGAGATCTATGTTACTCCACCTGTATTCATTGATTACTGGAGAAGAGGATTGATCTTGCTTATAGGTAAATTGTTCTTTGAATTGAGAGTACATTCCATCAATTGTAAGTGCATAATATTCGCCAAAATTCAATCCAAATTTAGCACCAGCAGAATACGAACCATTTAATTTGGGTGTATAATTGGTACCATTCAGGATGTCGGTATTCACCATCATGTTGGGACCATAACTTCCTTTTACACCAGCATCAAGCCACAATAATACTTTTTGTGCATTTAAAGATTGAAAACCAAATCCTATAAGGAAAATTATTATAATATTTTTTATTTTCATTGTATTATATATTAATTACAAGTTTAATATGTAAAAAAAGCAAATATTTATTGGAATTCTAAATTATTGGAATTATTTCGTCTCCAATTTCAATTTTACCTTTGTCAAGACAAATTGCATTCATACCAAAAAAAATTTTGTTTCCTACTCTTTTATAATTAGACAGTGTTTTTAACGGTTCCACTAATTTTTCACCTGTTTTTTGATTAATGGTCGTAATTACACATCTTGCACATGGTTTTATCATTTCAAATTTGCAATTGTTTATTTGAAAGGTTTCCAGAAGTTCCTCATCATAGGATTCGCATTGGTCAAAAACAATATTTGGTCGAAATCTATTCATTGGAATATCCACTTCCAATCTGCTATTAAGATCATTTAGCGAAGATTGGGAAATAAAAAGATACGGATATCCGTCAGCCAAACTTACCAAAGTTTTTTTCTTTTTAGTTTTGATAGATTTGTATCTTAAACTTAAATCATTCATTTTAACCAATTGAGCATCAATATTTAGCATATTTTTGAACCAATTGTTATAGTTATTAGATAAAGCCATTGCTGAGAATTGATCGTCCCAAACAGTGACATTGAGTTCTTTTTCTAAATCTGGATCATTTGGAATAATAATCGAATCCTCTGGATTTTGTTTGTTGTAAAATTTAAATCCATTTTCTGCAAATTCTGCGCCGATTAATGCCATTTCATGCCGTTCTCGCTGTGATAAAAAACGACCATTAGAATCTACTAGCATCATTCTTCTATCGTGCTCAAGCCCTTTTTCATTTGCAATAGCACGGTCTGTATTAATGCCACCTAAAGATTTAATTGGATAAATAATAATTTCTTTAACCACCATGAAATCAAAGGTAAGACCTAGATTTCTTTTGCAAAACTTTATCATCAATTATTAATATTTAAAATTCTTTGTCATATATGACCATTACAAGCTTTACAAATCTTACCTTTGTATCCCGTAACGTCATCATCTGATTTAAAAAAATACTAATGGCTAAATACATATTTGTTACGGGAGGGGTTACTTCTTCTTTAGGTAAAGGAATAATTGCTGCTTCGTTAGCTAAATTATTACAGGCAAGAGGTTTTACGGGAACCATTCAAAAATTTGATCCTTATATTAATGTTGATCCAGGAACATTGAATCCATACGAACATGGGGAATGCTATGTTACGGATGATGGAGCAGAAACAGATTTAGATTTAGGCCATTATGAAAGGTTTCTTAATAGATCTACTTCACAATCCAATAATGTTACCACAGGATTGATTTATCAAACTGTAATTAATAAGGAAAGAAAAGGTGAGTATCTTGGAAAAACAGTTCAAGTGATACCTCATATAACAGATGAAATTAAAAGAAGAATTCGTCTTTTAGAAAGCACAAATGATTATGATGTAGTTATTACTGAAATTGGGGGAACTGTCGGTGATATTGAATCATTACCGTATTTGGAAGCATTAAGACAGCTTAAAATGGAAATGGGTAGAGATAATTGCATCTTTATTCATTTAACTTTGATACCATATCTAAGTGCAGCTAAAGAATTAAAAACTAAACCAACACAGCATTCAGTTAAGGAATTACTTATGACAGGAATCCAACCTGATATATTAGTTTGTCGCACAGAGCATCCGTTGAATGATGATTTGAAAAAGAAATTGGCATTATTTTGCAATGTGGAAGAAGGTTCAGTAATAGAAGCTATAGATGCTGAGACTATATATGATGTACCTTTATTAATGCTGAAAGAGAAACTTGATGTGATTACCTTAAAGAAATTAAGGTTGGATTATGAGAATGAACCTGATCTTACCAAATGGAAGAATTTTCTTGGCAAGCTAAAGAATCCGACTCATGAAATAAAAATTGGACTGGTAGGCAAATATAATGAACTACCAGATGCTTACAAATCAATTTATGAGTCGTTTGTGCACGCTGGAGCTGAAAATGAATGCAAAGTGAAAGTTGTTTCAGTTCATAGTGAGAATCTTGAAAACGGGAGGAATCCAGAAGATATATTGATGAAATTGGATGGTGTGTTAGTTGCTCCTGGGTTTGGTGAACGTGGAATAGAAGGAAAGATTCGGGCTATACAAGTTTTGAGGGAACATAAAATTCCATTTTTTGGAATTTGCTTGGGGATGCAGTGTGCAGTGGTGGAATTTTGCAGAAATGTATTAAATATTGCTGACGCTGCTTCATCTGAAGTAAACCCAGCAAGCAAAAATAAAGTTATTGATCTAATGGCTGATCAAAAGAATATTGTGAACAAAGGAGGAACAATGAGACTAGGAGCTTATGCTTGCAATTTGAAAAAAGGAAGTATTGTTCATCAAGCTTATGGGTCTTTAGAAATTACTGAAAGACATCGGCATAGATATGAAGTCAATAATCAATATGTGGAGAGCTTTTCGGACGCTGGACTTATTCCTACGGGGATAAATCCAGAAACTGGATTAGTAGAAATTGTAGAATTAGAAGGGCATCCTTTTTTCGTGGGAGTACAATTTCATCCAGAATTAAAAAGCACTGTTGAAAATCCTCATCCATTGTTTATTTCTTTTGTAAGAGCTGCATTAGATAGAAAAAAAATGAAAGAAGAACATTTAACTGTAGAACTCAATTAATGCTGCAATAATGCCCAATTGGAGTTTGAAAAATTGGATTATTCCTTTCCTTTGGGTAACTATTCTCTTATTTAATATAAATAATTTTTTTTTCTGGGATACCATACAATTGTCTTCAAAGCAGGCTTATTTCTTCTATGATAATAATTTTTCAAGCTTTTTTCTTCCTGAAAATATAAATAGTGGTCACCCTCCTTTTTTTGGAATTTTCTTAGCATTTATATGGAAAGTTTTCGGAAAGTCTTTGATGATTGGTCATCTAATAATGATTATTGTGGTTTTAGGTACAATATTCCAAGCTCAAAAGTTGGGGAATTATATTCTAAATAAAAAATATGCTTTCCTTCTGCCTCTTATTTTGCTATTGAATCCAATTTTTTTAGGCCATTCTTTACTTGTAAGTCCTGACAATTTGCTTGTATTTTTTATTCTTCTTTCCATAAATTCCAAAATTAAAGAGCAAAACTGGTTGTTTGCAATTTCTTGCCTTGGGTTAAGCATGCTAAGCATGCGCGGAATGATGACTGTATTTGCTTTATTTGTTGGAGAATTTTTATTTGCAATTATCAGCAATATAAAAATTGATTATAAACAGCTTTATAAATATTCCTTAGCTGCGATATTTACTTTGATTTTTTTTGTTGCTCATTACTTACATAATAAATGGCTGGGTTTTCATAAAGATTCGCCATGGATTGAAAGTTTTAATATGGTTAATTTCAAAGGTTACATTTATAATTTGGGAATTATCACATGGAGAATATTAGATTTTGGGAATGTTTTTATAATAATTCCAATTCTATTCATTGCATATAAGATTAAAAATCAAATATGGAATGAAAAATATAAAACGCTCTTTTCATACCTTTTGGCATTTACTATAGTTTTTGTGATACCAGTAGCTGGATTTAAATATTTATCAGCGCACAGATATTTTATGCCTATTTACCTGCTAATTTCCATTTTGTTTATGAAATTGATTTTTGATTCTAAATACTATAAAATTGGAATTATTTCCCTATTGCTACTTTTCTCTGGTAATTGGTGGGTTTATCCTGTTACTATTTCTCAAGGATGGGATGTCAGTTATGCCCATGTTCCTTTTTATAAATTGACGCATGATATGTACGATTTGATATTAGAAAATAACATTGATCCAAATGAAATTGGCACTGAATTTCCTTTAAAGTCAGACTCCAAGTATTTACACTTAAACGATTCATTTATAAGCTTTAAAGAAGCAGATCTTTCACTCGATAAATATATACTTTATTCAAAAGTAATGAACGATTTCAAAGATTCAGATTTGAGCTATATAGAAAACCATTTCAAACTAATTTTTAGTTTGAAAAAAAACAACATTGACTTAAAATTGTATGAAAGACGTTCGTAAACTTAAATTAGAAGAACTGAACAGGATTGACCTTAGTGAATTTAAAAATATTGATAAAATTCCTATTGTTATAGTACTTGACAGCATTAGATCAGGACTGAATGTAGGTTCAATTTTTAGAACTTCTGATGCATATTTAATACAAAAAATGTGTCTGTGTGGCATTACCTCAACACCCCCACACAAAGAAATTCTCAAAACTGCAATCGGTGCCAATAATTCTGTAGATTGGGAATATTATGAAAATAGTGAATTAGCAATTGAGGAGTTAAAAAAACAAAATTATGTAATTATAGGCATTGAACAGACCAATAATTCAATAGAAATTGAATCTTTTAAGGTGGATACCTCTTCAAAATATGCTATTGTTTTGGGAAATGAAGTGGAAGGGATTCATGAAAATTTACTTCCATTAATCGACACTTTTATTGAAATTAAACAATACGGAACTAAACATTCTTTAAATGTATCTGTCTGTGCAGGTATCATTATTCATGCATTTGCTAAACATTTTCATGCGAAATGAAAAAATGAATGTTAGCTATCGGCGTTTATTTTTGAATTTATTTTGCTCTCTAATATAATCAGGTCGAAATCCAAGCCTGAGTCCAAGTTGCAGATAATTTATATTGTAAGATTTGTCTGTTTGGTTAACCAAAGAATGCGCCTCAGCAAAACCATTCCAAGAAATGCTTGGAAACATCTTATATCTAACAAATGGAGAAATTGTAATAAGGTCTAAAATACCAATATCCAAACCTGCACCGATTGAAAAAGCAAAATTTAAGTCATTGTCGAATTTATTATTTTCAAAATCGAACTTTAATTGCTTTTGTTGATATTCTAAAATAGGAGCTAAGGAAAGAAAGAAACCTTTTGAGAAGAAATTACCATCTTTTGAAAATGTGGGGCAATTGCAATCACCAATAAAATCAAAGATGTAAAAATTTGTATTCGCAGCTATTCCTACACTCTGAAAGGAATAATTAATATTTTGAGTATTCGTACCAGATCTGCTTGCAAAAAGTTCTGGCATAAATTCAATTCTATAATTTTTTAATCTCAACCAATAATCTAAACCAAGCTCATAATTTGAAGCGAATAAGTTATTAATATTGGCTTGTTCTTTCCAAAGACTTGGATTCATATTTTGATATCGAAAATTAATCCCCAATTGAGCATGAGCAGAAATAATATAAAAGAAAATTATAGAAGTGAATACATATTTCATTTTCAAATAACGAAACCTTTAAATACTATATTTTACATTAGGTATAACTATATTTGTGGCAATGAAAACTAAAACGCTAAGAAAAGAAAAAGTGAATGTGATCACTTTAGGTTGCAGTAAAAACCTTGTAGATTCTGAAAATATCATCACTCAATTAAAAGGGAATGATTTTGAAGTCCAGCATGAGGCAGAAGAAAATTCAGATATTGTAATTATCAATACTTGTGGTTTTATTGATTTGGCAAAAGAAGAAAGCATCAACACCATACTTAGTTATGCTGAAGAGAAGAAAGCAGGTAATGTTCAAAAATTATATGTTACAGGTTGTCTTTCTCAAAGATATAAAGACGATTTAGAGAAAGAAATACCTGAAGTGGATGCATATTTTGGAACTATGGAGCTACCTGGGTTATTAGCTAAATTAAATGCAGATTACAAATATGAATTGGTAGGGGAAAGAATTACTACCACTCCACAACATTTTGCATACCTTAAAATTTCTGAAGGTTGCAACAGGAAATGTAGTTTTTGTGCTATTCCTCTAATGCGAGGAAAACATATTTCACAACCAATAGAAGTTTTGGTTAAAGAAGCTAAGAACTTAGCTAGAATGGGTGTTAAGGAGTTGATACTTATTGCCCAAGAATTAACCTACTATGGTCTTGATATTTATAAGAAAAGAGCTTTGCCAGAATTGTTAGATGCACTTGCCGAAGTGGAAGGGATAGAATGGATTAGATTGCATTATGCTTATCCAAGCAAGTTTCCAATTGAAATAATCCATGCGATGAAAAGGCAAGAAAAGGTTTGTAACTATCTTGACATTCCTTTGCAACACGCCAGTGATAACATGTTGCTCGCAATGAAGAGACAAATAACCCTGAAAGAGACTAAAGATTTGATTAAGGAAATTAGATCAATAATTCCAGAAATTACAATTAGAACTACGATGTTGGTTGGATTTCCGGGCGAAACTGAAGAGGATTTTGTTGAATTATGCGATTTTGTAAAAGAAATGCAATTTGAAAGATTAGGAGTCTTTCAATATTCACATGAAGAAAATACTTCAGCATATGAATTAATAGATGATGTTTCAGAAGAAGATAAGGCGGACAGAGCAAATCGATTGATGGAAATTCAACAAGAAATTTCTTTCGCAAAAAATGAAGCGAAAATTGGGAAAACTTTTAAGACTTTAATAGATCGAAAAGAAGGTGACTATTTCATTGGAAGGACAGAATCAGATTCAGCTGAGGTGGATAATGAAGTTTTAATTGATGCAAAATCATTTTTCTGCAGAATTGGTGATTTTGCTGATGTTAAAGTCATCGATGCCGAGGATTATGACCTTTACGGTGAGCCAATAATGTAATTTTTGCGTATAATTATTGAAAATGAATGACAATACTTTTTTTCTAAAACAGGATATCAGCCCAATAAAACAAGTGATTGTTGTTATTAGTGCATTAATTGTTTTTAATATCGTAGCTTTTTTAATTCAATTGATGGGTTTGGAATTGGGGGAAACAATTTCGTGGGAAATAAGTCTAACATTGCTATTGTTCTTTGCATTAGGAAACACATTATTTTTTTTGAATGCAGCGGATAAAAATAAATATTGGAACAGATCGATTTTATCCTATTTAGGATTGCTTATTGTTTCAATATTGACTGCAACTATTTTTTCTGGATTTGGTATAAATGAATCTGGTTCAATAAAATGGATTTATTTTGTTTTCTCATTTGGTTATTTGGTCTTTATATCAATAATTGGATTGATTAGAAAGATTGTAGAAATAGCTATAAAACAAGATGAAAAAATGCGTGGTGAACAATAAAGTAGGATTATTGTTATTTATTAAATAAAAATTTAAAAGATGAAATTTCCATTTATTTTATTGTTAACTATTTTATTTCTTAGCTCTTGTAATGCTCAGAAAAAGGATCCTGTTGTAACAGAAGTTGACCATATTGCTAAAGTAGAGAAAATATCAAATATTGAAAAGATTGTAAAATCTGAGGCTGAATGGAAAGCAGAATTGAACAGTCAAGAATTTGAAATTTTAAGGAATAAAGGTACAGAAAGAGCTTTTACTGGAGACTTGTTGAATAATAAGAAGGATGGTATTTATGTTTGTAGAGCTTGTCAATTGCCATTATTTGATGCTAAAACGAAGTTTGAATCTGGAACAGGTTGGCCTAGTTATTATCAGCCCATAAATGGAGCGAACGTTTTAGAGGAATCAGATACTAAATATGGAATGATTAGAACTGAAGTTTTATGTGCACGTTGTGATGGGCATTTAGGACACGTTTTTGATGATGGACCAGCACCCACTGGATTAAGATATTGTCTTAATTCTGCGTCGCTTGATTTTGTTCCAAGAAAAGATGTAAAAGCAGAAATTAAACAATAACTCCTGCAATTGCTGCGGTTAAAAAACTGGCTATTGTTCCTCCAACCAATGCTTTAATTCCCAATTCGGTCAGATTTTTTCTTTGTCCTGGTGCAATTGCGCTTATGCCCCCAATTTGTATACCAATAGAAGCAAAATTTGCAAATCCACATAAAGCGTAAGTTGCGATTATTAGTGACTTAGGATTTAATGTTACTCCCGCTTCTCTTATATTATTGAGTTCTGCGTAAGCTACAAATTCATTAATCATTGTTTTTTGACCTAAAAGTTGTCCAACTAGCAGCACATCTTCCTTAGGAGTCCCTAAAATCCATGCAACAGGGGCAAATATATTACCTAAGATATAAGTAAAATCAAATCCTTTGAATCGTCCGTCAGTTTGATTTCTTACCCATTCATTCAAACCAGTAGGTTCTCCGAAATAATTCATCAAAATAGTATTGCACATATAAATTAATGCAGTAAAAACCAATAACATGACTCCCACATTAACTGCAAGCTTCAAACCATCCGTTGTTCCGGCTGAAATTGCGTCTAGCAAATTGTTTGCTGAGGATCCTTCCATTTTCAGTTGTGAGTTAAGATCTTTTTTATTTATTTCTGGGAAAATCATTTTGGCTGCAACAATTGCAGCAGGTGCTGAAATAATAGAGGCTGTTAATAAATGTTTTGCAAAATAGGTTTGACTGATTGGATCACTTCCGCCAAGAAATCCAATATATGCAGCAAAAACTCCTCCAGCAATAGTTGCCATACCACCAGTCATCAAACATAACATCTCAGATTTAGTCATATTTTCAAGATATGGCTTTACAACCAATGGAGCTTCAGTTTGTCCAATAAAAACATTGGCTGCAGCAGCAAGGCTTTCTGGCCCAGATAAACCCATAGTTTTACTCATTAACCATGCTAATCCAAAAACTATTTTTTGCAGGATACCAAAATAATACAATATAGATGATAATGCAGAGAAGAATACAATGGTAGGTAATACTTGAAAAGCAAAAATATAACCAAAAGTATCAGATTTAGTCACTAAATCACCAAAAATAAATTCAGAGCCAGCTTGAGAAAATTGTAAAACTGCAGCAAATTTTGAAGCCAACCAATCAAATGCTTTATTCACAAAAGGAACTTTCAGTAAAAGGACCCCAAAAAATATTTGCATTGCCATTCCAACGCCAACCAGCTTCCAATCTATTGCTTTCCGGTTGTTACTGTACAAGTAACAAACCAATAGCAATAATAATAATCCTAAGCTCCCACGTAATAAATTAATAATAAAGTCCATATTTGCATTTATTCTAGCGAGTAAAATAGTTATTTTTTTTAATATTTGTTTTCTAATTCATATTCAACATTATGCTTAATTCTACAGTAATTGGAATTTGTGGGGGCAGCGGTTCTGGGAAAACTTCTTTTATTCGAAAATTAAAATCAAATTTTTCGGACGAAGAATTATGCATTATTTCACAGGACGATTATTATAAGCCAATTTCTGAGCAGGAAATTGATATAATGGGGGTTGAAAATTTTGACCTTCCTTTTTCAATTAACCATCAGGAATTAGTAAAAGATATCAATAATCTAAAAAATGGAGAGTCTATTTCTAGAAAAGAATATGCTTTTAATAATGTTAATTCAGAACCGAAAACAATTATTCTATCTCCTGCACCAATAATCATTGTTGAAGGGTTGTTTGTCCTGCATTTCGAGGAAGTAAAAAAGCAACTTGATTATAGTATTTATATTTCTGCTAAAGAAAATCTAAAAATAATACGAAGGATAAAAAGAGATCAATTAGAAAGAAACTATCCTTTGGAAGATGTCCTTTACAGATATGAACATCATGTAATGGATGCCTTTGAAAAATATATAGCTCCTTATAAAGAATTGGTGGATATAATAATCAACAATAACGCAAGTTTTGATAAGGGTTATGAAATTCTAAGTGGATTTATAAAATATAAATTGTTAAAATAAAAGTGACATTTGTATCAAGATCAAAGAGAAGTCGTCCTCTTTATACCACAAACTTAAAAAAATCGGTCTCAGGACAATTCCTTTAATTCGGTTTTTAAGCGCAATAATCATGACTTCAACTCCTCTTCTTTCTTGAAGCTAACTTTTTCCTTTTAAGCAGAAGCTTATTTTTTAGGTGTGTTTCTCTAATTATTCCTAACTAAAGAAAGAAAGAAATTCACTTTTAAATTCCCTTACATCAAAATTAAAATAATATGTTACAATTTCCCTAGAATTTTATGATTTTCTGTAAAAAAAATCAGTCTATTCTCCCTGCCAATATTTATTTTAATTAAATAAATCACTGTTATTGTTAGGATTAAGTATAAAAATTTATCTAAATCGTTGTAAAGAGACTAAGATGCAATGAAGGTTATTTTTAATATTTTAATTTGATTTATTCCTTTTCATATGCTATTTAAGCACTTTTGTAGTTTTTAAAAGAAGTTTGTTGAGTTAACTGTACTTTTTTATTTTAATGTACGGAGTGATTGAAATGTATTGTTTATAATTATGAATTATAATTAATTCTTTTATATCTTTGTGTTATTAAGTAATAAATGAAAATTATTAACCTACATATCCATCATCAATTCTTTCTGATTCCTTTCGGGTAGAGTGATGTCATATGTATGAACCAAAAAATATCAAATCCTACCTGTTAACAGGTAGGATTTTTTTTTAATAACTAAATTGAAATGAAAGAAAGATTAAATGTTGCGGTTCAGAAAGCAGGTCGATTATTCGATGGTTCTCTTGAATTGCTGAAAGCTGGAGGAATTTATATCAATAACGGCAAAGATCAATTGAAAGCAAGTTCTCATAATTTTCCATTAGATGTATTGTACTTAAGAAATTCTGACATCCCTCAATATGTGGTGGATGGGGTAGCAGACATCGGAATTGTTGGGAGTAATCTATTAATTGAAAAAGAATCCGATGTAGAGATAATTGAAGAACTTAATTTTTCTAAATGCAGATTATCAATTGCTGTACCTAAAGGTATGGAATATAGAAGTATTAAAGATTTGCAGAATAAGAAAATTGCTACTTCGTATCCTCACACGCTTAAAAAGTATCTAAAAGAACATAATGTAGAAGCAGAAATTCATGTTATTTCAGGGTCTGTAGAAATTGCTCCTAACATAGGACTATCTGATGCAATTTGCGATTTGGTAAGTTCAGGGAGTACTTTATTTAAAAATGGTTTGGTAGAAAAGGACGTTTTGTTAACCTCCCAAGCTGTTGTGATAAAAAATAAAAATTTGTCTAAAGCGAAAGAAGCAATTATTGATCAAGTCATGTTTAGAATTAGAACTATTCTACGCGCTAGAAAATCAAAATACATTTTGTTAAATGCCCCTAATGATAAAATTGGTGTAATAAGTCAGATTTTGCCAGTTTTAAAATCACCAACTGTATTGCCATTGGCTATTGAAGGTTGGAGTTCTATTCATTCAGTAATTGATGAAAATAAATTTTGGGATGTTATTGATCAATTGAAAGAAGCTGGTGCTGAAGGTATTTTAATTGTTCCAATTGAAAAAATTGTGATATAGATGGAGATTGCAATTATAAATAATCCTGATAAAAGCATTTGGAAACAATTGGTAGAAAGACCATCTTTAGATTATTCTAATCTTGAAAAAACAATAAAAAGTATTTTTAATGATGTTTCAAATGTTGGTGATGAAGCCTTAAGAAAATTTACATTGGCTTTCGATAAAGTCAATCTAGAAAGTTTCGAATTAAACTCTAATTTTATTAATAATGCTGAAAACCTGATTGATATAGAGTTAAAAAATGCCATTTTAATTGCTAAAAATAATATTGAAAAATTTCATGATTCTCAAAAACTTAAGATTAATAAAATAGAAACATCTCAAGGAGTGGTATGTTGGCAGGAGCATCGTGCAATCGAAACGGTTGGTTTATATATCCCTGGTGGCACAGCTCCTCTTTTTTCAACAGTCTTAATGCTTGGAATACCTGCAAAATTAGCTGGTTGTAAAGAAATTATATTATGTACTCCGCCTTTCAAAGATGGAACAATTCATCCGGCAATTGTGTATGCCGCTAAAATTTCTGGAATCACCAAAATCTATACCATTGGAGGAGCCCAAGCAATTGCAGCGATGTCTCTAGGCACTAAAACCATTCCTAAAGTTCAAAAAATATTTGGCCCTGGAAATCAATATGTTACATCTGCAAAGCAATTAGCTTTGACCTATGGTACGGCCATTGATATGCCCGCAGGACCATCTGAATTATTGGTGATTTGTTCAGATAATACCATTCCAGCTTATGCAGCTGCTGATTTGCTTTCGCAAGCTGAGCATGGAATAGATTCACAAGTAGTTTGCCTTTCAACCTCAGAATCTATGTTGAAAAAAATTATTGAAGAGATCACAGTACAGCTTAATAAATTACCACGGAAAGAAATAGCAAAAGCCGCTCTAATCCATTCAAAATTCATATATTTTGCAGAAAAATCAAAGATGATTGAGTTTTCGAATACATATGCTCCTGAACATCTTATTATTGCTGACCGCAATTTTGAACCTTATATTAGTCAAATAAATAACGCTGGTTCTGTGTTTTTGGGAAATTTTTGCCCTGAAAGTGCTGGAGATTATGCTTCAGGAACCAATCATACTTTGCCGACAGCTGGTTACGCAAAAACCTATAGTGGAGTTAATTTGGACTCTTTTATAAAAAAAATTACTTTTCAAGAAATTTCAAAATCTGGTTTGAATATTCTTGGACCAACCATTGAAAAATTGGCTGAAGCTGAAGGACTTTTTGCTCATAAAAATGCTGTTTCTTTAAGATTGAGGGACATAAATTAACTACATGAAAGAAGTTGAACGTTTAATAAGACCTGATTTATTAACATTGAAACCATATTCGTCGGCAAGGGACGATTTTAAGGGAAAAGCAGAAGTCTTTATTGATGCTAATGAAAATCCATTTGACAATAAGATCAACAGATATCCTGATCCTCTTCAGCGTAAACTAAAAGATCAAATATCACTCATAAAATCTATTCCAGTCGATTCTATATTTTTAGGCAATGGTTCAGATGAAGTGTTAGATTTAATTATTAGATTATTCTGCGTTCCAGGAACAGATGAGCTGATAATTACTCCACCGACTTATGGAATGTATAAAGTTTTGGCAGCCATTAATAATATTTTTATAACTGAAGTGCCATTAGATTCTAATTTCCAGTTGGTTGTAGAGTCAATTTTAAAGCGATATAATAGAAATTCTAAAATTCTTTTTCTTTGTTCGCCAAACAATCCAGTAGGAAATGTCCTCAACAGAAAAGATGTGATCAAACTTTTGGAAACTTTTCCTGGTATAGTGGTAATTGATGAGGCATATATTGATTTCACAAATGAAGAAAGTTATATAAAACTTATTCAAACATATCCAAATTTGATTGTAATTCAAACATTTTCAAAAGCTTGGGGAATGGCTGGTTTGCGATTGGGAATGGCCTTTAGCAATGCCTATACGATTGGTCAACTTAATAAAATTAAACCTCCATATAATATTAATGTATTGACTCAGGAAGCAGCTTTAGAGAAATTGCAAGACACCAAAACTTTTAAAAAAAATAAAAAATTGATTATTTCTGAGAGAAAGTTATTGGTTGATCAGCTTTCGTTGCTTCCAATAATAAAAAAGATCCACCAAAGTGATGCCAATTTTATTCTAGCAGAATTTGATAATGCAAATGAAAGTTATGCCAAATTATTGGAGGAAGGAATTGTAGTTAGAAACAGAACAAATGAAATAGGTTGCAAAAACTGCTTAAGAATAACGGTCGGTACACCGGAAGAAAATATTAGAATTATTAAAACATTGGAAACTTTATCATAAAATTATGAAAAAAGTATTGTTTATAGATAGGGATGGGGTTTTGGCAATTGAACCTCCGTTAGATTATCAACTGGATACTTTGGAAAAGTTGGAATTATTTCCTGGAGTATTAAGATTTTTGCCATTAATTGTGGAACAATTAGATTATGAATTGGTAATGGTAACTAATCAAGATGGTCTAGGCACTGATTCATTTCCAGAAGAAAATTTTTGGCCTGCTCATAATAAAATATTGAAGGCTTTGCAAAATGAGGGTGTTCAGTTTGAAGACATTTATATAGATCGAACTTTCGAACATGAAAATAAAGAAACTCGTAAACCTGGAACTGGAATGCTTCATAAATATATGGATGGTCAATATGATCTGAGACATTCTTTTGTAATTGGTGATCGACTAAGTGATATGAAATTAGCAACTAATTTAGGAGCGAGAGGAATTTTGATCAATTCTGAAATAAAAGTTGAAAATTCAGAATATTATCAATTAAATTCTTGGAAAGAAATTTATAATTTTTTGTTGTTAAATGATCGAATTGTTGTTCATGAAAGGAATACCAAAGAAACAGAAATTAAAATCACAATTAACCTCGAAGGTTCAGGAAAAAGCAAAGTAAATACTGGACTTGGTTTTTTTGATCATATGCTCGATCAGATATCCAAACATGGAGGAATAGATTTAGAAATTGAAGTTAAGGGAGATTTAAAAGTGGATGAACATCATACAATTGAGGATACAGGATTAGCTTTAGGGGAAGCCTTTAAAAAGGCTATGGGAAATAAAATTGGTATAGAAAGATACGGTTATATGCTGCCCATGGACGATTGCTTAGCTCAGGTCGCCATTGATTTTGGAGGACGGCCATGGATTGTTTGGGATGCAGAATTCAAAAGAGAAAAGGTTGGTGATATGCCTACGGAAATGTTTTTTCATTTTTTCAAATCCTACACAGATTCTGCTCAGTGTAACCTTAATATAAAAGCAGAAGGGGAAAATGAACACCATAAAATTGAATCCATCTTTAAAGCATTTGCGCGAGCAATAAGAAAAGCAGTTAAAAGGGACCCTGAATATATGGTATTGCCTAGCACAAAAGGAATTTTATAATGTCGAAAGTTGTAATTATTGATTATGGTGCAGGAAATGTGCAATCTGTGAAATTCGCATTAGAACGATTAGGTGTTAATGCAATACTTAGTGACAAACCGGAAATAATAAATAGTGCCGACAAATTAATTTTTCCAGGTGTCGGTGAAGCCAGAAGTGCAATGGAAGAAATAATTAGGGTAGGGCTAGACAAAATAATTCCACATGTAACCCAAGACTGCTTGGGAATTTGTATGGGTATGCAATTGATGTGCAACTTTTCGGAAGAAAGAAATACCAAATGTCTTGGAATATTTAAGGAGGATGTCAAATTGTTTAAAGTGGACGAAAAAGTTCCTCATATGGGATGGAATTATGTAAAGAAAAAAGAATCAAAATTGCTTGATGGTATTGAAGATTTTGCCTCTTTCTATTTTGTTCATAGTTATTATGTGCCAGAAAATAAATTTTCGATTGGTAGTTGTGATTATGGATTAACTTTTAGTGCAATAATGGAAAGGGATAATTTTTTTGGTTGTCAATTTCATCCCGAGAAAAGTTCCAAAAATGGATCCAAACTATTAGAAAATTTTTTAAAACTATGAGAATAATACCTGCAATTGATGTTATAGATGGCAAAGCGGTTAGATTAGAAAAAGGTAATTTCGCAAAAAAGAAGATTTATGCAGATCATCCATTAGAAGTTGCAAAAATGTTCGAAGATTCAGGTATTGAATATTTGCATCTTGTAGATCTTGACGGTGCAAAGATTGGAGCAGTAAAAAATCAAAAGATTCTTGAAGATATCAAAACAAATACAAATTTGATAGTGGATTACGGTGGTGGAATAAGAAACTTAAAAGATATTGAATCTTTGTTCAATTCTGGTGCTGATCAAATAAATATTGGAAGTCTTTCGATTCAAAATCCTGAATTGATGTATAGTTTTCTAGAAACATTTGATACAAAAAAAATAATACTAAGTCCTGATGTGCTTCAAATGAAAATTGTAGTGAATGGATGGCAAGAATCTTCTGAAATACATATTTTTGATTACATACAAAACTATATTCAACGGGGAATTGAATATTATGTTTGCACTGATATTGAAAAGGATGGCATGTTAACTGGAAGTTCAATTAATTTATACAAAGCTATACTTTCAGATTTTCCAAAGTTAAAACTCATTGCAAGTGGAGGTGTAGCGGATATTGAAGAAATAGCCATATTGAAAGATGCTGGATTAAACGGTGTAATAATTGGAAAAGCTATTTATGAAGGGAGAATTAGCTTGAAACAACTTTTACCATATGTTAACTAAAAGAATTATACCTTGCCTAGATATAAAAAATGGGCGCACAGTAAAAGGAGTTAATTTTATTGATTTAATTGATGCAGGAGATCCTATTGAGCAAGCAAAAATTTATGCAGACCAAGGTGCAGATGAACTTGTGTTTTTAGATATTACTGCTACTGTTGATAAGCGGAAAACTTTAGTGGAATTAGTCACAAAAATTGCAAAGCAAATAGATATTCCATTTACCGTAGGAGGAGGGATAACATCTGTAGAAGATGCGTACTCAGCATTGCAATCAGGAGCCGATAAAGTGTGTATTAATTCAGCAGCTGTCAGAAATCCCAATTTATTAAATCTCTGCTCTGAAAAATTTGGCAATCAATGCATTGTTTTAGCCGTTGATGCAAAGCAAATCAATCAGCAATGGCTGGTTCATTTGGTGGGAGGAAGAAAACAAACCGAAATTGACTTGTTTGATTGGGTTAAAGAATCCGTTGAAAGAGGTGCTGGAGAAATTCTATTTACATCAATGGATCATGATGGCACAAAAAATGGGTTTGCAAATGAAGCATTGGCTAAAATTTCTAATTTGGTTGATGTTCCGCTTATTGCAAGTGGTGGGGCAGGAACAAAAGAGCATTTTAGAGATACCTTCTTACATGGGAAGGCAGATGGTGCATTAGCAGCAAGTGTTTTTCATTTTGGCGAAATTGGCATCCCACAACTAAAAGATTATTTGAAAAGTGAAAATTTTGAAATTCGAATTAACTAATATGAAACACAAATGGAAATATCTGAAATAAATTTTTCAAAAATGAATGGATTGGTTCCTGCGATAATACAAGATTCGATTACAAGCAAAGTACTGATGCAAGGATTTATGAATGAAGATTCATTTATAAAAACTCAAGAGACTGGTTTGGTTTGTTTTTACAGCAGATCAAAAAATAGATTATGGACAAAAGGGGAGGAAAGTGGAAATTTTTTGCACGTGAATGAAATTTTTCTAGATTGTGATAAAGATAGTATCCTTATAAAAGTTAAAGCAGATGGACCTGTTTGCCATACTGGTCAAGATACATGTTGGAATGAAAAGAATATGGATGAAAATTTTCTTAATTATTTAGAAAAAATAATTCACGAGAGAAAGAATTCCGATCCAAACTCCTCATACACTGCAAGTTTGTTTGCAAAAGGAATTAATAAAGTGGCCCAAAAAGTGGGAGAAGAAGCTATAGAATTGGTAATAGAAGCGAAGGATGAAAATGATAATTTGTTTTTAAATGAAGCTGCAGATTTGTTATTTCATTATATGGTACTATTGAAATACAAGGGCTTTGGAATGAATGATGTGATAAATATTCTAAAAGAAAGACATAAGTAATTAAAACAAGAATGCATTTGGAATTTGTAATAAAAGAATTTTTCTTAAATTGCACTCACAAAATTAAAAATCTTATTTTTAATTTTTAAGAAGGGATTATCTTGGAATTTTTATTGTTAAAATTTATTTCTAAAAGGAAGAATAAAAAGCAATAATATTCTATTTTGATATTTCGTTGTAGAAAAATCCAAAATTTATAAGTAATAACGTTAAACTAATTCAAAAATGACAAAAATGATTCAAAGATTTGCAATCTTATTAATGGTTGCTGCCGTTGCAACCTCGTGTGTAAGTAAAAAGAAATTCGTTGACCTTGAAGCCTCAAGAAGTGCTTTAGAAATGAAATACGACAATCTTAGAGGTGAATTGGGTGCATGCCAAGATGACAAAACAAAAATAAGCACGCAGCTTGAAAACATGACGGCTCAAATGAAAGTTTCAGAAGCAAAATTCAATTCTGACTTGCAAGCAAAAGACGATAAAATTAAATTGATTTCTGAAGATCTTGCTTATACCAAGAGAACAAATACTAATTTACTTGACAGATTGTCTGATATGTCAATTATCAGCAAAACAGGGGCTGAAAGTATTCAAAAATCTCTTGAATCATTAAACCAACAAAGTGCTTACATCCAAGATCTTTCTAAAGATGCAAAAAGAAAAGATTCTTTAAATTTAGCATTAGTTATGAATTTAAAAAGATCATTAGCTGATGTTAATGATAGCGATATTCAGATTGACGTTAAAAAAGGTGTAGTATTTATCTCTATTTCTGATAAATTGTTATTCAAATCTGGAAGTGCTACAGTTAATTCAGAAGCAAAATCTGTTTTATCAAAAGTTGCTCAAGTTGTTAATGATCACAATAACTTTGATATTATTGTTGAAGGTCATACTGATGACAAGAAATTGATTGATGGTGCAACATTTAAAGATAACTGGGAGCTTAGTGCTGAAAGAGCAACTTCTGTTGTTAGAATTCTACAAAATGAATACAAAGTTGCTCCTTCAAGAATGACTGCTGGTGGAAGAGGCGAATACCTACCTAAATCTGATAACTCAAGTGCTGAAGGTAGAGCTATGAATAGAAGAACAGAAATTATTGTTATTCCAAAATTAGATGAGTTCTTTCAAATGATGTCTTCTGGAACTAATTAATTCTTATCAATAGATTTAAAATTAATTGTTTTTAAAAATATAAAAGCCCGTTTTTACGGGCTTTTTTTATTTGTATAAATCTTCGGGTCAATTAAAATTATATATTGATAGTGATTGATTTCAGATTTGAATAAAATTGTGGTATTATTTTAAAATTGGTCTGCAACATCATCCCATAAAGCATTTCCATGATTTATTAACCAATATAGTGTGTATAATCTTTCATAAACTATTCCTGGATTTATAGAGTCAATGGTTTCGCTATTAGCCTTTGCATCGATAACTGCCCAATTCATCCTATAATACAAATCTGCAGCATCTAGTATTTCAGACTTTGTACGCGTAGTAGAAATGGTCCTAATGAACATATTCGGATCTAGTCCAGAGCCTATTGGATAATTTGAAGAAGGTATTTTTGATAGATCAGCCATTTCATTTGGCATTTTAAGTTCTTCGACAACTTTTATAGCCCACATTAACACCCAAATAGATTCACACTTCCATGTTTCTTGCTGTCGCCTTTTTTCTGAAGGGTCGTTGAGAAATTCAATTTCATTAGGGGATAAAAAATTAAAAAGATTATTTTTTGAAGCATATTTTATTGCCTGTTCTCCAGAAATATTATTAAAAGCAACTAAATTCGTTAATGCTAGAGAAACAATTCTTTCTGCTATCTCTGTGACACCTCTTATTTTTGTGTTTTGATTAAGACCATCAAATATTAGTTCTTTATTAATTTTGATATTGTACTGTTTTAATTTTAATTCTGAATGTAGTTTTCTTTTCTCAGGCTCAGGTAAGTCAACTTTTTTGATTGGGTCTAAATATTTTTGTTCAATTTTCACTTCTAATTCTGATATTTCATTATGCCCCTTTGAATCAATAATCAAATCTAAATTTTCGTCTAAAAAATGAACACTGTCAGATTTGCTAACGATAATTTGTGATTCTACCATAACAATTGCCTCCATGGCTTTCGCTAACCATTTAACCAACTGTTGAAACTCAGGGATACTGTTCTGAACCATTTGAATGGAGAATTCGCAATTTATAGTTTTTATTTTATCAATTAATAAAGATTTAACCACTCTATTATCGCTGGGAAATGATTCAACTAAAGCCTTTATTGCCATTAAATTGCTCGTCAACGGACCTTCGTTCTTCTCTAGAGTATAAGATAAATTGAGTCTTTCTCTATAAGAAATATTGAGTTTTTTATCCTTTTTTAAGAATCCGCTTTTAATAGTTAAAGAAATAATTTTGAATTCATTTTTTAACCCATATTCAAAAATAGCTGTAGGGAATGTTTTCTTGGTTTCATTAATAATTTTGTCAAAATCTGCATTGTGAGAAAATAAATTGCATGAGTAATGTTGCATGATATAGAATATTTACTTCCAGATTAATCAAATTGATAATTTATGACCAAAATAATAATTATAAATTGATTTTTTTATAATATGTTATTTTAGCCATAGTTTTAAACTCTAAATAGAAAATTGCTGAAGTCAAAGGAATATATTAATACTGATAATTTCAAAGGATGAAATGTGAAATTCAATTTTTAATCTCATTTAGATAAATACCATTGATTTCAAACAAAATCTTCAGAATAATCTAAATATAACAGCTTAATAAAATCTTCAGCCACATCAAATGTATATAAGATGTCTTGGATTTTTATCTCTTTTCTTTTGTAATAAAATAAAAAATAATTTCCTTCGGCTTCAATTGTCAAACCTGGATTTTTCAATAAAAGCAATTGTACACTTTCTTGAATTTTGAATGGGTGGAGCGAATTCTTTAAGGTTATTTTGTATTGATTCAAAAAATCATCGTTAACGGTATTTCTATTTCTGCTAATTTTAAAATATTTGGCAAGTTTTCTTAATGAATTTTTGGGTGAAATTCTGAAATATTCGGTGTCCATTTCTTCGCAACATATTTCAATAACTGAGGTAGTTTTTGTCTCAAGATCTTTTGTGTTCAAATAATCATAAAAGCGAAGATTTGCCCCTATTTTGTCAAGATACAATGATAAAATTCCGATAAATCTTTTTTTCCCTTTAGTAGAAAATATTTTAAAACCTTTCAGAAAAGTAATTTGGATACCAAAAGCTTCTCTTTTTGCAAACGTCAAATCATTTTCTAAACCAAGTTGAGCCAAATTTTGAGTTCTTTGGTTTTTAGTGAAATCGTCAAAAATATTTACCAAGTCATCAAGCATATAAATTGTTCATTTTGTATAATTATCATTTGTAACCATAATATAGTTGCAATTAATAGGTTTCATTTCAAACTTTTAACCAATAAAACAAGAGTTTTAAAAAAACAAGTTCCAAATTTACTCAATAAAATGTCAATTTAATTTATTCAAATTTTTAAAAATTGATATCTTTAGTAAGATTTAATTCGAATAATAGGCATTTTTGAAATTATTGTAAATTTACAAATATCAATCATTTATTCTTATTTGAAATTTTCATGCACCAGGTATCTAAGTATTCTTGGAATTACTATGGTTCAATTAGTCACTTCAATTAATGATGATTAGATTTTATTTCTAATTTATTACAAAGTCAAAAAATTATAAATTGAAGAAATTATTTTGAAAATAAAAGAACTTAAATCAAGCTTTTGCTTGAGACTTAATTTGTAAATCTTTTATATAATCCGTGATCTGCCGAGGCTGCCTAATTAATTCAGGGAGCCTCGCATTTTTTGCTAGTATCAGTTATAAGCTGACATTTATTGCATTTTTGCTTTTGTTTTTAACTATAAATTAACTAACCCTATATATTTTCTTGTAACTTACTATTCAACTTCAAAAAATTAGCTCAAATGCTTGTTAAACAAATTCAATCTTTAAATAGAGATGTTTTTCTTGCTAGAGCTTCAGGTATTCCAGATAAACCATCAAACAGAATTGCTGAACCTTTAAAATCATTAGTTTATAATTCATCAGATCTTTTGAATAAAGGTAAAGCATATTTCGACGTGCATGCTCACTCTTTTACTATTGATCATGTTCCCAAAGATTTTATTAAAATTCTTAATTGGGTAAGCAATAAAGATAAAGCCAAACTTTTGCAATGGGTAGATAAGAAATTCGGTGTTTTAATGGGACTAGACAATCCAAAAAAGGTGCTTGATAATCTGATTAATGTCTATGATAAATATTTTTTCAAGAAAAACATAACTCCTCATCTTTTTATAGTAAATCTAGCAATGGATATGGAAAGAGGCATTTCGGGGGCTCCTACCTTTAATTATCAAATGCAATTGCAACAATTGCTTTCATTTCTCGATCAAAGTTCTCCGATCATGAATACGGGGAAAAGTTATGACTATCAAACTACAATTTTACCTTTTCTAGCCATTGATCCTAACAACAAAGAGGCTTTTGAGTACTTTTTATCAGCTTTTTTAGCAAATTATAATACGACTGGGATACCTGAATTAAATAATGTGGCTCCTTTTTTCGGACTTAAATTATATCCTTCCCTAGGATACTCGCCATCTGACCCTATTCTTCTGGATTTGTATGAAATCTGTGAGCAAAAATCTATTCCTATTACCACTCATTGTGGAGGAATAAGAACAAGAACAAATAAAAGAGAAATTGAAATTGGATATCGTAAAATAGAAAATGGACAAATTAAAGATTCAAAAAAAACAGTTAAAGTATATTCAAAGCAAAACTTTAAAAATATATTTTTAGACCCTTTGCATTGGGAAAAAGTCTTGAAAATGTTCCCGAAATTAAAATTAAATTTAGCCCATTTCGGAGATAATATTGAATGGAAAAATTATCATGCTAATAATCATGATCCCAAAACTTACATATTTAAAACCTTGAAAATGATTAAAGATTTTGAAAATGTATATGCAGACATTTCATATTCTTATTCCAATGAAGAAAATATAAATGCTATACAAATAATGATGCAAAACTCTGACTACAAGCATCGAATACTTAATGGTTCGGATTTTTTCTTAACTGAAATTGAAAAGTTCACCACAAAGGAATTTCTTGAAAAATTAGAAGCCAAATTTATCAATAACCAAGAAGGATTACATTTATTGACTTCGACAAACCCTTATAATTTTCTTTTTAAAGAAGCATGACACCCTTAATTGAATTTACAAATTTATTTTGCATGTATTTTTAAAATTAAAAATTAATGAAAAAATTGCCAAAAACACCATTTAAGGAAATTGCACTTTGCATGTCTGGAGGAGGTTATAGAGCAGCTTCCTTTCACCTTGGAGCCATGAATTACTTGAATAGGATACAATATTTTGAAACTCCTTTATTAGAAAATGTAAAGGCTATTTCAACCGTTTCTGGTGGCACAATCACAGGAGTGGTCTATGCATTATATAAAGAAAGAGGTAAAACTTTCGAAGAAGTGTATGAAATATTAATCTCTCAATTAAAAGAGAGAGACTTGGTTAAAGAAGGCCTTTCGAAATTAAAGATTAATGGAAAATGGAACAATAATTTCAAAAGAAAAAACTTAATCAATGCATTAGCTGAAATTTATATTGAAAAATTTACGGATAACGCTGTTTTCAAGGAATTGCTTGGAAAGAATCTGAAATCCCATCTTGATTTAGTGGTATTTAACGCCACTGAATTTGATAATGGCATCAATTTTAGGTTCCAGAATAAAGGCGTACTGGGTAATAGATATTTTAATATTCCAAAAAGATTAAAAGAGGAAATCAAATTAGGAGATGTCATTGCAGCTTCTTCTTGCTTTCCAGGTGGATTTGAACCAATTGGTTTTCCTGGAGATTTTAGACATGATAATGCTGCCAATTTAATTCAAAGCGTGGGAACTGATTTTAAAGAAGAAATTGGTTTAATGGATGGAGGAATTTATGACAATCAAGGTATAGATGCAATAAGATTAAGTGAACAAAGAAATAAAAAATTGTATGACCTAATCATTATTTCGGATGTTTCATCACCTGATATGCATGGCTTTAGATTTAATGAAAAGCAAACACAAGATGGTTTTAGAAAATTGAACATTAATAAATTTATAATTTCAATTAAAAAGTACAATTCATTAGCTAATTGGTTTTTAGTAATTATTATTGTTTTGGGAATTGCAGGATCAATTATTTCAGGCTTTAAAAACAATTTAGGAACCGGGATAGGACTTTCTGTTATGGGGTTTGGGATAATTGGAATGATTATTTTCAATTTTATTCGCAAGAAATTTTTGAATATCACAAATAATGTTGGCAGTTATATAAAAGGACTAATTCCAGAGTTTTTTTACAAACACTTATCTGCACTTAATTTGACAGATTATACCATTGGTACTTATGAACCCTTGATGGTGGATAGAGTAAAGTCACTGTTATTATTAATTCAAGATGTTTTCTTAAAACAAATTCGAAGGTTAAACTATGCGACCATTTATGATTCAGATGACTATGCATTTCGAAGAATTTCAAATTTATCAAAAGAATTAACTGAAGAAAATTTTGAAGCAAGAACAAAAAGGTTTCAATCACTAGAAAATTGTCCACCACAACTACAAAAACCATACAAAAAACTAATCAGTGTTAATCTACGAAAAACGATTTCTGAGGCGGCAAGTTTCGGCACTAATCTTTGGTTTACAGAAGAAGATGACCTAAATAAAACTCTGGAAAAATTAGTCGTTTCAGGCCAATTTAATATGTGTTTCAACCTCTTAGTATATATTTTTGAAATAAAAGGGAATAAAGATTTTGAAAAATATTCTGATATTCTAAAAAATGAATTTGGAAAGATCGAGAAAGAATTATTAAGTGATTGGAACAAATTTAACGAAAATCCAAATTTTATGCTTTATTCTAAATTTTAGTTTTGTAAAAGAACATGGTTATACTTTGAATTGGAACTGTGCATGATTAAAAGGTTAGTCCCATTTTTCTTCTCTTGTTCCATATCATCAAATAAATAAGTGCAATGAAAGTGACAATAGCACTTGTAATCATAACATAAAAGAAATTTTGGGGATTATTATGGTAGATCCATGCGGAAACTACCGAACCTATCCCAATTCCCAATTCAAGAGCAATATAAACGGTTGCTAATGCTTTGCCTCGGTTTTGAGATTCTGATCTATCAATAGCCCAAGCAAATACTGCTGGAGCTGACAAACCTGTTGAAAATCCTAGCAGTGATGCGGCAATAAATAATCCCGTACTTGTCGTAATCATTGATGCAAATATTAATGATATGACCAATATAATTATAGCATAGCGAATAACTAAGACTCTCCCAATTCTATCTGAAAGTTTTCCAGCGATTAATCTTGACAAAATGGAAAAAAATGTAAAAACTGTAAAGAAAATTCCCTTGTTTGCAATACCTAAGTAAGCACTTTGATCAGGAATAATGGTCAGAAATGCACCGAAACAAAAATAAATAAAAACCACAACCAAAGCAGGGGCAATAGCAGACGAATCAATAATTTCATTTTTCTTTAACAAGAGTAAACTTGCTTTAAATTTGACCTTTTCAACTAATGATTCTTTCAACTGTAATAGGATAAAAATGGATATAAATGCAATTAGGCTTGAAATATAAAACATAGTATTTATTCCAAAAAGTATGGTTATCCAGCTGCCAAGAGCAGGTCCTGCTGAAGCTCCTATATTGAAGCTTACTCCCATTATTCCCATTGCCTCACCACGTCTGTGCACAGGAACAACATCTGCAACATAAGCTGAAGAAGCTGTTGGCTTAAATCCAGTTGAAAATCCATGAAAAAATCTTAATGCTAGAAAACCAAACACTGTCGTCATAAAAGGGTACAAAAAGCTTGCGACCACACAAGTCAATGTTCCGATGATCATTACTGGAATTCTACCCACTGTATCAGTTAACTTGCCACTAAAAGGTCGTGACAAGCCAGCTGTAAGCGTAAATAATGAAATAATCAGTCCTTTGTATTCAGCTCCGCCGAGATCAGTCAAATGTTGCGGTAGTTCTGGAATAATCATACTAAAGCTGGCGCAAAAAAGTGCCTGGCTAATGCAAAGAAGTATAAAATTAAACGTAAATAATTTCTCAGAATGTTCAATCATCCATAAAAGTGAGTAATTGAATTAACTTTTTAAATCATTTTAGAATAATTATTACTCTTATTAACAATAATTTTATTTTTATCAAAATTTATAGAATGACTAAATATAGATTGTTGACACAAGATGAATTGGCAGGATTAGAAAAAGAATTTATCGATTTTCTGGTTGTAAATGGCATTACTGCAGAAGATTGGGGTAAAATTAAAGCAAATGAACCAGGAAATACCGCTAAAATAATTGAATCATTCTCAGATGTAGTCTTTGAAAAAATTCTTAGAGGTGTAAAGTTTTTAGAGATATATGAAACTAAATCCGTAAGATCGTTTAAGTTGGATGCTGATGAAATTACAATGATTACCATGGAAGCCTCCAATGAAGAAGCCGATTTTAGAAATCCTGATTACATTGCTAAAGCAATGAGTAAACCTCCTGAAGATCTCTTAATTTATAGTACCCAAAAACCATACGCTACCATAAGAGAACTTGAAATATTTAAAATGATTCAAAGTGGTTGTTTTATTTCAAATGGGAAAATTCATTCAGCCCTTGAAGAAGCCCTCTAAATTTTGTGCAATAGTATCCTAATTTATAAAGCAAAATGTTGAAGCATAATTTTGTAATTTTGCTTGCTTATGCAGAATAAAGCTTTCAATTTTTATATAAGATCATTTCGAGGTTTATCAAGAGAAATTTGGCTTCTTGCTTTTGCTACACTCATCAATAGAGCCGGCACCATGGTTGTGCCATTTATAGCTCTTTATCTATCGGGTGAATTAGGCTTTTCACTAACTCAAGTAGGGTGGGTGATGACTTGGTTTGGAGCAGGTTCTTTGATTGGATCATGGATTGGAGGGAAATTGTCAGACAAAATTTCCTATTATAAAATAATGGTAACTAGTTTAATGTTGACTGGTTTGTCTTTTATGGTGTTGTTTGAATTTAAGTCCTATGAGTATTTTTGTACTGCCATTTTTTTCCTAATGATAATTGCAGATAGTTTTAGACCCGCAGCTTTTTCTGCAATAAATGCATATTCGAAATCGGAAAATAGGGTCAGATCAATTTCATTAATCAGAATGGCTATAAATTTAGGTTTTTCAATTGGTCCTGCTTTAGGTGGTATGTTAATTTACAATTTCGGATACCAATATTTATTTTATATCGATGGATTCACTTGTATAATGGCAAGTTTGCTTATGATTTTTCTTTTGTCTCCCAAAAAGGTAAATCGTAGACCCATTGAACCCGAAGTTGTTAACAAGTCAGAGAGCAAATATATTTCAGTATGGCAGGATAGGCCATATTTATTATTAATAGGTGTAGTTTTCTTAATTGATATTGTATTCGTCCAACTTTTTGCTAATGTGCCACTTTTTTACAGAGAAATTCATGGATTAAATGAAAAGACAATAGGTTACTTAATGGCTTTGAATGGAATAATCATTTTTGTTTTTGAAATGCCATTAGTGAGTTATTTAGAATTTGGTAAAAAAAACAAGTTACTAATATTATTTACTTCAAGCATATTGATTGCAGCAAGCTATTTTGTGTTTAATCTGGGTGTGTTTTTTTCCATATTGGTAATAAGCATGATTTTAATTACAATTGGTGAAATGCTAGGTTTTCCTTTTTCAAATTCGTTTGCCATTGATAGAGCTCCAAAAAAGAAATTAGGCGAATATATGGGGCTTTACACCGTAGCTTTTTCTGCTTCTCACATTATTGGACCAAATTTAGGAATCAGAATTTCTGATTTGTATGGGTTTTCAACCAGTTGGACTGTAATGGGAATCATTAGTCTAATCGCAGCAGGGTTATGTCTTTGGTTGAATACAATCATTCAAAAAGAACAAATGGATTAATTCATGTTATCACATTCTGCAAAATGAATTAATCCATTTACTATCGCTGAAAATTGGATAGTCATTAATTTTTTGAAATCAAATTTAAGCTTTTGGAGCATCAGAATCACCTTGATCAGCGATATCTGCAATATCCTTAGAGTTAGTCTTCTCTTCTGAAATCTCTTTTATAATTTCTTCATTTTCAACTGTAAGTTCAGGTGCTTCTAAAAGTTGTGTAGTTTCTTCAACTTCATCATCAGGAATAATGATGGCATCATCCGCAATCTCATCACCATCACCATCTAAGTCTTCAAATCCTGCAGCTTTTATTTGTTTGACTTCAGGAGTTTTGGTGCCATCTTTTTTAATTTCTATTTTTCCTTCACTGAAAACACCGTGGTGTCCATCAGCATAAGCTGCAGCTTTCGAGAAAAAATCGTCTTTACCATCTAATAAGGAACCACTAGCGTCTAACGGAGTATCCGCAAATTCTGATCTTGGATTTGCTTTTTCTTCAGCCTCCATTTTTTCAGCTTTTTTGATAGTCTCATCCAGTTTGTGGCCTAAATCTTCCGTGATTTCCTTCGCTCTTTCTACTAGCTTATCCTTTGCTTTTAATACTTTTTCTCCAACTTTTTCAGAAATATCTTTACCTTTTTCCATAAGGTCTCCTCCGACATCAATCACTTTTGCACCAACTTTTTCTGAAATGTCTGCAGCCTTTTCAACAATAGGACTCTCAGCAATTTTTTCACCCATGTTTTTGGCAGATTCTGCAACTTTATTTGCAGTTCTATTGATGGATGAGCCGCCTTGTCTTCCTGCACCAGTTACTTTTTCTTTTATTGCATCATAACTTTCTTTGATACTTTCCCCAGCATCTGAAGCCATTTCTTTAGCATCATCGAAGAAATCAGCAGATCGGTCCAAAATATCATCAGCGATATCTTCACTTTTTTCAACAACTTTCCTACCAGCACTTTTACTTACTGATTTTACTCCAAATAATAATTTTCGCATTTCGCCTAAAAATCCCATTTTTTAATATTTTATTTTAACACAATTTAATTAATATTATTCATCATTTAAAAATTAACAGACCAAATAAATTCTACACTATATGACTTACCCTGTTAAAATAGATTAAGTATCGAAGGGTTAATTGCAAGTTGTATTTTTTAGAATTCAAATTTTAAAATTTCTCAACCTAAATTTGCTTTTAATTTTTAAATAGATTTATTTATACCTTAGTTTCATGAATTGAGAAACTATGATTAAAAATTGCAATTGCTTGTCCATTGATTGCAAATTAATGAATACAAACCAATATTTAAATAAATAAGTATTTTGAAAACTGTTTTATTCCGCAAACAATTAGCAGCTTTTTTAGAAATTAAATACCTTTATTTACTATAAAGAAAAATATTATGATGAATTCCTCAGAAGCCCAAATTGAGCTTCACAAGACAATAGAAGAAATACAAAACATAAAAAATATAAGGAATCATTTTAATCAAACCATGAAAGAATTAAATGCAGCTTATAAAAAATTGGATATTTCTGCAAGAAATCTTGATAAAGAGTACAAAGATTGGCAAGAATTGGAGTCTTTATCCGTGAAATCATTATTCCATAAAGTTTTAGGTAGCAAAGAAGAGCAAATTGAAAAAGAAAGACAAGACTATTTGCAAGCCTCTTTAAAATACAACGAATATAAAAAATCAGTAGAATTGCTAGAATACGAAAAGTCATTGCTCGAAAAAAAATTAGTCGACATCACACTCCTAGAAAATAAATTAAGAACTTTAAAGAAAAAGCGAGCTCAAGAAATTATTAATTCAAATACTCAATCTGGAACTGAATTAAAGCAAATATTTAAAAAAAGTGACGAAAAAATTGTCTTGAGAAATGAAATCAAAAATGCCATAATTGCTGGGTCAAATGCTGCTAAAATGTTGGATAGTATGCTCAATAATCTTGAACAAGCAAAAAATTGGGGAAATTGGGACATGATGGGGAAGGGGAGAATGGCAAGTTATAATAAACATGACGCAATTGACAGGTCTCGAGAAACTGCATATCAAGCAAAACATCTACTCAATAGATTTCAACAAGAACTTTATAAATTGGGAGCCGGTTCGTTTACATTTGATATTAGAATTGATTCCCTCTCTTCCTTTACCGATATATTTTTTGATAATCTGATTTCTGATTGGATAATTCAACAGAAAATAAAAAATGCGGTTTCCAATGTTTACTCTGTAAAAGATAAAGTCAAAAGAATTGTTCAATCCCTTGAAAATGATTTAGTAAAGGTGGATGAAATAATAAAAGAATTAGAATTGGCAAAAGAAAAGCTGATTCTAACTTCATAATGCTATTACTTCAATCTTGTTTTTAGAATTCTGCAATGATTCCTATTGTAGGCAACACCCTTCCAGAATCGCTAGTAATTATTTCTGTTAAATATCTAGACGAATCATTTGGATCAACTAAATAAATACCATTTTCGCCTCTTTGCGGAATCAAATAAGGAATAAATTCAATCGAAGCACTATAAAAATTTTGAATATCCAAGTACAAATTCATAGTCCATTTAGAAAAGTAATAGTTTTTATCCACCCTTAAATCCAATTGTTGAAATGGCTTTAAATAAGCACTATTCAATTTATTATAATCAAAAATACCTCGTCTATTGTTATCCCAAAAAGCAATTTCTGACGATTTATATTCATCGAAAGGTGTATAAGGAGAACTACTCGCATAAGTAAATTTGGCTCCAATTTGCCAATTGTTTCTTAATGTCCTTGACCAAACTAAGTTCATAAAGTGCCTGGTATCCCAAGATGAAGAAATGTATTGGTTAGTATTGTCTTGAAACTCGCTTACGGAATATGTATAAGATGCTGTCCAAAGTGTTTTTTTTGTAAATTTCTGTTGGATAAAAAATTCAATTCCATAAGCTCTTCCCTTGGATATAGATTCTGCTTTTTGATTGCCCACCACCACATACTCAGCATTTGCATTGGCAAAAGATATGGAATCCCGCAATAAGAATGGATAGTCACTGTATTTTTTATAAAAGCCTTCAATGGTAAAGAAACGATCTTCGTTGATTTGGTACCCATATCCTAGGGCAATTTGTTTGGAATTAATATATCCAAGTTTATTCTTATTCACCAATTCATCATTTTCTGAAAATGACATCAATATCGAAGGAGGTAATTGGTAATATGATCCGATATTTGCACTGATATCAGATTTTTGAGACAATTTATACTTGACAGAAATTCTTGGTGAAATTTGATTTAATAAATTATCAGTTAGTGATCCATAGTTGCTTGCATCAGTTCTAAGTCCGGTAAAAACATCTAATTTATCATTGAAGAACTTTCTATTCCAAGAAATAAAACCTCCGTAATTGATTAAATTTAATTCTGATTGAAAATTATTGATTATTTTCTGGTTACTTGGATCAACATCAACTGAATAATTGCTCATGTTCATTTTCAAATTCTCAGCTGAAAAACCAAATTTTATTTTATTTACTCCAGCCAATAAATTATTTTCTATTCTAAGTTTTGTGTTCCATTCTTTTGAATCATAATTAAGCCATAAATCCTTTGCATCAAATGTATTGTCAAAATATTTTGTAGCTTGATTTCGAAAATAAGAAGTTCCCAAAATTACATTCAAATATCCTGCATCTGAATACTTTTTGTAGTTAAGTCCAATTGTGTGAACAGTCTGATCTCCTTCAGGTATATAACCAGTATTGTACAACAATTTATCTGATGCATCAGGCGAATTTGCATCTTCTAAATTTAACCTCGATTTATCAAAGGCGCCTATACCAATAACCTTTAACTCATTTCTATCCCATTTGCTTTCGATTTTGAAATTGTAATCCGTATAAGCAGGAAGTATTGGCAATTTAAATGCTTTTAAATAATATTCGGAGAAAGATTTTCTCGTTGATAAAATGAAAGAAGTGGTCTGATTTATAGGCCCTTCTAAACTAAGTCCTACATCAGTGGCACCTAGAGTGAATTTCCCTCCGATTCTATCAGTCCTTGCTGAACGAGTATTCAAGTCTAAAACAGAACTCAGTGCATTGTATCTATTTGCTGGAAAAGCTCCAGTTATAAGGCTTGCTCCTCTAAGCAAATCCACATTAATCAATCCATTCGGACCACCAGAAACACCTTGAACTGAAAAGTGATTAATACTAGGTATTTCAATACCATCGATGTAAAACTTATTTTCATGGGAAGCCCCACCACGAACTATAATATTATAACCAAAAGAAACTTTAGGAAGAACTCCAGGTAATGTCTTTATAATTTTGGAAACATCCAAAGTAGTCCCTGGGAATCTTGTAATTTCATTAATTCCAATTGACTTTATTGACAATGGTGTTTCTGAAGTTCTATTTGATATGTCTGATGTAATAGTTACTTCAGACATGTTGGTTGATTTTTGAAGCAATTCAACATTAATAATAGTCGGGCTGATTGGATCAGATTTAACTTGGTGAATAATCAAGGCATCATAGGATAGATAGGAGATTTTTAACTTGTAATAACCAGTTGCTATTTGAAAATCAAAATATCCATTTTCATCGGCATTGAAAACTGATTCATCATCATTTACACTGATGGAAGCATAAGGTAACGGTTCGTGATTGTTTTGATCTAAAACTGCGCCCATCAGACGACCATTTTGGCCTAATGCTTGAAAAGAAACCAATAAGATGGATAAGTATAGAAAATACTTTGTCATTATAACCTATTATATTAATGAGTCGCAAAGATATCTCAACCTTTAATACAAAATGGTTAATGAATAGTCATATAAATGTAAAAAAATCTAGTTTTTGGTGAATACAGCTAATGCAATTTTGATTTTCGTTTTTCCAGAAGGCGTAGTTGCTGCGTTAATTTCATATTTGTTGGTTCCATTAACGTAAGCCTCAAAATATAAATCATCTGGTGCAATATCTGCAAATCTTTTTCCAGCATTCAAACTTTTCCAGCCAAGTTTAAGCAATTCTGGCTCAATGAAGTTTTTAACATACACTGGCGAATCATCTGTTAAAATTGTAATTGTATGTACATTTTTAACTCCTTCCGTTTTTCCGCTAACACTTTCTAAAGTACCCCTTCTAAATTCAGGGAGACTTAAGCTTGAATACATTGGAGGGTATGCATTGTCAAATTGCGATACGTCCGTATTTCCTGCTGAATCATCAGTTTTGCATGAGAAAAAAGCTCCAAGTATAAAAACCAAAATAAATATATTCTTCATTTTTTTAATTCAATGTTGATATGACAAATAAATAATTTGTGCAAAGCTAAAACTAATTTTCGGTTATGATTTAATAAAATTGAAATAATTATATTAAATATTTTAATAATGTTGTAATATACGACTATATTAGTTGCAAAATACGACATATGCAAATTAAAGGTAGAGGAACAGGAACAAATCCAAACAATAGATTTAATTCTAATTCATTGGAGCCCGATGTTTTTTCTGACATTTTGGATGAAAATGAGAATATTTTAAAAACACAATTTATTCCCACACACCCTAAAACCATTTTAAATAAAATAGTTTCCGAAGACATTCCATTTAGTTATTCATTAAATCCTTATCAGGGATGTGAACATGGTTGTATATATTGTTACGCAAGACCATCCCATAATTATTGGGGCTATAGTAGTGGTCTTGATTTTGAACAGAAAATTCTAGTTAAACAAAATGTAATCGGATTATTAACTCAACAATTACAAAATGTCAAATGGAAAGCTGTTCCAATCGCTTTATCAGGAAATACAGATTGCTATCAACCAGCTGAAGCAAAATTTAAGATTACAAGAGCAATACTTGAAACAATGTACAAATTTCGTCATCCGGTTTCAATTATCACAAAAAATCAATTGATTTTGAGAGATCTTGATATTTTGAAAAAATTAAATGAACATAATTTAATTTCAGTAGCAATAAGTATAACAACATTAGACAAAAACCTTCAGCGAATTTTGGAACCTAGGACTGCAACTCCTGATAATAGATTTAAAATTCTGCGAATTTTGAAAGAAAATGGTATTCCGACAATTTGCATGATGGCACCTATTATTCCAGGTTTGACAGACCATGAGATCATTAATATTGCTAAAAAAAGTGCAAAATATGGTGCGAATGCCTTAGGTTACTCATTAATTCGGTTAAATCAAGATTTGGATATCCTTTTTAGTGATTGGCTAGACCATCACATGCCAGCAAAAAAAGATAAAATTATTAATCAAATTAAAAGCATTCGTAATGGAAAATTAAGTGCCACTATTTCCGAAAATAGAATGAAGGGTCAAGGAAAAATATCAGAAATAATTGCTGAACAAATTAAATTGGCCAGAAAACTTTATTTTCCTGAAAACAAGAAAATTATTTTAAATACTGAACTTCACAAAGATTACAAATCTGACCAATTAAGTTTATTTTGATCAAATCCTAATTTAATGGAGAAATTGGAACTACTATCTCATTATGCCTATTAAATATAGTATAAGGTGCATTATAATTGTGGTATTCGTATGGCCCCAAAGTTTGAATTCCTTTTCCGGAAAGATATTTTTTTAAGATTAGTTTTTTTTGGGAAATAATGCTGCTAGTTGCAAATCCAGAAAATTTATAACATAAATACAATTTTGCTTTTCGATTTTCCAGAATAATTCTTTTGTTTTTAGGTTTTGGAAGTTTTTCGTATTTATATTGCTGAGGCATAATAAAGGACATTTTGCACGTTCCATCTAATAATTCGAGCACAACGGGAGGAACCATTTTAATCTTCCTATTATTAAAATTTATTCCATCTATATATGAAAAAAGGATCTGAAATCCCTTATTGATTCTTTTTTTTAATTCTTTCTTTAAGATAACAGAAGCTCTTACAGTAGACTTATATTCCCGAATTTCAAAATCATCGATTTTTTCAACTAACACATAGTTGTCCTCCTTGAACATTTTAATGCTCTTGGATCTAAAATAATGAATTAAGAAAAGGACTATTGTAACTGTAACCATCAAATCTGATTATAATTACTTAAACTATGGAACGATTAAATATGTTTTGATATATGATAGTTTCCTTTAAATAATTTCTTCAAAATCTTCAAAATCATTTATATTCTTATTTATCATTTTCAATCGCGTTAATTCCATCTTTGAGAATAAGATGGTTATTTGATCTAAAATATCTTTATCAACCAAAGCCTTTACATCTTCTACATTTTTAATGTTCTCTGATTCTCTTATCTTATAGGTTTGTTCTATTCCTTCGTTTTCAAATTTGACGGCATATCTGAGATTCATATGCATAATTGTAATTTTAAATGTGGGATTTTCAATATAACCTACAATTCTCATTGTTTATTCAATTTTAAAATGCTTTTTGACAGTAACTTATATATTTTTTGTAAATCGTTACTTTGAATCAAATCTAAATGCTGTTTCATGGTTTTTTTATCATTCCTAATAGCTGGACCTGTTTGAGTCTGCGATGGGTCAAGTAATTTTATTTTAGCAATAGTTTGCTCTATTATTGGTAATAATAGATTAAAATCTAAATCATTTTCTTCTAATAACAGCTTGGAAATATGAAATAAGTGATTTGTGAAATTATTTGAAAGAACTGCAGTTAAATGTAAAATAGATTTTTGGTGCTCATTGACTACCTTGACATCGCTTGAAATACCATTTGCAATATTTTGAAGCACGCTAAGTGTTGATGTATTGGAACCTATAATACAAAAAGGGATTTTTTTGATTTTAATATTTGTATCAGATTTAGAAAAACTTTGAATAGGCCATAATATTCCTGTATTCAAAAAAAAAGGATCAAAATTCTTAAGTGTTTTCAATCCAGATGAATGGAAAATTAAAGTTTCAGATGGTAATTTTTTGGCAAGTGTTGTGGATACCTCAAAAATCTGATCATCATTTGTCCATATAAAAACCATATCTACATCAGAAGGTATATTTTCTAATCCATCAATAGCTTCAGCAGAAATTAAATTTGCTAATGCTAAAGCATCCTTATATTCACGACTAATGATGTATTTAATTTCTAAGAAAGGTATAATGCTAAGCACTTGAGACATATGAAATGCCAAATTTCCCGCTCCAATTATTGCTACGGAATAAGTCATTTTTAGACTTTTTTAGCATTCATTCGAATAGCCATTGCAACCAACATTCCAATCAACATCATTAATGATCCTAACCAAAACAAATTAATTCCTGGAAACAAAATGGCTTCTAATGCTATAATATCCGATCTAGGAACATTATTTGCCATTTCTAACTCGATGATATTAGATTCTCTATCATCTATAGAATATTGAATTTCTAGTTCACCATTACTCGGTTCAATGTGCGTAAATTTTGCATGAATTCCTGATTTGGGATCAAAATCTTTAACACTGGTTTGTCGCGAATCGCGTATCACGTATACAGGTTCTAGATTTGTTATTTCATTGTTTTTTCCAACAAATTCTAACAAGCTTGAAACCGCAATATCTCCTTCTTCAGCTTGATATCCTCTATTTTTTGGAGTTCGATTGAAACCTTTATGATTCAATGTGTAATCTCCTATCATTACACTTTCCCCTTCCTTAAGAATTACAGTTTTATAATCAACATCTCTTTCAAAAACGAAAAAAGATTCGAAAAAAGATTCATTAATTCGTATCCTGGTTCCCAAATCGTTTATTTCTCCAAAAAATTTGTACACCACAGCTCCTCTTAAAGCTACAACAGGTTTTATTTCATAAGATTTTTCCGAAGCCTTATCTAAGACATTTAACGTGAGGCCCATTGCCAAATCATTCTCCTCTTTTTCATAATCAATATGTGAAGGATCGAAATCAATTTTTTGAACAGAAATAATAAACTGCTCATTTTCAAATGGAATATTTTCTGATAGGGTGATTTTTTGATAGTTCAACGTATCTTCCATTTCTCTTGCATATTCTGTCTTCATCAATTGCTTTGGAAGCCCAGCTATATGGGAAAAAATATCTTTTCCAATATAATGCCTCGTGGAAGGATTAAAAGCAACTACTTCTGTTTTATCGTTCGAAAAAACGGTCATTGGATTCAAAGTGAATTCCTCTAATATTTTATTTGTAGAATCTACTTTCGAAAATTTGATATTGTAAGTTCTTTCATTATTTACTAAAGTATCACTTTCATAATTTACCCAATATCCATTCATGAACATTGGTTTTTCTTTAATGAGTGTTACATTTTTTTCCAACCGTTCCTTCGTGACAATATCTTCAAATACAAATGAATTAGAACTTAAATGCTTCTTATTTACACCTGAAGAAATTATCCCTATAAGCATTATGCTAAATCCCAAATGAGACATAATAGATGCTGCTTGCTTCCACTGAAATTTATTAAAAGCAACTAGAAAATCAATTCCTGAAACAATCCCGAATGTTGAAATTGACATTAAAGCGAAATAAGGTAAATTTTCTATTTTTAAAATTAGGTTTATTAAAATTACGAACACCAAACTAAGCCCAAGGCTAATGGATATATGCTTTATAAGTTTCTTTTTATAAGCATCAGTAATTTTTCCTTTATATCGAAACCATTGACTAAAAGAAGAAAGCAAAACAATAAAAATTGCAATCCATAACTGATGTTTGTTATAATGTGGTATAGCATCATTTATAACTATTCCTACAAAATCTGGATCAAAAACTTGTATGATTTTATTATATATAGGAAGCGATGTTGACGCAGTAATTAATATGGAGGAAAAAAGTAATATAATTGTTCCAATAAACATCCAAAATTCTCTGGAATCAAAACGGTCTTCATTTGCCTTACTTTCTACAAGTTTTCGTCTCTTAAAAAACACAAATACAGCAATGAAAATATTGGAAAGCAACAAAAGTATCAATTGGTTTTCAAGGCCCATTTCCGTAAATGCATGAACTGAAGTATCGCCCAATACACCGCTTCTTGTTAAAAATGTCGAATACAAAATCAAAATAAAACTCAGACTTAGAAATATATACGATGTTTTGATCCCATTCCCTGTATTATTTGCAATCAATAAAGAATGAACACCTGCAACCATAATCAACCAAGGCACCAACGACATGTTCTCAACGGGATCCCAAGCCCAATATCCTCCAAATGACAAAGCTTCATAGGCCCAAGCACCTCCCATCAGGATTCCAATTCCCAATATTCCCCCAGAAAATAATGCCCATTTTAAAGCTGGTTTTATCCATTCTTTTGGTTTGCTCAACCAAAATCCAGCTACAGCATAACAAAAAGGAAGGGTAGTGGAAGCGAAACCCAAAAATAATGTGGGTGGGTGGATAGTCATCCAATAATTTTGAAGCAAAGGATTAAGACCAGCGCCACTTAATAAACTGACATAATCTGCATTTTTAAACAACGGGATATCCATGGTATCTCTAAATAGCAACAATGGATTGCTGCCAATTTTGACCACGCTTTCACCAACTTCAAATTGAATACCAATAATCATAGATATGATCAAAGCTTCAACAAAGCATAGTATACTTAAAACAGGATTAGCCCATTTTTTAGAACCAAACATCACTATAATTCCTAGTACAACATGCCAAAACATCCATAATAAGAAACTTCCTTCTTGTCCCTCCCAAAATGCAGAAGTTATGTACTTCATTGGTAGAGTGTCACTTGCATGCTGAGAAACATAAGCATATTCATAATACTTGTTAACCATTATGAAAGCTATAATGCCAATGATGCCAAAAACACTTAATCCATGAGTCAAGAATCCAACTCTACCCAAATTTTGCCAACCTTTCTTTTCATCAATACTCGCATTTGTAGCCTTGAAATAACTAAAAGATGCAAATAAGGCTGAAACAAAACCCAATAAAATCAATATATGGCCAAGATTTTTTGGCCAAAGATGCTCTCCAAAATATTGTATTTCCTGCATGTATTTTTAACCGTTTTTCCTAAGAAGCACTTCCTGGTCTTTATATTTAGAAGGGCATTTCAATAATATATCTGAAGCGATGAATTTATCTTCTTCTAATTGGCCTGTTATCACTATGGATTCAGACATTTCAAAATCTTGAGGTTTTGCACCATAATTTACAACCTGCATGGTTTTTCCTTCTTTGTCTTCCATAAAAAAAGAAAAATAATTGGCATTTGTATTAGGATCAAATACTATTGGCTTACTTTTTACAAGATTCCCTGCGATTTTCACTGTTGAATCAGGTTTAGCATCATCGAAATTTGCATAACTGCTCACATCTCCTGAAGCAGTAATGAGGTAACCAATTCCAAAAACAATCATTAAGATTCCTATGATATATGCTTTTTTCATAGTATTTATTAGTTCGTTGATAAAATATTATAGAATATCGCTTTGAATAAGCTGCAAAGTTAATATTGTAAACACAATAAATGCAGGATATTCATTTTTGTTTAGTTTTTTTAATGCAATTCTGGGATGAATAACTATTTCAAACTATAGAACAATCCATTTGGATAAATCGTTTAGGAGACTGTTCATAATTTTCATGGCTACTTAACAAACATTAAATTATATATTTGATATTAAAATTATTGCATGACCGGTCTGATAGAATTGCTTCGTTTCGAAGAATTAAATATTAATAGACAAAATGAAAGAATATTATCCAATATTAACTTCAGTTTGTATAATGCTGAAGTGACTTTTATTTTGGGACCTTCAGGAAGTGGAAAATCAAGTTTTTTAAAAAGTATTTATGGAGTAATGGAAATCGAAGGCAAGTCTGCAAAAATATTAGGTCAAGATTTGCTAAATATCAAAAAAAATGAACTTCAATTGCTGAGAAGAAAGCTAGGCTTGGTTTTTCAAGATTTTAGAATTTTTGAAAAATTGAGTGTTTATGATAATTTAAACTATTTTCTTCAATCCATTAATTTTAAAGATGCTGAATATAGAAAACAATCTATCACTAAAATTCTTGATAAAGTGGAGTTAGCAAATCAATCTACTAAAAAAGGATTTGAACTTTCGGGTGGCGAAAAGCAAAGACTTGCAATTGCAAGAGCTTTAGTCCACAAACCAAAATTGGTCATTGCGGATGAACCCACTGGGAATCTTAACAAACAATTAGGGATAGAAATTTTTAAGCTTTTAAGAGAACTTGCATTAGAAGATGGATCTTCAATTATTACGGCGACTCATGATGAATCACTTGCACAATTGTTTTCGACTAAAATGTACGTTTGTAAAAATAAAGAATTGGTAAAAATTTAATTTTTCAACAATTTCATCGCTTCCTCAGCTTTTTTTACTGGAAATTTACATGCCTTATTCACACAAACGTATATTAGATCTTCCCCTTCTCTCAATTTATCTTCCAGTAATTGCAGATTTCCTTCAGAATTGCCGCCAAGAAAAATGGCATTAGGAAGATAATTTTTCATCATTTCTTTTCTTATTTCATTATATCCTTTTCCTAGTATAGCAATTTCATATGGATCATATACCATATCAAAATATAGATTGCACCAATTGGAATAAAAATTGGGTTGAGAAGTTTCAAGTATAGAGTTTTTCATATTTCGAAGCATTTGCTTTGAAAGATTTATATATTCATTATTGTATAATAGTAAACCTAATGAATGCAAGTTTCTTGCTGTTATTGAATTAGAACCTGGAATCACATTGTCACTTAGTTCCAATTTTGTGGCGATTAATGGCGGATCCAGCTTTGATGTAAAATTAAACATTGCTGAATTATCATTTTTAAAATGTGTGATAACGTGCGCCATTAATTTATTTGCTTTAGACAAGTAAATCTCATCGAAAGTAATTTCATATAATTGAATCATTGCATTTATAGTCAACGCATAATCATCCAAAAAACCATTTATCGTAGATTTCCCTTTTTTATAATTTCTTTTCAAAGTTACGCCATCCCTACTTAATAAATTGTCTTCAATAAAATCCCATAATTCAATAGCTTTTATTCTATATTGCTCATCTTGAAAAGCTTTATATGAGTCTATATATGCATTAATGACCAGCGCATTCCAAGAACAAATAATTTTATCGTCTAAATTGGGATAAGTTCTTTTCATTCGTTCTGTAAGGACTAATTTTTTCCATTTGGATTTCAAATTTGAAAAGCTATCTATATCTAAATTATTTTTTATGGAAAATTCAACATCTGTAAAATTTGTATGTAAGATATTGGATCCTTCCCAATTTCCATTTTCTGTGACATTATAAAATTGGCAGAAGAGCTTAAATTCATTTTCATCTGTTATTATCTTGGATAATTCTGATTTCTTCCAAACATAAAACTTACCTTCTTCGCCTTCACTATCTGCATCATATGAAGAATGGAACCCGCCTGAATCATCTTGCCAATTTTTTTCTATGAAATTTAAAGTTTCTTCGGCAATTGTTCTAAAATATTCATTCTTGGTATATCTATATGCCTGAGAATACAAAGAAACCAATTGTGCATTATCATACAGCATTTTTTCAAAATGTGGAACTTTCCAAATTTCATCTGTTGAATATCTTGCAAAACCTCCTTCGATTTGATCGTATATACCGCCATTGGCCATTTTAGTTAATGTGGTATTTACAGCTTCTAACGATCTTGAATCTGGACTGGAATAAGCCATTTTTAATAAGAATTCGTAATTATTTGGCATTGGAAATTTGGGGCTATTTAAACGGCCACCCTCTTTGAAATCAATATTATTGATAAATTTTGTAACAATTCCATTTAATTCTAAATTCGTAAATTCAATATCCTCTTTTACATCAATAACTGCATCTACTTGTTGTAATCCCGAAACAATCCTTTTAGCAGAATCTTCTAGTTTGGCGTAATTTTCAGTCTTAAGCTTTGTAAATTGATTTAATATATCTATCCATTGTTCCTTTGGAAAGTATGTTCCAGCCCAAACCGGTCTACCATCTGGAAGGACTACGGCATTAAGAGGCCAGCCGCCTCGACCTGAAATTAAATTACAAGCAGTCATGTAAACATCATCAACATCTGGCCTTTCTTCTCTATCAACTTTGATAGATACGAAATTTTCATTCATAATTTTTGCTACCAAAGTGTCTTCAAATGATTCTTGTTCCATGACATGACACCAATGACATGCCGAATAGCCAATACTAACAATGACTAGTTTGTTTTCTTTTTCTGCTTTTTGCAAGGCCTCATCTCCCCACGGGAACCAATCAACAGGGTTGTGAGCATGTTGCAGTAAATAAGGTGAACTTTCGTGGATCAGTTTATTGGTGTATTTGTGATTTTCAGAGTCCATTTTTTTTGAAGAACCACAACTCACCATCCAAGCGGAAACAATGAAAAGTGGTAATAATTTAAAGTACATAAAGTCAATCATTATTTGATTATTTCTGCCCAAAAGTAAGCAAAACAAATAAAGAAAGTAAGTTTGCTAAAATATCATATTGAATAAAATTTAATATTTTTAGTTAATATTATAAGATCAAATGAATTGGAAAAGATTTAATGGGGCCATTATAGAAAATGAAATTAAAGAGGAAGTAGAGCAGACCCTTATTTACGAAAAAGGCTGCGGTCAACAGATTAGGATTTGTATTGGTACGGATTCTCAAGTTAGAGGTAGTTATATTGAATTTGCAACAGTAATTGTTTTTTTGAGAAAAGGACAAGGTGGATTCATGTTTGTTTCAAAAGATAAATTGATGCAAAAAATGGCAATCAAGGAAAGAATGATTAATGAAGTAATTAAGTCTGTGAACTTAGCTTTTTATTTGAGTGACATTTTAGAAAAGTATCAAATTCCTCTAGAAGTTCATGTGGATATAAATGTTGATCCAAATTACAAGTCGCACATAGCTCTGCATGAGGCAATGGGTTACATTAAAGGAATGGGTTACAATTTCAAAGCAAAACCTAATGCATTCGCTTCTTCTTATTGTGCAGATAAAATGCTATAACTACATTTCAGATATTTCGCGATATTTGCGCCAAAATTCATATTATAGTGGAAACAATTCAAATTTTTATTACAGGCGGCACCTTTGATAAAGAATACAATTATATCACTGGAAAATTATTTTTCGAAAATACTCATTTAGATCATATGCTGCTGCGTGGACGATGTACTTTAGATGTAAAATTACGCACTCTGATGATGGTTGATAGTTTGGAAATGACGGATGATGACAGAGCTTTTATCTTAGAAGAATGTAAATCTGCAAGTGATTCAAAAATACTTATTACTCATGGTACGGACACAATGGTAAAGACAGCACATTATTTATCGAAAGGCAAAATAAAGGAAAAAACAATAGTGATTACTGGAGCGATGATACCTTATGCATTTGGAACTTCATCGGATGGATTTTTTAACCTAGGTAGTGCTTTAGCATTTGTCCAAGTCCTTCCGCCAGGAATATATATTTGCATGAATGGGAAATATTTTGAATATGATAGAGTTAGAAAAAATTACGAAACAGGTTATTTTGAAGAATTAAATTAATGCAGTTCTGTAATCCAAAAAGACATTTCAAAAGAATTTCGGTGACAAGAAGAATATAATTTCGCTCAGTAATTATTTAATAAACTACAAATACCTGATATTTACTTATTAATCAGTTCTAAACCACAAATTAACATATTAACGAAGTTTGCAATTTAATTGAACATATATATTATTTGTTTAATAAATAATTTTAACTTTGCGAAGGTTTCATTCTAAGATTAGATATAATATTTATGAGAAAATTAATTATATGCACTGTATTAAGCTTGATAATTGCTGCGCCAATTGCCCAAGCTCAAACTTCTGGTAATCCAAATGCAATAAGTTTTAAGGTACTTTTCTTGGATTATCAATCCCAAAATGGCGGGGCGATCGAAGATTTCAATAATTATAACAATGGTTTCGAAGCCAATTATAGTAGGTTTTTGAATCAAAAATTAAATCTTTCAATTCCATTAAAAGTTGGCGTAGTGAATAGCCATAACAATATTGAGTCCTATTTAAAAACAATCATTGGAGTCGATGCTACTTTACAATATGACATTACAAATGAGGAAGGCAAAGTTCAACCATATATAGTAGCTGGAATAGGCTTCGTATCAGAAGATCAAGGAGATATGAACATTCAAATTCCATTAGGGGTCGGGTTGAGATTTAAAATAACGGAAAGGTCCTACATCAATTGGCAATCGGAATATAGATATTCATTAAGTGAAAATCGCAATAATTTACACCATGGCTTAGGATTCACTTATGTGCTAGGTAAAGGCGGGGACATGGGTTCTAAAAAGAAATCAATGTTAAAAGATGATGCTGATGGTGATGGAATAATAGATGATATTGATTTATGTCCACAGATAGCAGGACCAAAAGAATTGCAAGGGTGCCCAGATTCTGACGGTGATGGAATTGCAGATTTTGAAGATGCTTGCCCATTATTGGCAGGACCAAAATCTTTGAGAGGTTGTCCAGATTCTGACGGTGATGGTGTTTCAGATAGTGATGATGATTGTCCTAATATAGCAGGATTGAAATCTAACAACGGTTGTCCAGGAACAGATTCAGATGGTGATGGTGTTCCTGACAATGCAGATAAATGTCCTAATTTGCCTGGTTCACCTAGCAATGCTGGATGCCCAATATTAGATGCTGATAATGATGGTGTTGCAGATGCTATTGACAAATGTCCTAATGCAGCTGGTCCGGCAAGTTCAGAAGGATGCCCTGATAAAGATAACGATGGAATACCAGATTATCTGGATAAATGTCCCGATAGTGCAGGCATAATTGCTTATGGTGGATGCCCAGATACGGATAACGATGGAATTGATGATAGCAGAGACAAATGTCCTAATGCAGCAGGTCCCGTCTCTAATAATGGTTGTCCAGAAATTCCCCAAAAGGATAAAGATGTTCTCGATTTGGCAATGAGAGCAGTTCAATTTGATACTGGCAAAGCTACGTTAAAGCCTGAATCCTATACGATATTAATTCAAATTGCTAGAATATTGGATAGAAATCCTGCATACAATTTGTCAATAAGCGGCCATACGGATAATACAGGTGGGGCAAGCATAAATCAAACCTTATCCGAAAGAAGAGCTAAAGCGTGTTATGATTATTTATCAACCCAAGGCTTATCAATTTCAAGAATGAATTATGCCGGTTTTGGAGAATCTAGACCGATTTCAGATAATAATACTTTGAGAGGAAGGACACTGAATAGGAGAGTAGAGTTTAATTTAATTCCTAGGTAAAAAAATAGACGTTAAAAAAATAGGCTATCTGATATTCAGATAGCCTATTTTTTTTGGTTCCTATTTACAAAAATGTTTATTATTATTCGATTTTCTCCAATATGTAAATCAATTCATTGCTTGAAGTATTGCCTCCTGTTTTGGGATTATAAACATCTAATATTTTCCATCCTTGTTGATAAAACCAATTAAGCCCTCCAACCTTTGAATTGAAAACTTTTGATTTGCCATTCCGATCTGAAACCAATCTTGTTTTTCTATCAAGAAAACTAATGTCTTGACCATAATCTATGAATACTTTGACCTCATTACTGCCAATAGTATTAAAAAATTCAATTTCAATGTATTTGATATCATCCATTTTGACTTCTTTTCCATCAACCATGAGTTGAGCATAATTATATTGCAAGAAGGACATTAATGCAATAGATAAAATTGTTAACCGTTTCATAATTTCTTTTTGTTTGATATAACGAAAAATTTAAAATCCTTGTTTTGCCTTTAACTAATATTAACGCATAATAGAGATTTTTAACAATTCTAAAACTATATTTTTTAATTATCTACAAAATAAATTTGGTTACTTATAATTCCATTTGAATATAATTTAGAAGATATTTAAAAGCTTTCTTATATTGGCACACATAAACTTTGTATGAAAATTTGAAACAATTAGAAAAAATAATTGACAAAATAGGTGCTTATATATCTTATCTAAATATTGTATTAATTATGTTAATATGTATAGATGTGTTTTTAAGATATACATTTAACACAACAGAAAAATGGGTAATAGAATTAGAATGGCACATTTTTGCACTTATTTTTTTGATAGGAGCTTCTTATACATTCCAACATGATAAACATGTCAGAGTAGATTTATTTTATCAGAATTATTCTGAGAAGAATCAACTTATTGTCAATATACTTGGAAATTTATTTTTACTAATTCCTTGGTGTATTGTTGTAATTTTTGTTTCCTATAAATATGCTAATGTTTCATTTTCTTATCGAGAAGTTTCGTCCGATCCTGGCGGTCTGCCGGCTAGGTATATCATTAAATATGCAATTGTATTTGGTTTTTTATTATTACTTGCACAAGGAATTTTAGATACTATTTTTAAACTTCAGAAATTTCGAAGAGCGTAATGGAAATAGTAGCATTATTACTTTTTGTATTAATCTTTATTCTTATACTAGCAGGCTATCCTGTTGCATTTACATTGGCTGGGCTTTCTATTTTAGTTGGAATTTTGACTATTCCTGATTTTTTAATGTTATTGCCTTTCAGAATAATGGGAATAATGGAAAACTATGTTTTGCTTGCTGTGCCACTTTTTGTTTTTATGGGTTTAATGCTTGAAAAATCTGGACTTGCTGCAAATCTTTTGGAAACCATGTCCATGCTTTTTGGAACGCTTAAAGGTGGGTTAGCCATTTCTGTTGTTGTTGTAGGAGCATTATTAGCAGCTTCAACTGGCATTGTTGGAGCTACAGTAATTACAATGGGATTAATATCCCTACCAACAATGTTGAAAAGAAATTATAAACCATCATTAGCTAGCGGTGTAATAGCTTCTTCTGGCACACTAGGTCAAATTATCCCACCATCAGTGGTTCTAGTTTTATTAGGTAGTGTACTAAATGTTTCTGTTGGCAAACTTTTTCATGCGGCAATATATCCTGGTATTATCTTAGTTTGCCTCTATATATTATACATATTGGTTATTGCTCGCTTGTTCCCAAAAATGGCGCCAGCAGTACCTGCAGAAGAAATTAAAGCATTCAAATCTGATAAATTCTATTTCAAAGTTGCAAAAGCATTTTTAATGCCGCTATTATTAATTGTAACCGTATTAGGTGCAATAATTTATGGAATTGCCAGCCCTACAGAAGCTGCCGCAGTTGGTGCTTTGGGCGCCGTTTTATTAGCTTTTTCCCAGAACAAATTAAATTTTAAAGTTTTAAAACAAGTTTCCGAAGGAACCACCCATTTAACAAGCATGGTTTTTATGATTTTGCTTGGTGCAACTACATTTTCACTTGTTTTTCGCGGGCTTGAAGGAGACAAATTCTTAATTGAGATTATTCAAAATTCTTCCTTAGGACCTTCTGGTTTTTTAATGATTGTAATGATAGTTATATTTATAGCTGGATTTTTTATTGATTTTATTGAAATAATTTTCATTATTGTTCCTGTTGTCGTGCCAGTCTTTATTCAATTTGAAATGAACCTCATTTGGGTAGGTTTGTTAATAGCTTTGAACTTGCAAACTTCTTTTTTGACTCCTCCTTTTGGATTCTCTTTATTCTATCTTAAAAGTGTGGCACCTCCAGAAGTGAAAACAATAGATATTTATAAAGGAATCATTCCATTTTTAATTTTGCAACTGATTCTATTGCTTGTAGTTATGTTTTTTCCAAGCATTTTCCCAAATCTATAAGTTGTTCCAAGAAAAGAAGGTTTTTACTTAATTATTGCAACTTATCAAAATACATTTTTTCAGACAAATTCGACCATTTGCTAACTCCAGTTCTGAATTTCAATTGATCTTCATAGACCATCTTACTTGTAGGATCACTTCCAATAATGTCGTTTATTGCATCTTTGGTAAATACTTTTAGACTTTGTAAAACATCGTCAGGGAAAACTTTGAATTCGACTTTGGATTCATTTTCTATTTTTTGTAAATACTCATTGTTCTTAGCAACAAATTGAGAAAGCATCCAAATATTAGATCTGGCTGCGGCAGTTTCTATGATTACTTGAAGATCCTCTGGTAAATCTTCATATTTTTTCTTATTAACAATTAACTCAAGGCAAGCCTGAGGTTCATGCCATCCAGGAGTATAATAATATTTTGCTATTTCATGGAAGCCCATAAGATAATCGTGGTAAGGGCCAATCCATTCTGTTGCATCGATAACACCTCTTTCAAGATTGGTATAAATTTCACTTCCAGCTGAAACGACAGGTGTACCACCAGCTCTTGCCAATACATTTCCTCCTAATCCTGGAATACGCATTTTGAGTCCTTTGAGATCTTCGATTGAATTAATTTCTTTGTTGAACCATCCGCCCATTTGAAAGCCAGTATTTCCAGCAGGAAATGGGACTAAATTATATTCAGCATATACTTCCTTCCAAAGTTTAATACCGTTTCCAGCATACATCCATGCATTAAATTCTTGAGCGTTCATTCCAAAAGGTACGGTCGTAAAAAATTGAGATGCAGGGAATTTCCCAATCCAATAATATCCAGCACCATGTCCCATTTCTACAGCACCCATACTTACAGCGTCAAAGGATTGTAGTCCAGGAATCAATTCACCACTACCATAAGGCGAAATTTTCATTCTACCTGCTGACATTTTGTAAACCCATTCTGCAAAAAGGTTGCAACCTTCTCCCAAAACTGGAAAATTTGGAGGCCATGTGGTCACCATTTTCCACTCATATTCGGGAGTATTTGAAAAAGTTTCTGAATTTTTCTTGATAATATTATTGCATGAAGTGCTTATGATACCCAATGCGCCAATAGCTCCTGCAGACTTTAAAAATGTATTTCTTGAAATTTTAGCCATAAATAACCCCTTATTATTGGATTTAAAAATACTATTTTGTTTTTTAGTACTTCAGTAATTATTATGTAAATTAAGAAATAAAGAATGGAAGAACCAAAAGCTTTGAATAGTGTTGCAAAATTTCATAAAACTTTCAATCTGCCAATTGAAGAGAAACCTATTATTCCATCAAAGAAAAGATGTGAATTGAGAATTAACCTTTTGCAAGAAGAACTAGATGAATTAAAAGAAGCGATAGAAAATAATGATATCATTGAGGTGGCAGATGCATTAGCTGACATACAATATGTGCTATCAGGCGCAGTTTTAGAATTTGGACTTGGTAATAAATTCAATGATTTATTTTCTGAAGTTCAAAGATCCAATATGAGTAAAACTTGCCAAACCATGGAAGAAGCCATTGCTACACAAAAGTTTTATGAAGAAGAAAAAGAAATGAATTCAATAATTAAAGAAAGCAATGGAGAATATTTAGTTTATCGAATTGAAGATGGGAAAGTGCTCAAATCAATAAACTATTCGCCTGCGGACATACAATCAATAATGAATAAATCTTAAATTTTTATTTATTTCTAATCAAAAATTTTTAGAGCATTTTCTAAATCATGAATTAAATAATCAGAATCCTCTAATCCGATATAAATCCTAATTAAATTAACTGGCACATTTGGGTCTGGATGATTGGGAATGTTCATAAGACTACAGTAGGGTAGAATAAGCGATTCATGCCCTCCCCAAGAAACAGCAAAAAGAAATGTTTGAAGTTTTGCACAAAACTTTTCAAGTTGTAATAAATCAGTGGATTTTAAAAGAATCGAAAATAAACCTCCAGCCCCTTTCATTTGTTTCTTTGCCAATTCTCTTTGAGGAAAATCTTTATCCCAAGGATATAAGACAGATTCAATATGCTTATGGTTTTTTAAATATTCTACAATTTTCACCGCTGAACCATGAGATTTTTCTAATCTCAGCTCCAATGTTCGTAATCCTCGAATAATTAATGCTGCTTCATTTGGTGAGATTATATTTCCCAAGGTCATTGTTGCGAAATGAAATATTGACGCAATTAATTCTTTTGAACCGCAAACAAAACCACAAACAACATCGCTATGACCATTCAAATATTTTGTACCCGAATGAATAATTAAATCAATACCAAAGTCATGTGGATTTTGGAAAATTGGAGAACAGTAACTATTATCAATGGCTGTTATAATACCTTTTGCTTTTGCAATTTCAGCACATGCCTCTAAATCTTGAAGTGCAAAAGTTGCAGTATTCGGACTTTCCAAATACAACATTTTTGTATTTTCTTTAATTGCTGCTCGGATAGCCCCTAAATTTGAACCATCTACAAAATCATACGCAATACCAAAATTTGGAAGTATTTCAGTAAGCAATACTTTCGTCCAATTATACGGATTATTTACACATAAGATATGATCACCAGATTTCAGAAAACTTAATATTGTAGAAGAAATTGCACCAGAACCGCTTGCAAAAACCAAACAATCTTCAGTTTTTTCTAAAGCAGCTACTTTTTTTCTTAATATTTCAACTGTTGGATTATTTCCCCTTGTATAGATGTGGCTATCACTTTCATTTGAAATGGCATTTTTGAATTCATCAAAAGACTCAAAACAAAAATTACTAGTTTGAATTATTGGCGGAGAAACGGCATTGTAATATTTTGACCGCTCTTCTCCCAAATGATTAAGAGTATAACTTAATGAATTTTTAATATCATCCATTTTAAATAGTTTTTGTAATAACAATAATATCCTGAAAATCTTCAGCCGAATTACCAGCAACCCATCCACCTCTTGAAAAGTGCGTAATTTTAAAATTATTCTTCGAAATTAGCTTCTCTAAATACTCCTTTGAATAGGCAACATTTGCAGATTTTACTTTTTCATTCATCAACGCATGGATCTTATCTTGTGGAATAAATTTATTAAATCTATTATTGGTCAATTCATCGTTATGCTCATAAATAAAAAATGTTATGAGACATGAACTCCCTATTTTTAAACATCTGCTTATTTCACTTAAATATTGACTAATCTCCTCAGGTAACATATGAGTAAATACAGAAATTAAACTTATAAAATCAAATTTATTATCTGGAAAATCTAATGTGAATTCAGAAGCATTTTTACCCGAATTTCGGTATAAGTCATTTTTTAAGTCTATTAAATGAAAATTGAAATTTGGGTAAGCTGTAGTAATATTTTGATTGCACCATTTAATACCGACCGACATAATATCTATTCCATTATATGATCCTTTAGAATTTAAAAAATGTGAAAGTGGAATAGCTATTCGTCCAATTCCTGATCCAATATCCAAAACATGACTTTCTGGAGTTATGCCTCCATATTTCTTAAAAAATTCTATAAATCGAAAACCTGTAGAAATAAAATCTCCACCCCCAGTAAAAATGAGTGACTTTGGGGGCACAGAAATACCATTTTCATACTTTTTTGATACAAACAAATCAACAGGGAAATAATATATCCTCCTTGCCAATAGCCTTAATCTGGGTGGAAAAGCATAAAATATTTTTCTTAAACTCATTATATTACCTCAATGATAAATTGATTCTTTTTTCCATTTTCAATAAGAATATACTTATCTAGTAATAGAAACTCTGAAGAAATAACCTGGTCATGCGTTTCCATTTTAATTTTATTGACTGCTAATGCATTGGATTGAACAGATCTGCGTACATCACTTTTTGAAGTTAGTATATTTGCATAACTAGTAATCAATTCATCAAGGTTAATACCGGCAGCAAAATCCTTTTTCTTAATTTGAAAGGAGGGTATTTCATTTGCAATTCTACTTAATGATTTTTCATCCAAAGATTCAAGATATTCTGCATCAGCTTTTTTATTGAAAAGTAACTCAGAGACATTCAAAACAGCCTTATATTCTTCTAAAGAATGAATTCGGATGGTTAATTCTTCTGCTAAAGCTCGTTTCAAACCATTCGGATCCTTATCATATTCTGCTTCTAGTGCCTCTACTTCTTCCTTGGATTTAAAACTAAAGTATCTGATAAATTTACCAATATCGGCATCTGCAGCATTAACCCAAAATTGGTAAAATTTATATGGAGATGTAAGGTTTGGATCTAACCAAATATTTCCTTCAGTTGATTTTCCAAATTTACTGCCATCTGCCTTTGTTAGTAGTGGTGTTGTTACAGCATATGCTTTTCCTCCATCCACATTTCTCCTAATAAATTCAGTGCCAGAAGTAATATTTCCCCATTGATCAGATCCTCCCATCTGCAGAATACAATTGTTTTGTTCATACAAACACAAAAAATCATAAGCTTGTAACAATTGGTAACTGAATTCTGTGAATGATAAACCACTTTCCAATCTGTTCTTGACTGAATCTTTTGAAAGCATATAATTAACGGTTAGGTTTTTACCCACCTTTCTTAAAAAGTCCAGCACATTCATTTCGGCATAAAAATCGTAATTATTAATAATTACGGCTTTATTTTCTCCAGAATCAAAATTCAAAAATTTAGAGATTTGAAGTTTTTGAAAATTAAGATTCGAGTCTAATTCTTCATAACTTTTAAGCTGTCTTTCAGTATCTTTGCCAGAAGGATCACCAATTCTGCCAGTTGCTCCTCCCATTAGTACAATTGGTTTATTTCCATGCTTTTGAAATAATGTTAACAACATTATTTGCACATAATTACCTAAGGTTAAAGAAGGGGCAGTAGGGTCAAAACCTATATACCCAGTAATTTTTTGTTCAGTTAAGACTTCTTCTATTCCTGGAGTGAGATCTTGGAGCATTCCTCTCCATCTTAATTCTTCTACAAAATTCATTTCTTAATTTATTAGAGTGCAAAAATATTATTTTTTACTTCAGAATAAATTAAAATCAAAATGAGTTTTATAAAGTAGACTTATTATCCTTTATTTATGTTTAAAATTATTCGAAAAAATGTATTATTACGCTTGTGAATACATCTAGGTTTATTGCGACAAAAGTTGCTTTTGCTTCTGGCAAGAGTTTTACGAAGTGGATTATAAGAATCGCTATCACTGCAGTATCATTATCACTCGCTGTAATGATTGTCGCGTTTTCTATGATTTCGGGTTTTAAAAAAGAAATTTCAGAAAAAATATTTGGCTTTTGGGGGCATATCCATATTACCGATTCCAATATTTCTAGAAGTACAGAAGCTATTCCAATCCAAATTAATCAAGATTTTCTCAATGAACTAGACTCTTTAAAAACGATAACTTATCAAAGTCCGATAACATTTTTTGGTAAAAACATTCCTGGAAGATTTAGGCAGAAAAAAGTTGATGTTGATATCAAAAGTATCTATGCTTTTGCAATGGTTCCAGCAATATTAAGTTCTGAAGAAGAATTTGAAGGAGTAATTGTTAGAGGATTAGGAAAGGATTTCGAATGGGAGCAATTGGACCATTATTTTATCCAAGGCAGACCAATTGAGTATCATGAAGATAAGGCAAGTGATGAAATTGTCATTTCATCAAGTCTTTCTGACAGGTTAAAACTCTCATTAGAAGATCAAGTTATTATTAATATTATTAAGAATGGACAACAGCTCAAAAGAAAAACAAAAATTGTCGGTATTTATAAAACTGGATTGGAGGAATACGATAAAAAATTTGTAATTGCTGACTTGAAAAAAGTGCAGGAATTATTGCAATGGAACGAATCACAAGTTGCAGGTTATGAGCTTATTCTTGGAGATATCGAAAACTTAGGAATCATTAATGAGGTAATCTATGTGGATATTTTACCTACTAGATTGTATTCTGAAACCATTAGGGACAAATTTCCAAATATATTTGAATGGTTAGACTTGCAAGATTTAAATGCAGCAGTCATTTTAATATTGATGATCATTGTTTCCATTATCAATATGGTAACTAGTATTTTGATTTTAATTATAGAACGGTCAAAAATGATTGGAACATTAAAATCTATGGGAATGACAAATTGGAATATTAGAAAGATATTTCTTTATTACTCAGCCTATATTATACTATACGGTTTGCTTATTGGCAATATAATTGGTATCGGAATTTGTTTGTTTCAAAAATATACTGGCTTTATAAAGTTAGATGAGGCCAATTATTATTTATCAGTTGCACCAGTAGCTATCAACCCTGTTACAATTTTAAGTTTGAATCTTGTTTCTTTTGTCGTTATTCTTACTTTTTTGATTATTCCAACTTGGGTGGTTTCGAAATTGCAACCAGTTAAAATCTTAAGGTTTGAATAGGTTTATTTTTATAGATAAATCAAAGGCGATACTTTATCATTTTTCTTATCTACTTTTAAGTTATCCAAAACGAGTCAAAAGATTAATTTTTCACCCTTTTAATCCTGATTCTTATCAAAACGGAATGACCATATTCTTAATAGAATGGTTATTACTTTTCCTTGATTGCTGTGGATTGCCAGAATTATTACAAATTTGTTATGAATTGTTTAATTGGAATTTAAGATCTTTATCTAAACAAGAAATTCAGGAATTTTATCCCTTTTTTAAAAATTCCATAAGTTGGAAGAATGTTAGAATTAATAGCAATGATTTTCTTTTTGCAAAAAAACTAAATATTTGTTATGTAACATTTTATACGGTTAACTTTTATAAAAATATCTCTATAGAAACGCTAATCCATGAACTGGTGCATGTTTGGCAATTTGAGAAGTTTGGATCAACTTATATAGTTAGATCATTATTGGCTCAACGTTCAACGAATGGGTATGATTATGGCGGATCGATCAAATTAAAAGAATATATGGGTAATAAGCATTTGCTAGAATTCAATTACGAACAAATGGCTGAAATAATAAAAGATGGATATGAAGTTCTGAAGTTAAAAAAATGTCCTCCTGAAACTAAATCTATTTACCATCATTACATTAATTATTTGACAGAATAAGTTTAATCTATTAAATATTCCAATTCAAATATTATTTGTTTTGGATTGATTAAGTTGTATGTTTGAACCACCAAAATAATTCTTTTCACAAATTGTAGAATTCGATTATGGTCCGCTATTTTAAGAGTGTTAATGGGGTATTGGTCCAATTGGAACAACGAGAGACAAATTGCTGGATAGATATATCACCACCATTTGATCGAAAGGATCTCCAGGATTTGTCAGATAATCTGGAAGTACCTTTTGATTTCCTTACCGATTCCATAGATATTGACGAAAGATCCAGATATGAAAAAGAAGACGGTATTAAATTGATTGTTGTTAATACGCCTTTAATAAATGAGAATTCCAAAGACAATGAAGGAATTTATATCACTGTTCCGATAGGAATAATTCTAACCCCTGATAATATTATTACGATTTCTGGATTTGAAAATAATCTTTTAGATAGATTTATTCAAAGTAGAGTTAAAAATTTTGACTCTTCAGATGAAAAAATGTTCGTACTCAAAATTTTGGAACAAAATGTTTTTGAATTTCTCAGTTGCCTTAAAAAATTAAATTTAAAGCGGAATTTGATTGAGAGAGAATTATACGACAGCAGCAGAAATGCTGAATTAAAATCATTGCTGAAAATAGAGAAAAGTCTAGTCTATTTTGTGAACACTTTAAGCTCAAATGAACTGCTTAAAATGAAAATGAAGAGAACTGATTTTTTAGAAATTAGGGGACTAGAAGACCATAATGATTTATTTGAGGATATTATAATTGATAACAGCCAAGCTTTGGAGATGGCAAATGTGCATACCAATATTTTGGGCGGAACAATGGAAGCATATGCATCCATTGTTTCCAATAATCTGAATGTTTTTATTCAAAGACTGACAATTGTCACGATTGTGCTCATGGTTCCGACATTGGTGGCTAGTTTTTATGGCATGAATGTTCCAGTCCCATTCCAAGAAAGCAAATATTCTTTCTTTTTCATCATTTTAGTTTCGATTATATTAGCATTATTGCTAATCTGGTTTTTTAGAAGAAAAAAACTTTTCTAAAAGCTTTAATTTCTTAATCGCACAATTTCATATTAAAACTTATCAACATATATTATAATTAAATATTATCATATTCTACTATATTTTAATACGTTAGGTTATTTACTAACATTGTGTGGAAAACTAACCATACATATTATGATTTTTATTTATCCATTTTGCTTTAATTTGTACTCAGCTTGAGATTAGAAAGATAGATAATAATTTAAGAATTCTCAAAATTGTTATTTATTAGCAAATTATAATCAAAGATTTACACATTATATTTATTTTTATATATAATTTTATCATATATAATAGTGTAGTTTCAAACAAATTATGATATTTTTGATATATAAGAAATTGTAATATCTTAAAGCGCCTTTACGAAAACTAACTAATGAGCAAAAATATATCAAATGAGTAATGTAAATGAGCCTATTTTAACTGAAAACCCTAGCAGATTTGTTATTTTTCCAATCAAACACAATGATATTTGGGATTATTATAAAAAATCAGAAGCAAGTTTTTGGACTGCTGAAGAAATTGATCTCCACCAAGATATTACAGATTGGGAAACTAAATTAAATGACAATGAACAGCATTTTATAAAGCATGTACTTGCTTTTTTTGCTGCAAGTGATGGAATTGTGAATGAGAATTTAGCAGAGAATATGGTTAATGAAGTTCAATATCCTGAAGCTAAGTTTTTTTATGGGTTTCAAATTATGATGGAAAATATTCATTCTGAAACTTACTCTTTGTTAATTGATACATTAATTAAAGATAATAAAGAGAAAGATTTTCTTTTTAATGCAATCGACACATTAGATTGTGTAAAGAAAAAAGCAGAATGGGCCTTAGAATGGATAAATGATGGTTCGTTTGCTGAAAGATTAATTGCTTTTGCTGCAGTGGAAGGAATATTTTTCTCTGGATCTTTTTGTTCTATTTTTTGGCTTAAGAAAAGAGGCTTAATGCCAGGACTTTCTTTTTCCAATGAATTAATTTCAAGAGATGAAGGGATGCATTGTGATTTTGCATGTTTATTATACAACAACCATATTGTCAATAAACTTTCTAAAGAAACTATTAAGAAAATAATTACAGATGCAGTTAATATAGAAAAAGAATTTGTTTCTGAAGCTCTACCAGTTGGATTAATAGGTATGAATTCTAAATTGATGTGTCAATACATAGAATTTGTAGCAGACAGATTACTAGTTTCTTTGGGAAATCCAAAGGAATACAATGTTGAAAATCCATTTCCATGGATGGATATGATTTCACTACAAGGAAAGACTAACTTTTTTGAAAAAAGGGTGGGTGATTACAAAAAGTCTGGGGTAGGAGAAGACCGCAGTAAACAAGTATTCACTTTAGATGAAGATTTCTAAAATCTGAATCCCACACTTACGATTGAGACCTGGAAAAATTGAGAAAACTATATTTTTATTCATTCCCCTAAAGGAAGTACTATGCAAGTTATAAAACGAAACGGCAAGAAGGAAGACGTGTCCTTTGACAAGATTACCGCGCGGGTAAAAAAATTATGTTATGGATTAGAACAAGACTATGTTGATCCCATTGAAATAGCAAAAAAAGTAATTTTAGGTCTATACAATAATGTCACAACTTCTGAATTAGATAACTTAGCTGCAGAGACTGCAGCAACAATGGCCGCTAATCACCCAGATTATGCTTTATTAGCTGCTAGAATTGCAGTATCCAACCTTCACAAAAATACAGATAAGTCCTTCAGTGATACCATGGAAAGTCTATATAATTATATAGATCCAAAAACCGGCCAAAAAGCTGGTTTGATATCTGAGGAAACAATTACCATAATTAGAAACAATAGAGACACTTTAGATTCTTCTATTATCTATGATAGAGATTATGAATTTGATTTTTTTGGTTTCAAAACATTAGAGCGATCTTATCTTCTGAGAATGGATGGTCAAGTGGTAGAAAGGCCGCAGCATATGTTGATGAGAGCTGCTGTTGGAATTCATGGAGAGGATATTGAATCAGCAATTGAGACTTATAATTTAATGTCTGAAAAATGGTTTATTCATGCCACGCCAACACTTTTCAATGCTGGAACTCCAAAACCACAATTGTCAAGTTGTTTTCTATTGTCGACAACCGATGACAGTATTGACGGAATATTTGAAACTTTATCAAGATGTGCAAAAATTTCCCAATCAGCTGGTGGAATTGGATTAAGCATTCATAATGTGAGAGCCACTGGTTCATACATTAAAGGTACAGGAGGAACATCGAATGGAATTATACCAATGCTAAAAGTTTTTAATGATACAGCGAGATATGTAGATCAAGGCGGGGGTAAGAGAAAAGGTGCATTCGCAATTTATATCGAACCTTGGCATGCTGATGTTTTTGATTTTCTCGAGTTAAAGAAAAATCATGGAAAAGAAGAAATGCGAGCTAGAGATTTATTCTATGCAATGTGGATTCCTGATTTATTCATGGAAAGGGTTAAAGATGGAGGAGATTGGTCTTTGTTTTGCCCAAATGAATCTCCAGGATTATTTGATGTGCATAGTGGAGAATTTGAAGCTTTATACCATAAATATGAGTCTGAAGGTAAGGCAAGAAAAACCATTAAAGCTCAGGATTTGTGGTTTGCCATTCTAGAATCTCAAATAGAGACTGGAACTCCGTACATACTTTATAAAGATGCAGCAAACAGAAAATCTAATCAGAAAAACCTGGGTACAATCAGGTCTAGTAATCTATGCACTGAGATTTTAGAATATACCTCAAAAGATGAAGTAGCAGTTTGTAATTTGGCTTCCATTTCACTTATGAAGTTTGTTGATGATGATGCTAATTTCGATTTCGAAAAATTATTCGATATTAGTAGGGTAGTCACAAGGAATCTAAATAAGGTAATTGACATCAACTATTATCCAATTCCAGAAGCTAAAAATTCCAATATGAGGCACCGTCCCATAGGTATTGGGGTTCAAGGATTAGCAGATGCATTTATCAAAATGCGTTTTCCTTTCGAAAGTAAAGAGGCAAAACAACTTAATAAAGATATTTTTGAAACGATTTATTTTGCTGCACTAACGGAATCTTGTGAAATTGCAAAAAAAGAAGGACCTTATCAGAGCTATGAAGGTTCACCAGCAAGCAAAGGAGAATTACAGTATGACCTTTGGGGAGTCGAACCATCCAAAAGGTGGAATTGGAGTAATTTAAAAAAGGAAATAAAAAAACACGGTATTAGAAATTCCCTATTACTCGCACCTATGCCAACAGCTTCAACAAGCCAAATCTTAGGAAACAACGAATGCTTCGAACCTTATACATCTAACATTTATACTCGAAGAACTCTTTCAGGTGAATATATTGTAGTTAACAAACACCTTCTTAAAGATCTGATTAAGTTGGACCTTTGGGACAATGACATGAAAGAAATGTTGATGGCTGCAAACGGATCAATTCAACACATTGAAAGTGTTCCTCAATCTCTAAAAGATTTATATAAGACAGTTTGGGAAATAAGCATGAAAACAATCATTGATTTAGCTGCGGATAGAGGAGCATTTATTTGCCAAAGCCAAAGTTTAAACCTTTTTGTAGAAAATCCAAATTTCGGCAAATTGTCATCTATGCATTTTTATGCATGGCAAAAAGGACTTAAGACTGGAATGTACTATTTGAGATCTAAAGCTGCCGTTGACCCGATTAAATTTACCTTGGCTGCGAAACACCAGCGAGAATATATTAATGAAGAAAAAACTACCAGCACCGTTTCTGAACCAGTTGAAGTAGCAGAAGGACAAGTATGTTCGATGGAGGATGGATGTTTGATGTGTGGTTCCTAAATAACAAGATTTACTCATGAATAAAAGGTGACTTAGTTTTAAGTTGCCTTTTTTTATTTTAAAAGGTGGAATCAGAGGAATGTTTTATTGGAATTTTTAAGTTCTTCAGGCGAAAAAATTGTTAATTTTTCGTAAAGAATTTTCATCCCTACCACAGCATTTTGTGCGATTAGAATTAAATTTTTGATTCTCTTTAATTCATAGTTTATTTGTGGTTCTGGATCAATATAAACGATAAGTGCTTCTCTAGAAGCGTAAGAAATTAAACTAGCAGCAGGATACACTTGCATTGATGTTCCAACAATTACAATAATATCAGATTCTGAAATTCTTTTTGCAGCCTTTGACATCAATGGAACTTCCTCGCCAAACCAAACAATTTGAGGCCTTAATTGGCTTCCATCTGGTGCTTTATCCCCAATATTTAAATCATTACTCCAATCCATTGTGAAATTCTTGTCTTTGGTGCTTTGCGCCTTTAGCAATGAACCATGAAGATGTAATATTTTTGTACTTTCTGCTCTTTCATGCAAATCATCCACATTCTGAGTTATAATTTCGACATCAAAAAATTGCTCTAATTTTGAGCAAATAAAATGTGCTTCATTGGGAGCCACCGATTTAAGTTGTTTTCGCCTTGCGTTGTAAAACTCTAGAACTATTTCCCTATTTGTATTCCAGCCCTCAATCGAAGCTACTTGCATGATGTCATATCCTTCCCAAAGTCCATTTTCACCTCTAAAAGTTTTCAATCCACTTTCTACACTTATTCCTGCCCCTGAAAGAATAGTTAATTTATTTACCATATATACTTTTTATTACCTGGGGAATAAATTCAATAATATCTAAAGCTGTCATTGAGATTTGGCCATATTTTTCAGCTGCCAGATCACCGGCTAAACCATGAATAAAAACGCCCATTTGACAAGTTTCCAATTGTGTATAACCTTGCGCTAATAGACTTAAAAGGAGTCCGGTCAAAACATCGCCAGATCCTGCCGTCGCCATACCTACATTCCCCGAATTATTAAAATATAAATATCCTTCAGGTGTACTAATACTAGAATGTGCACCTTTTAATACCACATAAACTTGGTGCTTAGTAGAAAATTTTATTTGCTGTTCTAATAATTCAAAATGAGTGCCAGTGAAATTAATTAATCTTTCAAATTCGAAATGATGAGGAGTCAAAATAGAAAATTTTGGAATTCTCGTTTGCCAGTCTTCGCGACTGATAATATTTAAAGCGTCTGCATCTAAGAGTAAAGGTACATCAACTTTGGAAAATAACTGATTTAAAAATGAAACACTAGATTTCTTAGTTCCTAATCCAGGACCACATGCAATTGCAGAAATAAGACTATTTGTTTTTTCAAAATATTCTAAATCGAATTCATTTTCATCATCTATAAATTGCACCATTGCAATTGGACAAGAATTAAAAAGAGATGGATGGTGAATTTTGGGAGTAGTTATTACTAGGCGGCCTATTCCCGATTTAATTGCGGCATTTGCAGACAGTATGACTGCCCCTAGCATTTTTTGGCTTCCGCCGCATAATTGTCCATACCCGAAATCTGATTTACTCTGAAATTTTGTTCTTTTTTTAAATTTATTTGCAATCATCTCCCTAGTTACCATAAAATGCATAGGAGGAATTTCAGTTTGAAATTCAGGAATTAAGCCAATTGATTTATAATCCCATTCACCTATATATTCATTTGTTTCTTTTAGAAAAAATGCCATTTTAGGAATTTCAAAACTTAATGTCCTGTCTGCTTTAAGAGCAGGTCCAATAACACCAATATCAGAATCAACCCCAGAAGGAATATCAATTGAAATTATTATATTTTCCAATTCGTTAATATCAATTATTTGCTGTTTAATCCACCCAGATATGGGTTTTGATAATCCTGAACCAAATATTCCATCTATGATGATGGCATTATTTCCTATAAAAAGTTTAGTTTCCTCTTTTATAATATAATGATTGATATTTTTGCCTTTTATTCTTTCGAAATTTGTTTTGCAATCAGGACTCCAATTTGTATTTATTTCGAAAAAATAAATTTGAATATCATACCCTTGCTCATGAAGCAATCTAGCAACTGCTAAAGCATCTCCGCCATTATTCCCAATTCCTGCTAAAATAACTATTGTTCTATTTTTATCAAAATACAAAGAGGTAAACCATTTGACAAAAACAGTTGCAGCAGTTTCCATTAGTTCAATGGAAGCAATTTTTTTTAAAGCAATTGTCTCAGAATCCCAAGCTCTTATGTTTGATTTATTATATAATATCATTCATGTTGTTTTTGCTGACAATTTCAAAGTTAAACAGAATATTATGATCTTAATCTTAAAAATATTCGGAAATTGCTTTAGAATTGCTGTTATGACTAAATAAGAACTTAAATATTATTTATTTAAACAATATAAAATAACGAAACATTAAGTTATATTTGTTGTAGCAGAAAATTGAATTTTAGACTTGTAAAAACTAGTACGGTTTTTGCAATAAATAAATTTAAAAGTATTGAAATACAATAAATTATATATTGTATTGAAAGTAAGCGAATTATATATATTAATATATTTACATAACTAAATTAAACTGTTTTGAAGCAGAACATTTACTTAGGGAGTTTCATAATTTTAATAATATTTTTATCAAAATTTGAAGCAAAAACTCAGGACATACACTATTCTCAATTCTATAATTCCCCTTTAAATATCAATCCTGCACTAACAGGAATCTTTAATGGCGACGTCAGGATTATGGGATCTCTTAGAGACCAGTGGCGATCAGTCCCTGTTCCATATACTACATTTTCAGGAGGCTATGATATGAAATATCTGCCAAAAAAATCAGATAAATATTTTTTGGGATTTGGCGGTATATTTAATTATGATCAAGCTGGAGATTCTAAACTTACCATAACAGATTTGAATTTAAGTGGCAGTTACACTTATTTATTGAATAAGAAAAATTTATTAACGGCAGGATTAATGTTGGGGGTTGCTTCCGAAGGATTTACACCTGGAGGATTAACATGGTCAACGCAATGGACTGGTGCCGCATTTGATCCAAATCTGGGTTCTCAAGAAGGATTTGATAGAAAAGAAAGATTTAGTTATTTAGAAACAGGAGTTGGTATTAATTATAGATTTCAGGCAGATTCTTCAAGAACATATGCAAACATTGGAGCTGGTTTTTTTCATTTGAATCAACCTGTATCATCATTTATTGATTTAGGAGATCCTAACTTACCGTTAAGAACTTCGTTAAATGCAGTAATTAATATACAAGTTGCAAAACCAGTGGACATACAAATACATGGATTAGCACAATTTCAAGGACCCTATAGCGAAATGGTTTTTGGTGGTTTAGCAAAATTTCATCTATCACAAAAACCAGGAAAACAATTTAGAATTGATGCTGGAGCGCAATACAGAACTAGTGGTTCAATTGCACCCACGTTAGCATTTAAATACAATGGATATTATTTAGGATTAAGTTATGACATAAATTTGTCTCCATTCAATGATCAATTTAATCGTAAGAGTGGTCCTGAAGTACATTTTAGATATATAATTACTAATGTTAAGGCTATTAATCATAAGCCTTGCCCTGTTTATTAATTAATTGAAGAATCAATAAGTCCCTAATTGAACATGAAACGAATTTTATATATAGTTTTTTTTATAAGCCTCTTCGCGAGCTCGTCCTACGGGCAGACTTATAAGGCTTATATGAAAGCAGCAGAAAAAGCTTATGAGCAAAATAATTATTATGGTGCTTATAAATATTTACAAGAAGCTTATCTTTTTGACACAACAAAGTTGGAACACGTTTTTCAATCTGCCGAAATGATGCGGATGTACAATGCTCATGCTCGAGCTGAAGAATTGTATACAGATGTTGTAGATAGAGATTCTGATAATAAATTTCCTACAGCTACTTATTATTGCGGTGAAATGTTGCAAAAGCAAGGAAAATATCAAGCTGCCATTGAAAAATTTGATTTGTATCTTTCTGAGCAAAATGGTGAAGATGAATATTTTACTAAAAAAGCTTTGAAAGAGAAATCTGCATGTGAAAATGCATTGCAGAGAATAAAAATGACGGATGAAAGTGTGACTGTTACGAGATTAGCAAATATTAATACTCAATATTCTGAAGTCGCACCTTTAGAAAAAGATGGGGAGCTTTATTATTCATCTTTACGATTTCCACAACCCAATCCTACAGATATCAGAGATCCTAAATATTTGTCTAAAATTCTTGTAAGTGAAGGCGGAAAAGATGGTAAAGTTATTTCTGACATAAACAATGATACTCAAATTATTGCACATAGTGCTTTTAGTAATAAGTCGAATAGATTTTACTATACGGTATGTGATTATAATGAATTCAATGATATCAAGTGTGCGATATATTATAGTGAAGTTACTGGAAAAAATAAATTTGGTAAATCTGTTAGATTACCAGATTATATTAATGATACGATGTATACTTCAACTCAACCAGCAATAGGTTATGATATTAACACAAATAAAGAGATTTTATATTTTGTTTCCAATAAACCAGGAGGTAAAGGTAAATTTGATATTTGGTACTCAATTATAGATGATAACATGAATTTTACCCAGCCGATGAATTTGGAATCGGTGAATACAGTTGAGAACGATATTACTCCTTTTTTCCATATCCCTAGCAACACTCTTTATTTCAGTTCGCAAGGATATTTAGGTATGGGAGGTTATGATATTTATAGAGCTGAAAAAATAGGGGACAGCTTTGGTGAAATTGGATTTTTGGAAAACCCCGTAAATTCAAGTTTTGATGACATTTACTATACGCTTAGCAATGATATGCTGAAAGGTTATTTTTCAAGCAATAAATTGAGTTCAACTTATATTGAAGATGAAATTGATGCTTGTTGTTTTGATATATATGAAGCTAAATATGTTCCTGTTCTTTTAGATTTAGATGTTTTAACTTGTGAAGAAGTGGAAGGTAATTCGAGAAAATTACTCGGCGCGACAGTCTGTTTAATTGATGCAAGGACAAATGAAATAATTGATTCAATAACAAATTATAATGATGATGTACATCATTTTGAATTAACAAGAAATAAAGAATATTTAATTGTAACTAAAAAGGCTCATTATCTTTCAGATACAGTGACTTTGAGTACAAAAAATATTTTCAAAACTAAGACATTCACCAAAAAGATATGTTTGGTCGCAAAAACTTTGGATTTAGATGTATTTCTTTTTGACAATTTGACAATGGAAGCTTTAAAAGGTGGAACATTAGTTGTGCGAGACCTCACAGATGGCACAATTAAGACAATTACCGATTTTAATGAAAATGGCAATGATTTTCATTATAAAGTTAAAGAAGCACATACTTATTTATTAATAGGAAGCAAAGAGAATTACGGCACAAAGAGTGTCGAATTAAATACCCTTACTGCAAAAATTGTAGAAGGTAGAATAAGACAAGATATCCTATTAGCATTTGGACCAATGTATTTGCCGTTGGATTTATATTTTGATAATGACAAACCAGACAGTAGATCTACTAGAAGGACTACAAAATCAAATTATACTATTCCTTACAATGAATTTTATGCCAAAAAGCAGGAGTTTATAGAAAATTCTTCTACTCCAGAATTAATGCCAGATTTCTTTGAATTTGAAGTAAAAGGCGGATTTGATACACTTCAAATTTTCTTAAAAGGAATGAAAAATGCTCTGGATCAACAAAAGAAAATTGAAATTACAATACAGGGATTTACATCACCACGATCTTCCAATAAATACAATTTATATTTAGGACAAAGAAGAGTACAAAGTGTTAAAAATGAAATAATAGCATTTTTTGGAGATGAATTCAAAGGATATATTGACTCTGGTCAATTAAAAATTACTGAAATTTCATATGGCGAATCATTAGCGCCAAAAGAAGTAGATGACTCTATTGCGGACAAAAAAGCGTCAATATATAGTTATGAAGCTTCTAAAGAAAGGAAAGTAAGGATAGTACAAGTAAACTTAATTAAATAATAGGAAGGAAATATTTACCCATGATATATTCATTCGAAAATATAAATAAAAAGAACGCTACTATGAAGCTAATTAAAGCAATAGGTTCGCTCTTCATTTTGGGAATGTTTCTCATTCCTGCGAAATCATACGCAACCCATATAGTTGGGGGTGAAATGACCTATAGATGCATAGCAAACTGGACTTTTGAAGTTACATTAACCATAAGAAGAGATTGCGAATATGGATCAAATGAAGCGCAATTTGACAATCTGGCATCTGTCGGAATTTTTGATGCAAGTGGAGAATTTCTACCTTGGCTTGGAGTTGGTGGACAACTATTGATTCCTTATAATGCTGATGATACATTGAACTCGATTCTAGTTGCTGAATGCGACTTTTTAGGCGATCCTGTTTGTGTTCATACTTCAGTTTATACTGATACTATTACATTGCCATATAGGCCTGGAGGGTATATTCTTGCTTATCAAAGATGTTGTCGAAATGAAACTTTAACAAACATCACAAATCCGACAGAAACAGGAAGTACTTATTATGTAAGATTGACGAATAAAGCAGCTATAGAATGTAATAATTCTCCAGTGTTTAATTCTATTCCTGATTTATATATATGTAACGAACAAGATTTAATTGCTGATATGTCAGCAACAGATTTAGATGGGGATTCACTAGTTTATAAATTGTGTACTCCTACTACTGGTGCTACTTTAGCTTTTCCTAATCCACAACCACCTAAGAAACCACTTTTTGATGAAATTTCTTGGGTTCAAGGATTCGGTGTTGGCAATATGTTGGGAACAGCTGGTCTTAGTATTGATTCAGAAACT
>JAHEAQ010000032.1 GCA_024642705.1 Bacteroidota bacterium | reverse complement strand
CTTCATTATGGCAAGAAGCGCAATCTGTAGGGAATTGAGCATCTGCATGATTAGGATTTGAAGTGTTATTGTAATCAGTTTGATGACAACCCACACAAGTATTTGGGGTGTTGTTATAATCCCCATTGTGACAACTTATACAATCGGTTGCAATATCTGCATGTGCGCCATTCAATGGATAGAAAGCATTGTGGTCAAAAGTAGTTGGAGACCAAGCTCCTTCATTATGGCATGAAGCGCAATCTGTAGGGAACTGAACATCTGCATGATTCGGATTAGTGGTATTGTCGAAATCAGTTTGGTGACAACCCACACAAGTGTTTGGTGTATTATTGTAATCGCCATTATGACAACTTGCACAATCGGTTGCAATAGTCGCATGCGCACCATTCAATGGATAGAAAGCATTGTGGTCAAAAGTAGTAGGAGACCAAGCTCCTTCATTATGGCATGAAGCGCAATCTATAGGGAACTGAACATCTACATGATTCGGATTTGTGGTATTGTCGAAATCAGTTTGGTGACAACCCACACAAGTGTTTGGGGTATTATTGTAATCGCCATTATGACAACTTGCACAATCGGTTGCAATAGTCGCATGCGCACCATTCAATGGATATATAGCATTGTGGTCAAAAGTAGTAGGTGACCAAGCATTTTCTGAATGGCAAGAAACACAATCTGTAGGGAACTGCGCATCTGCATGATTCGGATTAGAAGTATTATCGAAATCAGTTTGATGGCAACCCACGCAAGTATTTGGGGTATTATTGTAATCTCCATTGTGACAACTTGCACAATCGGCTGCAATATTCGCATGCGCACCATTCAATGGATAGATTGTATTGTGGTCAAAAGTAGTAGGTGACCAAGCATTTTCTGAATGGCAAGAAGCACAATCTGTAGGGAACTGAGCATCTGCATGATTCGGATTAGAAGTATTATCGAAATCAGTTTGATGGCAACCCACGCAGGTATTTGGGGTATTATTGTAATCTCCATTATGGCAACTTACACAATCATTTGCAACAGCTGCATGCGCACCATTCAATGGATAAAAGGCACTATGCATATCAAAACTGGCAGGAATCCAATCAGGTTCTGTAGTATGACAAGATGCACAATCTGTGGGAATATTCAATTGAGGGTGATTGGGATTCAATGTTGCTTGAAAATCAGCATTATGACAATCCACACAATTAGTAGGTGTTCCCGCAAAACCATCTGCATGACATTGAATACAATCTAAACCAATGTGTTCCCCAGTCAATGGGAAATTTGTAGCATTGTGATCAAAAGGATCATCAGCATTTCCTCCAGGGTGGCAAGCAAAACATGCTTTGTCAGAATAAACATATCCGCTTATTCCTGTGTGATTATTATCAGTTTCAGGATTGTTGTGGCAATTAATACAAGAAAATAACTGAAAATTATCCTGATTGGTATGACAGTCAATACAATCTATCCATTGGCTTTGGTGAGTGCCCGAATAAATTGGGAAAAATAATTCATCATGTGCTTTATATTCGGCAGGCTGCCAGCCTAGATTTGTGGTATGGCAATCCACACATTCGGTAGTAAAATTAGCAGTTCTATGATTAGGTGAAGTTGTTTTTTGAAAATCAACTAGATGGCAACTTATGCAATCGGGTGTAGCATCTGAATAATTTCCTGTAGAGTGGCACAATTTACAATCTTGAATGTCATGACCTTCTGTTAAAGGGAAAAAATCATGATTTATAGCTGTTGTATTCCATGTTGTTGAACTTGCATCGTGGCATTCTATGCAATTTAATGAAAAATCGTTTGTTAGATGGTTTGGAATTTCAGTATTGTTATAATCCGTTAAGTGACAATTGATGCAATCGTTTCCTATTCTATCAAATCTTAATTCAGTTTCAGAAACGTGACAGTCCACACAGTTTTGGGTATTGTGGGCTCCAACCAAAGGGAATCCATTTTCTTCATGTAGTTCAGGAATATTGTCAACTAACCATGTTATTGAAGAATGACATCTTATGCAATCATTTCCTACTGAAGCACTGTGAATATCAGTATGGCAAGAAACACAAGTAGTTTCGGCTTCTTTAAATATCAAACTGTTATGACAATCTTTGCAATTAACAAATTCGTGTGTTCCAATCAGTGGGAATTCAGTATCAAAATGATTGAATTTTTGATTCCCAATTTGTAATTCTACACCAGTTGTTTTTGAGATTTGCTTTTCGTCTAAAGGAATAAATTTCCAATCAGACATAGGAATCTCCCAACCAGAAGTATTGTGACATGCAGTACAGTCTAGCTTCAATTCCGTGCCATGTGGAGATTGACTAAAAACCTTTAAAAAAAGAAGGTTTAAAATTATTATGAATGACAGTCTACGCACTCAAATTTTTTAATTTTATACTGTATAATTAATTTTCCGTTGGTGTTTATAGGTTTATGGCAGGCTTTACAATCAAGGTTAGCATGTTTCCCATCTAAAATAAAAGCTGTTAAATTGTGATCAAAATTATTTGCATCCCAATTATCACTATCATGACATCTTTTACAATCTGTAATCCCATTTATTTTAAACTGATTATCATGATTGTCTTTATGGCATTCAATGCACTCGTTGCTTAGTGAAAAAAATGTTTGAGTAAATGTACTGTTATCATCTCCGAATTTAAAGTGACAGGCACGACATTCAGTTATTTTGTGTTCTCCATCAAGTCGCCATTCTGTCAATTCGTGATTAAAATTTACATCAGACCAGGTTTGTGAATTGTGACATTGTTCACATTTTTGATTTGGATAATACTTTTCGCTAATAAAACCTTTATGTATATCCTCATGGCAATCCACACAATCGTTTCCAATATTTCTAAAAGACCAAGTTTCTTCACTGATGTGACATGCAAAACATGGAGTTGCCAAGTGAGATCCTTCTAATGGGAATTCTGTTTCTTGGTGATTTTCGATGGAGAACAAACTCATTTGGAAGCCGTCACTTACAGTATGACATTCTATACAATCTCTTGAAATTCCATTGTCAGAAAATTCTCCCTTATGATAATCTTCATGACAATTTTTACATGCAGAAAAATCGATTGGATCAAGATGACTTCCTTTATGACAATTGATACAATCCACATTTTGATGATTGCCTTCTAGAGGATAATCAGTTAATTTGTGATCAAAGAATTCCATTGATTTTAGCTTAGAAAAGCTTTGTTCTTTATGACAACTAGCACAAGCTTCTCCAAATTTGCCTTTATGAACATCTTCATGGCACTTAATGCATTGATTTTCGTTGATACCTATCTTGTCTAGGAAAATTTTAGATGTTACATTGGTTTTTTTATGACATTCAAAACAATCTACATTTTTATGACTTCCAATTAATGTAAAATCCGTTTTATTATGATCAAATTTTTGCTTTCCCATAAATGATTCAAAACCATTTTCTGCATGGCATTGGGTACAATTTCCAGGAATATTTCCTAAATGTGGGTCTTCATGACAAGACACGCAATCATTAAAAGCGAGTTCCGTAAACTGTTGGAATTCATTCCCATTTTGAAAAGTCGTTGGGTGGCATTCGATGCAATCCACATCAAGGTGTTCACCTTTAAGAATAAATTCTGCATCATCATGATTAAATCCTGGTGCTGGACGAAATGATTCAAAATTGTGGCAAGCGATACAATCTGTGGAAAGTGTATTTTGGTGGAAATCTTCATGGCAGGACAAACACTTTTGCTCTAAGCCAATATAAGTAGTTTCTTTTTTTTGAATTTTTGGATCGGAAATGTAGTCTGGTTTGTGGCAATCTTTACAATCAATCACTAAATGTTTTGACTCTAATGTGTATCCAGTAAGATCATGGTCAAATTCCTTTTCATCAAATCTAACCATGTCAAATTTTCGACCATGATGTTCACTGTGGCAATCGAAACAATTTTTGGACTGAACAGCATAATCGGAATGATAACCTCTTTTCTGACTTATAAGTGATTTTATTTCCTTATGGCAATCCATACATTTAGTATTGGAAACTTGTTTTCCTAAGTCATGGCATTGCGTACAATTACTTATTCCATCTAACTGACTGTGTGCAGAAGAAAGGTCTCCAGGCGAAATCTGGGCAAACGCTGAAATCGTTAGCATTAGATTGAAAAAAAGTAATTGTATAATTTGTTTTGCCATACTTTCAACTATGTTTTTTTATAATATGACCAAATCTTTTTGTTATCTGCACTCCTGCTTTTTGCAAAAAATTTGTTGGTAATTCGCCGCCAGCATAGATATAAACCAAATCATTTTGAATTCTGTGGGTTTCACCCGAATCACTAAAATTGAGCATTACATCATGCTCATTAATTTTTATTAGATTAGAATTAAAACTCACATTAACCGAATTATCCTGAATTGCTTGTAATATTTTCTCGCGGTTTTTTGGTTTTATTCTTGAGAATTTATCACTTCGATATGACAATACTACTTTGTTTCTATCTTTTAATAATAGTGCTGATTCTACTGCTGAATCGCCTCCTCCGACAACCATTACATTTTTGTCCTGAATCCTCTCGGATTCAATTAATCTATAAGCAACTTTTTGTAAATCCTCGCCGGGGACATTAAGTTTTCTGGGTGTTCCTCTTCTTCCAATAGCTAGTAAAACGTTATATGCAAAAAAAGTTTCTCCTTGAGCCGTTTCAATTTTAAATTTGCCATTATTTAAAGGAAGGATATTTTCGACTTTGGTATGTTCCTTTATGTCAATTTCATTGTTTTTAATTACTTCTTGCCATAAAGTCAAAAGTTCATCTTTAGAGGTATTGAAAAGTTTTACTTTACCATGCAAAGGTAAATTCATAGGAGCCGTCATCACAATTTTTGCTCTTGGGAAAGTATAAACTGTACCACCTAATGAATCTTGTTCCAAAGTTAAGCTCGACATTCCATATTTTTTTGCTGTCAATGTTGCTGAGATGCCAGCAGGACCCGCACCAATAATTACCACATCGAAAACTCCTTTTTCTATAGGGTTTTTTTTCTTAAACATGCTTTCGATAGCTTGCTCACCTTGTTCAACACTATTTTTAATTAGTCCCATTCCTCCTAATTCCCCAGCTATATACATACCTTTGACATTGGTTTCGAATGATTCATTAACATGCGGCAATTCTACGCCTCTTTTTTCAGTACCAATTCTTAAACTGATCGCTTCCACGGGGCATGCATGAAAGCATGCTCCATGTCCAATACAATTGGATGCTTTTATGACTGTAGCTTTTCCATCTATAATTCCTAAAATATCTTTTTCTGGACAAGCTGTTATACAAGCAGCGCTTCCAATGCAAGTTGACAAATTAATATATGGATGCAATGAAACAGGCTCGAACAAGCCTTCTTCTTTTGCAAGAGCAATTTTTTGTTCCGTTTTAAGTGTCGTTTGTTTTTGTTTTTTTAAATAATAAAAAATCACTATTCCACATAATAGGAAAACAGATAAATAAATTAATATTTGTTCTATTAACACCTCCATTAAAATATCCATTTATAGCCAAAAATTAGTGTTATCGCAACGTGAATGACAACTATAATCAACATGATTAAAGCGAAAGGCAAATGCGCAACGTGCCAATATTTAAATAGAGTCTGCATAGATTCCAATCGCTGTATTTTTTGATTTAGTGACAATTCGCTTTTAGCTATTGAGATAATTGTTGTTCTTTCTGCTCTTGATATCTTTTTTTGTTTCAATTCTCTCTTTAATAACCTAATTTTTTTTCTATTATTAATCAATGCTTTTATATATGATGGTTTGCTCTCAAGAATCCCTAAACTACCTTCGAGATTATCTAATGTTATTGTCGTTTGGGAGATATTTGATCTACTTGCCAATTCATTGCTTAGATTAATCCTCATGTTGGTAACTTCACTTAAACTTAATTCTCTACCTTCGATTGTTCTTGGAATTTGAATATAAATGAATCTTCCTATGACACCACTTAACACCACCGCAATCATACTCCAGAAAGCAATCGAAACAATTCCTCCAAATTTGAATGCGGTATGAAAAAGTACTAAAATTGGTCCTAAAGTGCAAAGAAAAATATGGAACTCAAGTAGATATTTTAACCTTATAAATTTTGATAAAAAATTATATCTTTTGCGGGCAATATATATCAATACTCCAAATAAAATCATTAATGTGCCTACGATTCCTAGACCATGTCCAAACAAACCACTTGGCTTAAACCAATCGTGATGTTCGTGGTAAAATCGTTCTTCCAGTGTCGTGCTGTAATAGGAATGTCCAACCCAAAAAAGATAAATGGTGACCGCTATGACAATTGTTACCATTGTGGTTACAAAGATTATATGCAGAATTTTAAATTTTCCAGCTTCATCCATTTTTGAAAAAAATTGGTTGCAATAAATGCAAATTAATCATTCAAATAATGAAGTGATTTGAATACACATTAATCAAACGAACATGCGGCCATTAATCATTTCAAAGTTGTAAATACGAACCAAGGGCGTTTATTGGTGTAAATTCAATTTGTTATTGTTCACTTATGTCACCAATAAGGCTTACAGCAATTGAGCTTAAAATAGTTGCTTTAATTTACTTGAAAATTAAATTAAATTATTAGAATGGAAGAGATTTTTGGAATTGGAAGCTTTAAAGTACAAAATTTTACTCAATCACGAGTTTTGTGATGAATGCTTTGAATAATTTTTTGAATTTATTTTGCAATAATTTCAACGTATTTTTTGTGTGATTTTTCAACTGATTCTACTTTTGCAATCAAGTTTTGAATAGTTTTTGTTGGGCCTTCAGATACAGCAAGATTATAAATAAATGATGGAATGATTCCTCCTGGCTCAGAACTTACAAAATATTCAACATGAAGGCCATTTTTGCCATTAGGATAAACTTTCCATTTGGATTCAAAATGAGTGATATTCACGTAATTTTGGTCATTAGGTTGTTCTGTATAAAGTTTTGATTCAGAATAAAAGATACCATTAGAGTCAATATTCTGACGACATTCCACATTTAAAATTCTATCAGTTAAAGGAAATGGGAAATCGAACTTTGATTCGTACACGATTATTCCATTATTTTTTGAAGGTAGTTGTTTGGATCCAAGACTCCTATAAACCCAACTTTGATAGCTAGAAACGTCATCAATAACGCTAATGAATGTTTCTAGTTTTGCATTGACATCAAAACTAATATTTAAAGCATCGAATCCATTTGCTGTTTTTACAATTTCAATGGAAATTTCAGGAATATTATTTGGCGCGATTTGAGCATTTAGTTTTCCTTGAAAACTCAAAAGTGCGACCAACAATAGAGTTAGATAATTCATCAGTGCTAAATTTTATAAGTATTTTGATTTTGTTAATTGTTTATTAATAGGTTTACGTTAATTATAGAGGTGATGGTTGCTTTAGGATATAATTATTTAAATAAAGCATTTGAGGATTCCTTAATATTAACGAGTTCTTTATAATTGTTATTATTTTTTTTGGTTCAGAAATGATCAAATCTTTAAAATGTATTTTCAAGCAATAAAAAGTTGCCTTTTATTTTTCTTATATTTCATTATAAATGGATAGTTCATTATTCTAAGAATAAATTTTATTTTCAATGGTGAAAAAAACCAATATTTTTTTGGTTGCATTAATTTTTTCAACTTGCTTCAGCAAAGCTAACTGCCAGTATTTCTATGATACTGACTTTCAAAAAGAAACAACCATAACTGGTATCGCCTTATCTTTAATTGCAACTTCACATATTATTGACTCTTACACTCTCGATGTTACTTTTCAGGATATTCAAGCATTAAATTCAAATAATGTAAATCAATTTGATCATAATGCGATAAACCAATTTTCTAAAAAAGCGGATCATTCGAGTGATGTTTTATTATATGCAACAAGTGTGCTACCTTTTGGATTGTTGTTTTCTTCTCAACTAAAAAATAATAAACTGCAGTTTTTGACGATGTTTGGTGAAGTAGTAGCATTAAATGGAGGTATAACAAGTGTAGTTAAATCTTCTGTTAAAAGATTTAGACCTTATGCCTATAATAGTAATGTTCCAATGGAAGAAAAATTATCCTTGGATACCAGAAAATCTTTTTTTTCAGGGCATACATCCCATACGGCAGCAGTAAGTTTTTTTGCAGCTAATGTTTATGCTGACATTTATCCAAATTCGAAATATAAATATATAGTTTGGTCGGGAGCTGCATTATTACCAGCGGTCACAGGTTTTTTGAGATATAAAGCAGGAAAACATTTTGCTAGTGATATTCTGACTGGATATTCCATGGGTGCACTTGTTGGTTATTTGATACCTTATTTGCATAAAAATAAACTTTCCAATATTACGCTGTATGGATCTAGCAATGGATTTGCTATTAATCTTGTTTTTTGAAGTACAAATTCTTAAAAATCATAAAATTGTGATTCTAATTACAAAATAATTAAATTATTAAATGAAATAACTAAATTTAAGCCATCAAATTTATTTCTTACATATTAATCTATATTGCGGGTGTTGTCATTACAATGCACAATCTTATTCCGCACCAACACCATAATGAAATTTCAGGTGAAGAAAATGAAATTGAGCATAATCAAGCAAATACTATTTTTGATTGGGTAAAATTGATTTTTCACGAAGATATTGGAGAAGGACATTTAGAACATGTAGTGGTTAGTAATAGTTTTGGTGATGATGCCGGATTTTCTTTCACTCCATTTAGTTTCCAATATTTTGCATCATGCACATATGCAAATGATGAGAAATTAGAAAGCTTTACACCCCATTTTTTTATTCATGCCAAAAATCCTTATCCTAAAGGTATTTTTGAATTTGTGGATGACCTGAGGGGCCCGCCTATTAGTTGCAATTTAATTTGACATTAATCAAAATTTAATTTGTTCAAATCATCTTTTTCTATAAAAAGATGATTTGATTTCATAGCAACAAACTAGACTTTTATCATGTTTAATCGCATCATCAATTATAGCTTAAATCATAAGTTAATTATAATTCTTTTTACAATTACTTGGGTTGGTTTTGGAATTTTTGCCCTTACTCAAATATCAATAGGTGCTGTCCCAGATATTACCAATAATCAGGTACAGGTAATCACTACGTCCAGAAATTTGGCAACTGAAGACGTTGAAAAATTTCTAACTTATCCAGTTGAGCTAGAAATGGCTAACCTACCTGGCGTAAAAGAAATAAGATCCATTTCGAAATTCGGATTGTCTGTGGTGACTATTGTGTTCGAAGACAATCTGGGTACTTATCTTCCACGACAATTAATTGCTGAGAAAATCAAAAGTGCCGAAGAAAAAATTCCTTCTGGTTTTGGATTGCCTTTTATGGGTCCAGTTAGCACAGGCCTTGGGGAGATTTACCAATACATTTTGGATATAAAGCCTGGATATAAAGACAGATATTCCGTAACTGACTTAAGAACCATTCAAGACTGGATTGTAAAGAGGCAATTATCGGGTATTCCAGGAGTGGTTGAAGTCAATACTTGGGGAGGATTTTTGAAAACTTATGAAGTTTCGATTGATCCCGATCGATTAAAATCCATGAACATCTCACTTGGAACTGTTTACAAGGCATTGGAATCAAACAACAGCATTGCTGGTGGAGGATACATAGAAAAGGCAAATGAAAGTTATTTTATTCGCGCAGATGGTCTATTGAATTCAATTGATGACATTAAAAAAATAGTGGTTGAAAACAGGAACGGCACTCCAATTTTTATAAAAGATTTGGCAGAAGTTGGTTTTGGTCATGCCACCAGATTTGGGGCTATTACCGGAAATGGCGAAGGTGAAAAAGTGTTAGGACAGGTAATGATGTTAAAAGATGCTTCTTCGAAGGAAGTTATTAACGCAGTAAAAGAAAGAGTAGAAGAAATCCAAAAAACTTTGCCTGAAGGAATATTTATAAATGGTTTTTTAGAGAGAAGTGCATTGATAGGTAGAACTACTTTTACCATTTCTGAAAATTTAATCCTTGGGTCTCTTATAGTAATTTTTATAGTGATACTATTATTGGGAAATTTTCGGTCGGGCTTAGTTGTTGCTTCAGTTATTCCTTTAAGTTTGTTATTTGCAATTCTATTGATGTACATTTTCGGAATTGATGCTAATTTAATGAGTTTAGGTGCAATTGATTTCGGAATAATTATAGATGGAGCAGTAATAATTATTGAATATATAACCTATAGCCTGGCAAGAAAATCCGAAATATTTCCTACGTTATCCAAAGAAGAAAAGTTTAAATTAAAAGATAAAATCAGTTTGGAAAGCACCAAGAAAATGATGCATTCAGCAATTTTTGGGCAAATAATTATCATAATTGTTTTTATCCCGATTTTATCGTTAGCTGGAGTAGAAGGTAAAATGTTTCGACCAATGGCATTAACATTTTCATTTGCATTAACAGGTGCGATGATTTTATGTTTCACATATTTGCCAGTGATGGCATCATTGTTTATAAAGCCTACTAAGCCAAATAATAAACATTTTTCAAATCGATTAATTCATTTTTTACAATCGTTATATAAACCGACAATTACATTGGCTTTGAAATTGAAGGCTACAGTCATTTCAATTGCTGCAATCCTTCTTATTGTTGCCCTCTATTTTTTTAATAGAATGGGCGGAGAATTTGTTCCTACTTTGGACGAAGGCGATTTTGTCATACAGCCAGTTTTCAAAACAGGAATGTCTTTGTCCTCGACCATTGAAATGACAACTAGGATTGAAGCCATATTAAGAAAATTTCCTGAAGTGGATCAAGTTATTACTAGAATTGGAGCAGCTGAAGTTCCTACGGACCCTATGTCGATGGAGGAAAGTGATGTAATTATTACATTAAAACCAATAAAAGAATGGACATCAGCAGAAACAAAAGATGAATTGGCTGAAATATTTAGAAATGCAGTTTTTGAAGAGATACAAGGGATAGAAATTGAATTCACCCAGCCTATTGAAATGCGGTTCAATGAATTAATAACAGGCGTAAGGGCTGATTTGGCAATTAAAGTGTTTGGTGAAGATCTTGAAATACTTGCTCAGAAAGCAAATGAAATTAAAAAGGCAATTGAAAATGTGGAAGGAGCAGCGGATATAGTAGTTGAGAAAACAGAAGGCTTGCCCCAAATGACAGTTAAGTTTGACAGAAATATGATTTCAAAATATGGAGTAAATATTGCAGATCTTAATGATGTAATTGCTATGGGTTTTGCAGGCAAAGTAGCTGGATCCATTTTCGAGGGTGAAAAACAATTTGATCTAGTCATTAAATATCGAAAGGAAGATCGAAAAGATTTAGAAGACTTAAAAAATGCCATGGTTGAAATTCACAATGGTATGCAAATGCCATTGAGTGCATTTGCAAAAATCGAATATACTTCTGGACCTGCAAAAATATCGCGAGATGATACCAGAAGAAGAGTGGTAGTTGGCGTAAATGTTAGAGGAAGAGACTTGCAATCTGTAGTCGATGATATTCAAACAATTATTGGAGAAAAGATTAAGTTTCCAGTAGGATATTCAGTAAAATACGGAGGTCAATTTGAGAACTTGCAAAGTGCTTCAAAAAGATTAATGATTGCTGTTCCTATTTCATTAATATTGATATTCATTTTGCTTTATTTTGCTTTCGATTCGGTTAGAGATGCCTTGATTATTTTCAGTGCAATTCCATTGGCTTCAGTTGGAGGTGTTTTCTTGTTATATTTTCGAGGCTTGCCTTTTAGCATATCAGCAGGAGTAGGATTTATAGCCTTATTTGGAATAGCTGTTTTGAATGGGATTGTATTAATTGAACATTTTAAAGAATTGAAGTCGAAAGGTGTGGAAGATGTTCACGAAAGAGTAATAAGAGGCACCACAGAAAGACTTCGCCCAGTCCTTTTAACAGCAACGGCAGCTGCTCTTGGTTTCCTTCCCATGGCAATTTCGACTTCTGCGGGCGCAGAAGTTCAAAGACCGCTCGCCACAGTGGTAATTGGAGGATTAGTTACAGCTACATTATTGACATTAATAGTTTTGCCAGTTTTATATTCAGTTTTTGAAAAACGAATTAAAGTCGCATTGAATCCAGCCGTGATGATACTCTTTGTTTTAATTCCTGTTTTTTCTATTGGTCTGAATGGTCAAAAAATAATATCTGTCGAAGAAGCTGTAGAAATAGGATTGAACAATAATCTTAGATTGAAGTCAAGTATGTTGGAAATTGATAAAAGTAAAGCCTTAATTGGAAGTACAGAAACCTTTGGAAAAGCGGATATTTATTATGAATATGATCGTGCCAACATTGCAGGTAATGGCATTCCACTTCAAGTTTTCGGAATTAAACAAAGTTTTAAATTGCCTTCCTTTGTCAAAGCAAATGATAAATTATTAGCTTCAAATTCAGAATCTACTGCAGGATATGTAGAAATTGAAAAATGGATGCTTTCCAAGGAAATCCGGAAGACCTATTTCGAAATAGTGTATTGGAAGAAAATTATTAATGAATACAATTTTTTGGATAGCTTATATCAAAGTTTTGAAAATGCATCTAATAAGAAGTATGAATTGGGAGAAGGTAGCTTGCTTGAAAAGTTAACTGCAAATGCAAAAAGGCAAGAAATTACTTTGCAATTAGAACAAGCAAAAAAAAATGAATTATCAGAAATGGCCAAACTGAAATATTGGATGCAATCTGGAGAAGTTTTTTCAATTCAACCAATTCAATATGATAAAATTACAGTGGAACCGCCTAATATAAGACGACATCCCGCCGTTGAATTCAAAAGGTTATTGGTTAATAATGCAAATTTTGCTTTAGATCTTTCTGAAAAACAAATTCTTCCGGATGTGCATCTGTCATTTTTTAACAGCTTTTCTGGAATTGAAAATTTTAATTATTATCCAGGAATTCAAGCTGGAGTTTCTATTCCACTTTGGAAGAAATCTCTGAAATCCTTGAATGAAGCTGCAAAGATTGAAGTTTCTATAAAATCAAACGATTTTGAAAATCAAATCAATGAACTGGAAAATAAATTATTAGAATTGCAAGCTTCATTAGCAATTTATGAAGAAGCAATAAACAAATATATTAACTCTGGAAGTATGCTGCAGGACGATTTGATAGCTGTTGCATTAAAATCATTGAATGGGGGAGAGATAGACTTTTTTCAATACATATTTACCCTTGAAAGCGCTGTGAATATCCGTATTAATTATCTCAAAAATCTCCATTCTTATAACCAGATTGTTATTGACATTAACCATTTAATAAATTAGATATGAAAACTTTAAATCAAAAAATATATTATTTCATCTTGGTATTAATTTTCATAGGTGCTTGTGCAGAAAAAACTGACGATCAGAACACGTCAGAATCTGCTGAAAATGTGGAGAATAAAATTATTTCAATTACTCAGAAGCAATTCGAAAGTTCAGGGTATCAAATAAGTGGTTTTGATACTAAATCCTTTAAATCAACATTAAAAGTTAATGGTAAGATCCATATGCCAATTAAAAACAAAGCTGGGATAACTTCTCTAATTGGAGGTGTAGTCAGCAATATGAATTTATACCATGGGCAAAAAGTAAATAAAGGTCAAAGATTATTCACACTAACCAATCCTGAATTGATTGATTTGCAACAAGAATATTTAGAACTTAAAGGGCAATTGTCTTTTTTGGAAGCGGAATATTTAAGGCAAAAAAGCTTGTCTGAAGAGAAGCTTTCGCCAGGAAAAAACATTCTAAAAGCAGATTCGGATTTAAAGATAGCTCAAGCAAAATATGCTGCTTTGGAGAAAAAGTTAGAAATGGTAGGAATAAATCCAGATAATGTTTCCAATTCAAATCTGTTAACTTCATTACAAATAAATGCTCCATTAAGTGGATATGTGTCAGAAATTCACCTGACACCAGGAGCATTTTTGAAACCTTATGAAATGGCAATGGAAATTGATGATACGGACCATTTGCATTTGGAATTGAAAATAATGGAAAGAGATATTTCCAAGGTTAAAGTTCACCAAAAGTTGCAATATCAAGTTCTTGAAAATCCAGATCAATTATTTGAAGCAGAAGTTCACCTTATCGAAAAATTAGTAGATGAGGATCGTATGGTTAATTTGCATTGTCATCTTGCCGAGAAAGATGAGAGCAATTTTATTCCAGGCATGTATGTGATTGCTGATTTATTTATTGACGAAAAAGAATCATTTGCTTTACCTGAAGCAGCTATAGTTAATTTAGGTTCAGAAAATTATGTAGCTCAACTTGAGAATCCTGGAAGTTATACTTTTGTTCGAAAAAAAATATTAACAGGCATAACACAAAATGGATATGTTGAGATACTAAATAGTGAAGATTTTGGAAAAGACGCTCAATTTATAATAGAAGGAGCATATTATGTAATTTTAAATGAGTGAAACCATTAAATGTCACTTATTTTTATGCAAAATTGGGTTCTGAAATATGTTTGATAGAAAATATTATGTATTCTACTCTTGATTTTAACATATTTGATGAAGGATAAATGTGAAAAGGAAATTTCTAAATATATAAAAGTAAATGAGATTATTATATGTAATTGCCTTTATGGTCTTTTTTTCAGCTTCTATTCTTGGGCAAGCTTTTTTTGAAGCAGAAGTTAAAGACAAAGAAACTGGGAATCCGTTAATTGGAGCTACTGTTTCAATCAAATCTCCGGAACAAATGTTTGTAACAGATTTGAATGGGAAAATCAAGAAAGCATCCATGAATTATGGAAAATATGATGTAAGTGTATCGTATCTTGGGTATGAGACTCTGGAAACATCTTTCGAATTTTCAGAAATTAGCCATTCTTTTGTATTTTATCTTGAACATGAGGGTGAAGAATTGGAAGAAATAGTGGTGAAATCAACTAGAAGTTCAAGAACCATAAAAGACATTCCGACAAGGATCGAATTAATTGCAGGAGAAGAATTAGAAGAAAAGTCGCTAATGAATTCCACTAATATTTCGATGGTTTTACGTGAAAGTACTGGAATTCAGGTGCAAAATTCTTCTTTGAGTAGCAATAACAGCACCATACGGATCCAAGGTTTGGATGGAAGATACACGCAATTATTGAAAGATGGATTTCCACTATTTGGAGGGTTTTCTGGTGGATTGAGTTTAATGCAAATTCCGCCTTTGGATTTGAAACAATTCGAGATTATAAAAGGTAGCTCATCCACCTTATATGGAGCTGGTGCAATCGCTGGTTTAGTTAATATGATTTCTAAAACTCCAGAACATGAGCCTGAATTGGATATAATGTTCACTCAATCTCTTGCTCTTGGAAGTACAGGTAATATTTTTTATAGCGCAAGAAAAGGAAAAATCGGATATGTGTTATATGGTTCTGCTAATTACCAAAAAGCATATGATCCTGATGGTGACAATTTTAGTAATTTGCCTCAAACCAAGACATTTTCCTTCAATCCAAAATTGTTCTTTTATCCAAATGAGAAATCAGAATTTATGATTGGGGCAAATATCAATATTGATGACAGAGTCGGTGGTGATCTAATTGCCATAGAAGAGGGACCTAAAGGGTTAAATCAATTTGTAGAAGACAATGATTCTAAGCGAATTAGTACCCAGGTTGCTTATGAAAATAGATGGAATGATCATCAAGTATTTCAAATAAAAAATAGCGTTTCTTATTTTGATAGGACTTTGCTTCTTCCAAATTATCAGTTCAAAGCAACTGAAATTAACAGCTTTTCTGAGATTAATCTAAATAGTAGTTACGAAAAAACGGACTGGATTTTTGGCTTAAATTTATATACAGATGCGTTTGAAGAAAAAGAAAATGTAAACCCACGAAATCAAGATGATTTGACTGTAGGTGCTTTTTTCAACAACACAACTAATCTTGCTGAAAAATGGATACTAGAAACTGGTTTTAGATTGGATCATTCACCGGATTGGGGAACTTTCCCTTTGCCTAGGATTTCATTATTATGGAATACCAATAATAGTTTTACTACAAGACTAGGTGGTGGTTTAGGATATAAATTGCCTGGTTTATTTACTGAAGAATCTGCAGTGCTGAATTATAGAAATGTTTTGCCAATAGATAAGTTATTATTGATACCAGAAAGATCGTACGGATTCAATGCAGATTTTAATTTCAAAGCATTGCTTACTGATGAAATCTCTTTTTCTCTAAATCAGCTTTTATATATTACGAGTATTAATAACGGATTGTTATTGATGAATAATGATTCTGGAGGATATGAATTTCAAAATGCAACCGGTAAAATTACTAGTAAAGGTGCTGAAACTAACATTAAGTTTTCATATAAAGATTGGCGGTGGTTTTTGAATTATGCACTTATCAATGCTACATTAGATTATTTGCCAAATAAACCGCAGAAACCTTTAACAGCAAAACATAATGGTGGTTCGGTAATCATGTATGAAGGGGAAAAATGGCATTTTGGTATTGAAACATATTATACAGGAAGTCAATTTCTGAGCAATGGTGTAAAAACAAATGATTTTGTGAGCATGGGATTGTTAATTATTAAGCCATTTGAGTGGGGAAAAATCTATGTTAATTTTGAAAATTTTACGGACGTTAGGCAAAGTAAATTTTCACCAGAAGTTTTTCCTCCATTTGAAAGCCCTAATTTTGCAGAAATTTATGCTCCAGTAGATGGATTTATCCTTTCTTTAGGTTTAATTGTGAAACCTTTTGGTTCTGAAGAGCATCACTAAATATTAACTAAATTCAATTTTTATAAATGGGAAAGGCACAAATTTTACAAGATTCAATCCAAATAAATTCAAGCCTAGACAAAATTTGGGACGTCTTAACCAATCCAGAAATTACACCGATATATATGTACACTTGTGCTGTAATAAGTGATTGGAAAATTGGAGGTGACGTATTGTGGAAAGGAATTCATGATGATGTTATTTATGTTAAGGGAAAATTGGTAGAGTTTGAAGTGAAAAAAAAGTTTGTTTATACTGTTTTTGATCCGAATTCAACTATAGAAGATATTCCTGAAAATTACTTAACGGTTTCATGTTACCTTGAAGTTGATGGCGAATCTACTATTTTGAAAGTAACTCAGGGTGATTATTCTAAAGTTGCAAATGGACAATCAAGATATGATGAAGCTGCGGCTGCAGGAGGGTGGCAAAGCGTTTTAGAAAAGATTAAAGAAATAGCCGAGCAAAACTGACCAATTTTTGTCAGATTAAAATTTAGAAATATTGGTAAAACTTTTCTATAAATGATGCTTGATGCATGAATTTGTGTCGGAATATTTAGTATGATACACTAAGAACTGCAGGAAAGCATTGAACATCCAACTTTGTTTCTAGCCCATTCAGGTCTTTTAGCAAACCATTTTTGCTGCTCTGGTTGCTCACCATATGGATTTTTTAGTAAATGGTATAATTCATCGATTAGTGAATAATCACCTTGATTCGCAGCATCAATGGCCAACTGTGCCATATAGTTTCTCAGAACATATTTTGGATTGGTTTCGTCCATCAATTCTTTTCTTTCAGAATCTGAATATTTTTCTTTTTCAATGCGAATTTTATACAATTCAAACCAATCTTTCCAAGAAGAAGCTATGACTGGTTTCATTCGATTTGAATCGTAAAAAGAGTCTTCAATAATGGAAAGAAATTTACCTCCTAAATCAATTTCAGTTTCTCTTTTGAAATTTGCTAGATTCCTAAAAAAAATAGTCATATCAGTCTCTGTTAACTGCAACATTTTTTCCAAATGATCGATTAAGCGTTGGTCATTTTCATCTTCTTTGAAAAGACCAATTTTTGCTTTCATCATTTGGAGATTTTCTACAGCATATCTAGAACTATAGCTATTCAGTATTTTTTCCAATGGTTCTGACTCCCCAATTAATGGGAAAAGTGCATTTGCCAATTGCAAAAGATTCCATAACGCTATTCTTGGTTGATATTCATATCGATATCTACGACCCTCTTTATCAGTCGTGTTGGGAGTCCAACCATGATCATAGCCTTCAAGCCATCCATATGGCCCATAATCAATGGTTAGTCCAAGTATAGACATATTATCGGTGTTCATTACACCATGTACAAATCCTACCCTTTGCCAATGCAGTATCATATCAAGTGTTCTATCTAAAACTTCTTGAAAAAATTCTAAATATGCTTCTTTAGATCCTAATTCAATGTCTGGAAAAAAGTTGCGAATGGTATAATCTGTTAATAATTTTAGTGAATCTATATCCTGCCTTGAAGTGAAAATTTGAAAATTTCCAAACCTAATAAAACTAGGCGCTACTCTGCAAACAACAGCACCCTTTTCATAAGCTGAATTTCCATTGTACATTACATCTCTCAATACATCATCTCCAGTCAGAATTAAGGATAAAGATCTGGTCGTGGGAACACCTAAATGAAACATTGCTTCACTGCATAAATGTTCTCTAATCGAAGATCGTAATACTGCAAGTCCATCCGCTCCCCTTGAAAAAGGTGTTTCCCCTGATCCTTTTAACTGCAATGCCCATCTATATTCATTGTGTACTACCTCGCATAAATTAATTGCACGCCCATCACCCAATTGTCCTGCCCAATTGCCAAATTGATGACCTCCATAAACCATGGCATATGGGTGAGTCCCTTCAATAATTTTACTTCCTGAAAATATTTGCAAAAATTCTTCAGATTGAGCTTCTTCCATACTTATCCCCAGAAATTGAGAAACTTCCTGTGAAACATGAATAAGCTTTGGAGCACTAGGTTTTCGAGGTGTGACAAATGAAAACATAGCGTTAGAAACCTGTCTTCTTTCATTACTTGTCTTCGGATCTGAAAGTAATTGGGTATTGAAGGTGTCTTTTATATTCAATTTCATTTAAAGAATCTTTGTTATGATAACATCAAGAAAGGATGCTTTGTTGACTGATTTCATTTTGAATGGAAGAATCAAGTGCTAAAATAAATTCTTTAACCAGTATCAAATTTAAACGTCAAGGATTTTTTGGCCTGAAATGCCTATTCTTTCTTTTGTAGCTTGAGTAATGTACTTTTTCTGATCAACCTGTTGATGTTGATCTTTAGCACAAAAATAGCTATGCAAGCTTCTTCTTGGTTTATCTGTTAAATTTTGAGTTCCACCATGCCAAGTATGCGCATTAAATATTATTACGGAACCTGCTGGAGCTGTTAGTAATATTTCATCTGGATGTTTTAAAAATGGATCTTCCATTTGCTCGTCAGGAAGAATCTTTAATTTGTGAGAACCTGGTACTATCCGTGTTGGTCCGTTATGAGGAGTGAAATCATCTAATAACCAAATTGTATTGCAAACTTTATAATTTCCATCTGAAATACCATTTTTCCAATCCACATGTAATTTCTGATTTCCCATACCAGGCTTTGCCGCTCTATAATTCAGGGATGATAATTTATATTCGCTCCCTAAAATAGCTTCAACAGCTTCAATAACTCTTGAATGGGTATAAAAAATATCAAAAACACTTCCTTTGTTGACTAAGTCGGCTAATCTATCGGCACCTTCTTCTTTTGGATGTCGAATGTATTTGGAATCGAACAATTCAGAACCTGCGGCATCTCCTTCAGAAGTCATAAGTTCACTAATTCTTTTATTTACTTCTTCTACTTGGTCAGATGTCAACAATTGACCTAAGTTTAAAAATCCTTCTTTTTCAAGTTTTGATATTTCTAGTTGAGTTAACATCTTTAATAGATTTATTTAAGAAAAATCAACAGAATTGGTATTAAAGAATATCCTTTAATTCTATAAAGTCCATGTCAGTGAAGTCCTTATTTTCTCCAGCCATTGCCCATATAAAGGAATAATTTGTTGTACCACTTCCAGCATGGATAGACCATGGTGGAGAAATTATTGCTTGTTCATTTTGTACCCACAGATGTCTGGTTTCTGTTGGTTCACCCATGAAATGCATTACTCCGTGATTATCGGGAATGTTGAAATAAAGATAAACCTCACTCCGTCTATCATGAGTGTGCGGTGGCATGGTGTTCCAAACACTTCCCTTGCTCATCACTGTCAGACCCATAACCACTTGACAACTGCCAATGCCGTCATTGTGGATGTACTTATAAATGGTCCTTTCATTTGCCGTTTCTGCTGAACCTAGAGTAACAGGTAAGGCATCCTCTTTGGTGTAAAGTTTGTTTGGATAAGCCGCATGCGCGGGAGCAGAAAAGCAATAAAATTTTGCAGGATCTGCAGCATTTGCAGATTTAAAAGCTACTGATTGGGTGCCTTTGCCTAAATAAAGACATGACAATTGGGCAAGCTGAAATGATGTTCCGTCAGCCACAATTGTTCCACTACCACCCACATTTATGATTCCTATTTCTCTGCGTTCTAAAAAATATTTGCTTTTCAAATTTTCGTAATTTCCCAATTCAATTGTTTCCTTGACTGGATGGATACCACCAACAACCATCCGGTCATAATGGCTGTATAAAAAATTTGCTTTCCCTTTTCCAAATACGGATTCAATTAAGAAATTGCCTCGAAGATCTTCAGTATTCATCATTTCCACCTCATTCGGGCTCGATTCGTATCTTTGTTCCATTTGTTTTATTTTAATAATTAATTTATTGCTCGTTTGATAATACAACTTATTTTTGGCAAATAAAGTTGCCGTTGTGATTTCAAAAATCTTTTAAATGAATGGCATTATCTTCCCATCCATCCTCCATCAACGACTAGTATTTCTCCACTGACATATTTTGATGCTTCAGACGCTAAAAATACAACAGGCCCTTTAAAATCATCTGGATTTCCCCACCTTCCTGAAGGAATTCTTCCGAGAATAGATGCATTTCTTTCTGGATTATCTTGGAGCGCTTGAGTATTATCCGTTGCAATATATCCTGGAGCTATGCCATTCACATTTACTCCTTTTCCGGCCCATTCATTTGAAAGCGCTTTAATTAAACTCCCTAATGCGCCTTTACTCGCAGCATAACCTGGGACAGTAATTCCACCTTGAAAAGTAAGAAGCGAAGCCGTAAAAATTATTTTCCCTCTGCCTTTAGCTATCATTTCTTTTCCAAATTCTCTAGCAAGTATAAATTGTGCATTTAGGTTAATTTCAATGACCATATCCCAAAAATCATCAGGATGCTCTGCAGCTGGTCCTCTTTTTATTGTTCCAGCATTGTTTACCAGAATATCAATTGGCTTTTCATTTTGCTTCACTTTGGAAATAAATGCATATACTGAATCTCTATTAGAGAAATCTGCTTGATAAGCTTTGAAATTTCTACCCAATGCTTTCACTTCATTTTCAATTTCACTGCCTGATAAAGGCATAGACGCTGAAACACCAATAATATCTGCTCCCGCTTCTGCAAGACCTAAAGCCATTCCTTTTCCAATTCCTTTGTTGCAACCTGTTACAATAGCTGTTTTTCCTTTTAAGTCAAATGTTTTTAAGACATTCATAATCTTGTTATTTCTGAAAGCTAAAAATCTATTATTGCTCAGTTAATAGCGTAATAATGGATTATGTTAAAAGTAATAATTTATCTACTTACTCTACCCGAAGCATCGCCACTCATTAATTTTTCTACCTCATCCACAGTCACTAAATTCGCATCACCAAATATGGTATGTTTCAAACATGATGCGGCAACAGCAAAATTTAATGCTTGTTGGTCATCCCCTTTATAAGTTAAAAGGCCATAAATCAATCCACCCATAAAGGAATCACCTCCGCCAACTCTATCTACGATATGTGTGATGTCATACGTTGGAGCACTATATAAGGTTTTGCCATCATATAAAACACCCGTCCATGTGTTATGTGAAGCTGATATGGAACCTCTCAAAGTAGTAATTACTTTTTTTGCTCTTGGAAACATTTCCATCAATTGTTTCAATACTGACAAATAAGCATCTCCATCCACTGAACCACCGTGAGTCACGTCCACACCTTCTGGATGTAATCCAAAATGTTTTTCTGCATCTTCTTCATTGCCAAGAATAATATCGCAACCTTCCACCAATGCAGGCATTATATCCATTGGAGATTTTCCATATTTCCAAAGATTTTTCCTGTAATTTAGATCTGTAGATACCGTAACTCCCATTTTGTTAGCAGTTTTTATTGCCTCAAGGCAAACATCAGCTGCACTCTGAGAAATTGCTGGAGTAATTCCAGTCCAATGGAACCATTCAGCATCTTTGAAAACTTCTTCCCAATCTATCATCCCTTTTTGGACTGTACAAATGGCTGAATGAGCCCGATCATAAACAACCTTACTTCCTCTACTTACTGCACCAGTTTCCAAAAAATATATGCCTAATCTTTCTCCTCCCCGAACTATATGTTGGGTTCCAACACCTCTTTTTCTCATTTCCATTAATGCACAATCTCCTAAATCATTGTTTGGAAGCCTGGTGACAAATTCTGTAGGAAGACCATAATTCGCTAAAGAAACAGCAACATTACTTTCCCCTCCTCCATAAATTACATCAAAACTTGACGCTTGGCTAAATCTGTTCCAATTTGGTGGTGATAATCTTAACATAATCTCACCGAAAGTGACAATTTTTTTCATTTTTATTAAAGTTGTTTTGTATTCAATATTATATTATAACCCAAATGCTTTAGGCAACCATAAAGACAATTGTGGAAAGTAAGTTACAAACATCAAAACGACAACCATGGCAATTAGAAATGGAACCAATGGTTTAATGATTTTAGTTACTGAAATTTTAGCTACTCCGGCGCCTACAAATAAAAGCGTTCCGACTGGAGGCGTACAAAGGCCAATACATAAATTCAAGACCATAATTATTCCAAAATGAACAGGATCCATACCCAATTGAGTTACAACAGGTAAGAAAATTGGGGTGAAAATTAATACCGCTGGTGTCATGTCCATAAAAGTTCCTACTATCAATAATGTTAAATTGATCACAAGGAATATGAGAAAAGGACTACTTACTGTTTCAACAAGAAATCCAGTCAACAATTGTGGAATGCTTTCGAAAGAAAACAACCATGACATTGCCATTGAAGTACATACCAAAAACATTACAATCGCAGTTGTCTTGGAACTTTCTAACAATATTGCGGGAAGATCTTTCAGTTTTATGGTTTTATAAGCGAACCCTAAAATTAAAGCATACACGATTGACACTCCTGCTGCTTCAGTAGCTGTGAAAATGCCCTGAACAATTCCTCCTACAATGATAACAAGCATTAACAAACTAAAAAATGCTTTTCCAAAATCACTAATAAGTCTTTTCAAAGAAACAGAAGGAGCACTTTTAATCTTTTTTTGACGAACAATGATTGCTGTAACCACCATTAATGCTAATCCAACTAATATTCCTGGTAAATAACCTGCCATAAACAAAGCTGCAACTGAAGCAGCTCCGCCACTTGCTAATGCATAAACTATTAGCACATTGCTTGGAGGAATTAATAATCCTGTTGTGGATGAAGTGATGTTAATCGAAGCGCTCACAGGAACTGGATATCCTTCGTCCTCCATTCTTTCGGTCATTACACCTCCAATAGCTGAGGCAGCCGCTACTGCTGATCCAGAAATTGCTCCAAATAACATTGCTGCTAAAATATTCACATAACCTAAACCACCTGGTAGACTGCCAACAAGGGATTTTGCAAAATTAATTAGCCGATTTGCAATGCCTCCTTTATTCATTAATTCGCCAGCTAGAACGAAAAATGGAATAGCCAATAATGCAAAGTTATCAATGCCTGTTGTCATCCTTTGGGCAACTGTAGTTATACCGGGAATAAAGGCAATGTTTAAAAGTAAGGTTAATGTGGTAGAAATGCCAATGCTATAAGCCACAGGAATACCATATCCAAGCATTGCAAAAAAGCTAATAAATAAAACTAGTATGCTGATTAATTCTATCGACATATTCCTTAGGGTTTTGTGTTTTGAATATTATACACTGAATAAAAAATTATCAATACTCCGCTTATTGGAACTATTGCATAAATATACCCTAAGGGTATATGCATAGCTGAGGAAACTTGCCCCAAATACAAAGTGGTATATACCAAATTTCCTCCGCCTACTACCATAACAACCAATGCGAAAATTGAAATGATAAAATCGATTGCATTTAATCTTTTTCGCAATTGAATGTCATTTAAATTTCTGAGCAAAAAATCCATGGAAAGATGTTCTCTTTTTCCATTTAGATAAGCTGCTCCCAGGATTACCAACCACATCATAGCGAATCGTGCGAACTCTTCAGTAAATGAATTGGATCTTCCAACTACATATCGACTAAAAACTTGCCACACTACGTCAACAACCATCAAGCTGAAAATGAAGACCAACATCAGCTCAATAATTTTATTTATTCTAATATAAATTTTCGTCATTATCGAGTTTCTTTAATTCTGTCCACTAATTTTTTCATTTCTGGATCTTTTGCAAAATTGTCCACTACTTTCTGAGAACTAGCTGCAAAAAGAGTTTTGTCTGGTATTATCACTTCGACATTTGCTTCTTTTAAGATTTCCATGCATTCTTCCACATTTTCTTCCCAAAATATTTTTTGTGCTTTTACAGAAATTTCAACAGCACTTGCCAACCACCCTTTTTCTTCTTCGGTCAAACTTTCCCAATATTTTGTACCCATTGCTAACAGATCTGGAACCGAACTATGTTCATCTAATACGTAGTATTTGCATACTTCATAATGTTTAGAGGATACAAATGATGGTGGATTGTTTTCTGCACCTTCCACAACACCTTGCTGTAATGCTGTATACAACTCTCCATAAGCCATCGGTGTCGCAGATCCACCCATAGAATTGACCATATCTACTGACATTTGATGGTTCATAACCCTAATTTTCATCCCTTTAAGATCATTTGGCTCTAATATTGGTTTGTCTTTTGTATAAAAGCTCCTACTTCCAGCGTCGTAGAAACAAAGTCCTTTCAATAAATATGCACTGCTTGATTCTAAAATTTCTTTTCCTATTGGACCTTCTAAAACTTTAAAAAGGTGATCTCGGTCCCTAAACAGATAAGGAACTCCTAACACTTCGTATTTAGGACTGAAATTAGCCATTACTGCTGCGTTAACTTTGGTCATTGCAATACTACCTATTTGTAGTAATTCAACCACTTCTCTTTCAGAACCTAATTGGCCGTCTGGGAATATTTTAATTTTCATCTTGCCTCCCGATTGTTTTTCTACTTCTGCAGCAAGTACTTCTAAACCTTTATGAACAGGATGACTTATTGGTAATGAATGAGCAAGAAATGCCGTTTTCGTTTCTGAAATTTTTACGCACGAAGTACATAATATCCCACATAGTAGAACTATCCCAAATTTAAATATCCGAAAGGAAGCCAAAAGTTTATTCATACATTAAAAATTGAAATAGTTTTTTGCATTATTGTAACAGATATCTTGTACTAATTTTCCTAACCAAGCAGTATCATTAGGTAGTTCTCCATTTTCAACATCTTGACCGATTAAATTACAGAGAATTCTTCTAAAATATTCATGTCTTGGAAAAGAAAGGAAACTACGACTATCTGTTAGCATTCCTAAAAACTGACTTAGCAGCCCCATATTTGAAAGCGTATTTATTTGTTTTTCCATGCCATCCTTTTGATCCAAAAACCACCATGCAGATCCCCATTGTATTTTGCCAGCAATAGATCCATCATTGTAGTTGCCTATCATAGTAGCAAAAACCTCATTGTCACGTGGATTAAGATTGTAAATTATGGTTTTTGCTAATTTATGTTTCTCATCTAAGTTATTAAAAAATTTCGACAAGTTTGCTGCTTGCTCCCAATCTCCAATACTATCACATCCTACATCGGCACCAAGTATGCTCATTAATCTGTTGTTATTGTTTCGAAGCGCCCCAAGATGAAATTGCATTGTCCAACCTTTTTCATAATACATTTCTGCTAGATGATAGATGACTGCGGATTGAAAACTATTGATTTCGTCTATGGTTAATTTGCCATTATTTCTGCGAGTGTGTAAAATATTATTCAAGGAAGATTCTGAAAAATCTGATGCAAACATATGATTCAATCCATGATCAGCTAATTTACAACCTTGGAGATGAAAAAAATCGACTCTATTTTGAAGTGCATCTAATAATTCATCAAATGTGGTAATTGAAGAACCAATAATTTCTTCTAACTTTTCTAATGTAGATAAATAATTATTTTGCTCAATCAATATTAACTTATCTGGCCTGAAAGCAGGAAGCATTTTCAACTTATTTCCTTTGCTTTTGAATTCAATATGGTGTTCCAAAGTATCTGTTGGATCATCTGTCGTGCAAACCACTTCAACATTCATTTTTTCCAATAAACCTTGAGTCGAATATTCTGGTAGTGCCAACAAATCATTGGTCTTATTATATATCTCTTCGCCAGAAGCGGAAGAAAGGAGTTTGTTGATTCCAAAATATCTTTGAAGTTCCATATGCGTCCAATGATATAAAGGATTTCTCATTGTGTAAGGTACAGTTTCTGCCCACTTTAGGAACTTTTCTTTATCAGAAGCTGAACCTGTTATATATTTTTCATTTACACCATTTGTTCGCATTGCCCTCCACTTATAATGATCACCTTTCAACCAGACTTCAGAAATAGTTTCAAATTTTTTGTTTGAAGCAATTTCTTGCGGCGGTAAATGATTGTGGTAGTCAATGATGGGTAATCCTTTTGCATAATTGTGATACAATAATTCTGCAGTATTGTTATTCAATAGAAAATGCTCACCTAAAAATAATTTCATACTTTAATTGTTTGCTGAACGTAATATTCCCAGTTCTAGACCTCTTAATTCAGCCAAACCTCTTAATCTACCGATTGCAGAGTATCCTGGATTTGTTTTTTTATTTAAATCATCAAGCATTTTGTGACCATGATCTGGGCGCATTGGAATACTCCTACCAGATTTTTTTGTTACTTCTAAAAGATTTTTCATTACTGCATACATATCTACATCACCGTCCAAATGGTTGGCTTCGAAAAAATTTCCTTCCTCATCTCTCTTGGTAGCTCTTAAATGAATAAAATTGATTCGATGTCCAAGATTCGATACCATTTGGGGTAAATTATTGTCGGGCCTTACTCCAAAAGAACCAGTGCAAAAGCAAAGTCCATTGTTTGGAGAATCTACAGCATTCAGTACTGCAAGAGCATCTTCTTCTGTACTCAGAATCCTCGGTAAGCCCAAAAGCGAAAAGGGAGGATCATCAGGATGAATCGCTAATTTTACTCCAACTTCTTCAGCAACAGGAACAATTTCTTCAAGAAAATAAATGAGATTTTTTCTTAACTCATTAGCATCAATTTCTTTATAAGTATCCAAAAGTTCTTGGAATTTTAAAAGATTCGATGAACCTTCTGTAGTTCCGCCAGGCAGCCCTGCAATAACATATTTTGTAAGAGTTTCTCTTTCGCTTTCTGACATTTCTTCAAATCTCTTTTTAGCTTTTGAAATTTCTTGCTCTGTATAGTCTTTAGAAGCATTTGGTCGTTTCAAAATAAAAATATCAAATGCTGCAAAAGCAGCTTTTTCAAAAAATAATCCGGTCGATCCATCCTCCATAGGATGTTCTAATTCTGTTCTTGACCAATCAACAACAGGCATGAAATTATAAGTAACAATATTGATCCCACATGTTGCTAAATTACGAATGCATTGTTTGTAATTTTCAATATATGTTTTGAAAGGAGGAAGGGCTCGTTTGATGTCTTCGTGAACAGGAATACTTTCTACAACTGACCATTTTAGGCCAGCATTTTCAATTTCTATTTTCCTTTTACTTATTTCTTCAACGCTCCAAATGCCTCCATTTGGAATATGATGTAGTGCAGTGACAACCCCAGTTGCTCCAGATTGTCTAACATCAGCTAAACTGACCGTATCATTAGGCCCGTACCATCGCCATGTTTGTTCTAAATTCATTTACTTTGCTTTATTATGTATAAGTTTGGTTTCAAAATCAAACTTTAGAATTTTTATTCAGTTTTATTAACGGAGGTTTTATAATAAATTTTTATGCGGCAAGGATTTCTCAAAAGAACTTGAAAAAGATAATCTTTAATTATTATTGTTTTAAAGGTTTGTTCTTTTTTTAAAATTTGAGATACTCCATATTGCTTGTTACTTTACAACAAAATGGAGTATCTCAATCCATGTTAATTATCAACCTCTAATACTTATTACTTAAGGTTATTAATGGTCAAAAAATAATTAAACTTGAGGTGTCCAACCAGATTCGTATTCTCTACCCCACATTTTCATGGCTTCTTTATTGAACGGCTTTCCAGTTACAGTATCTATATCTAAAAGTCCTCCACATTTTTGTGCCATATTGCCCAAATGACACATCAAAGTGCTTTTATGAGCTTCTGCTGGTGGCGAATGCATGGCCGCACTGAAACGGATACCGTCTAAGAAATTTTTGAAATGATATCCATCTAGACCACCCATTCCTACAGTATCAGTAGTTGCCGATACTTCACTTTCAACTCCTTCTTTTATGATATTTTTATCGTTATCATAAACAATAAATCCATTTCTATCTAGAAGTACTGTTCCTTCTGTTCCATGAACAGTGGTTCCTCTTCCTCTTTCAAAAAACTCAGGATTTTTATTACAACTTCTCCCTTCCCAATTGATTGTTTTACCTTGATCGAATTCATACGATGCAAGTTGGGTATCATAAAATTGCCAATCGTCATTAAACTGGTATCTTCCACCAGACGAAATCACTTTATTGGGAATGTCAACGCCTAAAGCCCATCTAGCCACATCTAATTCGTGCAAGCCATTGTTGTTGATTTCTCCAGTTCCCCAATTCCAAAACCAATGCCAGTTGTAATGAACATAATTGTCCTTGTATGGCATTCTAGGTGCAGGTCCTTGCCAAAGATCCCAATCTAACCATTCTGGAGCAGCAGTTTCTTTTCCTATTCCAATTGATCCTCGATTGTTAGTATACCAAGCTTTGGCAGCGTAAGCAGTGCCAATCAAGCCCTCCTTGATTTCTTTTATGATTTGAATGCTAGTAGGTGCAGACCTTTGCTGATTTCCGATTTGAAGTACTTTGCCAGTTTTTTTCTGCACTGCAATTACCCATTCGCCTTCTTGGGGATTATGGCAAAATGGTTTTTCTAAGTAAACATGCTTACCAGCATTCATAGCCATAATAGCCATTGGAGCATGCCAATGGTCAGGAGTAGCAATTGTTACTGCATCAATATTTTTATTTGCCAATAGCTTTCTAAAATCACCGTATGTGGTAATTTCTTTGCTGTCTAAATTTTTAAAATTTTTATAAGCTTTAGCAAAAGTTCGATTATCCACATCACATAATGCGATTATTTTTGTATCCTTTGCGTATTGTCCTGCAGCACTAATATGGGCTCCACCTCTACCATTAATGCCAGTTACACCCAGATTAATGCGATTATTGGAACCTATAATATTAGAATAGCTTTTTGCGGAAGTAGAAATAGCCAATCCAGCAGCGCCAAGTGCAGATTTTTTTATGAAATTTCTACGTGTATTTTTACTCATCATTCTATTTTTTAATGGTTAGAATTCTCTAATTTTTATATTTCTAAAAGTTACCTCATCCCCATGGTCTTGAAGTAAAATGTGACCTGATGGTTGTTGACCAAATTTAGCATAAGATTCGTATTTACTCTTTTCAACCAATGCCCTAAAGATTTGACTATTTCGATCAAATTCTACAACCTTTACTTGATTGAGCCAATGTTCTACATGACCATCTTTGGATACAATTCTTGCATTGTTCCATTCATTAATTCCTTTAAAGTTTTTTCCCCTAGAGTTATCAGTATTCTCTGCCCTTATCAAATCATATAAAGAACCTACAGTTCTATTTCCGTTTTTACCTTCTTTGGCATCTGGATGATTTTTGTCGTCAAGTACTTGAAATTCCAATCCGATGGCAGATCCTTCACCTTTATTCAATTCAGGATCAACAAAATATTTAATGCCACTATTTGCTCCTTCCGTTAGTTTAAAATCAACACTTAATTCAAAATTGTCGAATGTGTTAATCGTTACTATATCCCCCCCATTTCTTGATTCTGCTCCTCCTGAAGATTCAACTTTCAGAATTCCATCTGCCATTGACCATCCTTTCTCTGGAAATTTATCAGACTTTGCACTTCTCCAACCGTTTGTTGTAGAGCCGTCCCAAAGGAATCTCCATCCTCGACGAATTTCATTTTCAGTCAATTTGTTGTTTAAATAGCTTATTTCTGTTACATCAGTATCAATTTGTTTTCTCGAAGCTTCAAGATTATCGGTTTTAATTTTTATGTTTCTCCATTTGACTATTTTTCCTTCGTTTTCAGTTTCTTTCCCGATGGCATGAACCTGAAAAGCGATTATTCCTTCTAGCGTATAATCATCTACTAATCTTGCACATTGTATATCATTAATCCAGGTATTAATTTCCGAACCTATCGCTTCTATGCGGTAATGGTTCCATTCACCAGGTACAAAAGCATTTTGGCCTTTTGGATTTCTGGTTAATGGGTACAACCATCCTCTTCTTGCTTCATCATAAATACCACCTGCCCATTTTCTAGAACTAGTTTCTATTTCACATTGGTAACCATGCACACGACCATCTTGAAATTCTTTATTGCTCAGACTTCTGAATTGAACTCCAGAATTCAGCCCGTTTTCAACAAATACATCAAACTCTAATATAAAATCTCCATATGTTTTTTTGGTAGCCATAAAACTATTTGGCGTATTCATTTTGGAAATACCAATCATCTCTCCATTTTCGATTTTATACGTAGCAGTACCATTTAACTGTTGAAAATTAGAAAAATCTTTTCCATTAAACAAAACTTGCCAGCCATCTTGAGCATTTATGGAAGTTGTCAAAAAGACAAAAAATAGGATAAATCCCAAAAATTGTTTAGTCATAAAATTTATTTTAATATTCATGTTTATTTTTTTTAATGTAATCGAAATTTTCAAAGTAATCGAATTGCTTTTGGTTCTAAATCTGTTAATTCAGCTATTTTAATTGGATGCCCACTTTCTATACTTTTTCTAGCTGCTACTCCAATAAGGATGGACATCGCGCCATCACGGACTCCTGCAGCACGATCAAAAGGATCTTTTGACTCAGGATGCACAAATATTTTCTCATGTAAAGCTTCGTCCCCACCGCCATGACCTCCTCTTTCATATGGGACTTGAACTGTTTTGAAATCTTCCCAAAGTCTATGTTCAATGATTGGTTGGAATCCAGAAGAATCATCTTCGGATTGGCTCATTTCTAGATTGTGTAGTTCTTCCTGATCTATTTTTACATCACTTTGATAAGGAATATCTAACCACCCTTCTATTCGTCCATTTGTGCCATTGAATGCAATTCTCCATCCTTCAAAAGGTGAATAAGTTGTGAGGGAATAATTTACAATCGTTTCATCCGCATACTTTATTTGAGCCGACATTTTATCATAAATGTTAATTTCTTTCCTGAATAAGCAATTGTCTCTGATGTAGCCATCATGCTTTTCATTATTGACATACAAATTCATATCTGTTTCACTTTTAGTGATATCCCAATAAAATTTACATGTATTCTTGTGGTCACAATTTCTGCAATTTTTACCACTTATGGGACTGTTGTCACCATAGTGTTCCAAAGCTCCATACGCAAAAACTTCCTTTGGGTCAGAATCTAGCCACCAATTTAGTAGGTCAAAATGGTGAGTAGCTTTGTGGATCCATAAAGTCCCGCCCATTTCTCGAAGACCATGCCATCTTCTAAAATAAGAAGCGCCATGACTCGTATTCAAGTACCAATGAAAATCCACAGAAGTTATTTTCCCAATAGACTTGCTTTGCAATAACTCTTTTATTTTAGTAGCATAAGGGCTCCACCTGTAATTGAAACCAACTATGAGATTCTTTTTTGATTTTCTTTCAGCGTCTAAAATATCCTGACATTTGTGTTCATCAATAGTGAGCGGTTTTTCAGTAAGCACATCGCAACCTAGCTGCAAACCTTTTATAATATATTCATGATGAAACGCATCTGGAGTTGTAACAATGATCAAGTCTGGACTTGTTTTCGAAACCATTACTTCAAAATCAGTAAAAGTGTCGCATGTCACATTAATATACTTTTTTGCATAAGATAATCTGCCAATATTGGTATCGCAAAGTCCTACAAATTCAAGAATTTCAGAATAATTGTCAACCAATCTTTTTCCCCAAAATGAAGTACCTCTGATACCTGTGCCAACTAAAGCAATTTTAAGTTTTCTTCCAGAAAGGCCGAATCCAAAAGCAGATGGACTCATTATTGTACTTGCAGCCAACATAGAAACTGAAGAGATGAATTTTCGACGTGAGACACTATTAGAAAGATTGTTTATATCCATTTCAAGTTTAGTTTTTTAAATGTAATTAAACCATTTTTAAATCTTATAATAATGGTTTACAAAATTTACTTTTTATTGCATCTGAACATTAAATTTGTAGGATTCAGAATTATTATTTTAAAATTTTCAATAGTGGGTAAAATTAATCTCCGTTAACGTTAACGGCTTTTATCACAATTATACAGCAAATTTTCGTTAACGTTAACGAAATCAGATAATAATTTTATATTTTGACTTTATTTCATAATTTTACTTTCATCGTTCATTTTTTAACAGAACTTAAATTCTGGATCATTTTTATTTTTTAATGGAGTCTTATGAATGTTAGCAAAAATATTGGGATTAAAGAAATTGCCGTTTTAGCGAATGTTTCCATTGGAACAGTAGATAGGGTTTTGCATGGTAGAACTGGAGTTTCTAAATCAACCAAAGCCAAAGTGCTAAAAATTATTGAGGAAACTGGTTTTAAGCGAAACCTAATGGCAAGTAGGCTAAAACTTGCTTCCAGCAAAACATTGCAAATAGCAGTACTCTTGCCTGAAATTAAAAATGAAATGTATTATTGGCACCATTCTAATGCAGGAATTAAAAAAGCGGTACAAGAGCTTAACGAGCAGGGTATTATGGCAAATTATTTTTACTTCAATAGATTAGACCCTAAAAATTTTAAAAAATCATACAATATGATTTTTGAACATGAAATTGATGCCTTAATCACAGTACCTTTTTTTGAAAAAGAAACCGATGAATTAATATTGAAAGCTGAAGAATTAAAATTGCCACTTGTTTTCTTGGATAGTATGCTAAATAATAAAAATAAGACCAATAACATTTCACAAAATTCCTTCAAGGCAGGAATGGTAGCGGGAAGATTATTGCATGGCCTTGTGGGTGACTGTGGACAGTATTTTGTTTTCAATATTTTAAATAAGAGAGGTATTCAGATTAATAATCAGCAACGGGAAATGGGTTTTAGGGCATATTTTGAGCAAAACTTGAAAGAATTTGATTTTGAAATTCATTCTATTAATATGCCTTTGGAAAATAAAGAAGAGTTAGAAAAGGATATTCAAGAATTATTGAATTCTGATAAAACAAAGGGAGTTTTTGTGACCAATGCTCGGTCATTTTTAGTTTCTGATATGCTTAAAGAATGTTGTATTTCTAATGTGAATATAATTGGTTTTGATCTTAATTTGCCTAATTTAGAAAGGCTAAAAAGTAATGATATTAAATTTTTAATCAATCAAAATCCTGAGTTTCAAGGATATTCTGCGATAAAAGGTTTGTTTAAATATTTAACTGAACAAGACGCTTCAGAATTAAACTTAGATATTCCAGTTGAAATTATAATAAAAGAAAATGCTGATTTTTCGGAAATGAATTAAAATTTTAATTTATCCCTTTTTTCAAAATTAATGTTTTTTAAATACCATTCTATACTCCGCTGAATGCTGAAAATCCTCCATCTATTGGAACAATTATCCCAGTTATAAAGCTTGAACGATCGTCGCATAACCAAAGCAATGTAGAAATTAATTCTTCAGGTTTGCCAAATCTTTTCATTGGTGTTTGGCTAATAATTGTTTTTCCTCGATCTGTGAGACTGCCATCTTCATTTAATAAGAGGGACCTGTTTTGCTCTGCCACTAAAAAACCTGGTGCAATTGCATTTACTCGAATTCCTTCTCCATATTTATTTGCAAATTCAACAGCCATAGACTTTGTGAAATTATCGACAGCAGCTTTAGATGCTGCATAACCTACAACTCTAGTCATTGGATTAATAGCTGCCATGGAGGAAATGTTAATGATACATCCTTTTTTTTGATCAACCATTGGTCTTGCAAAAGCAATAGTAGGAATTACCGTTCCTAATAAATTTAAATCTGTTACTTGCTTGAAAGCATCAATTTTCATATCGAAAATGGATTGGTGAGGCATGATGGTGGCTCCAGGCATGTTTCCTCCTGCCCCATTTATCAAAACATCAATTTTTTCAACTTTGGAGAGAATGTGATCCACTGCTTTATGCATTGATTCTTGATCCAAAACGTCACAAATAACAGAATGCACATCGAGACCTTCTTTTCTCAATTGGTTCACTACATTATCTGATTTTTCTTTGTTGCGATTAAGTGAGAAAACTTTTGCTCCAGCTTCTGCCAGACCTTTAGTAATTGCAGTTCCTAATGTTCCACTGCCTCCAGTAATACAAACAACTTTACCTTTCATGGTTTAATTTAGTTTAAGTATTTTTTTAACTATTCTTTCATTTGAATTGAAATTGAAAACAAAATAATACAATCCATCGGGATATTTAGAAACGTCGATGATAGTTTCATTTTGAATTTTGAAAACATCCATTCTAATTCCCAAAGCGTTATAAATCTCTGCTTGACCTTTTCTTTCGTTAAGCAAAGTAATGATTATTTCTTTTTTTGTTGGATTAGGATAAAGTAATATGGAATTATTATTTTCTAAACCGTTAATTGACGTCGATTCTAAATAATTAATTTTATAAGTTTGAATTGTATATTCATCTTGAGCAATAACCCTAATAATTGCATTTGAATTTGGGACAAATTCGGGATTTTCTAATTGAATCTCAGATAATTCGGAACTCAAAGAATATTCAATAATGGGAATTGTATTTCCTTCAATATTTATATCATATTCGAATTGGTATGGATTAAAATTAGGAATGGGAATTCCATTAATTTTTATTTCAGTCAAAGTAGCGTCACTACTCAAAAATAAATCTGCTGGTAATGCTGGTCCATCATCTGGACTATAGATGACATTATCCATTAATGTTAACCAATCAATATATCCACCACATTCGTTGGTACCTGATTTTCCAATTTCGAAATAATAATTTTCATCCACATCATTAGAGAAACCACTTGCAAAAGCAATTGGATTTTCATCCAAAAAAATTTGAGTTTTATTTGCTCTCATGGTAATTCTAATTATATGGAATTCCTTATTAAAATCAAATGGAATTGTTTCTTCAATCAATGGAAGAGACCTTTCTAGCTTAATGGTACTGCGGTTAACTCTTATTTTTTCCCTGAATCCAAAACCTCGAATTTCAAAATAACAAATACAATTTACTTCAGGATTTATAGCCTTAATTCTTGCAACCAAAGTAATTGCTGTATCATTTGGGTTGTAATTATAACGCCATCGGAATTTTTCTTCTCCATCGTCCCAAAAACCATAAATTTTATTTTCTGAACCATTAGGATCGTTAATAATTTCATCCAAATTAGGTGTTGGTGGCATTTCATTTAGTTCCATAAAATTGGTTTCAACATGCATTCTTTCATTTGCTCGATAAACTTTCCAAGGATAATCTGGATTATCATCTCCAGTATAAAAAGTCCAAATTGGACCTAATGTTTCCCCATTTTCATTCTGTTGTCCAATTCGCCAAAAATATTTGGTATTAGACTCTAAATTTACTGCATAAAAAGATTCTTGTTGAGAATGGATAAATTCTAAATCATCCGTAATTCCAAAATAAATATTTTGTGTTTCTGTATTGTTTCCTGATTCCCAACGCAAAATGATTTGCGTGAGAATATTTTCAGCATTATCCTGAGGAAATGGATTTTCTGGTAATCCAGGGAATACTTCTGAATTTTCAGTTTCGATCATTATTGGGATACTTTGCTCGGAATTATTTCCACTAAAATCTTGAGAAGAAATTGTAAACATGTAATTTGTAGAACCTTCTAAATTGGAAATAGTAGTATTTAATTCTGGGCCCTTCCAAACATTTATTCCATCTTGGAACACATGGTATGTAGCCACACCAATGTTATCAGTAGATGCGTCCCAATGTAGATTCAAACTATGGATCATTATGTTATTAGCAAGAAAATTTTGCGGAATTGAAGGTGGAATAGTATCTATTATTTCGATTGTTTCAGATGGACAAAGTTCTTCATTTTGTTCAGTAATGCAAAAATCTGCAAATTTTATAATTTCATCTTTTAGTAGAACATTTTTCTTTCTGTAAACACCCCATTTAGGCCTGTCGTATTCTGCCCCTGTTCTCCAAAGGTCTATATCTTCATTAATGTAGGAAAGAACTATTTTGTCTGAAATAAGATCCCTGAGTATTATTTCTAACTTCCCATTTTCTGAATGAAATTGACGAACATAAGCTTCGATCCATTTTCCTTTAAATAACTCTAAATTCGCTGAAGCCACAACGCCCAAATCATTGCCTGAATCACCGCCATTGTGTATAATTTCTAGCACGCCAGCTCTCGGAGTAATAGTTATTAATGGATAACTTGAATCATCACCTCCAAATATCTTATTTTGAAAAATGTGACAGAATGAAGAAGAACCGGTAAAATTATCAGGAATTTTAAATTTCCAGCGATAATAAGAAGTAGTATTTAATGTGTGTTTTGCTTCCTCGCTGGATCCAGGCCCTCCTTTTATCTCCATTCTAACTCGGTCAAAAACCAAACACCTATCGTTGTCAGTAAAAATATGACTATGGAAGGCAAATACATATCGATTCAAAAGGCTATCAAAAACTTGAGTGATATGAGGTCCAAAATCAGAATGTACACAATCTGGAGATTCAATTTGCAAGCCCGATGAAGTAATGGTTTGATAGGCACCATTTTCCATTTCAGATGCTTTACAAATTAATTGTGCTTTTAGATTTACCCCATAAAATAAGAATATAAAAATATAAACAAAAAATGGTTTCATTTTATTAGTTTAGCCAAAGAATAGGTTGCCAAAGTGGAAAATTCCTAATAATTTCTTCTGATTTTTTTTCTGGATTTAATTTGCTCCAAGTGATTAACATTTGCTCATTTTTTAGTCCTATACCGGCAAATAAAAGCCCACATGATTGAATAGGCAATTCATCAAAATGGTCAATATCAGGTTCTTTAATCCACGATGATTTTTGTTCTATAAAAGGCAACATGAAATTCCAAGCTTTTTCTAAAGTCCCATTTGTCGATTTGTAATTCCATAAATTTTCGCCATTTTCACTAATAATATGGCATAGAATGGCATAACCTTCTAAATTGAATAATGAATAATTATAAGGTTTTGTACGTTCCATTTCATCAGGAAAACTTCCGTCTTCAGCCATTTGTACAGATAGCAATTTCTTGAATTGAACTATGGCTACTTGACTTAGATCTGGTCGTTCAGCCAAACTTGCAAATGCAGCCATTTGAGTTGCCCACCAAGTACTGTGGTTGTTTCCATGGTCTTTTTCATCAAGGCCATATGGGTGTGTATTCAACCATGTTGCATAATCCTCGAACCACTTTTTCAAACCTTCTTTTTCAGGAGCTTTTAAAAAATCTTTTTCGATTAACTTTTTAATTGCTTGAGCAACTTCTATCAGGTGAATGGTGTCGATAATACCAATGCCACGACCAGAATGCAATCCTTTAATAGCTTGCGCGTAAAGAAGACTTGGGTTCATCATCGTATTTGGGTCAAGAAAGAAAGCTTGTAAATGATTTAATGCATGAATTGCATATTTTTCTTCATTAGTAATATAATATGCTGCTACGAGGTGAGATACCCACATGTTAAGATCTCTCATAGCTTTGCGATGGTGATTGAAATTAGCAGGATTGGTATAGCCATCTTTCCTAATATATGGGCCTTCAAGGTCATTAGGATTTGGCCACCAATAATCGCCCTCAGAATAGAAATCATGAATTCCTCCCTGACTTCTTTTACTAACAAAAGTCGTTATTGGAACAGGAATTTGAGTTAAAAAAAATTCTGCTTTTGATATTATTTCTGAAGAGTCAATTTTGATAAAATCAGATAAGAAAGTTTCACTTTCAAATGATGGGTTCTTTTCTAAATTTTGTCTTGTCTGCTTGTTCGAGCATGAATAAAACAAAATTACAAGAATGAAAATTTGCTTAAGATTATTCATGGTGTATAATTTTTTCCCATACTATAATATTTGAACTCAATTGTTCTTCTTTTTTAGGTAAGGTTAGCCAAAGTTCTTTGTATTCTACATCACCAAATATCCAATATGCAAACAAAAGATAATCAAATGAATAAATGTCTAACTGAGGTTCTAAATCGGTAAAGTAGGGCCAATTTTTAATTTCTGTCAAATAAGGAATCATGAATTCAATTGATTTTTGTAATTGGGATAGGCTAGGCTGATTTTTCATTGCTTGATTATCATCAGAAAAAGTCAATAATGCGAATTCTGTCCATGCTTGGAGATTATAGTTTACATAATGAAAAGGTTTGGTTCTGAATAATTCATCGGGAAAACTTCCATCTTCAGCAATTTGAATTAAAATTTGATTATTAAAATGTGTCTTGCATGAATCTAAAATGTCTTTTCGATTGGTAAATTTAGCATAAGCTGCTACTTGCGCTCCCCACCAAGTGCTGTGATTGTTATTGTTGTTTTTTTCATCAATGCCGTATTGATGAATTGTCATCCAATCTATCAGGCTATTAAACCAAATTTTCACGTCAATTATTAATGGCTCAGGTAATAGATTACGGGAGGACAAATAGCTCAAACTATTGGCAACATCAATTAAACTAACCGCATCAATCAGCCCAATACCTCGTCCTGAATTTATCCCTTTAATTGCCTGTGCATAAAGGAAATGTGGGTTCATTTTTGTTTCTTTATTTACAAACCACGCCGCCAAGTGCTCTTGTATTTTATCTATATATTTTTGATCATTTTTTATAATATAGGCAGCGGTTAAAGTGGTTATAGTCTTACTGAAATTGCCCAAAGCTCGACGATGGAAAATAAAATTATCAGGATTTCTATCTCCATCCTTTCTAATATATGGACCTTTAAGGTCATTTGGGTTTGGCCACCAGTAGGGCCCTTCTGAATAATAATCGTGCTTACCGCCTTTACTTCTTTCTGCAATTTGTGCAGTTATTGTAATTGGTCCTTTTTCAAGATATTCGTAGGCAAAAGTAGTAATTTTTGTAGACGCTTGTGGGCTTACAAGATCGAATTTCGGGTTATTTTGAACGCAACCATTAATGCACAGTATTCCTATAAGTATTCCAAGAAATGAATATAAATTTTTAGACATTCATTTGGCTATTTATGTTTTTTGCTTGTTATTAAATTCTAAAACTAGGTATGAACCTTTGAAATCTTGATTTCTAGCTTCAATTACAGTCTTTCCATTATCGGGAATAAATTCAATAGAAGCTTTACCATTTGCCATTTGAATAACTTGACTCCGATTTGGAGTCCCATAATTGACCATCAATTTTCCAGATCCATCTTTTGCAAAATATATAGGTTTTTCGTAATCTAACACTCTTTGACCATTTTTATCCAGCATTACAGCTTCAATCAATTCGTTTCCATTTTCGAGAGTTTTACTTGATAATTGGATGTGATCCGCCTTCTCAGATTTTTGATATGAATAATGAATTGTTAAGGAGTCTCTTTGGATGATTTTTCCATTTTTATACCCGATAGCTATCAATTGATTGTTTCCTTCTTCAAAATTAATGTCCCAATTTAGACCACAAGCAGGAAAAGAACCAAGATTTCTTTTTTTGGTACTTTTAGAAATACCATTGTGAAGCAATTCAACCTTATCACAATTACTAAAAACACTTATGTTTCTGGGTTTTCCGATGGGACCAGTTCTTTCAGTCCAAGTTTTAGATTCTATATAGACAAATGGATCTTCAGACCAATAGCTTTTAAAAACATAATATGCATCTTTTGGTTTTCCATCGCGATCAACCAGACCTTTTTGGTTCATATAAGGAATTGCATTTTCTGGACGTAAAGGAGTGCCAAAATCTTTAAAAGCCCATTGTGCATTTCCTGCAAAATCAACCATTTGTTCAGAGACAGATAGATGCCAATCAAATAGGTCGACAATATAATTTTCTGACCAATCCCCATTTGCTGCGATATTTTGCACATTAACCTGGTTAGATTGTTCTGTCCATTCATTTTCATCAAGTATACCTTTTCCAGAAATTGGGTTTTCTGAATGCCTACCCACATGACTAGATCCGCCATATTCCATATGAAGAAAATGAGGATATTCAGCTAGGTTTTTTTTGAGTGTGCTTTCATAGTTTGTATATATGCCACCATACCAACCCGACCAAATAGAAGGTGAAAAAACATCAACCAAATCAGCACCTTCATAGTATTTTCTGATTGCTGTTAATCTATATGGGTCTAAATTGTGGGCTATACTGTTCAAAGTTTTTATAAAAGAATTAATTTGATTTGGATCATCTCCATTTTCGAAATCTGGAAGCCAATTGATTTCATTTCCAAGTGACCAAAAAAAGACGCTTGGATGATTATAATTTTGATTAATCTGTGCTTTCAATAAATCTTTGGTATTAGATTGCCACTTATCACCCCCAATTCCTCCTCTACACCAAGGTAATTCGTCCCATACTATGATACCCAATTCATCACATGTTTTATAAATTATTGGGTCTTGTGGATAATGTCCAAGTCTTAAAAAATTGACACCCATTTCTTTCATTAATTTGATGTCCTTTTTGTGCAGTTCATTTGGCATAGCAGCACCATATCCAGCATGTTCTTCATGACGGTGCGTCCCACGCAATAATAACCTTTCACCATTAAGAAGGAAAGGTCCATGATCTACAAATTCATAAAATCTGTATCCAAAATTTTCAGATAATGAATCTAACGTTGAATCGTCTTCATTTAAAAGGAATGCCTCCATTCGATAAAGATGAGGTTGGTCTGGTGACCACAGTTTTGGGTTATTAAGAATTGGCAGGACAAAAGGCTCTTCTATAAGTTCTTTTCCTTCATATTTTTTTTCAATAACTACGATATCGTTTTCCAAATCTATAATTTTAAATTTTAATTTGGTGTTTTTGTTTAAAATGTCAATGTTGTTCAAATTAATTTTAACATTTGTTTCTGCATGTAGTTTTGAAACAATTGGAGTAGAAATTTTAATTGATGTAATGTGATTCTTAGGGAGTATTTTTAGCCACACGTCACGGGTTATACCTCCATAAATAAAGAAATCAGCTTTTTGAGAAGGAATAATATCTGGATCGTATCCATTGTCAACACGAATACAAATAGTGTTTTTTGAATCTTTTTTTACCCATGCTGAAATGTCAATTTCAAATCCAATGTATCCACCAACGTGTTTACCAGCCAAATTTCCATTGATATATATATCGCTTGAAATATTTATTCCTTCGAAATATAAGATGTAATCAGCACCAATAAAATTGTCAATAAATATTTCTTTTTTGTACCAACTAGCATCTCTTCTATACCCTGGATTTTGGTCCATGGCATCCCATTGATTCCAAGTATGGGGTAAATTAATATCCTGCCATCCTTGTAATTTTGATATACTGAATTCTTCTTGGCTATTATTTTCTAAATATTCCCATCCTTCATTGATATTCATTTTTATTCTATGCTGCAAAGATTTTGAACCTGGAAAAACATTTAAATAATTCAAAATAAAAACGACACTAATTAACCCAAGAGTCTGGAAAGATTTTTTCATATTTTTTAATTGGTGCTATAACATTTGAAAATGGTATCTTTTGGAGATTAGTTTTTTTCTTTGGAAAGTCTCTTTATGAGGGCTTCCACATAATAGTAATCAGCATATATAATAGGTACGTCAATTTCAAAATCACCAGGAACGCTACCAGTGCTATGGTCTAATATGAAGGGTGGAACATTAGACTGATATTTTTCTTCTGATAGACTATTCAATATTCCATCAACATAACTCATATACAATTCTTTGTTTTCAGGAACAAAATTCATCAAATCTAAAAGTGCTGAGGCAGTAACACATGCAGCGCTTACATCTCTTACTTCATTTGGAATATTTGGGGCGTTGAAATCCCAATACGGTATCAAATCCTCTGGCAAATTTGGGTTGTTAAAAATATACTTTGTTATTTCTTCCGCTTTCTCAAGGTATTTGACATTTTTTGTTTTTGCATAAGCTGTTGTAAACCCGTAAAGTGCCCAAGCTTGTCCTCTAGACCATGCAGATTCATCACTATATCCTTGATGGGTTATACGCAATCTGACATCACCCGTAAGTGTATCATAATCTATCACATGGTAAGAACTATTATCAGGGCGCATATGATTTCGCATAGCCGTTTTTGCATGTTGATCAGCAATTTGATAAAAAGAGGAGTCTCCTGTAAATTCAGTAGCCTCGAAAAGCATTTCAAGATTCATCATATTATCAATGATTACTGGAAATTGCCAAATGTCCGCATTCCAATCCCAAGATCTTAAAGAACCTATCTTACTGTTGAACCTTTTAGATAAAGTTTTTGAAGCTTGAATTATTACATTCTTATATTTTTCATTTCCCGATATTTCATACCCTTTTCCAAAGCTAGAATTTATTTTAAAGCCAAGATCATGTGTGTGAGTATCGAATTGTTCTTTTCCAATGAATGCTGTCCAAGTCTCAGCAGCTATTTTAAGTTTTTCATTTTTGCTATTACCATATAGTTGCCAAAGTGTCCCAGGAAAAAAACCGCTGGTCCATTGCCTTGAATTTGTACCAATTAATTTACCATCTTTTTCTAAAGCTCTAGGAATATTTAAAGAGTCTGGAGAAAGAACAGCAAGATAACCGGCCATTTTTTTGGATATCTCTTCTAATCTATCTTGAGTCGAAAGTTTTTGTAAGGTTTTTTCTTGTTCAGATGAAACGCAATTGATTGTAAAGAATAAACATAATAGAAAATAAAAAGTCAGGACCAATAATTTCATAAACTCTTATTAATTTAGATAATGGAAGGCCAGGCGTTAGTTGCTAACGCAGATTTCAATAATAGAAATTTGTATTCGAAAAAATTAAAACAGTGGGTGGTGACATTTCCACCCACTGAAAATGAATATGATTACTCTAAAATTACTTTTGTATACATACGTCCTTCTGGTGTGCTGATATAAGCAAAGTAAATTCCAGCTGCAAATGATTCAAGATTATCCCAAATTGCAGTATGATTTCCTGGATAAGTTTCTTGGTTTAATAATGTAGTTATCAAATTTCCTTGTATATCAAAGATTTTCAAATTGACTCTTCCTTTCATTGCTGTAGTAAATGAAAATGAAGTGACATTCTGTGCTGGATTTGGATAAACAAATAATTCCAACGCATTATTAATCCTAGTTTCCTGAACTCCACTTGCTAATTCGGCACAATTTGCTACTGCTCCTATTGCATCACCTTCAGTATCAGCATGAGCTGAACTCGCATCAGGTGAATAGCATGGATCGAATGAGGCGAAATCAAATAAATTTCCTGAATCATAATCACTTCCTGCCAATGCAATATCTTCAACAGTTAAATCATACATATTTAGCGATGTTGGGTCTGCATATAAATCTATTACAAATTGTAAAACAGATCCCGGTACATTATTTAATTCAAGTGGATCTTGGAAGTAAGCATTTTCAACTTTATCACCTAAACTTTCAATAACCAGGTCTGATAAAACTGCTGGCATACTTACAGAATCATTTGTTGCCCAATAATCAATTACATCTTGTGTCCAGAAAATATTGTTATTCGATATCTCAAGAGCAGTATTTTCAAATAAGGTGTCTAATGTTATGACTTTATGGGCATCATTATCAGGTTGTGTTTGTTCATCCGTATATTTTGGAGATGTTCCTTGCATAAGAGGATTAATGAATAAATTATTGGTTATTTTAGCTGTATTTACTCTTCCTAATTGGATGAATCCGTGTCTGCCTGTAATATTGAAACCTGTACAATGATCGATTTCTATATAATTGTGAGGAACTGTTCCACCTTGACTTCTTAAGAAACGATCAGCAATATTATGAACAATTGTATTCTTAATAATTAGAGTATCCATGGCATAGTTTCTAGTATCAATGCCCCGTCCATTTCCTTCTAGTATTCTTCTATTCGATCCATTTCTGAATAGACAATTAGTCACATAACATTTTATTCCATCCGCTCTCATTTGAAGAAATCCACCTCTGTCCTTTTCAATCAGACAATTATCAACAATAACTCTTGTATTTTCTCCAGAAATTCTAATTTTTCCCCAATCCATGGTTTCAAGAGGACCTTTTTCTCCAGAAATAATCCAAAGATTTTTGAGCGTCAAATCACCTTTAGGCCACATGATGTCAGGGTAAGTACCACTTGCATTTGGAATTCTAGAAAGAATAGGCTTAACTGCCGTGTCTTCTAAGTCAACAGCTTCAATATGCAGTTTCCAATCCGTTGTGTTTACTAGACGCCCAGATGTTATATAAATCTGGCCATTTTGTAATTTGTAAATGGTGTTATTGTCTACTCTTTCTCCAGTTTCAGTAGTGTCTCCCATTATTTCATTAAAGATATCTGCAGGGGCTGATGGGTCAGTACTAGGTTCAATGACTTTAATCCGTTGTGCATTCAGTTGAAGCGTGCTTGAAATCATAAACACAGTTAAAATTAAATAGTAAATTTTTTTCATATTCGTAA
>JAHEAQ010000119.1 GCA_024642705.1 Bacteroidota bacterium | reverse complement strand
TATAAATATATACACTTTAATTAGATTATTAATCGAATTGGATAAAATTATTATTTTACAAAAGAAACGAAATAAATGTTTCCTATTAGGTCCAATGTCTTAAAATGTAGTTTTTAACAATTTGAATCCCTCTTTCTTAATCAAAATTTAATAGATTTTTTGAATAATTAATGGATACGTTTACTCATTTACATCCATTACTTTTGTCTTTCGTTCAATTCAATAATTCTAGTTAGCAGCGAAAATTTATTTAATTTTTTATTATTGTGATTATTGTTGGAGTCTCTGAATTTGTAGAAATTCTAATAACCATATTTTCTTTTAATTTTTCAATTGCATATTCAATTTCAGTGCTCCCAGTTATCAATAGCTCACCATACGTATTATTCCAAATAATAATTTGTTGACCTTTCCCTTTAGTAACATATTCCAAGCTGTCTTTATTTAAATCAACTTTATCCAAAATGCAAGTTGAACTCAAAATAGAAATTCCTAAACCTTTATTTGGCAATATAAATGCTTCGTTTGTTGAAAAATTCTTGTCATCGTGAAAATTTATATTAATTGAATCTGACGCAAGTAAATAAGGTTGGTTTAAAACCGCAAGGAATTTATTTGTATCAACTTTTATTTTATTTTCAAAAGAATATGGCTTCTCATTATTAAATATAATTATCTGACCGGCACTCTCTTCGTGATTAATTTGGGAATAAATTTCCAACGGATCTCCAATATCACCTTGAATTTCCAGATTACTCTCAACTATATAAGTTAATATTTGCTTAGACTTTTTAACCTTTTCACTTACTTCAAGGCGCTCTGAATGGGACATAAGTTTAAGATTCCCCCAAAATCCGTGTCCAGCTATTAATGAAGTGTTCACATTATAATGCATGCTATTCATAGTATTTTGAGGGTAACTCGCAAAAGTAAATAGTTCTAAAGGAATAATTCCTGCATATTCTTTTGGAATAGTCCTTATAGACATGGTTCGGTAGGAGGAATAATCATTATAACTGCTGACACCATTATTCATAAAAAAAAGCTTTCCTTGGCTTAAAGGTGCCAATCCCATCATAACTCTTCGCGCTTCTGTTAAATCTATTTCTATTACCAGTTCAGGTTGATAATCTGTCAGAATTTCCATAGCTCGAGTAATATAAATCGGAAAAAGGTATTCATATCTTTCTCTGATTTCTTTGTCAGAATATTTATCGGAGCCATGATCTAAATTGGGCAAACTACTGTAGAATGTATTCAAAGCATCCCATTTAAAAAATAAAACGCCATCGTCGATAAGTTTTTTGCAATCCTCAATAAAATATTCAAAAAAATCGCTGACCATATCAAAAGCCGGAAGTCCCCATTGTGCTTTTATTGGATTTTTTTCAGAATCGAGAATAATCCATTCTGGATGTTCTTTATAACGCTGAGCATTTGGATCAATTCCTGCAGGAGAAAACCACAATCCCATTTTTAATCCATATTCATCTAACTTTTGTTTGATTGGCGCCAGTCCTTGCGGTAATCTTTCTTTATTTGGCGTCCAATCACCTTGCATTTGTTCCCATCCGTCGTCTAATACGAATATATCCACACCCAATTCTGCAGCATATTGAATTTCTTCAAATATTCTATTATAAGTCAGCACACCTCGAATATCTTTATTATTTACAATATTAGCTTCACGCTGCATACCCCAAGTATTGTAATAAAATTCTGGTTTTCTACTCGCCGGTTTTTCACAAATTTGATTTAATAGATATTGTTGAATAATCTTTTTTCCCTTTTCAATATCATTGTCTTCGTAAAAAGCTGTTGCATTCCAAACTGTTGCGTAGGGATGTTGTGCATTAATTTCTTCATTGTCTAAATATGCGCCTCGATTAAGATTTACAGAAACACTTATATTATCTGCTTGTTTAAGGTATTGAATATCAATAAACTTAAAATCATCATTATGTTTTGGAAAATTAAATGCACCTATTGTGCCTTGCAAGGGATCAATAAAGTCCAAATTCTCTTGTTCTTTTTCTCTATTTTTAATAATTCCATTTAAATTATCTTGCGAAGCATGTTCAAATGCTGTCATCCAACTATACTTTTCATTATTAATGATACTTATTGGGCCTTTCAAACTAAGTAAATTACTTTCTGATAGTTCATGATCTCGAATATCAGGATAAAACATATGATTAAACTTTGTTTTGTCTCCAAATGTGATAGGCTTGGATTCCCAATTTGCTAGTCTAAATTCAGTCGATGACGTCTTACTTTTATCCTTTAATAATAAGCTGTATTGTGGAAATTTGAATAGAATTTTTCCGTTATTTTTATTCAACCGAAAGGCTTGGTTTCCTGAATTTATAAGTATTAATTTTTCTCTGATTAAGGTCGAATTTGGAAAAATTTGTTGGTAGATGGTAATTTCCAAACCATCTACTAATCCATTTGATCCTCGAAACTCTAAACTATATTCTATGCCTCCATTTTGCATTTTACGCTGATTTACTGCTGTGTTTAACCACATAGGATCATTAGAGGAAAAAACCATATTGTTCAAACAAAATTCAAACAACGGGAGGTTTTTATTGGTTTCTGCTACTAAAACATTCTTCGAATCATAAAATTTTACAGAAATTGAAGCTGGTTTTTCTCCACTAGTGAAAATCTTTTTTGTAAAACTATCATTCGATAAAACAATGGAATCTAGGTTGGATCCATATTCTGTCGAACCTGATAATGGTATTATTGAACAAAGAACAAATATTATTAAAAAAGGAATTTTCATATGGTATATAATTAATCTACAGTTATATAGAATTGTATATTGATAAATATGGTTAAATAATTTCACTTTAATCAACCACTTTTTAAATTCTAATTATTGAATCCTTTTCAATATTAGATATTTTCTTAAAATTATAAATTACCTCGACTCTTTCGAAAACAATTTTATTAATAATTAAAAAAACATCTCCCCAATCTTTTTGATAAAGAATATTGGAAATCCAAATTTTCTTGGAATAGAGAAATGTCAAAATCATATTTTAGAAACTAATACAATCGAATAGGCATAGGTGATTCATAACTAGGTTGGGATTGGTAGAGATTTTATATTACCAGAAATTAACCATAAAAAAAGGAGGTTTTATCCTCCTTTGGCTTGAACTATTCACCCAAAATCAATTGAGTGATATTTTATTAAGCTTCTTATATTTTAAATATAAACTCATTGCCAAAGAAAACCAATAATTTAAATCATACTTTAAGGTGATAAAAATCATGTGAGAGATTTTACGCTTTCTTTATTGATGATGTCATTGATAATTTTACCCCCATGATCTCTGGTATTCTCAATAAATAGTTTGCTAGTACTCATCCCTGCACATATCACTCCAGCAACATAAACATTTTCTATATTTGATTCTAAAGTTTCCTCATTGTGAGTGGGAACACAATTTTCTTTCGTGTCTACATCGAGTCCTAATAGTTTAAGAAACTTATAATCTGGCAAGTAACCAGTCATTGCCAGAACAAAATTATTATCAATTTCTAATTCCCCTTCTGGAGTCCTAAGTACAACGGATTCTGGCTTTATCTCCTTAACTTCAGTATTGAAATAAGCTTTTATGGATCCTTCCTTTATTCTATTCTCTATATTGGGACGTATCCAATACTTCACACCTTTGTACAATTCTGCAGACTTAATGGCCATTGTCACATTTGCCCCTTTATAATAGCACTCTAAAGCCACATCACAAGCTGAATTCGCAGCTCCAACAACCAACACATCCATTCCTATATAGACATGTGCATCATCATAATAATGTTTCACTTTCAACAGATTTTCACCTGGCACATTCATCAATCTCGGCGTATCAAAATATCCAGTAGAAACAATAACATATTTAGCTTTATAAATATTTTTAGTTGTTTTTACGTCGAAATCATCTTTATTCTTTTTGATGTTTTTAACCTCTTCAAGCAAATGAATATTCATGTTAAAACTTTCCACAATGCGACGATAATACTCTAATGCTTCGCGCCTTGTTGGTTTATCACCATGAGAGATAAAAGGAATTTTCCCAATTTCCAAAACTGGAGAAGTAGAAAAGAAAGTCATATTTACTGGAAAATTGTAAATTGAATTTACGAGCACTCCCCTTTCTATGATTATATAGCTTAATCCTGCATTGTGGGCTGCGATGGCGCAATTCAATCCTGTTGGACCGCCTCCTATAATTGCTATATCATATTTATTTTCCATTATTTAAGCTTCATTTTCATCTCAAACTTGTGAATCAAGTTAGATAAAATCATTTGTTAGGTTTCCAAATAGTTTCTGGAACTCCTAGCTCTTTAGCTAAATACCTAGAAAGTACAAAGAAAAAATCTGAAAGCCTATTTAGATACTTAATAATCAATGGATTAATAATTTCCACTTTATCTAATGTTACAATCCTTCTTTCTGTTCTTCTTGAAATTGTTCTGCATATATGACACAAACTAACTGTTTTATTTCCTGGTGGCAATATGAAGTTAGCCAGTGGTTCCAAGATTAATTCCATAGAATCAATTTCCAATTCCAATTTTTCGATATCCACTTCTTTGATTTCAGGAATATTGAAATTTTTATTGGATGGCATTGAAAGCATTGAGCCAATGACAAAAATATTATTTTGAATTTCAAGTAAAAATTTTGTTTTTTCGTTAATCTCCATTGAAGAGATCAATAATGCTATAAAAGAATTTAGCTCATCAGCCGTCCCATATGCCTCGATTCGCAAATCATCTTTCGCTACCCTCGTCCCACCGAATAAAGAAGTGTTGCCCTCGTCTCCTGTTTTTGTATAAATTTTCACTTGTATTTGATTGTAATTATAAATCAATAACTTTTGGAACTGAAATATAGGGACCTGAAGAAGACGGCGCATTTTTCAATGCTTCTTCATTAGAAATCTCATTATTCGGCACATCCTCTCGCATGATATTCACATTGGAATTTACATATTGGAGCGGTGCCACGTCATCAGTATTTACTTCCTGGATTTTATCAATCATTTCAAGAATATTTTCCAAATCTTTTTTTATTATTTCTCTTTCCCCCTCTGAAAAAGAAAGTTTAGAAAGATTCTCCAGCTTTTTGATCAAATCATCATTTATTTCCATCAACCATAATTATCCTGTAAAAATACTAAATATTATGTCTTAAGCCACGCTTTTGATAAAATGCATCTTCAATATTGGTTCAAATTGTTTTGAAATAGGTATTCAATTAAAACATATATGATAAAGTTTTCAACATTTTGATAATCTAAGACTTAATGTCATATGATAATTATAGGTAAATTGTATTTTAGCGCACATTTGAAATCTTATGGACAATAAAAAAAACATCAAACATATAGCAATAGCTGGAAATATTGGAGCAGGAAAGACCACTTTGTCTGAAAAATTAGCCCATCATTATAAGTGGGAAGTACATTATGAAGACACGAATACCAATCCTTATCTGAGTGATTTTTACAATGATATGCAACGATGGTCTTTTAATTTGCAGATTTATTTTTTAAATAGCCGATATCAGCAATTGTTGGAAATTAGAAAAGGGGACAAGACCATCATTCAAGACAGAACCATTTATGAAGATGCTTACATTTTTGCCCCTAATCTTCATGATATGGGACTTATGGCAAAAAGAGATTTTGAAAATTATTTTACACTTTTTAAAACTATGGCAAATCAAGTCAAACCACCAGATTTGCTCATTTACCTTAAAGCTTCTATTTCAACACTCGTATCTCACATTCAAACTAGAGGCCGTGAATATGAAGGCAATATGAGTCTGGATTATTTGAAACGACTAAATGATAAATATGAGCGTTGGATTACCAATTATAAAGCTGGTCCGTTGTTAATTATTGAAACTGATTCTTTAGACTTCAAAAATAGTCCAGAAGATTTTGGCAAAATCGTTCAAATGGTGGATAGTGAATTGTATGGATTGTTTTAAAAACTAGAAATAAAATTTTCAATCGTTAAGATTTAAAACCAATAATGAGCAATCTCCTTTCCATTCAACAAGATCTTTCAAATTATGAAGCACATCTTGTTGCAGTTTCAAAAACTAAGCCTATAGAAGCAATTCTTGAATTATACGAAGCAGGTCAACGTTCGTTTGGGGAAAATAAAGTTCAAGAGTTGGTAAGTAAATACAATTCGCTTCCGAAAGATATCAATTGGCATATGATTGGCCATTTGCAAAAAAATAAGGTAAAACAAATCGCCCCCTTTATTTTCATGATCCATTCCGTCGATAATTTTGATTTACTTGAAGTAATTGATAAAAAAGCTAAAGATAACCAACGAATTATTAATGTTTTATTGCAAATAAAAATTGCAAAAGAAGAAAATAAGTATGGTTTCAATTTCGATGAATTGGTGTCACAATTTCAACTTGAAAAATATCCAAACATCAATTTTTGTGGCGTGATGGGAATGGCTACATTTACAGAAGATGAAGATCAAATTCGCAAAGAGTTTCAACAACTTGTTTCCTTTAGACAACAGCTAAAAAATCTATTTTTTAGCACAATTGAGGGTTTTAAAGAAATTTCTATGGGAATGTCAGGAGATTACAAAATCGCTTTAGAAGAAGGAAGTACTATTGTAAGAATTGGCAGTTTAATTTTTGGTTCTCGTAACTATTCTGAATAACCATTCTTTAATGTTTATTAAATAAATGGGCTAAATTTGTACTATGGAAGTATTTATTGAGAATCCCTTACTTCTTTTATTCGTAGTTGCAGCGATTGGCTATGCACTCGGAAACATAAAAATAAAAGGAGTTAATTTCGGAGTATCTGGAGTATTGTTTGTAGGTCTATTTTTTGGTGCGCTAAATCCAGAAATTAAAGTTCCCCAAATTATTGTGCTGTTGGGATTGGTAGTTTTCATATACACTGTGGGATTGCATAGTGCATCAGCTTTTTATAAAGCCTTTAAGATTCGCGGGTTTAAAGACATGATTTTTATTAGCATCATGTTGATTGCTACAGGTTTACTGGTATACTTAATTTTCATTATTTTAGATATCGACCATGCCATGGCTGCAGGAATATTTGCTGGTGCTACCACCAACACTCCTGCCTTAGCATCCATTATTGATATTATCACATCTACTGTTAAGGATCCTATTTTAGCCGCTCAACTTAGTGACAATGCGGTTATTGGTTACTCTATATCTTACCCAATGGCCATTATTGGTGTGCTATTTTCATTATTCATTTTCAAAAAAATATTAAAAGTAGATTTTCAAAAAGAAGCTAAAAAGTTAAAAAACACCTACCCTGTAAATCGGAACATCATCAATGCAAGTGTGGTTATTAAGAATGAAGATTTTAATGGTTTAACCATAAGGGAAATACTCAAAAAAAATGATTGGAAAATTGTCTTTGGCCGGGTTAAAAGCGGAAAAGAGACTAATCTGACCAATTGGGATACTGTCTTGCATGTGGATGATGAAGTGATGTTAGTTGGCGACAGCGATGATCTTGAAGTAATTATTCCAATAATTGGATATGAAAATGATGAGAAAATTTCCTACGAATCTTCTTCTTATACCCAAAGAAGAATATTTGTTTCCAATCCAAATGTTAGTGGCAAGTCAATAGCAAGTTTGAATTTATCAGAGCATTATAATTTAATTATCACACGAGTTCGAAGGGGTGATATCGATGTTATAGCTAGTAACAATACCGTTCTAGAACTTGGTGACAGAGTTAGAATTGTTTGCAAACGAAAAGATGCTGAAGAAATTACGAAGGTATTTGGGGACTCATATGATAAAATAAGCCATGTAAATCTTTTTTCTTTTGGCCTAGGTATCACACTTGGATTGGTGGTCGGGATGATAAAAATGGAATTTCCTGGAGGATTTAACTTCTCACTCGGATATGCAGGAGGTCCATTAGTTGTAGCTTTAATCCTTGGTGGGTTGAGGAGATCAGGCCCTATTGTTTGGGTGCTTCCTTATAGTGCAAACCTAACGCTCAGGCAATTTTCACTTATTTTATTGCTAGCTGGAGTGGGAATAAATTCTGGACATTCCTTTATTTCAACTTTTCATAGTGGAAATGGTCTACAAATATTTGCAGCTTCCATTCTTTTGGTCATTGTCTCTTCTAGCATGTTATTGTTAGTAGGGTATAAAATATTAAAAATACCTTATTCTATACTCTCCGGAATGGCTGCAGGTCAGCCTGCTGTTTTAGATTTTGCAAACGAACAGTCTGGAAACAAATTACCAAATATTGGATATACTACGATCCTTCCAGTTGCATTGATTTTAAAAATTCTGATAGCACAGTTTTTATTGACGTTCCTAGCTTAACGATAGTACGGAGATATTTTACTTTTTCCTTTTCTACATTATAATTTTATAAACTTTCCACTATGGATTACTGTATGATCTGACAATTTGAAAAAGTATATACCAGGTGAAAGATATTCAATATCTAAAATATTATCATTTATTATTTCACTCCCAATCAACCTCCCTAAATTATCATAAATCAATACTTTATGGGCTCTTTTCCCTAACCCATCAAACGTCAAAGTAGCATTTGCTGGGTTCGGAAATACTGTTATCGAGTTACCTGAGTTTGCAGGATTAAAGACACTTGAAATTTCTCCATTTGATTGTATCACCGTATCAAAAATGTTGATCCCTCCCCTTTCATTGCCTGCAATTAATTCTAAAAAACCATCATTGTCAATGTCAGAAATATCAACAGTTATTCTTCTTCCAAAATATTGCTGAAACAAATTATCGGTATAAAGTTCAAAATCATTTTCTGACTCATTTTTTTCATAAACAGCTATTCTTCCAACCTCATTACCCACAAATAAATAGTCTGTTGATCCAGCTTTATAATATTTGGGTGCAGCTGAAACTTTACTATCTCCGGCATCTTTAACATTTACATCGCCATATCCAAGAACACTTAACTCATTAGAAAATTTTGGATTTGATATAGTTCCAGTGTTTAAAAAATACTTTAATGATACAATACCATCACTAACACTATATGAATTTCTTCCTCCAACAACAATATCTCCAAGACCATCCTCATTAATATCAACAATAGTTGTTCTTACTGAGTTATTCTCTGTATTTAATTCAAAAAAATCAAATATGGGAGTATTAAAACTTAATGGATTTCCTTCTCCTGCAATATTTTCCATGTAAATTAAATCTCCTGCCAAGCTCCCCATCAATATATCAAGGTCTTTATCTCCATCTAAATCGCCAAATGCTGGCGTATAAGATTTATCAAAGGAAGAATAAGCAGAAAAGCCTAAATAATCATCATCTTTCAAAGTGTATTTTGGATTATTTTCATCTCCAATATTTTCAAAAAGTACCAATTTCGTTATTACTCCTTCAGGCTTTCCTATTAATGCATAAGAACCGATAACAATATCCACAAGACCATCTGCATTATAATCCACAAAAGAAGGATATGAATCGGTACCAAAATCCAGACTAGTTCCAACTAGCCAATCTTCTTGTATTAATTCATAAACTGAAGAACCATTTTGATCAACATTTTTATAATACCATGCATTCTCAGTATTGGTTGCAAATGAAGAATTTGGGCTTACTATGATATCTTTTCTCCCATCTCTATCTACATCAATAATAAATGAAGCCAAGAAAATTGCCATTTCTACAGGAACATCATCAGCTGGAAAATCTTTTTCTTTATATGTGGCAAAAGCATTATCAATGGTTCCTCCATTTTCAATATAAATCAAATTTTTGCTTGTTACTTCTCCCAATAGAAGATCTTGAAGGCCATCTCCATTTTTATCAAATGCAGTAATGGTAATGCCTTCATGTCTGGTGGATGAATTCATAATCTCAGAAGGAAGCGCACAATTAGTTTCATCAGGACTTAATATTATATCTGGTATTAATCCACCTTCGTAAAATTTTCCCCAACAAAAATCAGATTGAATGTATAAAAGGCTATCTGAATTGAACCCCCTTTCAACAGACATATTTTTAAAATGATATAAATATCCACCAGATGGCTGAAAGGCTAAAATGTCAATGTCTCCATCTTGATCTAAATCAGAAAAAGCTGGAATGCCATTATTTCCAACATACAATTGTTTGAATTTACTTCCATCTTCATAATAAATAATATTATAAGGTGAATTTGTATGATGAAAAGCAGAAAATCCCAATTTACCATCAATAATATGCCCTGTCCAAACTTCAATACCGGTAACTGGATCGGTTACTCCACATGTAAATAAGTCGTCAATACCATCTTTATTAAAATCTTGAACATTTAACCAACATTGTATATTGGGGAAAATTGCTTCGAATTCTGGCGCATACACATAGGGAAAAGTTTTACTTTCATCATACAGAAAAGTTCTCATAACACTTCCTTTACGATCGAAAACTAAGAGATCTTTAATTCCATCCAGGTTGAGGTCAATTTCGTGAAACTGTGGTGCTTCAAATCCTCCAGTTAATGCATTAGGATATAAATCTCCGTTTGAGGAAGTAAATGGCACATTCAATCGACCATTAATTTGTGCATTTAAAGAGATTTGGATTAATAAAAAGAAACTAAGTAAATTGTTTTTCATATAAATGTTATAAATAGAACTATTTAAATAGGTAATTTTATTTCACAAAATTTTTAGTATTCAAAATTTGAAAATATTCAGACAATTAATATTTCTCAAAAACTTCTTTTACCCAAAACAATAACGAACAAAATCCGAAAATAATCTTTTATTTTTATTGCAAAAAACTGGCATTCAAAAAAAGATAATATTTTAGAGTAAAGAAAGCTTTATAAAATAGTCTTCTAAGGAAGACAATTTTCAATATTTTGTTGACGTTAGTTACCAGAAAGTTAGTTTAGGCATGTTGTTTGTCATATTTATATTTTTATTAATATAATATTAAGAAAATTTTAACCCATTTCAAGCTAACTTTTTAGTCTTATAAATAAAAGAATTATGCAAATTTCAGCAAGCATCGAAGAACAAAGAATTCAAAGAAGATCTAAAAGATTTTCTGTTGGTCTTCATATCATATTATTATTGTTGTTGTTTTTCCTTTGGCGATTACCCATAGAATTAGATAAAAACATTGACAATCAATACGCTGTAGCAGTGAATTTTTCAGATTCAAAGAGTTCTGCTAGTTTTAAAAGCGAGGCCGCTGCTGGTGCTCCTGCTCCAAAGGATGAAAAATTTCAAAAAGCTGAAGTTACACCAGAAGAAGAAAAGGAGCCAGAAAAGCCAGTGGAGAAACCTGATCCAGTTAAAGTGCCTGATCCTGTCAAAGTACCTGAACCAGTTAAGGTAGTTACACCTGAGCCTTCAAGACCAATTTTTTCTAGAATATTAGAAAAAGCTAGTGAAATTTTTGCAGCAGAAGAGCCAGTAATAATTGAAAAACAAGAACCAGAAGTAATACCTGAACCACCAAAACCTAAAGTTGAGCCCCAAAAAGAACCAACTAAAACAACTACACCTACAAATTCTACATCAGGTAGTTCAGGTGCAGTAAAAACGACAGGTTCTGACTCCAAAACCACTTCCCCAAATGGAGGAAAAACTACAGGAGTTGGTAAAGCTGAATCTGGAACTGGTGCTGGAAAAGATCCAAAAGGAGATGATGGAGATAGTGGAATTGGCAATGGTGGTGCCGGAGTTGGAGAATACGATAATTCTGGAGATGGTGTATTTGGAAGGAAAGTAGTGTATAGAGATCCTAGTATGGT
>JAHEAQ010000173.1 GCA_024642705.1 Bacteroidota bacterium | reverse complement strand
ACCAATCGTTTTATTGACCTTAAACTCAGGAACTGGACTTCTGTTTCCGCCGCTGAATTTTAATTGAACCAATCTCGCATCCTCATTCCTAGAGAACCATGCTGTTCCGTATTCTAAAAGGTATATTTCACCTTTTTCATTCATAATTATATCTATAGCATTTGAAAATTTATGGTTGGGAAGAAACCTTTCCATCGAAATGTAATCTCCTTGTTCATTCATTGTCACGGCCATAAACCAACCTCTCATCCAATCGTAAGTAAATAATTTGCCATCATAATATTTAGGCAATTTATTCGGAGAATCTGGATAATCATCATAATGGTAAACAAAAGCTGCCATTGCATTTCTGCCTCCGGTTCCCACCAATGGAAACTCTACAGATTCTTCATAAGGATAATAAATAAATGCCTCCTGTGCAGGCGGTAATTCTTTAGCTCCAGTATTATTTGGGGAATTATTGATAGGTTTTGCGGCGTCATATAAAGCATTAGGCTTGTCTGCAGCAAAATCATATTCAAAATAAGCTTTATTATTTGCAACAAATAGAGGCCATCCAAAAAATCCTGGTTTTCTGGCTTGGTTCACTTCGTCATGCCCTTTGGGTCCTCGAGTTTCACCATCCGCACCCGCATCTGGCCCCACGTCTCCCCAGTATAAATAATCATTTTTAGGATCAACAAAAAATCGGTATGGATTTCGACAACCCATTACATAAATTTCTGGCCTGCCTTCAGAAGAATTTGCGAATAAATTGCCTTGAGGAATTGTATAAGAACCTTCTGCCGTAGGCGTTATTCGTAGAATTTTTCCTCTTAGATCGTTGGTGTTAGCAGATGATCTTCTCGCATCAAAAGGTTCTCTTCCAGGCCTACCATCACTAGGAGAATATCCATTTGATTGATGTGGATTTGTATTGTCACCAACCGCTATGAGTAAATTTCCGTGACTATCAAATTCCATGGAACCTGCTGAGTGACAACATTCTTCTCTTTGCACTGGAATTTTAATTACTATTTTTTCACTTGTTGTATCTACAACTCCGTCTTTGTAAATAAATCTGGATACATGTTGTACAGATTCATCGATATTGGGACTATTGAATAAGTATATCCAATTGTTTTCTTTATAATTTGGGTCTAAAGTTAAACCAAGCAATCCATCTTCATGCACAGTATGAACATCAAAAGAATGTACAACTTTAGTTTTCTTTTCTTCCATACTATATAATTTCATGTCACCTTTACGCTCAATGAATAAAATGTCACCATCGGGCAACATAACCAATTCCATGGGTTCATTCAAGTTTTGATCCAATACATTTTTTTGAAACCTATTCAAAGTTGGAGCTACATTATCTTTTGTAAAATCAGGTTTTTTTCCGTCTCCAATCACATATTGAATTCCACCTAGAACATGTTTTAAATAAGTTTCATCTGAAAATAATTCATCCGTATGTCCAAGACCTGTGTAAAACATGTTAGAGCCTTCTATTTTATTAGTCCATGCTATTGGATGATCTGCACCGTTAGTTCCTCCTTCATAGGAAGTTTCATCTAGATTAAGCAAAACATGCATGTCTGGATTCAAGTCTTTATAATTGTACAATTCATCATCTAAATTCCATATGTGGGGAATATGATTGCAAGAAAGATGAGTGGAATCAATTACTACTACATTTGCATTTCTAACATTAGGGTTATTGGGGTGGCTTGAAAAATATCCGCCTACCAATTTGCCATACCAAGGCCAATTGTATTCTGTATCTGCAGCAGCATGAATTCCTACAAATCCACCTCCAGCTTGAATATACCTTTGAAACTCATATTGTTGATTCTCATCAAAGATGTCACCTGTTGTACTTAAGAAAATCACTGCATTATATTGACCGAGATTTTCTTCAGAAATTAAAGTTGCATCTTCAGTGTGGTCTACTTCAAACCCATTTTCGGTTCCAAGTTTTTTAATTGCTTCTACGCCTGGTTCAATAGAAGTATGTCTAAAGCCTTCAGTTTTTGAAAATACGAGAATTTTTGGTGTGGTTTTTTGAGTACATGCACTAACGACGATTATGATCGCCATTAATAAAACAATTTTATTCATTCTAAATAATTATGATGATTTTGAAACAATGAAATGAGATAAGTTCGGCGATTTCTTATACGAACAAATAATAAATTAGGTTTTTGGCCCAAATTAAATGTGAAACTTAAATGTTAAATGAAGCAATTACCAAACTAAACTCAATAAAAAGCCGAATATAAGTATTTCAGAATTAAATATTTGTGCTCAGATTTTTTTTCTTGATTTTTAGATAAATACCTGTAATAGGCAAGTGAGATAATATCTTTAATTTCGGTTTTAAGCAGAAAAGTTTGATATTGCTTTGAATTAATTTCTAAGCAAATGTGAAATTCGTACCACAGATTGGTCAGGAATTCTGATATTTATTTCAAGATTGCAGCCCAAGGCTTCAACATACTTTCGCAATGTAGAAAGATGCATGTCATCTCTGCTTTCAAGTCTTGAAATGTTTACTTGACTAATTTTCATTTGTCCTGCTAGTTGTTCCTGAGTCAAGCCAAGATCTTTTCTAAATTCTTGCAGACCTTTATATTCCTTAATTAATTTTTTTGCCTCTCGATCAATTCTCTTTTTCCTTTCTGCAGGAAGCCGATCGAATATTTCTTTAACTGGAATTGCCATTTTGATGTTTTTATTTTTTACCTAAATGTTGGCTAAATCTGGAATCAGCAATTGCTATCAATCTTTTATAAAACCTTTTTTGGCCCACTCCCTTTTTATTTCCTGCAACAAGCAATATAGCATGTCTTTCTGGATCAAAAGCAAATGCTACTCTCCAGACTCCATTTTCGACATTTAATCGAAGCTCTTTCATATTATTATGGGCTGAGCCATGAAGTGTATCTACATAAGGTCTTCCCAACTATGCCCCAAATTCTTGCAATAATTTTACTTTTACAAGTATGTTATCTTGAACTGGAATTGAAAATTTTTCAAATTCATCTGCAAAATCTTCATGAAATTCAATGTTCCAATTCATGCACAAATATAACACTTAAGTTATATAACGTGAAGATTATAATTTAAGTTTCTTGGATTGAAAGTTATAATAGATCTTTAATCTTAAATACAATCAACAGATAATTTAATAAATGAGCGAATTGTATAG
>JAHEAQ010000031.1:27396-45779 GCA_024642705.1 Bacteroidota bacterium | reverse complement strand
ATGAAGAGCACAACATTTCCGATTTTTTGACCTTTTAGCACATAAGTAAAAGCTTCAACAGTTTCGTTGAGTGGATATTTTCGGTCTATAACGGCTTGATATTTGCCTTCTTCTATTAATCTTTTGACTAAAAGAACACTATCTTTTATTTTACTAGGAATTGGAAAAATAACTTTTTTACTTCCTAACCAAGGAGTGAACATTGCAAAAAATATATTCTCCCCAAATTTGCCTAATTCTGAAGAAATATAAACGCCTTTGTCTAACAAAATTGGTTTGCACATTCCAAATGAACTTTTTCCAACACAATCAAAAATATGACTGTATTGGTATGGTTCTTTTGTGAAATCAGAAGTTGTATAGTCCAATGCTCTTTTCGCTCCTAAAGAAAGCATCAATTCTAAATTTTTTGGATCTCCAACAGCTGTTACATTTACACCAAAATAGGTCAAAAGTTGAATTGCCGCCGACCCAATAGCTCCTGTTCCACCAATAACTAACACATTTTGTTCAAGTTCCAGTTTTGTCTTATTGATCATATTATATGCATAATGCGTTCCTTCTAAACAGGATACTGCTTCATCAAAAGGAATTTTTTCAGGCATAATAGAAATGGCTTTATCTTCTGAAATAGCTAAATATTGTGCATGTGAGCTTACACCAATATCTTCAAATCCAAAAACTTTATCACCAATCGCATACTCAGTAACCTTAATGCCTACTTTTTCGACTACTCCTGCAAAATCTGACCCAAGAATCCTCTTTTTAGGCTTGAGCAATCCATTTACAAATCTCATGATAAAAGGTTTTGCTCTTAATGAAGCACAATCCGTTCTATTTACTGTTGCTGCATATACTTTAACCAACAACTCTTTTTCATTTATTTGAGGAATTTCGACTTGTTTAATTTCTAGTACATTGGGATTCCCATATTTGTTATAAGTACTTGCTTGCATCATAATTAGATCTTATTTTTTTTGGAAATAAAATCTTAATATAACCCAAAAAATGAATTAGAAGTTTTATTGTCCATTTAAGTTACACGTCTAAATATCAAACTACAATTTAGTGGTGAATTATACAATTTTATTATTCGAAAATTGAATTTCGTATGGAAAAGAAGCGTACATGTAAGAATTTTTTACTGAAAAACTAAAAAGTAAAAAATAATTTACTCGGTTCTAATAAATGTACTTTTCGTTAATGAAGGGATAATAAAATTAATTTTTAATGATTTTTTCTACAAATTTTTGCCCATCTGATAAGTTTATTTCAATTAAAAATATTTGTGGTGCATATGAACTTAAATCTATTTCTAATTCTGATTTATTCCATTTGTAAAGTAATTTTCCTGATAGATCAAAAACGCCGATATTTGCTATTCGGTCAAGATCTTCGCTATGCAGATAAATTTTTCCGGAAGTTGGATTTGGCACAAATTGAATTGAATTTGCTTCATTTTTAAATGACTCGATTCCTGTACTTTGCACCAAGGTTGAATCTTTGAAGCTTACTTGATAAACACGTTTTCCTAATCCGTTGTTATTTCCCATATCCAAAATATATAGCATGCTGTCTTTAATTATTGCATCGATTGGCTTAATAAATCCAGAAACCAATTTTCTAACACTCATACTATCACCTGGAAGAAGATGCAATTGCAACAAATCATGGCCGTCATCATTTAATAACTTTGAATTATTGTTATAAGAAACTAGAAATCCCTTCCCTTTAAATTCATTAGGTAATTTTTCTTTTGTATCAAAAATGAGCCCTACAGGACTTCTATGAGCACTAAAAGAAGTTATATACCCTCCCTCATCTGAAGCATCTTTAATTATTCCATCCGTTTTATCCCTGTATTTGTCGGCATCAGGTCCAATGTTTTTATACGGTTGCACAAAATCTATATTTGTGGGCATTGGTGGAAAATTAAAATCAGTATTATAATATCCTTGAGCATTAGCGCCTGCAGGCAATAACAAATCCACATCTGGGTTGTATGTGGAAAATTGCAAGGGGTTTTCTACTCCACCAATCCACCATGGAAATCCATAATGTTTGCTTTCTTCAATTTTATAAAATCCTTCATCTGCATCTCTCCGATCAGAATTAGACGCGCCAAATAAAGACCCATCGGTACCCCAAGCCAAAGCGTACATATGTCTTAGACCTTCGGCAAACATATATCCACTAGAATAAAGCAAACTACTATCGTTAGGAATTTGGACAATTTGAGTATTATTTGTTGGAATTTTGAACAATTTTCCTCTGATTGGCTGATTTCTAAGTCCAATTGTCCCATTAACACCTGGTAATTCATGAATTTCACCCGAGTTGGTTCTACTGCCACTCTGAACAAACAGATCTTCTCCATTTTCACTCACAATCAATGAGCTGAATCTGTGATCGTTGAACGACAGTCCTAAATAATAAGGATCCGAAACAGCTAAAGTATCCCAAGAATTGGTTGGAATATATCCTTTCATAACATATCCAATCATTGTAGAATCTCCATTTTGAATAACTGAACCAGATATATACATGAAATCATCTTTAACTTCCATATGTGAAACATAAGAAAGTTTGTGATCGCTTTTTGTATACATTAATTGCACCAAACCGTTATTAATTTGATATATATTTCCATCTAGATCGTTGTAACAGAAATTGCCGTTTGGCAAAATACTTAGGCATACTGGAATATTCCCTATAGCAGGCAATGATGCGTATAAAGAGATTTCAACTAATGAATCGTGAACTATTATTTGAGCCTTAATTAAAATGCTAAAATGAAAGAGTAAACAGAGGGTTAGATATTTATTCATCAATTTTTTTTGAAAAATATAAAAATATGATGAGTTAAAAATCTAAATAAAGTGTAAAATAATTTATTATTTAAAAATATAGCTTTATGAATTCCCAACTTATTTTGAAAATTCCAATTTAATTGATATCACTTAGTTTTCTTGTGGCAATGCCAATTCTTGACTAAAAATTTTAAAATTTACTTAAATCAACGTCATTAATAAATTGAATCAAACCTGGAAAGAAATGTTTCTGATCATCAAATTGACTTAAATGGCTTCCATTTGGGCAATGAAGATATCTTCCATTTTTAACTTCTTTTGAAATCCATTCCATATGCTTAGGATCCATCGTATCATGCTCAGCACCAATCGTTAAAGTTGGAACAGTGATATTATGCAATAAATGTTTGACATCCCAATTTTTCAAAGTAGCATCACCTTTTATTCCGAATTCTGAAGGTCCTTGCATAGTAACGTAAACGTCAGGATTGAGGTGTTTAAATCCTCTATTGATTGGATCTGGCCATTGTCCTGTGGGCATTCTGATGATATGTTGGGTATAATAATTTTCTACGATTAGATCCAAATATCTTTGATTGGAGAAATCTTCCTTTTCTTCATAGGATAAGATCTCTTTTAGAACTTCTGGAGGTAATTTGGGAGCAAGAACTTCAGATGAATAAGCATTATAATCGGTAGTTGAAGCTACCATATTAGAAATAATAAGACCTTTTAAATTTTTCTGATATTTCAAAGCATATTCCATTGCCAAAATTCCACCCCATGATTGCCCAAACAAGTAGAAATTCGAAGTATCTAAACCCAAAGAAATTCTTACTTGTTCGACTTCTTCTACGAATCTTGGCAAATCCCATAGGCTTATGTCTTTTGGTTGATCACTATAGTAAGAACCTAATTGATCGTAATAATAATACTCAATATTTTCTTGCGGAAAATACCCATCAAAAGATTCATATATTTCGTGTGTCATTCCTGGACCGCCATGCAATAACAGCACTTTTTTAGTTGGGTTGTTCCCTACCCTTTTAGTCCAAACATTGAATTGACCTTTTGGAGTTTGGATTGGAATCATTTTAATTCCTCCTAAAAATTGATCCTCCTTCCCTGTATTGTCTAAATAAGTCTTACAATCAGAATTGTCATTTAATATTGTTGAATTATCCGCATTATTGCACGAAATTAATTGCATTAATAAAAGCATGAAAATTAATTGTTTCATCGTAATTGTGATTTTCATTAAAGATAAATATTTAAAAGAAAAGAGTACACATAAATAATCAGCGTAAACTAATAATTTTACCAACTTGCGTAAATAACCAGGTTTAAATTTTATGCTGGAACTTGTTGACTCAAGCAATGCAGAGTCCCGAATCCCCATATTAAATCGATTGCACTTATTCCTATTGTTTCTCTATCAGGAAAACATGATGCTATTATATTTAAAGCAATTCTATCATTTGCATCGTTAAAAGTTGGCACTAATACAGCTTGGTTTATAATAAGGAAATTTGCATAACTAGCAGGAATTCTCAAGCCATCAAAATTTAATTTTTTAGGCATGGGCAATTCTATAATTTTTGGAGAATTACCATTTTCGAGTTTAGCACTTTTCAATCTTTGAAGATTATCATTTAAAGCTTTAAAGTTTTCATCATTTTGGTCAGTTTCAGTGACCGTAATAATTGTTTCGGCGTTCACAAATCTGCATAAATCATCGATATGTCCATGAGTATCATCCCCGACAATACCATTACCCATCCATATTACATTTGAAATGCCCAAATATTCTTCAAAAATTGCTTCATAGTCCATTTTTGTCAATCCCGGATTTCGGACTTGAATATTTTGATCCAACAAACATTCTTCAGAAGTTAACAAAGTCCCCTTCCCATTGGAATCTATTGCTCCTCCTTCTACAATTACAGGTTTTCCTTTATATATTACTTGTGTTAATGGCAAATTCAAAAATGTAGCGACTTGGTTAGGCACATTTTTGTCAAGGAGAATATTTTTGTATTTTGCCCACCCATTAAAATTAAAATTTAAAGCTTCACTTTTCCCATCTTGGTTTTTTACAATTATGGGACCTGAATCCCTCATCCAACTTCTATTGGTCTTATATTCTAAAAAACTTACATTTAAGACATTAACATGAGCTATTTTTAGCATTTCAGTAACTTTAGCTTTCAATTTAGCATCAGCTACTAACAAATATACTTTTTGACTATCAGTAACTTTTTTAATAAATTCTACAAATGCCCATTGGATAGCTTCGTATTTTCCAGGCCAATCATTGCCATTGTGAGGAAAGCACAAAATAATGCCTTTTTGTTTTTCCCATTCAGCTGGAAATCTTCTTTTTGATATTCCCATTATTAGTCAATTGCCCTTTTAGTAATTTCACTGAAAGCATCAATTCTTCTGTCTCTGAAAAATGGCCAATTTTGCCTTACGTTCTCTTGCAAATCTAAATCTATTTCTGCAATCAAAATTTCTTCTTTATCATGTGAAGCTTGAGCCAATATTTCACCTTGAGGTCCACAAATAAAGGAACCTCCCCAAAAGATTATTCCATTTGTGTTGGGAATATATTTTTCAAGACCAATTCTATTGGCTGCTGCGACATAAATACCATTTGCTACCGCGTGGCCTTTCATTACGTTCATCCATGCACCATATTGTCTTTCTCCAAATTCTTCCATTTCATGTGGCCCCCAACCAATTGCAGTAGGATAAAAAAGGATTTCTGCTCCCTTCAAAGCCGTTAAGCGTGCTGCTTCAGGATACCATTGATCCCAACATATAAGAGTTCCTATTTTCCCTTTTTTAGTATTTATAGATTTAAAGCCTAAATCTCCTGGCGTGAAATAAAATTTTTCGTAGAAATGTGGGTCATCAGGAATATGCATTTTCCTATACAATCCGGCCTCAGATCCATCTGAATCAATAATATATGCACTATTATGATAGATGCCAGCCATTCTTTTTTCAAAAAAAGGAACAATTATAACTACGTTTAATTCTTTTGCAAGTGCACTAAATGCGGTAAAAGAAATACTGTAAAGAGGTTCCGCAAGAGCAAAATTTTCGACATCCTCGCTTTGACAAAAATAATGGCTGCTGTACAATTCGGGTAAGGAAATTACTTCAGCTCCAAGTTTTGCAGCATCTCTAACCCAGCTAATACATTTTTTAAGATTATTTTCTGCATTGTCATTCAGATTTAGTTGGATGACACAAGCGTTGTACTTCTTTTTCATTTTTTTCAAATAATTAATTGTAAAAATAATTAATTTGACATATGACAAGCAAAATATTCAAACTAAAATCAACCAATAAAAAGAGGCCGTAATATTCATTACGGCCCCTGTCAATTATTATTTCAATTGAATTGTATTATTGAGGTTCAGATACTGGTCTAGGAAATTGTTCCCAAACATTATCATTTGCTCTATCTAAAGGAAGCTGATTCAATCTACCCAGTCTTCTCAAATCAACCCATCTATGGCCAAGGCCAAATAATGAATATCTTCTTTGTAAAAGTACTTCATTTAGTAATTCAGCATCCGAGGTACCACCAGAATAATCTGCAAGTCCTGCCTTTGACCTTATTATATTAATGGCACTAATTGCATTCGTATTATTGCTTCCAATACTTGCTTCGGCCATAATAAGAATAAGTTCTTCGTTATTAATATATGGAACGTAATCGTTTAGAGATCTAAAAATCCAAACATCATAGTCACCGCTCAAATCATCTAATGTTAATGTGCCACTAGGTCTTAAAAGCACTTTTGATAATCTATTGTCACCAGCTTCAGCATCATTTACAAAAGATGGATGAGCAATAATTGCGTCTGCTTGATCAGGTACTCTGAACAAATTATTTGCAAAATCTCCACCTGAAGCTGAATAAAATCTTGCTGGTCCAGTTTTTAAATCTCCTGTTAAATCCATAAATGAAGCATTCAATTTTGTTAAAGCATCTGCTTTATTTCCTTGGTATAAAGAAATTCTTGCGCTTAATGCCCTATTAAATTTGCTGAAACCAGCTGGAGAAGAAAAGCCTGCCAATGCACTTGAAGGAACAAATGCAAATGAGGAACCTGCAGCACTTAAGTGAGAATTGGCCTCGTCCAATAAAGTTTGGATTGAAGTCAACGCTTGGTCATAAGATACAAAGCCACCTAAGTTGTTGATATCACTTACGTCAACTCTAATTCCATTTTTGTATTGCAAGTTTGCAACAATATGCAATTCATAAGCTTGTAATGTTTTGGCAAAACCTAAATATCCATTAAGCTCTGCTGGAGTAATTGTTGTTGAATTTGTTGCGGCCTCTATCAAAACGTTTAAATTTCTAATGGTTCTATATCGACCTGAATATGGTCTTGTTCCATAAAATCCAGCATTATCAAGAGTGGAAGATCCTTTTCCAAGAACTTCGCCAGTATATCTAGGATCAGATCCTGTCATATAATAATATTCTCTACCTACAATAGAAACTACGTCATAGTAGAAACCAATATCCTGTCGCAATAAATCTTCAGAACCTGTAACAAGAGTTTGCAATTGGCTTTTTGTCGCATCTTGCAATACTCCTTCAATACTTGGACCGTTAGGATTTGCTAGGTCGGATATTTCGCAACTGCTTATGAAAACAACGACGAATAATAATATGATATATTTTAAATTTTTCATTAATTCAAATTTTTTCTTTTTAATTAAAATTGAGCTGCAATATGGAAATCCCATCTTTTTGAAGAAGGAAAAGGAAGTACTTCAACTCCTGTTGACAATCCTCCTGCACCAAAATTTGAAACTTCAGGATCATAACTATTGTAATTAAACAAGTTAATTAGATTGTTTCCTGAAAATCCAATTTTCAATTCTTTTGCGCCTGGGATAATAGACTTAGGTAAAGTATAATAAAGTCCAATTTCCCTTAATCTTATGTAGCTAGCATCTTCAATATATGGTCTCGTATTGCTTCCCAAAACACTTAATCGATAAGGTCCATTTGTTAATTCTCCATTAGGATCAAGTCCTGAGTCATCGAAATCATGAGTTGTATTGTTCAAATCAAAAAGTAAGGTAGATAAGTTGATATTTGAACCACCTTTTTTCCAATGCCATACAAAGTTTAAATCAAAGTCATTCCACTTTAAATTATTTACCCATGACATTTGAAAATCTGGCTCTGCTGAACCGAATATTTGTAATGTTGGATCGCCTGTACCATTTAATGTAACATCAGGATTAGGGCCAACTCCAATTACTGTAAGAGGACTATAGCCTTCCTTAACCATCAAGTTTCCTAAGAAATCGGCAAAACCACCTGTGGTATAAGCTGGTACAAGAAGTTTGGTAACCTCAGCTTTGTTTTTCCAAAAACTTAATCTTGCTCCCCATCTCAAATTTGGAGTATTAATTAATGCCAAATTCAAACCTAATTCGATTCCTCGGTTTTGGAGAGAAGCAGCATTGGTAACTTGTTGAGCAAAACCAGAAGACGGAGGTGCATCTGCATTCAACAGTAAATCTTCAACATTTTTTACATAATAGGTAAAATCTAAAGAATACTTTTTGCTAATTTCAATATCTGTTCCTACTTCAAATTCTTTTTGTCTTTCTGGACCTACAGAAGAATTACCCAGCAATGCAGGGACTCCGACACCAGCAAAACCATCAACAATGCTTGAACCAAGAATAGTAGATTTTGCACCAAAAACTGCGAAGTTTCCTGATTCTCCATAAGCTGCTCTTAATTTCAATAAAGAAATTAAACTATTACCTTTAAGAAAAGAAAATTCGTGTAAATTAATAGCCGCATTAGCTTTTGGATAATAATATAACTTATTTACGTCACTATTATTAGATGATTTATCCGCTCTAAATCCAACTGTAACAAGAAACTGGTCATTAAAATTTAACTCTTCTTGAGCAAAGAATCCCTTATCTTGTTGAATTCTTCTATTTTGAGTAACATTCCTATTTCCTGCTTGATCAAGATTGGTTTCTGCACCTATCAGATTTGAAGCTATACCAAGAATTGTGTTAGCGTTAAAATCTTCTTGAGTGACACCTGTTGAAGTAGTGAATGACAAACCATTGTCCATGTAGTAGCTATGCAATGCAATTGCAGCTATATTGGTATTCAAATTCTTTGTAAATCCTTGTGCTGAAACTCCATTAAGTCCAGCGCCATTCCTTTGAAATTGCAAAGAGTTTGGAAAAATTGCAGTTGTATTCAAATTGTAAAAATCTGCACCTCCTCTGAAAACAAATTTCAAAGAAGAATTGTCTGTCGTATAAACTTTAGCTGTCAAAGTTCCTCCACCTATAAACCTATTCACGCTTTCGTTATTTTTAACCAAAGCTGCAGTTTCTAAAAAATTAGATGGTGCATAAGGGTTAGAAGGGAATAAGCCTGTTGTTGGATCTGCTTCTAATTTTGCGAAAGCAGGAGTTGAAGAAAAAGCTATACCCATTGTAGTTCCTGAGTTGTCATTATTGAAAAATCCTCTGTCCGCTGAAGAATTAACATAATTTGATGAAACAGCAACATCGAAAATCTTATTTATTTGATGATTCAAATTCAAACGAACACTAGCTTTTTTATAGCCTGTGTTGGTTACAATCCCCTCTTCATCCTTATAAGAACCTCCCATAAAAAACTGAGTTTTATCTGTTCCTCCAGAGATACTAATTTTAGTATTGGAAAGCAAACCTTGATTTCCGTATAAAAGATCTTCATAATTTGTAATCCCATTTGTTCTGAAATCTCCAATATTTCCTGCAAAATTACTGCTAAGCACTCTTTCTTCTGTCCAATCTCTGATACCTAGTTTTTTAAGTTGAGAAGCTTGCCCAAGTGATTGAGTGATTCGAATTGAAGTCTCACCTGCTTCTCCTCTTTTTGTATTTATAATAACAACTCCACCAGCTGCTCTTGAGCCATATATTGCTGCTGCCGAAGCTCCTTTAAGGATTTCAACTGATTCAATATCATTAGGGTCTAAATCTGCCAATCTATTCGACGGGTTGTCTTGATTCGATGTACTTCCCCCACTTGCTGCAGCGGAAACGATATTTAGTCCAGCTGGAATGGACGAGTTATCCATATAGACACCATCCAAAATAATAAGTGGCTGGGAAGAACCTCCTATAGAAGTAACACCTCGTAATCTAAATGCAATTCCACCACCAGGAGCACCTGATGAAGCTTTTATTTCAGCACCGGTGAATTTTCCATACAATGCTGATTCGAGGTTAGATGCGGGAGCAATTTCAGTTAACTCAGAAGCATCAATTTTAGCAACAGAATTTGCTAAATTTCTTCTTTTTACTGAGGTTGCTAATCCAGTAATTACAATTTCGTCGAGTTGGGCAAAATCCTCAACCAATACAACGGTAGAATAAGATTCATCAGAAATTTTTAGGACCTGGGTTGCATATCCTAAATAAGAAATTTCTATAGATGCTGATTGATCAGGAGCTGAAAGTGCAAATTCTCCTTTTTCATCGGTTATTGTTCCAACAGTTGTGCCTTTGATTAAAACGGAAGCACCAATGACAGGAGTTCCTTTATTGTCCAAAACAGTTCCTGAAATATTTTGTTGAGCATTTAAAAATATAATGCTCGAAACCATGCATAATAAGCTGAAACTTATACGCGTAAAGATTTTTTTCATACTTAATGATTTTTGTGAATTTAATTTATATTAAATATTCAATAGAAATTACGAATCTAGTGAATATTCCTACAATAAAACGAAAAAATACTGTTGGATGTGCCGGAAGATTTAATTATAGAATATATTACTAAAATGCAATAGAAAATAATTCTTTTGTTCTACAATTAAACAAATCAAAAGAATATATAACTTATGGAAGATTTTAAGTAAACTTTTATTATTGGAATAAAAGTTTGTAAAATTTTGAAGAATTTTTAAACTCTAACCAATTTTAAGATAAGAAAATTACCTTAATAATGTTATGTCCCCAGCATATTGTCTTGGAGGTAAATTGTCGATGAATTGCACATCAAAAATATATGTATATACGCCAACTTCTGCTCTTTTTCCATTAAAAGATCCATCCCAACCGTATCCTGGATCACTATGAGGGAAATTTTGTTCCACAAAAATAAGATTACCCCAACGGTCGAAAACTCTGAGTTTTACAATTTCTTCGATGGCAATTCCGCCAAAAGCAGTGAATTTATCATTGATTCCATCTTCATTTGGAGAAAAACTGTTAGGTATATAGATTGGATAGTTCAAATCGACATCAATAGTTACCCTATCAAAAAAGGTACATCCCAATTCATCAATTGCTGTTAAAGTAAAATTTGTTGTCCCAAAAGGAAATACTTTGGGATCCAAACAATCGATGCAAGAAACCGTTGTTCCATTGGAATCCCAAGTCCATAAAATGCTATAATTTCTTCCATTATCTATGATAGAACCTTCAAGATTAATATCTTCTCCTAGATTAATTAATGAGTCCAATCCTGCATTCACAAATATGGAATCTGGATCCATCAAAGAAAAATCAAAAGTACCTTCACAACCTTTATCATCAATAATATCAATTGAAAAACTTCCTGAAGGTAAATTTTTAAAGTCTGAGCCACTTACAAATTGACTACCATTAATAGAATAGGTAAATCCTGAATTAGATCCCCCTTCAGCTGACAGAGCTAGTGTACCATCAGAATAATTTGGACAACTTGGATCAGTAAAGGCAACTAAATTTCCACTTACTGGTTCCAAATCTTCACAACACGCTTCAGCAAAAACATCAAATATTTCAGTTACTTCGCAACCATTGATTGGATCAACAACTGACAATACGATATATTTCTGTCCAAAGGTTGAATAATTGACTGTAAAAGGTCCTGCCTCTGTGCTTGTTTGGGGTGATGCATCTTCACCGAAGAACCAATTATAATTAAGTGGGTTGCCAGCATCACGAGTTCTATCCTCTATGATAAATGATTGATCGCAGCGTAATCCAGAGATTGGATCAATGGTAAACTCAGGTACCGGCCCCAAAAAAGTGCCTGTTCCACCCCACTCAAGGTTATAACCTACTCCTGATTGGGAAAAATTCATAACCATTAGGCCATAACTTTTTCCAGATTCCATATTTAGAGCAGCTGCAAAATTGTTGTTCCCACTTTGACAACCACAAGATTCTCCTTGATCTGGATCACTGCTTTGTAATCCTGTAGGTCCAACGCAAACTTGCCATTCAGACATATTCTGGCCTTGATTTTCACCAGAAATCATATTTCTCAATAAAACTTTTGTGCCACAATTATTTAATCCATCTGGGAATTCATAAACTAAAAAATCAATATCATCAAATTGTTTCAAGGGTGTTATGGTAAATTCTAAAGTTCCTGATTGATCGCAGGTCCATTTGTACCAATTGCTAGCATCTTCTTGCACACCACAATTAGAAAATGATATGGCTGGATTCGAATTTAGATTTAAATTGTCTTGAACATTTCCGAAGCCCACAACATTTTCTACACCTATTGGTGTTTTATCGCATAATATTCTTGCTTGACCGCAATCTTGCAATGGAATAGGGTTCTGATTAAAACTGTTTAGACAAAGTCTGAATGAACCAGTATTGTTATTTTTTGCCCCTATCATCAAAAAATATTGCTTCCCTGGAATTGTCGAAAGAATAATTTCGGCTACATTAGAACCAACTGATCCCGTTGCGCAATTTAATTCTGTTAAATTAGTACAACTACCCTCATAAATGCCAATTATTGGGCTTACCAATTGTAAACCATTTCCTTGCCCCTGCCCTTCTACCGTTATTCTAACGAATTTTGTAATTGCTGTGAAATTATACCAGACTCCTAAAGGTTCAAATGATGATTGACAACCAAAATTTTGGTCATTGTCTACTGTAGCTCCAGTTGTAGTAAATAAATTGAGATCATCGCTACAAAAATTTTGCAACTCCAATAATTTAAATGATTGCGAACAGTTGTCATTTAGAGGAGTTCCAAATTGAGCTTTAACCAATCCAACAGAAATAACTAACAACAGCAATACCAAAATTTCTTTTCTCATACCTTAAAGGATATACCGTTCTAAAACGAATAAGATCATTAAAAACTTTTAATTTTTGGCAGAATAAATAATTTTTATGAAATCATTAAGATATTTTGGCTCAAGCCACCTTACCACAATGACTAGGTTTTTTGTTTTATCAATAATAATAAAATTGCCACCAAAACCTGAAGCATAAAATACATTTTCATCAACATCCTCCATATATCTATCTCCTTCTTTGCTATTCAACCACCACAAATAGCCATAATTTGGATTTGGAATAGATGGTTTTGTTGACATCTCAATCCATTTTTTACTTATTAGTTGCTTTTCTTTCCATTTTCCATCATTAGAAAATAAAAGGCCAAATCGAGCATGATCAAAAGTTGACATAAAAATTCCACCTCCTGAATGGCCACCTCCACTAACGGATTGAACTTTAACTCCATCCACATTTACCCAGCTGTCTTCATATCCGAACCATTTCCAATTTGTCGATGCACCAATTGGATCCATAATTGACTCCTTTAAAACTTGGGGCAAAGGTTTTCTTATTACATTCAATAAGCTATATGATAATAAATTTATCCTAACATCATTATACTCAAAAAAAGTACCAGGTTCTTCCAATTCCCTATTCTTCCAATCATCGATATCACCATCTTTTGGGGGTCTATCAGCCCAATCTTTTTGGCCAAAGATTTCTCCAGACCAATCTGAGGATTGAGTCAAAAGATGCTCCCAAGTTATTTTACTATTATGTCTTCCTTGAAAATATCCATCCCAAATATATTGGTCTAATTTGTCATCTACTTGCAATAAATTCTGATCATAAGCAATGCCACAAACAGCAGATAAATAGCTTTTGGTTACACTAAAACTCATGTCCACTCTATCTACATCCCCCCATTTTTTTAAAATTTTTCCATTATGTAAAATTATTCCCGCAGGTAATCCTCTATCTCTGGTCGGCCCTTTTATTTCATGGAATGGTTCTCTTTCAAAACTTTTGTAAATAGCTTGTTTTAGATCTATTGCTCCTGAATATTCATGGGTAAAAGAAAATACCATAGCAGAATCAAGTAATGCTGCATTATATCCAGCTTCATCCACTGAGATGGTTTCCCAATTATTTTTTTCTGGAAAATAAAGACTTTGCTGTCCTACCCCGTTTGACAAAAAAGAAATAAATAAGACAAAAAATGAAAAAGCAGTTTTGAATGCCATAAAATCAATTAAAAATTAACAATCCTAATTAAGTGAATTTAAAAATAAACCAAATAAATATTTAGCAAATCGAAAAGAACATAATCACAATGACGTATATGTTCTATATTCTGAACGATTATATTTAACTATGGTTCATTATTTTGGAAATAGACTTGCATCAATTCCAGGTATTAATTTCAATGCATTTTTGTAGTATAATTTTTTCAATATTTCATCTGGAAGATTCAATCCATACATTTTCCAAAAGGCATGATATCTTTTATAATATGGAAAGTATTCATCATTAGACTCTAAAACTCGAAAATAAGTAGGGTACTCTGCCGGTTGGTATGAATCTTTTCCAAACAAGACTCTATCTTGATATTTTTCAAAGAAAATATTTGCATTTCTTGGTTGCCGGCCGAGTTCTGCTATTACAGCCCCTATTTCAACATACATGTTGGGATACTGGTCGAGCAAAGTTCCTAAATACCCTAAATTATTAGGGTACCATCCCATATGGGCAGCTATAAAGTTAGTGTTTGGATTTTTTGCTATAATATGATGTTGTTCGGCAATGATAGTTTCCCATGAAGCTTGTTCAGGACCTTGTTTTCTTCTTGGGTGTGTTTTTAATTCGAGCCATCTTTCATTCAAGGAGTCAAAAGGCTCCCAAAACGATTTTGGATCTGCACTATGAATAAGCACAGGAATTCCTAACTCTCCACATTTTGCCCATACTGCATCTATTCTGGGGTCATCAATACTAATTCTATTTCCAGAACTATCTGTATTAGACATACCCTGACTTTTGTATATTTTCAACCCTCGAGCTCCTGTTTTATAATCATATTCTATTTGCTTTACAGTATTCTCAGTCCATTCAGGATCATCAATGCTTCTTAACTCGATATTTGTAAAATTCACAATTCTATTTTTGTAGGGACTTTTGTTGACATTTTCCATTATGCCTTCAAGTGCTTTTCCACCTCGTCCACTTAGGTTCACAATCACTTTCATATTCATAGAATCCATTTGATCAATTAAAGGTGCAAAATCCATTTCAGCCATACCCCAATGGTGAGAATGAACATCGATAAAAGGAAATTTTGCATGAGAAATAGGATTTTCAGGAACAACTAGAGTTGAAGGTGGATCATAAGCTTCGAAATCCATTTGTTGAGCCGATAAACTGAATAAAAAAGTAGCCAATAAGAAACTGAATATTAAACGCATATTTTTGATTTTAAAAAATTTAAATAATAGACGACGCTTTAAAGCATTCCCCAAATATAACAAATGAAAAAATATAACTTTATAATTATTGCAAAACAAGCAGCGTTATCTTAACATAAGGAATCTTATTTTTATATGCATGAAACGAAATGCCATTAAACCCAATAGTATTGACAGAAAAAGAGATCATTGAAGGTTGCAGGGCTAATAAATCAACAGCTCAAAAAGCCTTGTTTCTTAAATATGGATCCGTAATGCTAACGGTATGCCGAAGGTATGCTCGCCACCAAATGGAAGCTGAGGACTTTTTGCAAGATGGGTTTATAAAAGTTTTTAAATATATTCATCAATTTAAAGAAGAAAGCACATTGCAAACTTGGATAAGAAGAATCATGATTAATAATGCTTTAAAGCATATTTCGAAATCAGCTTTTAAAAAAGAATTGATAGGTATCGAAGATAATTATGATCAAAATATAGATTCTGGGACTTATGCAAAACTATCTGCCGAGGAGATATTGAAATTAATCGAAGAACTACCACAAGGGTATAAAATCGTCTTCAACCTGTATGCAATAGAAGGTTATTCACACAAAGAAATTGCTGAAAAATTAGACATTGGCGAAAGTACTTCAAGATCACAATTACTTAAAGCTAGAAGAATGTTACAAGAAAAATTCATTGAACTTCAAAAAATTGCAGTATGAAGGAAATGGACAGAATATTTAGAAACAAAGTTAATGAACACGCTTCTGAAGTGCCATCCGATATGTGGACACGAATTGAACTTGGAATGGTCGAAGATGAACCAAAGAAAAGATTCATATGGTTACCATTTCTTGGTTTGGGCATAGTAGGTATATTAATTTCTGCTTACTTTTTGTATGGCTCTAATTTGATTAATGAAAAACATTCAAATGAAAAAGAAAGATCTAATGAGCTGCCACTTACAATTCAATCAGATGATAATCAAAATGTTGATCTCAGTGTTTCAAATACTAATGTTGAAAATTCTGAAAATTTATTGGACGCCAAAAGTGATTTTGGCAAACCAACAGGCACATTCCAAAAATCTATTGGTTCCATTAATAACAACAATAAAGTAAGAGGCGATTTTAGAGCAATACAACCAAATTTGGAAAAAGTTATTTTGAAAAATAAAGAGGTATTAATAAAGGATTCTGAATCCACCTTAAAAAACATGAAAGCAGGACCTTTTCAAAATAGAATCCCTTTAATTCCTCCAGCATTTCTTAACAGCGATTTCCAAATGTTAGATTGGAATGAAAGAAACTTTAAAGACCCTACCGGTTGTCCAAATTTTTCAAAAACTTTTAATCCAAACATATTTATTGAAGCTCATCTGAATCCATTATATGCAAAATCCATCCTAAGCTCCAATAACCCTGAAATTGGTAGCAGCTATCTTGATTTGCGAAAAAATACAGAAAGCGCCTTGGTTTCATGGTCTGCAGGTTTAAATGTTGGATGGATTTCTATGTACAACATTGGATTAAAAACTGGATTAAATTATGAAGTCATAAATGAAAGATTTGAATATCAAGACCCGGAAGCTGTCAGAAATCAGACTATTATAGTAATAGATACTATTTTTAATTCAGATGGAACTACTACTATTAATATGGACACTTCAGTTGTTCAAGTAAATGGTTTTGAAAAACAAAGAATTCACAATTACCATAAGTCAATTGATATACCAATTCATGTGCTATATCAAATCGATATGGAAAGAATAGATTTTGAAATAAGTGGTGGGCCAAACATCAACCTTAAATATTCCAATCGTGGTAAAATTGTAGACCCAAACAATAATGATCAATGGTTTACAAATGGACAAAATGGAAGTTATAATGTTTTTAAAGATAGATTGTCTGTGAGTTTCAGTTTATCAGTTTCCGCATTATACAGCATAAATGAGAAAATACAGATTTATGCTAGTCCGAATTTCAAAATACACCCTAATTCAATAAGCCTAGAAAGCAGCCCTTTCAATCAAAAGTATGCGAACATCGGAATTGCAGCTGGAGTTAGGTATTATTTTTATGGAAATCCGAATTTCTAGGCAACGAATATTAAAAATGAAGTATCTAAAAGATAAAATAAATAAAGGAATAATGGTTAATTTAAAAAATACAGTAACGCTAGCATTCCTGTTTACGATATTTATTGGTTTTAATGGATGTTATAAGGACAATATTGAATTCGAGCCTTATGAGAATCCAGTAATTGAAGAGAAAGGAGATATTGCAGCTTTCTTTTCTAAAATCCCTAATTTAGCTCAATCTGTGACAATTGCTGCTGATGAAAAAAGTTTTGTAATTTCCAGCAATAAAACAGTATTTGAGCTCAATCCAAAAAGTTTTTTGAACGAAGATGGAAGTGAGGTTGACGGAAACATAGATTTCAAGTATTATGAGATGCTCGATCCTGCTTTGTTTCTGTTTAAAGGTTTACCGACCATTTCTAATGGCCAACTTTTAAAAACAGAAGGAGTTTTCAAGTTTGAAGCATTTCAGAATGGTAAAGCTTTGAAATTGGCTCCAGGTAAAGGAATTAAAGTTAGGCTGCCTGTTGATGCACCTAGTCCTAAAGCATTTTTGTTTTTAGGAACTGGAGAAGGTGAAAAATTTAATTGGGAACTAACAAAACTAAGTCCTGTTGGAAATACTAATGAAGCTATAAGGATAGCAGAATGGGGCATTCAAGTAGATTCAGTCATTCAGGACTTCGTAAGCGGATATGGTTATGAATTCGATTGCCCCTTATTTCATTGGATAAATGTTGATATTTTTGTAGATGTTGCTGCCGAAGATAAGACCACAGTTTGTGTAGAGTTACCTGAGATTTATTCAGATAAGAATACCATTGTTTTCATGCTATTCAAAGATTACGATAGTATATTAGCTTTGCGTCCAAATCCAGATAAAAAACAATTTTGTGAACCATATGGTGCCACACCCATTGGCTTCAAGGTTAAGTTTATAGTAATTTCCAATCAAGGAGA
>JAHEAQ010000031.1:0-27296 GCA_024642705.1 Bacteroidota bacterium | reverse complement strand
GCAAGAAATGCTTTTTTGGTATAATTATAAAGATCTTCGGGTTGAACCCAAGAATGAAAAATAATTTTGCAATCAGAACACATATTATTTGCTCTATCTTTCAATGCTAAGGAAAGATCGCCTTCTCCTAATATCCAAATTTCAAATTCTGAAGAAAGATATGCTGAAGCATCAATAAGCAATTCTAATTTTCTCCCTTTATTCAATACGCCTTGGTAAAGTATTACTTTCTTGTCTGTTGTGGTATCATCCTTGTCGTGAAATTGATAATAAGGCACATTTCTAATATAGGAAACTTCTTTTTTAAAAAGGTTGTGGTATTCATTGGCAATCGATTTGCTTACAGTATAAATAAGATCTGCATCAGGAACATTTACCTTTCCTATCCATTTCCAAAACTTTTGAATTCTGGGTCTATTACAGATTTCTATGGACTCCTCAAAATATTCGTGTGCGTCAAAAACAAACTTGGATCTTTTTAATTTGCAAGCAATTCTTACAGGAAAAATAGTATCATAATCGACAGCGACTATAATTTCAGATTTCTTGAACAATAAAATTAAAAGTAGGCGAATATTGAATTCCATATAAAATAAAAAACCCGAATTGAATAAACATTTAATCCTTAAGCTATTAAATTTTTTATTTTCATAACCTTGATCAAAGATTTTTCTGGCTACAATTTCTACCTCATATGATTCAGATAATGCTGACGCACTTCGCTGGATACGGCGATCAAAATGGATATCATTGGTTAAGCAAAAAATAATTTTTTTCAACAAATTATTGTTTAAAAATGAAGCTAAAATAGCCTTTATTGTATGTAATTATCTCAGCATCTAACATGCTTTTCAATATGCTTTTCATTTTATTATGATTGTTCCAAGTCCACAATTCTAATATTTCTTCTAATTCAAGTTTAGATTTAATCAAGTTTGAAAGAATTAAGTGACTTGCTGCATTGTATTCTTCAATGCTATATTTTTCTTCAAATGCCCCCATACAAAAATCGCAAATTCCGCAATTGACTTTTTTAATTTCGCCAAAATAATTTAGCAATTCAATAGATCTACAAGTATTATTTGTGACATAATCAATTACAGATTCGTATCTTTTCTTTTTTGCTTTATAAAATTGATTTAAGGCTTTCTTATCAATAGCAATATTGCTTTTAGGAAGACGCTCTTTTAAATAATAAATTTTATTTGATCCTTCTTCATGTTCAAATTTGAAAATCAATTGTTTAATTCCTAAATTAATTATTCCGAATATTTTTTCTTCATTCCAACTTAATTTGCCCATTAACTTTTCGATTGAAATTGAAACAAAACCATACAATAAGCCTTCATAAGTTCTTAACAATATTTTTACAAGAAGTGCTAGATCACTTTCAGAATGAAGAAAATCATTTAATACTTGTTTTCCGGCTATAATATGCAATTTATCTCTGGCAAAAATGGTATCATTAACGAGTATATATTCATTTTTCTCGAGAGTTTGAAATGCTGCTTTTATAAAAACTTTATTAACATTTAACCTGAGAATAAAACTTTCAAGATCAAGATTGAAACTACTACCCAAACCATCACCGAGAGGAATATTTAGAAATGTCCCAAGTTGATGATAGATTTCTTTAATTTCATCAACTTTCGGAATACTGTTCAAATAATGGAATTCAAGTTCTTGAAGGTCATAATTGTGGAATAAAAGTACGGCATATGATTTCTCTCCATCACGGCCAGCTCTGCCTATTTCCTGAATATATTCTTCTAATGAAGGCGGCAAATCATAATGAACCACTAGTCTTACATCTGGTTTATCAATTCCCATACCAAAAGCACTAGTACAAACCATGCATTCTATTTCATTATTGACCCAGCTAATTTGCCTTTGAAGTCTAATTTTCACAGGAATATCTGCGTGGTAAATTTCTGATCGAATTCCATTTTTTTGCAATTGTGTATTGATTTCAGTACAATGCCTTTTATTTCTTGCGTATATAATTTTTGACCCTCTAATTTTCTTAACGAATTGTTCTATTTTCTTAAGTTTTCTTACTGTTTTCATCACAGAAATAGAAATATTCGGTCTGAAGAAAGTGGATCTAAATAATTTATATGAGGAATTAAAATCAAGGTATTCAATAATATCTTGGACAACTTCATTTGTCGCAGTTGCAGTTAGAGCAAGAATATGGCTAGCAGGAAAAATTTCTTTAATAATTTTAAGTTTTAAATATGCTGGCCTAAAATCATGACCCCATTGAGAAATGCAATGTGCTTCATCAATAACAAAAAAGGAAACATTCATTTGTTGAATTCTTGCAATGGAAATATCTGAGTTCAACTTTTCTGGTGAAAGAAATAAAAATTTATAATCACCATAAATGCAATTGTCAAAAAGTTCGTCTTGGATTTTGGTGGATTTACCCGAATGGATACTTAATGCCTTAATTCCTTTCTTTTTCAAAGATAATTCTTGATCTTCCATTAAAGCAATTAATGGCGAAATAACGATACAAATGCCCGAACTTATTAATGCAGGAAGTTGATAGCACAATGACTTCCCCCCGCCTGTAGCCATTAATGCAAGAGTGTCATTTGACGATAGAACACAATCAATAATTTCTTCTTGGTTTCCACGGAATTCATCGAAACCCCAAACTTGCTTGAGTAATTTTTTTTTTAAGTTTTGAACTGACATTATATAAGCACAATATATATAGAAAAGCAAAATAAAAGGCAACTAATTATATTGAAATGAGAATTAGAATCTTGGACATTTAGAGGTACTTGATTTTTTCCGATAAGATCTGATTGAACTAGAATTTGAATAAGAATCCGTAAGATTATACGAAAATCCAATATTGAAAATGAAATAATAATCTTTTACATCCGCATTTCCACGGCTTGAACCTTCATTATAAATAAAAGGTTCAGTTTGTCCAAGAGCTTCGGCCGTTCTATTAGATAAATTTGCTGCAATTGCTCCCCTATTTTCAAGCAAAATATAATAATCAGGATAAGTGGAACTGACATCATCTAAATAGTCAGTAAAAGTATATCTCCATCCTAATTCTGTGATGAAATTTATGGATTCTGAAACTTTAAACTTCAAACCTCCCCCAAAAGGAATTGCTAATTCGTACAGAGAATAAAAATTTTTGTTTGGATAAGCTGTCAACCCTTGTCCTTCCGTCCCAAGATCTCTTAATTCATACCATTGCCCGTTCAATTCAGCTCTTGGATTGAAATGAAAACCAGAGATTCCACCCATTAAATAAACAGTAAAATTACTTTCACCATCGAGGGGATTATATTTGAATATATTTATTTCACCAATCAATCCAATTTCATACAAATCTGTGTAAAAAGATAAGTTTCTATTTCTAATACCAACATTATTGGAACGACTATCTTTTGCTTCTAGACCAGCATATGTACCCGATAATTTTAAATTAATATAAGGGGATAGATTATATCTTAAATAAGCTGTACTTGAGAATCTGCTTGTTCCTAAGATTTGACCTATACTCGAAGGTGAAAGGTCTCCAGAATAATTTGACAAGCCAAGTCCACCACCTATTTCAAAATAGGAATTTTGACTATAACTAAAATTTGAGAAAATTACAGCTATTAAGAAAATTTGGATTCTAATCTTTTTAAATGGCATATTTATCATTTATGCAATGAATGTTATTGTTAAGTTAAACTTTGAACAAAACATAAATTAAACTCGTTCGCAAATATAATATTTCAATTTCAAGGCTGAATAAATAAAAAATTGCTAAAAAAAAAGAAAGATATCTGTAAACTGACAAAAAAACAGAGTATAATTTCAAATAAGTGACAACAAAATTTGGAATTGTATTTTCCTTAACTACTAATAAAACAGATATTTAGAAAATAAATTAAAACACTTTTTTATCTTCGCAGCCATTTTAAAATAGAATTTAAATAATTGACAATGATGAAATTTATTAAATTATTCTTACTTGTGCTAATTTCACAAAATTTAATTGCTCAAGGAGGTCCAGCTTTGGATTGGTTTCACAAAGATCCTTCAACGGACAACATTTATGGTGTTAGTACTGACAAAACCTATTCAACTTTACTTAAGGGAAAGACATCTCAAACAGTTGTTGTTGCTGTCATAGATTCAGGTGTGGATATTGAACATGAAGATTTAAAAGATAACATTTGGGTTAACAAGGGTGAAATTCCCGATAATGGAATTGATGACGATAAGAATGGATATATTGATGATGTCCATGGATGGAATTTTATAGGAGGAAAAGATGGAAAAAACGTAGGATCTGAGACTTATGAAGTTACTCGACTTTTTAAGAAATTAGATTATAGATATAACTCTGTGGATCCTAGTAAGTTGAATAAAAAACAAAAAGCTGAATACGAACTTTATTTGCAATATAAGGAAGAGGTGATGAGAAAAAGATCTTCAGCAGAAAATAATTATGCAAAAATTCTAGAAAATGAAGTTTTACTTAAAGATGCCATTGCTGCTCTTGAGTCGAAATTAGAAGGGAAAGAAATAACTATTGAAAACATTAGAGCAATAGAATCCATGGATCAAAGTGTAATGATTGGTAAAAGTGTTGCTGAAAATTTCATACAAGAAGGAGAAGTTTTGGATGATTTGAGCATAATTACCAAAGAAATTGACTATCAATTGGGAGAAGCAAAAAAGCATTATAAAAATGAAATTGATTATGCTTATAACCCAGATTTTAATAGCAGATTGATAGTTGGAGATAACTACGAAGATTCTTCAGAAAAATATTATGGAAATAATGATGTTGAAGGCCCAGATGCGTTTCATGGCACTCATGTTTCAGGAATTATTGCTGCTGCAAGAAACAATGAAATTGGAATGAATGGAATTGCTAATAATGTTAAAATAATGTCAGTGAGAACAGTTCCTGATGGAGATGAAAGAGACAAGGATGTTGCAAATGCAATAATTTATGCCGTAAATAATGGTGCTCAAGTAATCAACATGAGTTTTGGGAAAGGATTTTCATGGGATAAGGAAGCAGTAGATAAAGCTGTAAGGTATGCAAGTAAAAAAGATGTCCTTCTGGTTCATGCAGCAGGAAATAGTTCGCAAAACAACGATTTTACAGATAATTTTCCTAATAACACTTATGCTAAGAAAAAAATATTCGGTAAAAAAGAAGCTGATAATTGGATTGAAGTAGGTGCTTTAAGTTGGGAACAAGGAGAAAATTTTGCAGCACCCTTTTCAAATTATGGGAAATCAGATGTTGATGTTTTTGCACCTGGTATGGCAATTTATTCAACTGTTCCAAACGATGGTTATGAAGAAGCCCAAGGAACAAGCATGGCTTCGCCTGTTGTAGCTGGTGTTGCAACCGTAATTAGATCATATTTTCCTGGCTTATCAGCTGCTCAGGTTAGAAATGTAATAATGGAAAGTACTGAAAAAATCAATATGAAGGTAAGCAAACCAGGAAGTGATGAAATGGTTGATTTTTCTGAGTTAAGTAGAACTGGAGGAACCGTAAATCTTGAAAAGGCAATAATGTTGGCGGAAAAAACCAAAGGAAAGAAAAAAGTTAAGAAAGAAACATCCAATAATCTAAAAGTATAAAAAAAGGGCGCTAAGCGCCCTTTTTTTTTGTCTATTATTTATTGATAATTACTTAAAATTAATGTCAGTAATAATGTCAGTTCCCAATTCCTTGTTCAATAAGTCTATTAATTTTTGTTTGTTCAGCAATAGTTCATGTTTTAATGGTGCAGAATCGATGACCAAATACAATTTGCCATTGTAAAATTTTATGCTTCTAGTATATTGGTTGATGGAAAGTCCCATTTTTTCTTTCCAAATAAGTAAGATTTTTGCATTATAATACCCAGGATTAATCTTTTTTTGTTGAACAAAATCCTGTAAAACCTCTTTTATTGGCTTGTCATTCTTCTTCACTTGCATTTCTTATATGTTTTTGATTTCCATCTTGAATAACAATTTTTTTATAATCAACATTCATTTTTTGTAGAATATTTACAATTCTATTTGTATCCGTATCAGATATAAAAACTTGATCTATATTTTCTGTTTCTAAAAGTTCAATTAATTGTTTAACTCTTTTATGGTCTAATTTATCAAATAAGTCATCTAAAAGAAGCAATGGCTTGATTCCTGAATTTGCTGCAATGATTTCGTATTGCGTTAGTTTAATACTTAGGACAAATGATTTGGTTTGTCCCTGGGAAGCAAAATATTTTACGGATTTATCATCCATTTCAAAGACCAAATCATCTTTATGAATACCTACGGATGTCCTTCCTATAATTCGGTCTTTTTCTAAATTTTCCTTTGAAAAAATTAGGAAATCATTTTCATTCAATTGACTTAAATAAAAACAAGTTGATTTTTCTTGATTGTTTGAAATGAGTCTATATTTTTCTGTAAAAACTTTGGAGAATTCGTCGATGAACAATTTTCTTTTTTGGTAAATATACTCAGTAGGTTTGACCATTTGCTCACTATAAGTCATTGCTAATGAGGATTGAAAACTTGATGATTTTCCAGCTAACTTTAAATATGCATTGCGCTGATTCAAAAGACTATTATAATTAATAAGATTGTATAAATAATTTCTGTCTAATTGAGATAGAGTATTATCAATTAATTGTCGTCTTTGTTTACTTCCATCTAATATTAAATTTTGATCAGAAGGAACAATAAAAACAACTGGAAATTTTCCGATATGATCTGCTAATTTATCATACGCTTTTCCATTAAATTCGAAAATTTTCTTTTTTCTTTTCTCAAATTTGCAAGTAATTTTGTAAATCTCATTTGCTTCTTCCAATTGAGCTTGAGTCCTTAAGAATTTTTCTTTTTGTTTTATAATGTTGGAATCATTTATTACAAAATTACTTTTTGTCATACAAGTAAAATAGATGGCATCCAATAAATTTGTTTTGCCCATCCCATTAAAACCAACTATGGCATTATACTTGGGATTAAATACGAAAGTTTCATCCGAATAATTTTTAAAATTCGTCAGTTTTAAATTTGTGATTTTCAATAATTAGGTGTTTCTTGAAAAAAAACAAATGTACAATAAACAAAAATAAACACTGTTGTTTATATTATAATGATGGTTTTTAAATAATGTATTATCTTTGTATCAATAAATAAAATTTAAATAATGGCTGAAGTTATAGCGAAAAAGTCCAAGATTAAGAATCCAATAAAATACAGTAAAGAAACTTACTTGAATTGGTATGAAACAATGCTCAGAATAAGAAGATTCGAAGAAGCTACCTTGCAAGCTTATGGGCAACAAAAAATTCGAGGCTTTTGTCATGTATACATTGGCCAAGAAGCTATTGCAGCTGGTTTAGTTAGCGTGCTTCGTAAGGAAGATCCAATTGTAACAGCCTACAGACAGCATGGGATTGCATTAAGTCGGGGTCTTTCTTCGAATTCCTGTATGGCAGAACTTTTTGGAAAAGAAACTGGATGTGTAAATGGTAAAGGTGGATCCATGCACTTTTTTTCAAAGGAACATTATTACTTTGGTGGAAATGGTATAGTTGGGGCACAGATTCCAATAGGTACTGGAATTGCTTTTGCAGAGCAATATAGAGGAACTGATAACTTATGTGTTACCATGTTTGGAGATGGAGCTGCGAGACAAGGGGCTTTATACGAATCATTTAACATGGCAATGTCATGGAAACTACCGGTACTCTACATATGTGAAAACAATGGTTATGCCATGGGTACGTCGGTATCAAGAACATCCAATGTAGCCGACATTCATAAAGTTGGCGACGCTTTCAATATGCCTAATGAATCTGTGGATGGAATGAGTCCAGAATCTGTTCACGAAGCGTTAACTAAAGCAGCAGAGCATATTAGATCTGGGAAAGGTCCATATTTTTTAGAAATTAAAACATACCGTTATAAAGGTCATTCCGTTTCAGATCCTGCAAATTATAGGACAAAAGATGAGTTGAATAGTTATAAAGATAAAGATCCTATCAAAATGACTGAGCAAAAAATATTAGATCAAAATATTGCTACATCTGAAGAAATCAATATAATCAAAGAAAAAATAAAAGCAGAAATAAAAGCTGCAATTGCTTTTGCAGAAAATTCCGATTATCCTGATGCATCAGAATTATATAAAGATAATTACATGCAAGAAGATTATCCTTATATTAGGGATTAATAAAAGAAGTAAAAAGAGGTAAATTTGATCGAAAATTTGCCTCTTTTTTTTCACTTCATTAAAAGATTATCATTTCTTCTTATTCAGAAATTTCAATGGATGTGATAATATCACCCTGTCTAATACTATCCACGACTTCTTGATCTTCTTCAGATTTGACTTTTCCGAAAACGGTGTGTGCATCATCCAACCAAGGTGTCATTACGTGAGTAATAAAAAATTGACTGCCATTTGTTCCTGGCCCTGCATTTGCCATTGAAAGCACTCCTGGACTATCATGGGTCAAATCTTCATGAAATTCATCTTCAAACTTATAACCTGGATTACCAGTTCCGTTACCTAATGGGCAACCTCCTTGAATCATAAAATCAGGAATCACTCTATGGAATTTCAATCCATCATAAAACCCTTTTTTTGCTAATGTGGTAAAATTTGCAACCGTTTTAGGAGTTTTTGATGCAAATAAATGTAGATGTATTGCTCCTTTAGACGTAAAAATTGTTGCTTCGATATCTTTAACATAACTAGCATTTTTTATAATTTCTTTCATTTCCTGAGGAACGATTTTGCTCTGTGCTGACATTTTATTTCATTTTTTTGTTAACAAGCTGCAAAGGTAATAAACATTTGTTCAGTTAAAATCATTTTCGTTACCAGTTAATTTATTTCTCCTTTTAAAGTGAAATAAATTTACTTTGTATCTTGAGAAATAAAAAAATAAAATCATGAGATCGTATTACGTGTCAATTTTCATATTATTAATTTTATTATGTTTTAATAACAATCTACTTTCCCAAAATTTATCCTCTGAATTTGATGAAATCCTAAATGAGACTTTTCATAAAAATGAACCAGGAGCTACTGTATTAATCGCCAAAAATGGAGAAGTTATCTATCGAAATGCTTTTGGATTAGCCAATATGGAACTAGATGTAAAAATGCAAGTAAACAACGTTTTTGAGATTGGATCAATCACAAAGCAATTTACTGCAGTTTCAATATTAATGCTATTAGAACAAGGCAAAATTGATCTAGACGATGATATAACAAAATATATCGAAGATTATCCAACGCATGGACATCATATAAGCATTCATCATTTACTTAATCATACTTCAGGCATAAAAAGTTATACTTCAATGGCATCATGGGTCCCATTATGGAGAAAAGATTTTACTCCCATAGAAATGATTGATTTTTTCAAGAAAGAGCCAATGGATTTTGCTCCTGGACAAGAATGGAGTTACAATAATTCAGCATATTTTATTCTTGGCTATATTATAGAAAAAGTTTCTGGGGAACCATACGAAACTTATATAGAACAACACATCTTCAAACCTTTAAATATGAAATCTACACTTTATGGTAGCAATAAAGAAATTATTAAAAATCGAGCATATGGATACCAAAAATCAGGTAAATATACAAATGCAGAATATTTAAGTTTGACCCAGCCATATTCGGCAGGATCTATTATGTCTACTGTAGATGATTTATTTATTTGGAATAGGGCTATTAAAAACAATTTGTTATTACAACCAGAAACAATTCAACTTGCTTTCACAAATTATACTCTTAACAATGGTGATAAAACAAATTATGGTTATGGTTGGTCTTTTGGTTCTATTAATGGAAGTCCTACTATTGAGCATTCTGGCGGTATTTTTGGTTATGTAACCAATTCCATTTATTTACCTGAAGAGGATGTGTTTGTTGCAATTTATTCCAATTGTGATTGTTCCGATCCCACCGGTGTTTCTAACAGATTAGCATCAATTGCTATTGGAAAGCCTTTCCCTGGTAAAAAAGATATCGTAAGTATCACGCTAAAGGAATTGGAAAAATGGGAAGGAATTTACGATTTTGAAGACGGTAGTATACGAACGATAACTATTGAAAATGGAAAAATTTATAGTCAGAAACAAGGAAGCACCAAATTTGAAATTTTTCCAATGAAAAACAATGTTTTCTTTTTTGACGGAATTGGAAGTACTATAAGTTTTGAAGAATCCAATAATATTATTAAAGCCGTTTTCAAAAATAATGAAAAAGGCGTAATTGGTCTCAAGTCTGAAAGAATTCCTAAAACCATATCTATCTTAGATATGAGTGAAAAAGATTTACAACAATTTGTGGGTACTTATAATTTGGCACCAAATTTCGATATTATATTTAGTATTTCAGGTGGTAAGTTTAAGGCCCAAGCAACAGGTCAGCAAGAAGTGGAATTATTTCCAGAAACACAGACTAAATTTTTCCTTAAAGATATTGAAGCTAAAATAGAATTTTTTCCAAATCAAAAAGGCGAATTTGATTCTTGTGTACTTTATCAAGGAGGGCGTGAAACTAAAGGAATGAAGAAAAATTAACCCCAACATTATTATGTTTTAAAAATATAAATTATGTTTCCTTATAAAGTAATATTTATAGAAAGTTCTTATGATCCCAAAAAGACAAAATCCAATGTATTAGGGTATATTGATGGTTATTTGACTTCAAATGAAATTGAAGCACTTTTAGTGGAACAACATAATATTGGATATACCTTAGTGCAAATTGTTCCAATAAATGGAAATGTTACTGGAAAAATTGGTTATCCAAATCAAGTAACTATTGGTTTTATGGTTACTTTCAAAAAAGTCTAAAGTTTTGATTTGAAAAGTTCAAAGAGTAATAAAGAGAAAGCCATTAATACTACTTACTTAAGTATTTTTGGAAATGCTATTATGGCAGTCGTAAAACTTTTGACAGGAATTTTTGGAAATTCTTATGCTTTAATTGCTGATGCTATAGAATCTACAACGGATGTGTTTTCTTCTTTATTAGTGCTTTTCGGCTTAAAATATGCTACTAAACCTCCTGACGATAATCATCCTTATGGTCATGGTCGGGCAGAACCTTTAATTACATTTGGAGTGGTCGGTTTTCTCATAGTTTCAGCTTTTGTTATTTTTTTTCAGAGTATTCAAAACATTAAAGTACCGCACGAATCACCTGAACCATATACCCTTATCGTTTTGGCAATAGTCATCTTTATTAAAGAAATATTCTATAGACTGGTAAACAAAAAAGGGGATGAGACTAAAAGTTCAGCACTAAAAGCAGATGCTTGGCACCACAGAAGTGACGCTCTTACCTCATTAATGGCATTCCTCGGGATTTCAATCGCAATTTTTATGGGAGAAGGATATGAATCTGCTGATGATTGGGCCGCATTGCTAGCCTCAGGTTTAATTTTGTTCAATGCATTCCGAATTTTCAGACCTGCACTAGGTGAAATTATGGATGAGCATTTATATGAATCATTGGTTACAGAAATAAGAATCCATTCTAAAAAAGTAAAAGGCGTTATAGATACTGAAAAATGTTTGGTTAGAAAATCGGGTTTATATTTCCATGTAGACTTGCATGTCATTGTAGATGGAACAATAAGTGTTAAAGAAGGCCATAATATTGCACACCTTGTTAAATATGAACTATTACAACTATTGCCCGAAATTTCTGACGTTTTGATTCATATTGAACCAAATCAAGACGAGTAATTGTTAATTTTACGGACTGATAACCAAATGCTGCCCAATCCTCAAAGTAGACTTTGTAGATACTTTATTAAGGGAAACAATATCTTTTATGCGCATGTTATTTTTTGCAGCTATTCCAGAAAGTGTATCTCCTTTTTTTACTACATAAACTTGCCTCACATTTTTTTGATAGGCTACTGCCATTTCTTTTGTTCTTAACACTTCAAGATCACTCTTAGCATAAGAACTATGATTCAGTGGATTTACAATACCTTTAGCTACCCAAAAAATGTCAGATTTTAATAAACTATCATTATCGAAGTTTAGAAAATATTCTGGATTAATATTTATCCCTTTATATCGGATTTCCATGTGAAGATGACTACCACGGGCATTCCCAGTAATTCCTCCAGTTCCAAGTACATGAGATTTATCAACTACATCTCCAACATTGACATTATAATCAGTCAAATGAGCATATAAAGTTTCAATGTCATTTTCATGTCTAACAATAACAGTTTTTCCATGACCCGAAGAATAATTTACAAATCTTACCACTCCTGGCAATATCGTTCTTACACTGTCCCCTATTTCTAAATCTAAATCAATTCCTTTGTGTGGTCCTCTCCTCCTTCTTCCAAATCTAGAGGTTATCACAATATTTCCATCAATTGGCATGACACATTCCAAATTTGTAAAATTGATTTCAAAAGGATAATCTACTTGAACTCCTACGTATGCGTTTACCTGAGTACTATCCCAAAAGTCAAAATTCTCATTTTCTTCATACGCATCACTATCAGCTTTCATTTGTTCTAATTCTAGCTTACTTATTATTTCATTGGTAACCAAATTGAAATACACTTCTATCCCATTAAGGAAAATCAATTCATAATTAGATTCAGAAAGATCTGTTGGAGATTCATCTTGAGCTGTAGCAGATTGAAAAAATATGATACAAAGTACCAATAGAAAAAGAAATTTTATATTCTTAAACTTCATAAGTGGCTTATTTTAGGACATTACTCAATAAAAGTAATAAATTAAAGTAAATTTAATAGCTTTTAACAAATTATTAATACATAAAACAATTATGTATTCAATCTTATTGCTTTTTAATTTATCTTTTTTATGTTTTAATAAATACCAGAAGTAAAGGTCAAAATTAATAATTAACATATAGTCTATAACTGATATATTTAATAATCTTAATATGAAATGTTTAACTTACTTTATTATTTTTTTGGTGTCAATACAAATCGCATTTGCCCAAGCAAAACCACTTAATTTTATTATTATATTCTGTGATGATTTAGGATATGGAGATTTAGGAATCTTCGGTAATCCTACAATTCAAACTCCTAATCTCGACAGAATGGCTAATGAAGGTCAGAAATGGACCCAATTTTATGTAGCTGATCCTGTTTGCACTCCAAGTAGAGCTGGACTTTTAACTGGCCGCTACCCTATTCGATCTGGAATGACATCAAGTGTCAGAGGTGTGCTTTTCCCGGATTCAGGGAGTGGTTTGTTGCCTGAAGAAATAACTATTGCCGAGACATTAAAACAAAAAAATTACGCAACAAAAGCTATAGGAAAATGGCATTTAGGTCACCTTCCCCCATTTTTGCCAATGAAGCAGGGATTTGATTCCTATTATGGGATTCCCTATTCCAATGATATGGATGCAGAATCAGGTTTATGGTCAAATTATGACAAAATGAAAGATGATCCTTATTACATTTCTGATACAAAGAAATATAATGTTCCATTGATGGAAAATGAAATTATTATTGAAAGGCCTGCAGACCAAAACACCATTACAAAAAGATATACACAAAAAGCAATTGAATATATTCACGAGAATCAAGAAAATCCATTCTTTTTGTATTTGGCACATTCATTACCTCATATACCATTATTTGCGTCAACGGATTTCTTAGGAACCAGTAAAAGAGGTCTGTATGGTGATGTAATGCAAGAAATTGACGAAGGAGTTGGAAGAATACTTCTAACTTTAAAAGAATTGGAATTGGATCAAAATACCATAGTATTGTTTACTTCAGACAATGGCCCATGGCTAAGTTTTAGAAACCATGGTGGTTCTGCAGGTCCATTAAGAGCTGGAAAAGGAACATCCTTTGAAGGAGGGCAAAGAGTGCCAACTATTTTTTGGGGTCCAGGAAATATCTCGCCAAAAGTAGTCACAGAAATTGGTTCTACTTTAGATGTATTGCCAACATTTGCGGCATTAGCAAAAACTTCAATATTAACTACAAAAAAAATAGATGGTTATGATTTGTCTGGAGTATTAAAGGGTGAAGATAAAGGCCCAAGGAAAGAATTTTATTATTGGGGACATGGTGAGTTAAATGCAGTTCGTTCAGGCGCATGGAAGCTCCACATTCAGCAAAGAGAAGAGGTCAATTATGGCAATAAAAAAGTAATGGAAAAACCTGAATTATATAACATTGAAAATGATGTTTCGGAAAAATACGATCGTGCCAACGACTATCCAGAAATCGTTCAAGAACTTTTAATATTGATTGAAAAGCATCTTAAAGATGTAGAAAATTCAACTCCTGATCAATTGGTGATAAAAATTGAATGAGGATTCTCTTGTCAATTTGGGTTAATCTAAATTCTAAAAAGATAAATTTTAGCAATTTGAAATTCACGAGAATCGATAATTTTTGGAAAGAAAATTGAGTAAATTTTTTTTCAATAGTTGCAATTAAAACTAACCTAAACCAATAAATAAATGAAAGATATATGATGTTTAACTCTATAAAATGTTAGAATAAAAATCCCAATCTTATTTAATAGTACAGATTGCAATTTAATGTTAAGTGAAACTTTTAGATATTTATTTATTTTCAAAGAAGACAATCATGCAAGGCATTAACTTTTTTGAAGAAAATTGTATGCTATAATCAATAAAAACTCTGCTTGATTGAAATGAATTTTAATTAAGCATATAAATAGATTATAATTTTTGCAACTTGTAAAACTCATTAACAATATATTTTCTAAAAAATAATTATGGACATCCTCAAAAATCTAGTTATTAAGTGCACATTTTTCTTATTGTTTTTCACAACCATATCTTGCATTGCTCAAGAAAATATAAATGAAGATCTAATATGGTATGACCAACCTGCTAAAACTTGGAATGAAGCATTACCCTTGGGAAATGGAAAGTTAGGAGTTATGGTATTTGGAAATACTTCAGGAGAAAGAATTCAATTAAACGACGATTCCATGTGGCCAGGAATAAATCCAGATTGGAATGAGCCCGAAGGTAACGAAGATGACCTTAAAAAGATTAGATCTTTATTATTTGAAGGTAATAACGAAGAAGCTGATAAATTATTTGTGGACAAGTTTTCCCGAAAAACCATTGTTAGATCGCATCAAACCTTAGGCGATTTATTCATAGATTTCGACCATCAAAACATTTCTGATTATCGAAGGGAATTAAATATTAGTAATGCAACATCATTGGTTTCTTACAAATCGAATGGTTCTCTTATTACTGAGCAAATATTTGTTTCTCATCCTCATAAAGCAATAATTATAGAACTTACCTCCAATGCACCTGAAGGTTTAAATGCAAAATTAAGACTTTCGAGACCAGAAGACAATGGTTTTGAAACAGCTCATTCTTTTACCCGAGAAGACAATCTTCTTATTATGCAAGGAGAGGTAACCCAACGTGGTGGGAAATTCAATTCACAACCCTCCCCTATTTTAGAAGGCGTTAAATTTGAAACATGTTTAAAAATAAAAAATGAAGGAGGCATTATAATTAGAGGCGAAGAATATCTCGAATTAAAAAACGTAAACAGGGCAACACTTTATTTAGTTTCGAATTCATCCTATTACTTCCAAGAATATAGTAAGCAGAATGAAATTGATCACGCAGCTATAAGTCATAAAAGTTTTGATGATCTTAAAAAAGAGCATATTGAAGATTATCAGAGTTTGTATTCAAGGGTTAAATTTCAACTAAATGATACTGATTTGAATTCCATTCCTACAAACCAAAGAATTGAAAGGATACAAAACGGAGGTGCAGATACAGAATTAGAAACATTACTTTTTCAATTCGGCCGTTATTTGTTGATATCGTCATCCAGAGAAGGAACAAACCCAGCTAATCTGCAAGGATTATGGAATGACCATATAGAAGCTCCTTGGAATGCCGACTACCATCTCAATATTAATCTGCAAATGAACTATTGGTTAGCAGATATGACTAATTTAGAAGAGCTTAACAATCCATTATTTGATTATATTGATAAGTTGATTGAAAATGGGAAAGTAACAGCGAAGAAAAATTTTGGTTGTAGCGGCACATTTATACCACATGCAACCGATTTGTGGGCACCTACTTGGTTAAGAGCTCCTACAGCTTATTGGGGTTGTTCTGTAGGAGGAGGAGGTTGGTTAATGCAACATTACTGGCAACATTACGAGTTCACTAAAAACAATGTGTTTTTAAAAGAAAGAGCTTTTCCTGCAATCCAAGAAGTTGCCAAATTTTATAGCGATTGGATCATAGAAGATCCTAGAGATGGAACATTAATTTCTGCCCCCTCGACTTCTCCAGAAAACAGATTTTATAATAATGAAAACAAACCTGTTGCCACTTGTTTGGGAAGTGCGATGGATCAACAAATCATTTATGAGGTATTTGATAATTATCTTAAAGCATGTGAAATTTTACAAATAGATAACGATTTTGTAAAAAAGGTGTTAAAACAAAAAAGTCAATTGCGACCCGGGTTTGTTATTGGAGATGATGGAAGAATTCTAGAATGGGACAGAGCTTACAAAGAGCCAGAACCTGGTCATCGACACATGTCTCATTTGTATGGGTTCCACCCTGGCAATATGGTCTCAAAGGATAAAAATCCAGAGATTTTTGAGGCTGTTAAAAATACTTTAAATTACCGATTAGAAAATGGTGGAGCAGGACCTGGATGGAGCAGAGCCTGGCTGATTAATTGCAGTGCCCGATTGTTAGATGGGGAAATGGCACATGAACAAATTCAATTTTTATTCAAAAAATCAATAGGTGAAAACCTATTTGATATGATACCTCCATTTCAAATCGATGGGAATTTTGGTTATTCTGCCGGCATTACTGAAATGCTTTTGCAGTCATACGAGGAAAATATCATTCGAGTTTTACCAGCGCTTCCAAAACTCTGGAAAAATGGATTCATTACTGGATTGAAAGCTCGAGGTGGTCTAACTTTAGATATATATTGGAGCAATAATCAATTAGACAAAGTAATTATCAGGTCAAAATTTAATACTAATTTCAAATTAATTAATCAAGACAAAGTTCAACGCATAGAAATGAAGAAAGGTGATGTCTATATTTATGAACCTTCAGATAATGAAAAATAAAACTACTCTTTATTAAATAAATTGTCAATAATTTAATCTCAGACTGAAATCTTTAATATTATAGCATGAGAAATTAATGGGAGATAAATAAAATCCATTTAAATATGCACTGCTAAAATTGCTTTGGTTTAGTTTATTTTATGAAATTTTTGATACATCTCTACTAATCAGTCTGTAATATTGTTCCCAAACCTTGTCACCTGTCTTTTCAATTTGCAACGTAAATTATTCTGTTACCCAATAATCCAAAACCATAACATCATCTAAACTTTCGCCTAATACATTTCCAAAAGCTTTATGATCTGGATGGGGAAGGTATATTGCTCTATCCTCTTCACTTGCAAAAGTCAAGAAAAAAACATGAGTGAATCCTTTATCTAAACCTTCTGGGCTGTTATTTAGCCCCCATTCGAAATCTTTGATTTGAGGTATTTTTGACGGTAATGCTTTGAAAGCACCTTCAATTTCTCCTAATTTTTCAGCTGTTGTACCTTCTTTCCATTTAAACATTACCACATGTCGTAATACTTTTTGTGGTATTTCAGCTTTTTCCATGTTTTCATTTGATTCATTAACAGAAGAAGTATCAGGGGCATTGTTACAAGCACTTACTAAAAATAAAGTTGCTATTAAATATAAATAAGTAAACGAATATTTCATTTAAAATGTATTTTAGATTGTTTGTGTTAAAAGTAACTTGTCAAATTGATTCATCCCAATAAATTATATTATTTTTAATAAAATAATCAATTAATAAAGTCAAATTTCTATCATTTATGAAGTATTTAAAAGGCGTTCTTATAATAGTTTTCTGCTCAATTCTTTTTCAATCGTGCATTCCAGATGATGGTCAAATTGGCGTGTTTACAGTACTACCTTTTCCAGATTATTTTGAAATAAAAGGTGTCAGTGAATTAAAGGTCGACGAAATAAAGACCTATTTTGGAATTGAAGGAATTGAAATTCCAGTTCGAGATGGCCTCTTGAAAAATATTACCCCAATTAGCACCCAAGAGCAAGCAGACATCGTATACAGCATCTCTGAAACCTACGAAATTGGAAGCAATGGATATAAGCTGGAAATTTCCAAAAATCAAATAAATATAAAAAGCAGAGATACAGCAGGTCTTTTTTATGCACTCATTTCCCTCCAGCAAATAATGGAAGATGCTTTAGATCAGAAAAAGAACCTTCCAATTTGTAACATCACTGATGCTCCAAAATTGAGTTATAGAGCTATTCATCTTGATGTAAAACATCATAGGGAAAAACTTGATTATTATTATCATTTGATCAGAAAATTATCTAATTATAAAATTAATGGGATAATTGTGGAAATGGAAGACAAACTTGGTTATGAACTGCAACCAATTGTTGCTTCCGAGGATGCTATATCTATTGAAGATTGGCAGAAGTTAAGTGAATATGCCAAAGACCGATTCATAGAAATAAGTCCACTAATACAAGGACTTGGTCATGCTTCATTCATTCTTAAACATGATGAGTACAAAAAATTGCGAGATGATCCTGAGAGTGATTGGGCATTTAATCCTTTAGATCCTGAAACTTATAAGGTACAATTTGATTTGTACAGTGATGCTATAAAAGCAACTCCTCATGGGAAATATTTGCATGTTGGTGGTGATGAAGTACATACTACAGGAAGAAATAGTGGGAAGTCACCTTTAGAATTACAATTAAGCTGGTTGCGAAAAGTTTGCAAATTTGCAGAAGAACAAGGAAGAATCCCCATTTTTTGGGATGATATGCCTTTGAAGCAAGCCGATGTGTACAGTCCGATGTACAATACAGAACTTGGAAAAGAAGAAGTTGACCGAATATGGAAACAAAATGAACACAAGTTGATTACTTTTTTGGACTCTTTCCCTAAAAATTGTATTTACATGCGTTGGAATTATGACACTCCAGAAGCAATTGGAAATAAAAAAGCAATGGCGTGGTTTATGGAGCATGGATTACAAGTTATGGGTGCTACTGCTGGTCAAACACGGTGGGTTCTAATGCCTCAAAACGAAAGTAATATGGGAAATATTGAAAACTTTGCTATTAATTCAATTGATGAAAAACTAGATGGGTTATTGCTAACTTTATGGGATGATGACTCTCCCCATTTCGAATTGTACAATCGAGGCATCGTTTCATTTGCTCAATATACTTGGGTAGGGAAAACCGATAGGGAAAAATTGAAATCAGCTTATAGACATAGAGAATTTTCTTATGCCGTTTCTGATTCTTCTATTGCATTTATTGATTCATTAGAGCATCTGGTGGCATTTTGGAACAATCAATTGTTAAAAGAAGATCGTAGAAATAGATTAAAATTTAAATCTAATCCAATAGATGCAGTTATAGATTTTCCAGATTTGAATAATAAGGGAGAATGGAGTAAGAAAAACACTGAGTTGCTATCTCAAGCAGCCAAAAATGTTGAAATAGGAAATGAAATTGCTACCAAAATTATTGCTATCCAATCATTATCTCGCAGAAACAAATATACATTGGATGTATATGGGGCAGTCAATCGGCTTGTTCAGTTTTCAAATAAAGCAATATTAGAACTAGAAATTTTGGACAAATCCCAAAATAAGGACGAAGAATTGACTGCGATTGAAAATGTAAGAAAATTGAAAAATGAATTTAAATTAATTAGAGATAACTTAGAAAAAATATATAGTGAAACAAGAATATTAACAAAACCTGAAAATTATATTCTTGATCAAGATCACCATAAACATCTAGCCAATCAAACTAAATCATTTGACTGGCAATTGTATGCAGAAATGTTATTCATTGAAAAAATCGAACAAGTATTTAAATAAAATTAGCGCTTAATTCCCGGCAAAATATTTAATTCTTTTTCATGAACTGCATTTTCAGTTTGTACTTGAAATTTATAAGTTCCTTCTTTTATAAACTTGTCATAATGAATATAATACGGTAATGGACTTGTAGTAGATTCTAAAATAAGATTCCATCTCAATTGATTGAATCCTCTCTCAACATTCCACTTTTTGCTCCATATTTTTTCATTTTTGTCATTGTAAATAAGCAATTCAATAAGTTGTTTTTTACTTGACCAAAAAGTAATTGGAGCTTTTTTTATTGTGTTATAATCAGGATCTCTATGTGTATCATTAATCCATGGCTGGTTTGTTGGTGGAATCTCAAATAACAAATCTGAATTTGATGGAAATCCTTGCTTCATTGCATCATGAAGAGGTTTTAAATTCATCTTATATATTCCTCGACCATGTGACGCTGCAATTAAATCTTTGGTGTTTGGTTCTAATTCTAAATCAGCAATTGCACTAGCTGGCATATTTTTTCCTAGAATCGACCAAGTTTGGCCGCGGTCTATTGAAATGTAAACACCCCGGTACATACCAACATATAAAATATTTTCGAATTCCGGATCTTCATATATTACATAAGCAACTTCATTTGGCAAATTTCCCTGAATTTTTTTCCAGTCAAGACCATTGTTTTCTGATACATAAATATAATTGCTTAAATCATCATAATTGATTCCCGACAATGTTATGTACACTCTGTTTGGATTGTATTTAGAAGGATAAATACTTCTTAAATAATGGTCGGGTAAATTTTCAGATCTTTCTTCCCATGTCTGACCATCATTTTTAGTGAACCAAAAAGCCCCTTTGTCAGTACCTAGAAATAATTTTCCAGGCTCTAAAGGAGACTCAGCAAACGCACCAGCAGCAACAGATTTTTTGTTGTTAAATTTGGAATTGCTAAGATCTTCGCTGATCAATTTCCATGAATCACCTCTATCTATGCTTTTAAAAACATAATTGCCCGCGTGATAAAGCGTTCTATTATCAAATTTGGAAAGTGTGTATGGTGCAACAAAATTATATTCCAATTTCTTTTCTGATCCTTTCGGAAACTTTGGCTGGATACCTATCGAAGTATCTTGTAAAACATCTTTTCTCCTAATTCCTCCATTTTGCGAACTAAAATATACAGTATTTGCATCTTGAGGATCAACTTGAGTTACACATCCATCTCCTCCACTCCATGAATCTACCCACAAATACTTCCAATCATCAGCATATCTTGGATCCCATTCTTTTGATGGTCCAAATACAGTTGCATCATCTTGAGTACCACCATAAATTGTATAGGGCACTTTCCTGTCAATAGTAATATCATAAAATTCCCCTGCTGGAATATTATTATAATGCATCCAATTTCCACCTTTATTGTAACTCACATAAAGCCCACCATCATTTCCAAGAGCTAAATGATTCGGATTAAGAGGATTAATCCAAAGTTCACAATGATCCAAATGGAGTCTATCGGCATCGCTTGGAAAAAAATGAAAAACATCACCTCCAACAAGATCGAAACTTTTACCTCCATCAGCGCTGTGTGCCATCCTGACGCCAAGCCCATAAATTTCTTCATCATTTTGAGGATTAACATAAATATCTGTAAAATACCAGCCCACAACAGAAAAAATTTCCAAATCGGCCTCATGTGTTCTTTTCCAATTTTCGCCACCATCTATAGTTCTATAAATTTCTGCATTTGCCTTCTCTCCCTTATTATCAACAAGTGCATATACTTTAAGTGGATTAGAATATGAGACTGCGAGACCAATTCGTCCGACATCTTTATTTTGTGGAAAGCCATTTACAACTTTTTTCCAAGAATTACCGCCATCATTGCTTCTATATATACAACTGCCTTCACCAGTAATCCCTGGATTGTTTTCCCACATGGAAGCATAAATAATATTAGGGTCAGAATTGGAAAATACGATGTCTGTTGCCCCTATGTTTTCATTGACATAAAGTGTCTTATTCCACGTTTCACCTCCGTCTTTTGTAATATATACTCCTCTATTTGCATTTGTTGACCAGAAATGTCCCAATGCTGCTACTGCTACAATATTCGGATCTTTAGGGTGAACTACAATTTCTCCAATATGCCAAGTATCATCTAATCCTAAGTGTCTCCATGTTTCTCCTCCATCCATAGATTTATAAACACCATTTCCTGGCATGGTAAAATTTCTAGCCTTTTTTAAGCTTTCTCCAGTTCCTAAATAAATAATATTTGGGTCTGAAGGCGCCAAAGCTATGTCTCCAATTCCTAGAGATGGTTGATCTTCAAAAATAGTTTTCCAAGTCAACCCATTATCTATTGTTTTCCAAAGATTTCCTGAACCAAATGCAACATACATAGTCCCTGGGTGGGTTGGATCCAATTGCACGGCTTCCACTCTTGCGGAATTAATTACAGGACCTAAACTTTCCCATTCTAAATTGAATTCCGATTGCTTTCTAAGCGTTAGGTAAGTTTCAAATGAGGCTGTCAATGGGGATTCAATTTGTTGCCCAAAAATCAATTGTCCCCATATTATTGCAATTAGAAATAGATTTAATCTCATCAAAAATGATTTTAACATTCGTGTTTCAAGAAGCATAATGTGTATTTATTTAATATATTCTTTATCATTACTTTGATAAACATATAAAATATAATCCTACCATCTTTAGGAAAGCACAAAATATAATAATTTGACCAAAAATGATCACCAACTTAATGAAGAAATAATTCTAGAAATTATTTACGAAACAAATGATTTGATAGCTATAAATAAGCCTCATGGTCTATTGGTTCACAAGTCTAAAATTGCTAAAGATGCACATGAATTTGCATTACAAATGCTGAGGAATCAAGTGGGATACAAAGTGTTTCCAGCCCATAGATTGGATAGAAAAACTTCTGGAGTCTTACTTTTTTCAAAATCGAAAGAAATAGATTCTCTGATTCAAAAATTATTCAGAGATCGAAAAGTTGATAAAAAATATCATGCCATAGTAAGAGGATTTACTCCACTTAGCGGAATTGTGGATTATGCTATTGGAGAGAATGAAAGAAAGCAAGAAGCTTTAACAAGATATTCCACTTTAAAGCATTTTGAATTAGAAATTGAATCCGGGAAATTTCAAACATCAAGATATAGTTTGGTTGAATTATTGCCTGAAACTGGTCGGTATCATCAATTGAGAAAACATTTGGCACATATTCTTCATCCAATTATTGGCGATCGACCGCATGGGTGCAATAAACAAAACAAAATTTGGAAAGATAAATTTAATATGACAACAATGATGCTGCATGCGAGAAGCTTAACATTTGAATTTCCCGAAGGCAAAATAAATCATATAATAGCTGAAAGCAGCACTATTTTTCAAAACGTACTTCAAAAATTAGAGAGAGAGAACACTTTTGCAAGAGAAAAAACAAACAGCGCAGATTAAATCAAAACGTTTTGATTTCAAAACAAATCAATATGAGAACAATTATAAGTTTGCATTTTATACTTTTTTATACTTTAAATGGAATTTCACAATTAAATTCAAAAGTAACACCAGCCTTTCACTTTCTTACAAACTACAATAATATTAGGGACTTTACAATGAACGAGTCTGAGGACGAGGCATATATTACTATTCAAAGCTTTCTTGAAGAAACTTCTATAATTGCAATAATTCGAAAATTTGGTAATGCTTGGTCTGAGCCAGAAATGGTTTCTTTTTCTGGAAAATATAAAGATCTTGAGCCTTTTCTCTCTCCTAATGGATTGAAATTATTTTTTGTTTCAAATAGACCATTACTTATCCATGAAAAAGAGATTAAGGATTTTGATATTTGGTATGTGCAAAGAGAAACATTAGATTCAAAATGGAGTGAGCCAAAAAACCTTGGAGCACCTGTGAACACTGAAAACAATGAATTTTATCCTGCAATTGCAAGCAACAATAATTTATATTATACAAGTGATGGTCCAAATTCTAAAGGCAAAGATGATATAATGTTTTGCAAATGGGAAAATGATATATATAGTTCATCTATATCATTAAGTGATTCCATAAATACTTCTGAATATGAGTACAATGCCTTTATTGCTCCAGATGAATCTTATTTATTATTTGGAGCATACAATCGACCTGATGGATTTGGAAGTGGAGATATTTATATTAGTTTTAAAAAACCAAATAAAGAATGGGGAAAAGCAATTAATCTTGGTCCTGAGATCAATTCAAAATTCATGGATTATTGTCCTTTTGTAAGTTCACATAAAAATACTTTATATTTTACAAGCAGACGAAGTTCTATTGAAAGCATTAATAATTTTGAGTCCATAAAAGAATTCAATTTAGAAATTCAAAAATATCAAAATGGGATGAGTCGATTGTATAAAGTCGGGTTTGATTCTATTAAAATTTCAAAATTTTAACTATTTACTTTAATAAAATCTCCACTCTTTGGTTGTTTATTTAAATTTGAATGTTTCGGAATTATCCTTTTATAATTTAAGATATACATGATAGGAAATAAAATATTTTTTTTGCCATTTCTGATTTTATTGAGCTCTTGCTTTTTTACAGAAACTCCCAAAAAGGATAATAGCAAACCTCTGCAATATACTTCTGTATCTTTAGAAGGAAATGCTTGGATCATTAATGACGTTTTTAAGTCTTCTGAATCCATTCTTAAAAATGGGGTTATGAATTGGTCTAATCCAAACCATATTATTAGAGTATTCTTTTACATCGATAAACCAGCAACGCTAACATTTAATTTAAAAGCAAAGACAAACTATGGCTCTTCTATAATTAGTTGCACCATAGAAGAAATAAGTCAACAAATTCAGATTGCTTCAAAAGAATTAAAATCAATAAATATTGGTACTTATAAAATCAAAACATCAGGGTATCATTATATAGATATCCAGGGATTAATTCGAGATGGAGAATATTTTGGAGAAATTTCAGATTTGGAAATCGGCACTGAAGATAGAAGTTTAAATATAAAATATATAAAGGATGATTTTTATTTTGGGAGAAGAGGTCCTTCTACACATCTAATCTTTGAGTCACCTAAAGATGTAAATGTCGAATGGTTCTATAATGAAATTGAAGTCGAAGAAAAACAGGATGTAATTGGGTCTTATTTTATGGCGAATGGATTCGATGGAGGATATTTTGGGATTCAAGTTAATTCTGAAACAGAAAGAAGAATCTTATTTTCCATTTGGAGCCCATACAAAACTGATGACCCAAATAATATTCCTGATGCATATAAAATTAAATTATTACAAAAAGGAAACAATGTTATTACAGGTGAATTTGGAAACGAAGGTTCTGGTGGTCAAAGTTATAAATTGTACAATTGGGAAGTAAAGACTAGGTATGGTTTTCTTATTAGGGCTCAACCTGCAGTTAACAATTCTACAATTTTCGCGGCTTATTTTTATGATCCAAAAATTGGAAAATGGGAATTAATAGCAAGTTTCTCAAGACCAATGACTAATACTTATTTAACAGGTTTATATTCATTTCTAGAAAATTTTATTCCTAACTCTGGAGTGATTAATCGATCGGTTGGTTTCTATAATCAATGGGTTAGGGATGAAAATGAAAATTGGTATGAAATTACAAATGCGAAGTTTTCAGCAGATGCAACGGCTAAGAAAGAAGCACGGCTAGATTATTCAGGTGGATTAATCAGGGAAGGATTCTATTTACAAAATTGTGGTTTTAAAAATGAAAATTTGAAAATTGGTACAATTCTAAGCCGCAAAACAAATGCTATTCCTCCGAAAATAGATTTCAATAATTTTGACAAATGAAATTAAAATCTTTTAGCAAATAAAACTTTTAAAAGTCGCATATGAAAGCACTTATATATGAAAAATTTCAGGGGCCATTAAAAATTAGTAATTTACCTGATCCTGAACCAAAAAATCATGGCGTTATTATCAGAGTCAAGGCAACAGGGCTTTGTCGAAGCGATTGGCACGGATGGATGGGACATGATGCAGATATTAAAGTTTTCCCTCACGTTCCCGGACACGAATTAGCTGGTATTGTTGAAATTGTTGGCAAAAATGTGCAGAATTTCAAAATTGGTGATAGAGTCACTGTTCCTTTTGTGTGTGGTTGTGGTTCATGCGACCAATGCGATTCTGGCAATCAACAAATATGCGATTATCAATCTCAGCCAGGATTTACGCATTGGGGTTCATTTGCAGAATACGTCCAAATTTATCATGCAGATATTAATCTAGTTCATTTACCAAATTCTATAGATGATGTCACTGCTGCACTACTAGGATGTCGATTTATCACTTCATTCAGAGCAATAGTTGAACAAGGGAAAGTAGCAGAAAATCAATATGTTGCAATCCATGGTTGTGGAGGAGTTGGCCTTTCTGCAGTAATGATCGCACATTCACTTGGTGCAAAAGTTATTGCTGTTGATATCAATGAAGAAAATTTAAAATTGGCCGCTAACCTTGGAGCAAATTATACTATAAATGCATTGAATAATTTAGATATTGTTCCAGAAATACAAGAAATTAGTGGTGGTGGCGTTCATGTTTCGGTCGATGCGTTGGGAAATATACAGACATGTTTCAACTCAATATCAAATCTAAGAAAAAGAGGAAAACACATTCAAGTTGGATTAATGACTGGTCAACATCAAAATCCTAAAATTCCTATGAATTTAGTCATTGCTAAAGAACTTGAGATTCTAGGAAGCCATGGAATGCAAGCTCACAAATATCCTGAAATGTTTTCTATGATAAATAATGGGATTCTTCAACCTAAGAAATTAATTCAAAAAACAATTCCGCTGCATGAGGTCATTACAGCTTTACCAGAAATGGATAATTTTGAAAATAAAGGCGTGGTTGTGATTGACAAATTCTAGAAAATCAGTTTTAATTTCATAATATAATTTATACATTTAAATTGTTTATTCAAAGAAGCAACCTAATCAAGCAAGCTTTCTGCATTGAAAAAACAATTACATTCCAATTATTAATTGTTAAAATATACAAAAATGGAATTTACACTTAAATCTATTTTTAACACATCTCCTAAGGAAATTTATCTTTCTTGGCTAAATAGTGAAAAACATTCACTCATGACAGGTGGAGAAGCACATATTTCAGACAAAATAAACGAAGAGTTTACAGCCTGGGATGGTTATATTGAAGGAAAAAATTTAATATTAGAGCCATATGAACGTATCGTTCAATCATGGCGAACTTCAGAATTTGA
>JAHEAQ010000172.1 GCA_024642705.1 Bacteroidota bacterium | reverse complement strand
ATGTACCAGCGTTCCAAAATTCAGGAAGAAAGTTTGTATTATGAAACCTTAAAACATAATGGTGAATTCCCAATTATAGGCGTCAATACCTTTTTGAGCAGTAAAGGTTCACCAACCATTTTGCCTGCCGAGGTCATTCGAGCTACTGAAGAAGAGAAACAATTTCAAATAAATACATTGAAAAATCTTCATAAGGCTAATGCTACAAAAACCATACTTAAAGATTTACAGCAAAAAGCCATTCACAACGAAAATATCTTTGAAGCTTTGATGGAAGTCTGTAAATATTGTTCACTTGGTCAGATTACAAACGCCTTGTTTGAAGTTGGCGGGCAGTATAGAAGAAACATGTAGCTTTTTTCATTAATATTTGATCCTAAAATAGTATTTAGAAGAGATGGATTTTAAAGGTTTGTATATCAATCTAGAGATTTAAAATTAAATTCATGAACTACCAAAAGTGAAATCGTTTGATTATCTTTATATACTAAGAAAATCACTTTTTTTAAATATTAATAAAATTCAAAATATCTTTCAAATGAATAATAAACTAATGGTTTTAGGTATGGTTATAGTATCCATTTTTACCTCTTGCAATAAAGATAAAAAATCAGATAGTTCCTTAAAAAAAATCGAAACAACTGAAACATTTTCCGGAATTCCTATTACTCATCAATACGATAATGAAATTGATAGTTTAATTAATATCATGTCATTAGAAGAAAAGGTAGGAATGCTTCATGGCACAAGTATGTTTACAACTGCAGGTGTAGAACGATTAGGAATTCCTGAATTAAAAATGGCCGATGGACCTTTAGGTGTTCGTGAAGAGATTTCAAGAAGTTCATGGGCTCCTGCAGGTTTAGACAATGATTTTGCAACATATTATCCTGCCGGTGCAGGTCTCTCTGCAACTTGGAATCCAAGAATGGCGCATCTGTTTGGGACCAGTGTTGGTGAAGAAGCACGGGCAAGAGATAAAGATGTGTTATTGTCTCCTGCTATAAACATTATTAGAACGCCTTTAGGTGGAAGAACATATGAATATTTTACGGAAGATCCTTTTTTAAATAAAAAATTAGCAGTTCCATTTATAGTGGGATTACAAGATAATGATGTCGCGGTATGTGTAAAGCATTTTGCGGCAAACAATCAGGAAACAAACAGAAATTATGTGGATGTTCAAATTGATGAAAGGACTTTGCGAGAAATTTATTTACCAGCATTTGAAGCTGCCGTTAAAGAAGCAAAAGCCTACAGTATGATGGGAGCATATAATAAATTTAGAGGGGAATACCTGTGTGAAAACAATTATATGTTGAATGAGGTTTTAAGAGATGAGTGGGGTTTTGAAGGTGTAGTTATTTCAGATTGGGCTGCTGTTCACACTTCTGTAAATTCATTAAAAAGCGGATTGGATATTGAAATGGGAACACCAAAACCATTTAACGAATTTTTCCTTGCAGATCCATTAATTGAAGCAGTAAAAAATGGAGAAATTTCTGAAAAGGAAATTGACAAGCATGTAAAAAGGGTTTTACAAATGATGCATACTTTAAAAAGTATGGGTAAAGAAGAAAGAAAACAAGGAAGCATCAATACAGAAGCACATTTTAAAGATGCCTATACTATTGCTTCAGAATCTGTAGTATTACTCAAGAATGATAACAATTTACTACCCTTAAACACCTCTAATGTCCGTTCATTAGCTGTAATTGGTGCCAATGCTACTAAGAAAAATGCTTTGGGCGGATTTGGTGCAGGTGTAAAAACAAAAAGAGAAATTACTCCGATAGATGGATTAAAAAGTAGACTTCCTGAGAATATTAAAATAACATATGCTGAAGGATACCAAGAACGATATGCTCCAAAAAAAGAATCTGTATTTGGTGAGGTAACTCAAGAGAGAGCAGTGCCAATTGACGAACTAGATCCTAAAATGCTGGATGAAGCCATTAATGCAGCTAAAAATTCGGATGTAACTATAATTTTTGCAGGTTCTAACAGAGACTTTGAAACAGAAGCTTCAGATAGAGCAAATTTGAGTTTACCGTTTGGACAAGTTGAATTAATTGAAAAAGTATTGGAAGTAAATCCAAATACTATTGTTGTAATGATTGCTGGAGCACCTTTTGATATCAATAGTATTAAAGAAAAATCTAAAGCTTTGGTTTGGAGTTGGTTTAATGGGTCAGAAGGAGGGAATGCTTTGGCCGATGTTATATTGGGAAATGTAAATCCATCAGGAAAATTACCATGGACGATGCCAAAAAGCATTAATGATTCTCCAGCACATGCCACTAACAGTTTTCCTGGTGATCAAACTCTTTATTATAAAGAAGGACTTTTGGTTGGATATCGATGGTTTGACACAAAAAATGTTGAACCTTTATATCCTTTTGGGTACGGACTTTCATATACAACATTTGATATAAGAAATGCTCGTACTGATAAAACAGAATCATATTTAGAAAATGAAACTATTACTATTTCTGTTGATGTAGAAAATACAGGTAATCGGGATGGTATGGAAGTCGTTCAATTATATGTTTCTAAAAATGATTCTAAAGTAGAAAGAGCAACACAGGAATTAAAAGGATTTGAAAAAGTAATGGTTAAAGCTGGCGAAACCAATTCCTTTAATATGGTAGTTCCCGTAAAAGAATTGGCATATTATGATGTTGGAATCAAAAAATGGGTTGTAGAATCTGGAACATACAATTTTAGAATAGGAAATTCATCAAGGAATATAAAAACAGAAGTTTCTATTGATATAAAATAAAAAAAAATATTTAACCATCATATCTTCAAGCATTACCAGAGATCGGTTAATATTGTCACTTGGTCAAATCACCAATGCTCTTTTTGAAGTTGGTGGGCAGTATCGAAGGAATATGTAATTTTTGTCGTACAAATTTTATAACTTTAAGCCAACCAACTAAATAAATATGGATTGGAATAAATACTGGCGTGAACTTAAACGTAGAAATGTAATTAAAGCAGGTTTGGCTTATTTGATAGTAGCTTGGTTAGTTACTCAGGTATTATCCATTGTATTGCCAACATTTGATGCACCACCTTACTTATTAAAGTTATCATTAATAATATTACTCATAGGTTTTCCAATTTGGATAACTTTTTCTTGGATTTATGAGTTTACACCAGATGGGATTAAGAAGACAGTAGATGTAGAAGCTG
>JAHEAQ010000118.1 GCA_024642705.1 Bacteroidota bacterium | reverse complement strand
TCTAGCTAGCATCCATACAAATGCAAAAAGCCATAAGTTAAATTATGACTTTTTGTTCCAAAAGTGGAATAATGAATAGTACCTAAACCTAAAAAACCTTATAAACTTTTTTCTTTAACTATAGCTCCAGGGAAAAGGATGTTATTTTCTAAATGAATGTGCAAATGCAAGTCTTCCTCAAATTCTTTAAGTAAAGAAAAGGCAACCCTATATGTTGTGCAAGCATCCATTGGTGGATTGTAATTATTGCTCAATTCAGATATTCTTCTAAACCGATCTCCTTCATTTTCATGTTCGTGTTTCATCATTTGAATTGGATTTTGAACAGTTCCAAAATGCGGTTTGGGTAGTTTTTCCTGAATATTTTCTTTTTCTACCATCTGCTTTATATAAGGAAAGAGGATCCTTTCTTCTTTTTGCATATGGTTTAAAAGTTCGTGCGAAGAATCATTGAAAAGATTTTCAATTTCTATAAGTTCCGGATGTCTTTGGCCATGGACTTTTGCTACCTTATGGAGATAAGCTCTAAGTTCAGGAATTGTTTTCTGCACATAACGATGATGTTTTTTTTCAATATAATCAGCCAATAAATCTAAGTCCCAGGATTGATAATCATTGCTAGATGAATCCACTGAATGTTGTGCGGTAATAAGTTCATTTATTAAGATTTCTGAATCTATATTTTCTTTTTCACAAACTTCTTCAATGCTTCTATTTCCTTTGCAGCAAAAATCAATTCCATGTGATTTGAAAACTGAAGCAGTACGATAGTCTTGAGCTACCAAATCACCTACTATACTTTCATTTATAATATTCATGATTTTATTTTTTTATAGTTTTTAAATTTTATTCTATGTACAAATTCCTAAATAAAACATCTGTTTAAAATATTGGACAAAAATGTCCGAGATAACCATAAAAAATTTATTGTTTTAGAAAAGCCACACCTTGATCGAGCTCATTGGTGAGTTCTTTCACTGTGGTTGTTAATAACATTTCTTTAAGTTCGTCCCTAATAATTTTGAACTGATGATGCAATGGACATGGCTTAGTTTCATTGCATTTTTCTAATCCTAAGCCACAACCTTCATATATTTTGTTTCCATCTATTGCCTCCACAATATCAAGCAAGGTAATTTCACAATCTAAAGTATCTTTTATTTCATAACCCCCGGATGCACCTTTAACTGAAACAATAAGACCATTTTTGGCAAGCGATTGCAGAATTTTTGCAGTGAATGCAACAGGAGAATCTATAGCTAGAGCAATGTCTTTTAGACTCGCTCTTTCTCCACATTGTGACACTTGTGAAATGTGGATTGCTGCTCTTATTCCATATTCGCATGCTTTTGAAAACATATTTACCTTCGTTATATGAGTACAAATATATACTATTTTATTATATCGGACAAAAATATCCGATATTATTTTGAATGCAACAGATTTTTCTTTTTAGATTTTTTTCCATTGATTCAAAGATCTCGCTAACTTAAAATTTGATATCAATGTCAAATCTAATCCTGTCCCCATTTTCTAATGAAGAGCCGTATGGAACCAGCTGTTTAACTTTGTAATACTTTGTCTTCAGTACCATATTCTGAGCTATTTTGTATCCTAATACAATTTCGATTCCTTTATAATTGCTTAACCTCCCATCCGGAGATCCGTAGGAAGAATAGTCCCATCTTGCCCAATCGTTTTGAGCAAGAAAATCAACAACAGCGTATTGTTGTAAAGAGGTGTAGGTGAAATGAAACAACCAATCTTTTTTCTTGTTCAAGTTTCCATAACCAAAGCCAAAGACAAAGCCATTTTTTTGATTTTTAAATTGTGAAAGGATTTCTTGGTCATTATCGTAATTTTCAAAATTATGTAAATAATCGAATTCAAAAATTAAGGATGACTTTTTGATGGGTTTGAGATTCGCACTCATATTTAATATGGAGTAATCTAAAAAGAATGTTTCATTTCCGTCAGGAATGTTTTGAATGTTTCTAAAAATATATAACGATGGAAAAAGTTTGAATCTCTGATTAAAAAAAATTCCCATAAGCTGTAGTCCTTGAACATAACTATCATTAGCCAAATTAGTCCCTCGTGCGTTGATAATAAAATGTCCACCCCGTATGTTTAAACTGCTTACAATCTTTGATTGTAATTTCAATGTTTTGCCAATAAAAATGCCTTCAGGAAATACATTATCACTCCAAAAAAGCTCGTTGTTTTTATCAAACGGAAAAGTGTTCTTACCAAGCCAAATTGTAAATTCATTTTTTTGTATTTTGAAATAAGCTTTTTCCAATGCAAAAGGTAAGGTTCCAAATTCCTTGAATCCATCGCCAAGTGTCAACTGAGGATCTTGTTGTTTATTCGGGTCACCTGTTCTCAGCCCAGCTCCCACAGAAGCCCACAGATTAGGATGGTACTCAAAACCACTGCGTAATCGATAGCGTAACCTTGTTCGATCCTTTCGAAAAGTTCCGTCGGACTTTCTTGAATTCCAGTCCTCTTCGACTCGAAATCTAAAATCACCTTGAAATTGAAATTTTGAAGGAAGACTATCTTGTTGAGCAGATATAGTAAATATTGAAGCTAATAGAATTAATATGTTAATTATTCTTTTCAATCTTAAATCACTTTGGTTATGGTTAATTTGAAAATCTTATATCCATTCCAAGTATGAAAAACTAAGTTAAGGTTAAACAAATACATTTTGTAATAAAATGAAGGAAAAGAAAGAATGAATTGTATTATTTTACTCCCCATCCGCCGCCACCCGGAGTTTCCACTTTAATCCTATCTCCTGGATACAAAATAGCTTGATCAATTCCATCTAAAGTTTCCGTTTTGCCAGCTTTTCTAATTATTTTTTGATTTCCACACTTGCCATTTTCTCCTCCATTCAGACCATAGGGTGCTTCATTTCGATGTTGCGAAATTAAGGTGAATTCCACTTGTTCTAAGAATTCAATTTCTCTTACAATACCATTTCCACCTTGATGCTTGCCGTTTCCGCCTGAATCTTTCCTTACTGAAAATTCGTGGATGACTACTGGATAATTTCTCTCTAAGTCTTCGGGGTCTGTAATTCTGGTATTGGTCATGTGTTGATGAACAGCAGAACGTCCAGGCTGATTTTTGGAAGCTCCTGTTCCTCCGCAAATAGTTTCGTAATATCCAAATCTTTCATTCCCAAAAAGTAAGTTGTTCATGGTTCCTTGGCTGCAAGCTGCAATCCCAAATGCTTTTAACAAAGTATCTACCAATCGTTGGCTTACCTCTGTATTTCCTCCTACTACGGCTGGACACAGTGCTGGATTGTCGTGAAATTTTGGGTTTAAGAAACTTTCTGGAAGTATTATTTTAACATCTTCCATTAGTCCTTCATTAAGCGGAATGTCTCTGTTGACCAAGAGTCTGAGCACATACAAAATAGCACTATGAACGATGGATGCGTTCGCATTCAGATTTCCTGGATGCACGCTATCAGTGCCTGTAAAATCAAAAATCCACTTATTTTTTTGTTTTGAAATGGAAACTTTGATTTTTCGGCCATCATCCATAAATTCCAAGGCATTTAAATTTTGACTTTCAAATGGTTTCAAAGATTCATTGATTATATGTCGAGTATGAGAAGAAATTTTATCCATATAATGAAGTACATTTTCTTTCCCAACGGCATGGCAATATTCGAGTAAAGCCGATTCACCAGATTTTAAGGATGCTACTCCTGCTTTGATATCCGCTATATTTTCCCGGAAAGAACGACTAGGGTATAAGCCAGAAGTCAATTTTATTTCCATATCCTTCCAATCAAAAACACCAGTTTTTGCAAGGTATTGAGGGACAAAAACAACACCTTCTTCTTCCAAGGTTTTTGCATTTGGAGGCATTGATCCAGGTCGAGAACCTCCAATTTCAGCATGATGTGCTCTATTGATCAAATAAGCTAACAATTCATTTTTTTCATCGAAAACTCCCATCAATAATGTAATATCTGGGAGATGTGAACCTCCATATTTAGGATGGTTTGTAATAATGATATCTCCTTTTTCTAAAGGAATTTTTTCTAGGATCAATCTTCCACACATTCCAAGACTTCCAAGATGAACTGGAATGTGTGGAGCATTAGAAACTAAAAAAGCATTTTTGTTTAAAATTCCGCATGAAAAATCAAGTCGTTCTTTAATATTTACTGAAAAAGCAGTTTTTTGCAATTGCTCACCCATTTCCTCAGAAATCTGTTGGAAGCGATTGGAAAAGATGGCTAAGTTTACAGCCTCATTATCTTGAATGTTTTCATTATTATGGCCAAAAAACTTTGCAATTGCTTGTTTTTTCTCAGTTATGGCAATCTCCCAATCCTTTTCTAAATAAACAGAACCAAATTCATTGTATAAAATGGCAGGTCCTCGAAATGAAACATTACTTCCAAGTTTTTCCCAAGTGAACACAGGAATTTCAGCGTTTTCATTTTTATTAAATACTGTATATGAAGGCACTTCAAGGATCCTTTTTTTAGAGATTGAGTCTTTGTAAGATTTGTCAGAATATTCACTTATTAATACATGAATTTGTTGAATTTCTAATAGAGCATGGTCAGGAAGAAATCCAAAAATCTTTCTGTATTGTTCTAGATAGGTGGATTTTAATTTTGTATTTGGATTCCATTCAATATCTAAACTTCCTTCCTGACCTTTTACCGAAATGGTTATCCACCTTTTGCTGATGTGAATTTCATGTGACTTATAATTTAAGTTTTTAAATACTTCAATCCCTCTATTTGCCAATGTTTCAAATTCATTATGAAGGGAGTGGTCATCATCAAATACCGTTTCAAGAATGGAATGGGAAAATATTTTTTCAAAAGAAGAATGACCGATGCCAAAAGCACTTAATAATCCACTTGCGTATGGAAAAATAATCTCTTTTATATTTAAGCTTTCTGCAATCTTACAAGCATGCAATCCACCTGCACCTCCAAAAGAAACCATAGCATATGCGTTCGGGTTAAATCCTTTTCTTATGGAAATTTTCCTAATAGCTGCTGACATTTTCTGATTAGCGATTTGCTCAAGACCTGCCAATACTTGATAAGAATCGAGTTGAGCAATTTTACACAATTCGCTTAGCTTTTGTTCTGCACGGTCTAAAAAGAGCGGAAATTGAAAAGCATTCAGATACATTTTTCCAAGAAGAAGATTTACATCCGTTATGGTTAATGGTCCTCCCATGCCATAAGCTGCTGGGCCAGGATGTGCTCCTGCACTTTGCGGTCCAATTTTTAATTGCCCATCTTCAAAATAACATATCGACCCACCACCAGCAGCTACTGTTTCTATGCTCAGACTTGGAATAGAAGTTTCGAAACCACCAATTGTACTTCGATATTGATAATCAAATGTTTTATTGTAACGAGCCACATCGGTACTGGTACCACCCATATCAAATGTTATAATATGCTCATAACCAAGACTAGATCCAATTTTGACTGCGCCTTTCAGCCCTCCTGCAGGTCCGCTTAGCAGACTGTCCATGGACCTGAATAGTGAATTATTTACTAGAGTTCCTGTGCTAGACATGATAGCTAGGTTAGAAGCTGATAATTTGTGACTTATGCCATTGAAATATTTATTTAAAATTGGATCAAGATAAGCATTGATTAAAGTACTTTGAGTTCTATTGAGCAATTTCACTTCACTACTTAAATGTGAAGACAAAGAAATTGGAACTTTTGTCTTTTTTTCTAATTCTTGTAAAATAGAATTTTCATTGGAAGAATTTGCATAAGAGTTTTTGAAAGCAATGGCGATAGAATCAATGTCTTCAAAATTAAGTTTGTCGACTTCACTTAACATTGCGTGTTTTGTAATTTCGCCTTTATAATTTACTTGCTCTTCAATTTCAATAAAAGTTGAAAATAATTTTTGGGGTTCAGGAATGTCAATTTGAAAGATATCAGGACGTTGTTGAGTACCAATAATTGAAAGATCGCTGAATCCCTTTGTGCATATAAGGCATACTCTAGCTCCTTTCCCTTCCAATAAAGCATTGGTTCCTTTCGTGGTGCCAAGTTTGAGTTCAATATTTTCAATTGGTTCTTCAATCTTCAATCCTAATCCAATTCGAATTGCTAGAATAGGTGCTTCCTCATGCGCTGTAATGATTGCATTACAAGGAAAATCAAATAAAACAGGATGGTCTAATTGGAGAATTTGGGATACAGGATCAAAATCCAGAATTTCGTATGGATTAGATGGATTGTCAACATATAATTTATAACCCGAAATTATGTTGGAATCTAAATGCCAGTTTTGTTTGATACGGAAATTATTATTTCCTAAATTTTCAGTTAATTGACCTCGAATGGACCCATCAGAAAGTACTTTTACAAATTTACTTTCATTATTTCCACTTTGGATAATACAATCTGTAAAAGTACCTCCAGTGTCTATCCAAATTTGGTTTTTTTGTTCCAAAGAGATTTCATTTTATTTGAGCTCAATAATATAGAATTTAAATATAAAACAAATAAAAATTTTGTGGCATTCAACAATAGCAATCCAAATCAAATTAAATATTTTAAAACAAAGGATTTTACTCAAAACTCATTTTATAAAACTAAAAAACCAATAGATGCCTTATTTTTCAACAGTTAAAAAGAGAATGTTAGGGACATTTCAGAACCTATTTTCAGCTTTAAATCTTGAATTTGAATTTTGAATATCGAAAATCATTTAAAAAAAATTCGAAAGGCTTGTAAAAACAAAAATAGAAAAGTTACCTTTGCAGCGATTTTTAAGGAATATGTCAGGAATGAATATAAAAAGCTTACTTACTTTGGTTCTTGTTGTTGCTTCTGTGTCTTTATTTGCACAAGCAGACAACCATACCGATTCAAGCCATGAACAAGCTGCACAAAGCGAAAATTCGCATGAAACAGACAATCATGATGATCAAGATGCTCACAGTACAGAAGGGCATCATGATGAATGTGCTTTTCACCATGAACAAGATCCTGAGAATTTCAACCCTCAACAAATTGCATTTCACCATATTGCTGATGCAAATGTATATAGCATTGGACCGTTACAACTTCCATTGCCATGTATTTTATATTCTAAAGAATCTGGTTGGGATATATTCTTATCGAACAAATTTGAATTTGATAGATTAGGACATGGGGCAGGTTATAAAGCATTCAATAGATATGTTTTAGATGGTGGAAGCGTAAAAAGAATTGCAGATGCAAGTTTTCCTGGAGGATCTGTAGCAATTGAAGGTTTCAAACATAAAGAAATTGTAGTTGACGGTAAGAAGAAAGAAGAGGCATACATTTGTTATGGAGGAAATGAATATAAATTAGATGCGAAAAGCACTTTAGATGGAGGGATGTTTGGAGGAGGAATAACTTCATTTCATGATTTTTCCATCACAAAGAATGTAACAGCAATGATTCTTGTTACATTGTTTTTGATGTGGATGTTTCTTTCCATTGCGAGTGCGTATAAGAAAAGAGAAGGAATGGCTCCAAAAGGGCTTCAAGGATTTATTGAGCCTGTGTTCACTTTTATGAATGACGAAGTAGTAGAACCTTTTCTAGGAAAAAAATCTCTAACTTATTTGCCATTCATAATGGCATTGTTCTTTTTTATTCTGGGACTTAATCTTTTTGGTCAAATACCATTTTTTGGTGGAGCTAATGTCACTGGTTCGTTATCGGTCACTTTAGTATTGGCAGTAATTACTTTTTTAGTAGTAAACTTTAGCGGTAAAAAAGATTACTGGCAGCATATTTTTTGGATGCCAGGAGTACCAGCATGGGTAAAAACTATATTGACGCCAGTAGAAATGCTGGGTGTATTTATAAAGCCTTTGACATTAATGCTGCGATTGTTCGCAAACATTACTGCAGGGCACATTGTAATCATCATATTTGTGAGTTTGATTTTCATTTTCGGTAAAGTAGGCACTGTTCCTGCTGCTGGATATGGTGCAGCAGTTGGATCCACAGTCCTTACCTTATTTATGATGTCAATAGAGTTATTGGTAGCATTTATTCAAGCATTTGTGTTTGCAATTCTCACAGCCTCTTATATTGGAGCAGCTGTAGAAGAGCATCACCATTAATAATTATATATAAATTAAATATTATGACTGGTACATTAGCAGCAGTAGGAGCAGGATTGGCAGTAATCGGAGCCGGAATCGGAATCGGTAATGTTGGTGCAAAAGCTATGGAAGCGATCGCAAGACAACCAGAAGCAGTAGGTGACATCAGAGCGAATATGATCTTGATGGCAGCACTTGTGGAAGGAGCAGCATTGATCGCAATTATTCTTTCTTTCTTTGCATAAGAAATAAAGTTTATTCCAAAAAATTCGAGATTGGAAGTCTGAGGGTTGCTCAGAAATCCAATCTCATTTTTATTGAAAACATTAAATTTTTTATATAATGCTTTACTTAGTTGATTTTTCAGTAATAAAACCGGACGCAGGATTAATTTTCTGGACTGCGCTTATCTTTCTTATTTTTTGGTTTACGGTAGGTAAATTGGCTTTCAAACCAATAGCCCAAGCGCTAAAAAAGCGAGAATTTGATATTCAGAATGCTTTAGACGAAGCAGGAAAAGCAAGAGCTGAAATGCAAAATCTAAATGCAGAGAATGAAAGACTTATTACAGAAGCCAGAGCTGAAAGAGCTTTGTTATTAAAAGAAGCTAGTGATACAAAAAATGAAATCATAGCGGAAGCAAAGTTGAAAGCTAAAGAAGAAGCCAAAAAATTATTGGAGCATGCAAAAGTAGAAATTGACAATCAAAAAAATGCTGCTATTGCTGAAGTGAAAAACAAGGTTGGAATGATGGCTTTAGACATTGCTGAAAAAGTATTGAGAAAAGAACTGAAAGGCAACAAAGAACAAGAAGTCTTTGTGAACCAATTGGTCGATGATATTAAATTAAACTAATCTAATAGCTACAGATGTCTGTAACAAGAATAGCTTCAAGGTACGCCAAATCATTAGTGGAGTTAGCCCAAGAGCAAAACAAGTTGGAAATTGTATTAAAAGATATTAAGTCTTTCAAAGAAGCTGTTGGCAATAGAGATTTGTATTTGATGATCAAAAGTCCGATTGTTAATGGCTCTAAAAAACAAGTTATTTTTAACCAATTATTTGGCTCAAAATATGACAAGTTAACGCTTAGTTTTTTTGAAATAATTTTGCGAAAAGGGAGAGAAATTTACTTGCCGGAAATGGCAGCCGAATTCGAAAAACAATATAAAGTGTTCAAGGGAATTTCGACAGTTAAAATTACAACGGCGACTCCTTTAACTGATGCAGAATTAAAAAGAATTCAAGACAAGCTTTTAGAAAGCAATATAACTTCTAAGAGCATCGAGTTTTCATTGGTAGTAAATCCAGAAATAATTGGTGGATTTGTTATTCAAATTGAAGATAATCTTTATGATGCAAGTGTTACAAGGAAACTTAATGACTTGAGAAAAGAATTTATGACTAATAAATTTGTGAAAGCAATCTAATTAAATTTAAAATATATTCAAATGGTTGATGTAAAACCCGACGAAATATCTGCAATCCTGAAACAACAACTTTCAGGTTTTAAATCAGAATCAGAATTAGAAGAAGTTGGTACTGTTCTTCAGGTAGGAGATGGTATTGCTCTTGTATATGGTTTGTTGAAAGCGCAATCTGGCGAGCTTGTTGAATTCGACAATGGTGTACAAGCAATAGTATTGAACTTAGAAGAAGATAATGTAGGAGTGGTACTTCTTGGTTCAGGTGAAGGAATAAAAGAAGGTTCAAATGTAAAAAGAACTGGAAAAATTGCTTCTATTGAGGTTGGAGAAGAATTTGTAGGTAGAGTTGTAAATACATTAGGACAACCTATTGACGGTAAAGGTCCAATAGGAGGAACTAAATATCTGATGCCTTTGGAAAGAAAAGCTCCAGGTGTAATATTTAGACAACCAGTAAGTGAACCTTTACAAACTGGTGTTAAAGCGATTGATTCCATGATTCCAATTGGAAGAGGCCAAAGAGAGCTTATCATTGGGGATAGACAAACAGGAAAAACGGCTATCGCAATTGATACGATAATCAATCAAAAGGAATTCTACGATAAAGGAGAACCTGTATTTTGTATCTATGTAGCTTCTGGACAAAAAGCGTCCACTGTTGCTCAAGTTGCAAAAGTATTGGAAGATAATGGTGCTATGGCTTATACAGTTATTGTTTCAGCATCTTCTGCAGATCCTGCACCGCTTCAGTTTTATGCACCTTTCACAGGAGCTTCGATTGGCGAATATTTTAGAGATACAGGAAGGCCAGCATTGATTATTTTTGATGATTTATCAAAACAAGCAGTTGCCTACCGTGAAGTTTCTCTTTTATTAAGAAGACCTCCAGGACGTGAAGCTTACCCTGGTGATGTTTTTTACTTGCACTCAAGATTATTGGAAAGAGCGGCAAAAATCATTGCTAATGATAAGATAGCTCAAGGTATGAATGACCTTCCACAATCTTTGGTAGATGCAGGAATTGTTAAAGGAGGAGGATCATTAACAGCATTGCCAATCATTGAAACTCAAGCAGGAGACGTTTCTGCATATATTCCTACCAACGTAATTTCTATTACAGATGGTCAGATATTTTTGGAATCTAACTTATTTAACGCTGGTGTAAGACCTGCGATTAACGTAGGTATATCTGTATCAAGAGTAGGTGGAAATGCACAGATTAAATCAATGAAAAAAGTTTCAGGAACGTTGAAACTTGATCAAGCACAATACAGAGAATTAGAAGCATTTGCAAAATTCGGTTCTGATTTGGATCCAGCAACTTTAGCAGTTATTGAAAAAGGAAAGAGAAACGTGGAAATTCTGAAACAACCGCAATACTCTCCTGTTTCTGTGGAAAAACAAGTTGCAATCATTCACTTGGGAACAAAAGGACTTTTAAGAAATGTTCCAGTGGAAAAAGTAAGAGAATTTGAAAGCTTATTCTTTAGTACAATTGAAAAAGATGCTCCTGAGGCATTAGCAAGTTTTAAAGCTGGAAAATTAACAGATGAGGCAATTGAAGCGGTTGAGAAAATAGCTGCAATAATTTCATCTCAGTATAAAAAATAAATGACTTATGAGTGGTCAGTTAAAAGAAGTAAGAGATAGGATACAATCTATTAAAAATACGCAACAGATAACCAGTGCCATGAAAATGGTTTCTGCCTCTAAGTTGCGTAGAGCTCAACAAGCTATTGTAGATTTACGTCCTTACTCAGATCGACTGAATAAAATATTAAAAAACGTTATCACTAATCTTGAAGGTGATACTTCTGTAAAATTGGGGATTGAAAGACCAGTTGAAAAAGCGGCAGTTGTAGTCATTACTTCTAACAGAGGGCTTTGTGGGGCATTCAATACCAACATTATCAAAGAAGCTGTAAGGGTTATTGAAGAAGAATTGGGTGAGGTTAGAGCTGCTGGCAATTTGTCATTAATTTTTGTAGGCAAAAAAGGTTTTGATTATTTTAAAAAGAGATATACGGACTGTACGCTTAATAAAGAACATATTGCTTTATTCAATGATCTACATTTTGATAATGTGGCAGTGCTTGCTCAGGAGTTGATTGAAAAATTTGAAGATGGTACTTACGATAAAGTGTATGTATCATATGGCAAATTCAAAAATGCTGCGTTACAATTTTCTCAGAATGTGCAATATTTACCAATAGAGAAAGTAAAAAAGAAAATTGATCCAGATCAACCTAAAAAGAAGGAATATACTGCGGATTATATTTTCGAACCAAATAAGAAAGATTTATTGCAAGAATTGATTCCTTCTATTCTTCGTACCAATATGCATAAATTTATGTTGGATACGCAAGCTTCAGAGCATGGGGCGAGAATGACAGCAATGGATAATGCTACGGAAAATGCGGAAGAATTGGTGAAACAATTGAAAATCAGTTACAATAAAGCAAGACAAGAAGCGATTACGAAAGAACTTTCAGAAATCGTGGGTGGTGCTGCTGCATTAGAGGGGTAATTGCAAAAATTAGTTTCTTCTACAATATAAGAATAGCAAATTCTAATCAATACGAAAAATTAAGAAGCTCATCAATTTTGATGGGCTTTTTT
>JAHEAQ010000171.1 GCA_024642705.1 Bacteroidota bacterium | reverse complement strand
ATACAAAAATGAACTTAATCTGACTGAACAAGGAAAATAAATTGCAAAGAAGTGCGCTTTGCAATATCATTAAAAGTACAATAAGCTTCCGAAATCCCCATAAGTAAGATCCCTGCTCTTGGGATAGTGCAACACCGGTTTCATTGTCGGTCGTCCCGACCCAACGAAACCTTAGTTATTTGCGGTAGTATTTATTTATTAAGTATTTCATTTATATAAATTGAACGGTACTTTTTTGGGTGTTCCATTTGTATATTATGAGTTGCATTTTCAATTAAGAACCACTTTTTTGTTGGAGCTTTTAGCGAATCGAAATATGCTTTTGCTAGTGAAGTTTCTGTAAAATAATCTTCGTCTCCTTGAATCATAAAAACAGGTATTTTCCATTCGGGAACATCTCGCATGAGATTGCTATTAAAACAAGTAGGCCACATTAATTTGTAGGCAGGGAAATAGGTTTCTGGGTTTTGTAGGGAAATATACTTCTCTTTAAGAGTTAGTCCATTATCTAATAGATAACTTTTGAAATCCTTAAAACCAGGAGTTTTTTTCGAAGGAACATACTTAACTAAAATGATTCGTTCAATATCGCAAGCCTCAGCCATCTCAACATTTGTTTTGTTAGGATAAGGAGGTCTGCCAATACGCTTTAATTGATTTATTGAGATAGTATCATTTTGTTTTTGTGCTTCTTGCATTACAAAATCATAGGAAATTTGTTCTGAAAGGGGTTGGTTTGCCATTTGCCCAACACCTATATAGGCGTTGAATAGTTCTGGATTCTTCTGTACCATCAAAGCACTCACCGTTGTTCCCCATGAAATACCTTCAATATATATCTTATCTTTTTTGAGTTTTTCTCTTAAATAATTTGTCACTTCCAGCCCATCATCGACTATTTGATTTAGTGTAATGGTTGAATCAGGTATATTACCTTTGTATGCAAGTCCAGAGCCTCGTTGGTCCCAATAGCAAACAGTGAATATGTCTTCTAAATCTACATTAAATATTTTCAAAGCAGCTGGTGGTGCAGGACTTCCAGGTCCACCATGAACCCTCAATAAAACAGGGTTATTTATGTCTCTTCCTCTAATTGTTAGTCTTTGTGGAGCTCCATTGATTATCTTATCTTCATGCATTGCTATGCTATTAGGAAGTACTTTCCCATGCTCATCAATAAAGGGTTCTTCAACTCCGTCACTATTGATTTGAATAATGAGCAACACGATTAAAATAGCGCCAATAATACCTCCAATTAGAAACAGAAGCCATTTACCTATTTTTTTTAAAATTTTCATAATTTCCTTTATGTTAATAGAATTTCATTTTACCGCCGACGTTTAGTATATGAGCCATTTTAATGGCTTATGTTCATTGTGCTTGTTGCACAACCTAAAGATACAACTATAAAATTTATATTGAAATTGTAAATTATATCACATAATACATTGTTATTCAATTGCATATGATTATATTTCGAAAATGCAAGGAAAGAAAATATATACTCAAAAGTTGCTTTATCAGATCTTATTCTTAACCTACATTTCCTCTACAAAGCTACCAAGAACTATTATGGTTCTGATGGGCAGAAAAGCCTGAACCAGTTGTTTTCTTTAAGATCTGTTTGAATGGATTCCTTGAGAATATTAATTCCGATCGGAAGTTGATCCATTTATGTGCTGATAGCTTAGCTATTCGTTTGTTTCTGGAATTTAATCTAGACGAGCAACTTTCATAGCATTCTGCAGTTAGGAGCTCATAAATGTATGATATACCAATTGTATTACTAGATGCCGCATTGGATATGGAAACTAATAATTCCTATTTCTAGAAGTAAAACGGAGGCATAGCTGGACGCTACGTCGAGTATTTACGACGAAGAAATAGGTATGATTAGTCCATTTATATAAGGCGATTTAGACTACAATTGGTATTATTGGCAGCTACAGCTTTTAATCTAAAAAAACTGCTCAAATACGCTAATAAATCACAAAAAATCTTGAATGGGCAATTGGAATGACCGCTCATATCAAGAAATACAGAAATAAGCGCGCATTCCGCAATTATTTACTTAGTTAAATGCCTCACAAGGCCTTCATATCCTATATTTCATTTGGAAACAATATAAAATCACTATGTTCAAAACAGCTTAAAAGAAGCCTGATATTACCAATTTTTGAAATTCTTCTACTTAATTGTAGGTTGTGGAGCGGCTACCATTATTGCCAACAGTTTTTATTTTCGTTTATAAAATGGTTCAGTTTGATTTATAAAGTAATTAGAAATTTCATTGTTGTCTTCTATTTTGACAAAATCAATTATCTCATCCTTCCCAATCATTTGTTCAGCTAACGCTCCGGCTTTTCCAAAAACTGACGACATATTTCCTTCTGCATCCATTGCAATTATTAAATGAGGTGGTTTTTCGGATTTATCCATTTTAATAGTTGCTAAATAAGCAGATTTTACTAATGGTACTTTTACAAATAGATTCGATAAAGCTTTCACTAATTCAGTTGGATATTTTAAGGGTTGTCCGATTTGAACTTCTGTATTTTCTGTAATCACCATTTGATTAGTTTTCTCAAATATTGAACCGTTTAAAAGGCTTTCAATTTCTTTGGGAATTAATTCTTTACCATAGTCCGAATAAGGATTTAGTATAAAAGTTGCACCTTTGGTAAATCCAAAAAGGTCTTGTCCTTTCATAGTCATGAATGGGACTTGTTCTTTTATAACACCTTTGTCAAAAATTCTATTTGTAGACGTAAATACCGGTATTTGTCCATTTTCAAGCGTTACGAGTTGAACTTCTGTGTCTTTTTCTAAAGTTTTTCTTCCTTCTTCTGATTCGCTATGTCCGTTGGTCAAAACTATTAGTTCATTCCATAGTAATTTTCTGTAGAATTCATTTCTCGAAGAAATATCTAAAGAGGCTCTTATTAAACTCTCTTCAAGCTCGTTTTCAGGAAAAGTTGATTCAGTTGTTTTCTTTTTAAATAGGTCAAATATTCCCATTTCTAATTTCAGATTTCGGTTTTTTCAAATTGTTGATAACGTTTCAGCTGCATCCAGAGTCCGACCATCGGGAGGATTATGTGATGAAGCATGTGTTTGCCCAGCATGGGCATCTTTTTCGTATGAAGATACGAATTAATCTAGATGGTGACTGAATGGTTTCTACGAAGTAGAAAACAGAGTGAAAGATTTCACTCTGTAATGAAGGAACTGCAAACAACGGCTTGCAGCTTAAGAGGAACTGCAAACAACGGCTTGCAG
>JAHEAQ010000030.1:35420-47180 GCA_024642705.1 Bacteroidota bacterium | reverse complement strand
AAGCAATCAAAGCAGTTCCTAATTCTGTTAGGGAAGCAGCATATGGAATGGGGGCAAGCAAATGGCAAACCACTAAAATGTTAGTACTGCCAGCGGCAGGAGGTGGAATTTCAACAGGAGTCATTTTAGCGTTATCCCGAGCAATAGGAGAAACTGCACCGTTGATTGTTATTGGGGCTTTGGCATATGTCCCTTTTGTTGCAAAAAGTCCGATGGATGAATTTACAGTATTACCAATGCAAATATTCAACTGGACATCTCGACCAGATCACGATTTTGTCGTAAATGCAGCTGCAGGAATTATAATACTTTTATTAATCACCTTTTTATTAAATGGGATAGCTGTTTATTTCAGAAATAGATGGCAAAGTAAAATTAATTGGTAATGGCAGAAATAGCAAAACTTATAAGAAACATGGAAAATGAAACTGACGAAAGTAAAGAAGATAAAAGAGGAATAATTCTCGAATCCAAAAATGTTGATGTTTTCTATGGAGAAAAGCATGCCATTAAAAATGTAAATATAAAAATAAAAGAAAAGTCTGTTACTGCTTTTATTGGGCCCTCTGGATGCGGCAAGTCTACTTTCCTGAGATTATTCAATAGAATGAATGATTATATTCCTTCTTTTAGAAAAGAGGGTAAAATCTATGTGGAAGACAAAGAAATTTATAAAAAGAATGTTAGAGTAGAAGATTTAAGGAAAAATGTAGGAATGGTTTTCCAAAAACCAAATCCATTTCCAAAAACCATTTTTGAAAATGTAGCTTTTGGCTTAAGAATTAGGGGTGAAAATAGAAAATCTGTGTTAGCCGAAGTAGTAGAACAATCTTTAATAAGGTCGGCTCTTTGGGATGAAGTAAAGGATGATTTAAATAAATCAGCTTTAGCGCTTTCAGGCGGCCAACAGCAAAGATTATGCATTGCCAGAGCTTTAGCAATAGAGCCAAAAGTTCTATTAATGGATGAGCCGGCATCTGCGCTTGATCCAATTTCAACAGCAAAAATTGAAGAACTTATTTTCCAACTTAAAGAAGATTATACTATAGTCATTGTAACCCATAACATGCAACAAGCAGGAAGAGTTAGTGACTATACAGCTTTCTTTTATGTAGGCGAATTAATAGAATATGACAAAACGAGAAAACTTTTTACAAAACCAAAAGAAGACCTCACGGAAAGATATATAACTGGTAGATTTGGATAACTTGCTTTCTATTTAAAAAATAAATTGATGACCGAAAATTTGAACAATCAAGATCTTGCAATTTCTAAGTTAAGAGAAGATATTACATCAATGATGGGAATGGTGCTAGGCCAACTGGAACGTGCCAAAACCGCTTTAACTACATTTGATATTAATATGTCTAATGAAATTCTTCATATTGAAAAAAGAGTGAATGCAGTTGAATTGACAATTGATAAAGAGTGTGAAAATATTCTAGCTTTATATTGCCCAGTTGCTTCAGACCTAAGGTTTATTTTAGCAACACTTAATATCAATACGCAATTAGAAAGAATTGCAGATCATGCGGCAGGCATAGCAAATTATATTCTCAGTGAAGAAATAACTAGTCCATTCTCAGATGAAATTTTATCTGCAGTTCAATTTGATAAAATGTTTGAAACTGCCATTTCCATGGTTAATGATGCCATTCATTGTTTTATCAATGAAGACACATCAATTGCAAAATGGGTTTTTGGAAAAGATGCAATTCTGAATAAAATCAACAGAAAGACATCGACTATAATTGAAGAATACATCGTGAACAATCCCCAGAAAATATCCAATTATCTATATCTTTTTTCAATAATGAAAAAACTGGAAAGAGTCGGAGATTTGGCTAAAAATATTGCCGAAGAAAGCATATTTCTTATTGATGCGAAATATGTCAAACACAAAGACAAAAAGAAGAAATAATTACCATATTATTCTAATCAAATTACAGTTAAATTGAATTAATTTATATATTATTAATTCAAATACAATATTATAGTTGGCTTTCTATTATATTTAATTTTTTTTAAGGAAAAACAACTTATCATGGAATTTGGTTTGTGGCAAATTTTAGAAATTTTAGGCTCATTAGCATTCTTTATTTATGGAATGAAACTTATGAGCGATGGGGTTCAGCGAGCAGCTGGCTCACAAATGAGAAACATCCTCCGAACGATGACGAAAAATCGTTTTCTTGGGGTATTCACAGGATTTCTTATTACAGCATTGGTGCAATCTTCGTCTGCAACTACAGTAATGACAGTAAGTTTTGTAAATGCAGGTTTACTTTCTTTAGTGGAATCGGCTGGTGTTATGATGGGAGCTAATATTGGAACTACAATTACTGGTTGGATTATTTCACTACTTGGTTTTAAAATAAAATTGGATGCCTATTCCATACCATTATTTGCCATTGCCGTTCCAATGTTGATGTCAAATCGTGGAAAATTAAAATATTGGGGCGAATTTTTACTTGGTTTTGCCATACTTTTTATGGGTTTATCTTTATTAAAAGATTCTGTTCCAGATTTAAAAGGAAACCCAGAAGCACTTTCATGGTTAACTTCTTTTGCAAATTGGGGATTCCTATCTAGACTGGCATTTGTATTGGTGGGGGCCATGGTCACAATTATAATTCAATCTTCTAGTGCAGCAATGGCTATTACGCTTACTATGGTTGCCCAAGGATGGCTGCCATTGGATGTGGCAGCAGCTATGATATTAGGAGAAAACATAGGTACAACTATTACTGCTGAATTGGCTTCATTGGTGGGCAATACAGCCGCAAAAAGATCCGCTAGAATTCATTCATTGTTCAATATTATTGGTGTGAGCTGGATGGTCATATTATTGCCAATATTTTTACCTTTTGTGGAAAGATTTATGGCTTTAGCATTTGGAACTTCGGATGCTCCACTTACTCTAGCAGCTTTTCACACTTTTTTTAACTTAACAAATGTAATTGTCTTACTAGGTTTTGTTCCGTTTTTAGTGAAGGCAGCAATGTGGTCAGTCAAAGGAAATGAAGATGACGAGGATGAAGAATTTAAACTTAAATTTATCAGTTCTTCAGGTAGATCTCCAGAACTTGCAACAGTCGAATTGCAAAAAGAAGCTGGTCATTTTGGCGAAATAGTGGCAAAAATGTCAGAATTCACAAGAGAATTAATCAATACCCCAGAATTAAAAAAGCAAAAGAAAATGCTTAAAAAATTAAAAAGGTATGAGAAGATTTCGGATCAAATGGAAATTGAAATGACTGAATTTATAACCAATTTAGCGAACCAAGAATTAACTCCAAAAACAAGTTTGAGGTTAAGGTCACTGCTAAATATTTGTAATGATTTAGAAAGAATTGGAGATATCTATTATCAAATTTCCAAAACTTTAGAGTTAAAGAATGAAGAGAAAGCATATTTCATACCGGAGCAAAGGGAAAACATCAATTTACTTTGCGACAAAATTGACGCTGCATTTGACCTCATGGTCAAAAACCTTAATACACCAAGTTATGACGATATTACTACTAAAAAAGCGGAATTACTTGAAAAAGAAATAAATGTATTTAGGGATAAATTGCGTGATGAGCACTTGACAAATCTGAGCAATCCAGAATATAATGTTAAATCAGGAATGATTTACAATAACATTTTCCATGATTTGGAAAAAGTCGGAGATCACATCATGAATGTTTCAGAATCTGTAGCAGGTAAAATATAATAATAACCAATAGAATAAAAAAGATCAAGTTGTGCAAATAATTTGATCTTTTTTATTTTACTATGTTGGTTAATGTATTAGAATTGATGTTGAACAATTATAATATTATCAACAACAAGAGGATGCGTTTCCTTCTTCATTCTTATTAAATGGCATATTCCCTCCGCAACCTTCAAATATTCCATAATGTGTTTCCCAAGTTCCGAAAAACTCAAAATGTTGTTCTAATCTAGTATCATGAAGCATTTTGTATGTATTTCCACAAACAGCAATCATTTTTCCTTTTGGGAAATTATGATGATCATCCAAATCAAAACTGTGTGAAAGTCCCTTGATTGTTCCTTTATATCTTACGGCTTGACCATAATCTTCGCAATCCGTTTCTAAACCATCTAATTTAAATAAGCGATAGGTAACAGAGAAAAATTGAGTATCTCCTAATTTGTCTTCAATTTCATTATTTTCAATGGTTATAGGATGACTTTCAACTACCCGTGGATCAATGAAACCAGTTTTCTTAGCTATTTTCAAGAAATCATTCCAATATAAAGCACCACTCAGGCATTCCCCCCAAAGTACAGGATCTTTTTGCAATTCGCTATTGATTCTGCGGTCACTATACACATCACTAAAGTACATCTCTCCTCCTTGTTTCAATAGTTTGAAAGCATCATTTAATACTTTTTCTTTGTCTACGGCTAAATTTATGACACAATTACTTATGATCAGGTCAAAACTATTATCCTTTAATCCAAGTGAATCAATTTGGTCAATATTACCTTTTAGGAATTTTACATTCGAATAGTTATACCCAAATTTTTCAGTATGATAATCAATATATTTGTTGGCAATTGCCAATTGTTCCTCAGTCATGTCAATGCCGACAACTTCTCCTTGTTGCCCCACCAATTTCGAAGCAATAAAACAATCTCTGCCACTTCCCGACCCTAAATCTAGTACTTTCAACCCTTCTAATTCATAGGGAATTGTTAACCCACAACCGTAATATTTTTGCAATACTTCGTCATGAATCTTACTTAATATGTCAGCAATATATTTTGGAGGCGCCTGAATGGAACAGCAAGCATTTGTCTTTAAATCAGTAGATGATTCTAATGTTTTTCCATAATAATCCTGTACTTCTTCGTATTTAGATTTCATCGCGTTTATTTTAAAATTGTGCTTGTTAAAACTATAAAATAAATTGGGTTCATTTCGTCTTGTATAATACAATTAACCGAAAATTGGGCTCGAAAATAATAAAAGATTAAACATTCAAATAGCACAAACAGTTTTCGATCAAAGAATTTTTCTTATTCGGAACAACAATTTCGCATACTAAACCAAAAGTAACAGGTAACCAAGTATTGCTCCAATTAAAACAATAAATGCACTATTCAATTTTTTAAACCCAAACACCAAAATCAAACTTGCTATTGCAATTATTGAAGTTCGCCAATCTGTAATAGCATCCTTTCCCATTTCGAAACAAACATATACAATCACCGCCACTGCAGCAATATTTACAGCATCCAAAAATGCTGACATTATTTTCGACTTTCTTAATTTTGGAATGATCGGATTGAGTAATGCAACAAAAAAGAAGGAAGGTAAAAATATTCCTATTGTTGCAGCTAAGGCTCCCCATAATCCATTCAACTGCCAACCAATGAAAGTTGAAGTTGATAAAACTGGTCCTGGAGTAAACTGGCCTACTGCAATAGCATCAATCAATTGCTGTCTTGATAAAAGGCCTGTATTAACCAACTCTACATCCAAAAAAGCGAATAAAACATAACCGCTGCCGTACAAAATAGCACCAACTTTAAGGAATGTCAATAGAATTTTTATTGTAGATACCGGGATTAAGGTAAGTCCTTGCTGGAACAATAAAATTGGGAAAAAAGTCTTTAAACTATTACTTGATTTAGTGAACAAAAAATAAGTTATTCCCAAAAATCCACAACCAAATAAAGCTACAATCTCATTAACACCTAAAAAACAGGCCGTTAACGTTAACGCACCTAAAACTCCAAGATAAACACTCTTCAAACCTTTGCGACCCAAATTGTAAACTGCTGAAATAATAATTGCAATTACTGCTGGTTTTATTCCATAAATAAAAGGTTTAACATTCGGTAGCTCTCCGTACATTTCATACAGCCAAGCAAAAACCATAGTTATCAAAACAGCTGGAAAAATAAAACAAAACCCTGCAACAAATAGACCTAACCAGCCAGCACGCTCCTTCCCAATATGCATGGTCATTTCTGTTGAATTAGGACCAGGAATTAAATTGGTAGCACCAATCAAGTCAAGAAAATGTTCAGCTGACATCCATTTTCTTTTTTTAACCACTTCATCTTCCATCATGGCAATATGAGCTGCTGGTCCTCCAAATGCTATACTTCCTAATTTGAAAAAGAGTTTAGCTAATTCCTTTAAATCTTTGATTTGAGACATATAAATTTTCTTAATTCTAAAAAAATATAAAATCCAACAATAAAAATAAGCGCTAGTTTAAGTTGGAATGCTAAAATAATTTAAAACTCCTTTTTTTCCACAGATTTAACGAGAATGTAAAGGAAAAGTTAAAGAGCCCACAAGGCAAATTATACTTTTAAAGAAAAGAAAAAACTAAATATTATTCTAAAACAGTAATTGAGCCCGAGAATAATTTTTCATTTCCATCATTCAATACAAACTTTATAAGATAAGTAAAAACTCCATTTTGTACAAATGAGCCATTATGTGTTCCGTCCCACTCTTTTCCAGAATAAACTTTTTCACCCCAACGGTCAAATATTGTAAAATCAAAACTTTGGATCAAATTCTCCTCGCCAAAAACAGTGAAAACATCATTTATTCCATCTTCATTAGGGGAAAATACATTTGGAATATAGATATGAAAAAATTCTAAGTGAAGATTTACTAAACTGTCACAACCAATTGATGAAACCAATTCAATAGGATAATTTCCTTCATCGATATATGTTTTTCCCTCATAATTGAATTTCTCTCCCTCAAAAATCTTTGCACTTGTGGTGTCATAAACAGTTCCTAAAACTTTCAATGTAAGGAAAACGATGCTATCGCAATTGTTAACTGATTTAAACGTTTCTTGATAATCTCCTGATTCTTTCAATATCCTATTACCAAAAACATAACTTTCATCTTTGCAAATGGTTTTAGAATCCAGATTTGTAAGAAATGGTATTTTATGGTCAAAACCAGCTGACACCCTGCAAGATTGCCCATCATCAATTCTCACTTGATACATTCCTTCTCCATAATCTGCTTCCAATAGGTATGAATACTCCCCAATTAGACCCATTCCATCTTTGAACCATTGGTAGTCAAAATTTTTATTGTATGGAACTTGTAAAGTATAACTTTCTGAACATGGATGCGAATCTTCTTTAATTTTCAAGGCAAAGGATGCAAAATCAGCTAGCAGCAAGTTATCAAAGAAATAGTAAATACTAACCGAAGTCATCACATGAGGGCAATCAGGGCCAATTGCAATCGCATAAATATCATCCAATGGAACTACTTCAATATTTGCTTTTACCCATTTATTTCCAGATCCTCCACTTACATTTGTTGACCCCAATTTAATCCATCCTGGGCCATTTGTAGGACAACCAAATGCATCATTTCCTTTTCCAAAAGGTAAATTATCACAATTGGTTGTTCCAAAAAAAGAAATGTTTATTGGCGGCGAACGAAGGCTGTTTACAAATCCAACATCAAATTCAAATCTATATAAGCTATCTGCCAACAATGGGCTCAACAAACAAGCCCCTGCATACTCCTTCCAATCACTTTCAGCAACTCCTCCCTGTGTAATTCTGCCATCACGAAATCCCATTATACCCTGCCCGTCTGGAAATGGAAAGGGAGGAGGGAACTCATCCCAACCTAACCAGTCGCAAGTATGAATAAAATCTGTGGTAGGTTCGGAAGCTTGGATCCAAGAGGATGCACAATCAAGTTGGCTTCTGTTATAGGGACAACAATCCATTTCTTCAAAAGAAGGATTGGGTATTAAAGAAATAGGTTCAATTATGGAGCATTTGCAATCAGGGTCATTCAAATCAATTAATCCATCCTTATCATCGTCTAAACCATTTTCACAAATTTCAAACATCCTAGGAAGGTCATTCCTTATTAAGTTTAGCCAAAAACTCAATAGAAAAAAAGGAATCAACAATACTATTCTTAAGCCATCAGAAAATTGATTTTGATTCATGTTTCTGCTTTAAAAAATATAAAATGACCGTTTTTTAAATCTACAAAAATTAACATTAAAATTTCTCAATTCACAAAAACTAAAAACTTACTTTCAATTTTGGATACAGAATCAACTATTTCTTCATAACAACTCAGGCAATTATGTAAGTTATTTTACATATTCATGCATAATTGAATTAAATAGAATAACAGATGTATTGTAAAACTCATTTGCTTCGTTAGTCCAAAAAAGATTGTTTAAACGTTAATTTATTTAAGGGTAGAATCGAATGTCGCAATGCATTCGATTTTTTTTGTTAAAATTATTTCAAAGAACTTAAATCTATAAAAGATCCAGCCCTTTTTCATTCCTATTTCTTCTTGTAGTAATTAAAAATTTTATACCAACTTAATTGGCAATTGTCTAATCCGTTGACCTGTTGCTTGAAAAATAGCATTGCACAAAGCTGGAATAAATGGAGGAATTGGTGGCTCCCCTACTCCTGTTGGCTTTTCATCGCTTTCGATGATATGAACCTCAGTATTATACGGTGCGTCAGTAATCCTAGCAACCAAATAATTATTAAAATTTTCTTGTTCCACTGCCCCATTTTTCACAGTAATTTCACTTTTGAGCGCCAAACTAGCTCCAAAAGATGCTCCCCCTTCAAATTGCGCTTTTATTCTATCCGGGTTAACGGCTGTTCCGCAATCAACCACGTAATGCACCATTGGAATTTTAATTTCTTTTTTATCATTCACTTCTACTTCCACGACGCAAGCTACATAAGAAAGAAAACTACGATGCGCTGCAAATCCCATACCTTGACCTTTTGGCATCGTTTTACCCCAGTTAGATTTTTCCTTAACTGTCTCTATAACTTTTCTCAATCTTGAAGTATTACAAGGAAATTCCTCAACTTTTTCATTGTAGTTGCTGAATCCATCCACCAAGCTATCAAAATCAATATTCCTATCCGATCCCAACAATTCAAGTGCATTTTCGATTGGATCGACACCTCTTGTAATTGCTACTTCATCTAATATACTACCTATTGCAAAGCCATGGTTAATGTTAGCCACTGAACGAACCCAACCGATGCGAATTTGGGTTTTTGCCTCGTTTGTTTCACAGCTTATATTTTCTATTTCATAAGGCATGTCAAGAACACCCATGCAAAGTTCACCGATTGACGCTTCTTTTTCAGAAACTGAAGTTGTACCTCCAATTGGTGGAAATATAGATCGGTGCAGCCATGAATTTACTTTATTGGATTGATCAATTCCAATTTCAAGATGTTGTGCACAAATGGAGTGGTAGAAATCGTGTTGAATATCATCTTCCCGGGTCCATAACAATTTCACGGGTCCGTTAATTTCTTTTGAAATCAATGCAGCTTCAACCATGAAATCCGGTTTCGATTTTCTTCCAAAAGCACTTCCAATTAAAGTTACATTTACTGTTACTTTTTCCTCAGGAAGTTCCAAAGCCCCTGCTATTGCTCCTCGAACCCATTGTGGTGATTGAACAGGTCCCCAAACTTCACAGCTTCCATCAGATTTATAATGTGCCACTGCACACGGAGTTTCCATAGGAGAATGCGCGAAATGAGGAACTAAGTAGTCAGATTTGACAATTTTATCTGCGTTTTTTAATGCTTCATTTATATTGCCTTGTGTCCTTTTTGCTTTTCCCTTTTTCTGAGCAGTTTGGCTCATTTCTGCAAGAAAATCATTAGTACTATAATTTGAATTTACTCCTTTCTTCCAATTGACTTTTACAGCATCTCTTGCTTTAATTGCAGTCCAGGTATTTTTTGCAATTATTACTATTCCACCAACAGGTTTATCAAATTCAAGAGGAAAACCTCCAGCTTCCATTTGGTAAATTTTCGACACTCCTTCAATATTCAAAGCATCCTTAGAATCGAAGTCGATAATTCCAGCTCCTGCTTCAGGATTTCTTTTGATTACAGCTATTTTTGCTTCAGGAATATTAACATCTAAACCATAAACTGCTTTACCGGTCACAATATCTTCCAAATCATAAATTGAGGTCTTTTTGGTTATAAATTTAAAATCTTCAGGAGATTTGAGCATCAAATTTGCTGCTTCAGGAATAGGCAATTTGCTTGCTCTTTCAGCAAGATATCCAAATCCAAATTTTTTGCCAGAACTATGAATTACTTCGTGATTTTCTGCTTTACATTCTGAAACATCAACCATCCATTCTTCCGCTGCAGCTTGCAGCAACAATGTTTTTATCGTTGCTCCAGCAATTCTCATTGGTTGATAAAACATTCTTACACTATATGACCCATCGGTATTTTGATCCCCATATTTAGCATCACCTTGCGCTTGAACCAATTTCACTTTATTCCAGTCAGCTTCCATTTCGTCAGCAATAATCAATGGCAAACTAGTTCTAATTCCTGTTCCCATTTCAGACCGATGCGCAAAGATTGTCACTTCCCCTGTTCCAGAAAGACTAACGAATAAATTTGGGGCCAAAATTGCGTCTGCTTTTCCCAATAACATTTCATGCTTCTCACCACTACACGCTATTGGAACTCCCAATAATAATCCGCTTGTACCAATAGCTCCGAGTCTAACAAAATCTCTCCTGCTTAATTTGAATAAGCTTGTCTTTGTGTCTTTGTTTTCCATCTTATAAATTATTTTTTGCTACTGATTTAATAGCTTTTCTTATTCGCACATAAGTTCCACAACGACAGATATTCCCAGACATAGCAGCATCAATTTCATCGTCAGTAGGATTAGGCGTTTTATTGAGCAGGGCAATTGCTGACATAATCTGACCACTTTGACAGAATCCACATTGAGGGACATCTGCTTCAATCCAAGCTTTTTGAACCGGGTGCAAAGTTTTCATTCCTACTCCCTCTATAGTTGTAATTTTTTTATTTTCTATGCTTGAAATAGGCAAGCTACATGATCTTACTGGTTCTCCATCAACATGAACTGTACAAGCTCCGCACAATGCTTTTCCACACCCATATTTGGTTCCCGTCATTACCAATTCATCCCTTAAGCACCAAAGGAGTGGCATATCAGGAGCACAATCGACCTCCATTTTTTGATTGTTAATGTCTAATTGAAAAATTGCCATTGGTCTTTTATTTTATGTTTATAATCATCTAACAAATAGGTATTGATTAAAAATAATAAAAATCTGGTTAGATTATTTTTCTTTTTGTTCAATTGTCCATTCGATGCCCCATATTTTGACATAAGTTTCAATTGGGCCCAGTCCGACCTCTTTTCGTCTTTGGTTAACATATTCAGGATCTTGAATTTCGTAAACCATCATTTCTCCTGTATTGGGGTCATTCACTATTTGTGATCCGTAAATCTGAGGCTTTCCAGAATACATCAAAATCCTATCTTCTAAAAGGGCCAGATTGTCTCCACGAGATTCGCCAACTTTTACAGATTCTTTTAGCAATGGCAAATATTTAATTTGCATTTCTAAAGGACCATGTTGCACAACAAGCCAAATAGTAGTGTTTGCTTGCCCTCCTACTACACTTTTTCCCAACCAGCCGTGTTCTTCAATTATTTTTTCAACTTCTATTTCGTTGAGTCGGTCTTGCTCCGACACCAATTGCCAAAAGTATGTCATCTCTTCAGATTCCTCACCAAATTTTCTTTCTGCATCTTCATACATTTGTCTTAACATTTGATCTTTGACATATATTTTTTCCAGTTGTTCTTTCAAAGGTTTGTTAAAATCCTTTTCATATTCATCTAAGTTGGCTTGCACAATATTTAATACTTCCTCCCAACCT
>JAHEAQ010000030.1:7970-35320 GCA_024642705.1 Bacteroidota bacterium | reverse complement strand
TTGTCTTAACATTTGATCTTTGACATATATTTTTTCCAGTTGTTCTTTCAAAGGTTTGTTAAAATCCTTTTCATATTCATCTAAGTTGGCTTGCACAATATTTAATACTTCCTCCCAACCTTTAACATTTCGGATGGATTCTAGATCACTGTCTCTTTTAATGTGCTTTATATTTGTCCAACCATTATCAGCTGCTAATTTCAAAAATTTAATAGCAGTAATTGTGTCCCCTGAAAGAGCACTCGAACAAGCAGCATTGTAATAATCCAAATATTGGCCTTCCTCTATTTCAAATGCTTTTGAATAAGTTTTTGTAGATTCAGCATATTGTTTTGCAGTATACAAATCATAAGCTTCAGATATCACCTCCTCATAAGTCTGAGAATGGGCAACCCATCCAATAAAAATTAATAAAAGTGTTGTGATGTATTTCATATTTTATTTAAATTTATAGATGATTAAAGTCTAATTGTTTTACCTTTCTTAGCACTTCTAATCGCAGCATCCAGTATTTCCATAACAACCATGTTGTTGCTCAGCGAACTCAGATCGTTTTCTTCTAACGTAATTTCATTTTTTAAAACTCCAGCAAACATTGCAAAAGGGTCATTCAATGGAGCAGGCCTTTCTTCTAATTCAAAAGATTTCTCTTCAAAACCATCATATCCTTCTCCAATGCGCACTCTAAATTTATTTCTATTATCGGCATATATTGCTCCTGTTGTTCCATAAATCTCCATATCTTTTCTTCCAATTGGCCAATTCCATGAAGCTTCGATAATACCTTGTACATTTTTGTAAGTTAATATTATCGTTGCGTCATCGTCCACATTTGGATTGTTTTCAGGTTGTAATTGTTGGGTGACTGCAGTTACCGTTATAGGTCTTATTCCATTCATTATCCAGGTCATTAAATTTGCTCCATAACAACCAAAATCCGTAACTGCTCCACCACCGTTAAGAATTGGATCGGTCAGCCATTCAAAAAATTCCTTGTTCACACCAATTTTTTTGGGTCCCTTGTGCCCGTCTCTAACTATGATTTTTCTTATATCCCCAATTTCTCCATTTTTTAAAACCTCTTGAGCCATATGATTTGTTGGATACCATGTTGTTTCATAATTAGTCAGTAATTGAATATTATATTTTTTTGCCAATGCCTCCATTTTTTTAGCATGTTTTAAATTTGCAGCAAGTGGTTTTTCTACCATAATATGAATTCCAAAAGGAGCGCATTTTTCAACCACTTCTAAATGTTGAAAAATGCTTCCAAATGCTGCAACTGCTCCTGGATTAGACACTTTGATCATTTCTTCAATAGACTTGTATACTAAATCCATTGAAAAGCCATATTGATTAGAATATCTTTTTGCTAGATCCAAATTGGGTTCTACGATTCCCACTATTTCAATGTCACCTATATTTTCACGTCCTAAAATGCCATGAACATGAGAATGAGATAGCCCTATTATACCTAACCTAATTGGAGCGTCTGTTTTTTGTGCAAAAGAAAATTGCGCCATGAGCATTATCATTAGGAAAACAAATGAAAAATAATTTTTATTCACAAGGTTTAATTTTTATGGTTTTGAATAAATGATATAATTAAAGATATCAAAAAAATACATAAAACTTTTTCATAAAGCGTTCTGGATTATTTCTCTTAATTTAAAATCTATAAATTTGAATATAACAAGAATTAAGGTAGAGTTACATATGAAATAATTTAGCTTTTCTAAGTTTAAATTCTTACTCTTATTTATTAAACTGCATATTTTCTACATTAACTTTATTGTACATAAAATTAAAAATTCTTAAGAGATTTTAATTTCAGTTTATTAGGCATAAACTTTATTCTTGCATATTATTTTTAGCTTTCAGACATGCAAAAAATAAATTTAGAAATAAAAAAAAATAAATTAAGATTATGCTATCTTTAGATAGAATTGAATTAATTTTTATTACCCCAAATTTTCATTTGTACTTTTTAAAAGTTCATTTTTAAATTGTATTTTATTGAAATCAAGCTTATTAAAAGTTTTTGTTTTCAATTCAAATTTATGTTTTATTGCTTAAAATGAATTGAATATGAAACTTCCCCAATGTTTGAAAATCAACTATACAACAGTTTTACTAACCTTTATTTTTTCTATATTAACCTTTAGTCTAAGCTCACAAACTTTATGGACAGGAAATAGTGGGACGGATTGGAATATTGCTGATAATTGGTCAGCAGGAGTGCCAGATGCTGTTACTGATGCTGTCATTCCTGATGTTACCAATAAACCAATCATAAGCGTCGCAGGAGCTGTTGCTAAATCGGTAACTGTGCAAGCCAATGGATTGCTGACCATTAATGCTGCCGGAACACTCTCAATCAATAGTTCAACCACCCAAGCAATACTCAATAATGGTATTGTAACCAACAATGGTGTCATTACAATTGGCAATGTTTCATCAGTAGGAACCTATGGTATTTATAATGATGGTACTTTTAATAACAATGCAAATGCTCAAATCAAAATTGACAATGTAAGCAATGGGGGCAGTTCGATTTTTACATTAAGTGGAAAATTATTTAATAATTATGGAAGTATAATCATTGGTTTAAATTCATTTGCAGGCAGTTATGGTGTTCAAAATTATGGAACTTTTAATAATTATGTTGGTGGTATTGTAAATATTGATCGTGTAAATGGCACTGGTTTTTATGCAAGTTATTTTACTAATGATGGAACCATAAATATCGGATCAGTTAATCAAAATACTATTACTATAAATACAGGTTTTCTAATCTCTAGAGATTCCTACAATAATGCAACTGGTGTAATCAATATCAACAGATCTGTTTATGGTATTCGTGCTTTCAATAATACTTTTTTCAATTCTGGCAATGTTACAGTTGGTGAATTGACGCCAATGAATTCACTTTTTCATCCACAAGGATCAGGATTTTTTAGTAATAACTCGGGAGGTGTTTTTAAAGGTTCAGGAGATATCGAAGCAGCCTTTTTTATTAATACTGGAGGTACTTTAGTGCCAGGTTATTCAGCAGGCACTTTGACGTTTAATAAGGCTACAAACTTAGTTAACAGTACATTGGCAATAGAAGTTTATGGGACAGGAACCGCGGGAGTAAATTTTGATCGATTGAATGTTTTAGGAACAGCAACTTTGGGTGGAATATTGGACGTTTCCATCAATTATATACCAAATAATGGAGACCAAGTAACAATATTGAGCGCAACAGTGGTAAATGGCACTTTTACAAGTGTGACAAATCTTCCAGCCAATTGGTTTGTAAACTATACAGCCAATTCGGTAATTCTGTCTTATGGAGCCCTTCCAATAAACACATGGACTGGTGCTATCAGTTCAGATTGGCATTTGGATGGGAATTGGACAGATAATGTACCTGATGTTGCTGATAATGTAAACATTCCTTTAACAATCACTACTCCAATAATAAATGTAGCTGGAGCTCATGCAAAATCTATCAAAGTGCAAAATGGTGCTACACTTACTATAACTCCAGCAGGTACTTTGTCAATTAATGGTTCTATAACCCAAGGGCTCTGGAATCAAGGCGCTATAAATAATTCGGGCATTATTAATATTGGAAATATGACCAGCGTGGGTCAATTTGGAATTTTCAATGAGGGAAATTTCAATAACAATTCAAGTGGTCAGATTAATGTGGATCGAGCTACAACTGCAGGAATAGAGCTTGTGTCCAACACATTTTCAAATGCAGGACCCATTAAAATTGGGGCACTTGTTCCAATTACTAATTTGATACTAGCTGAGACTGGTACATTCAATAATAATGTTGGAGGCACACTTTTTGGAACTGGAAATCTTTCTGCAAATAACTTTACCAATTCAGGAGGCAGACTTTCACCCGGCTATTCCCCAGGAAAAATGACATTTACAGATTCAGAAAATTTTACAAACAATATACTTGAAATTGAAGTAAATGGTGTTGGAACTCCAGGTACAAATTTTGACCAATTGGTGGTTTCAGGAACAGCAACTCTTGGAGGGACACTTAACGTAACAATCAATTTCTCCGCCATCATTGGGCAACAAGTAACCATTGTAAATGCCTCCACAATATCAGGAACTTTTGCAGTGATCAATGGTCTTCCGCCAAAATGGAATGTGGTTTATTACCCCTCATCAGTAGTTTTGGTTTTTGGGCTTCCCCAAACTACCTGGACAGGAAATAGTGGAACAGACTGGAATACTCTTGGCAATTGGTCTTTAGGAATTCCTGATGAAGCATCTGACGTGACCATTCCAGATGTAACCAATAAGCCAATCATTAGCGTTGTTGGAGCTGTGGCTAAGTCAGTTACCATTCAGAACAACAGTATACTTACCATTAACGCCGTGGGTCATTTAACCATCAATGGCGCCATCACTCAAGGATTCCTTAATCAAGGAACATTGGAAAACAATGGTATCATTACTATTGGCAATGTTTCATCTGTGGGAACCTATGGCATCAAAAATGAAGGAATTTTCAACAACAATACCAATGCCCAAATTAATATTGATAATGTTTTAAATGGTGGAAGTTCGATATTTAATTCGCCTGGAACTTTCAACAACTCAGGTATTTTAAGGATTGGTGCAAATACTTTTTCAGGCAGTTATGGTGTTCAAAATTATGGAAATTTCAATAATTATGCAGGTGGTATTGTCAATATTGATCGTGTAAATAGCACTGGTTTTTATGCAAGTTATTTTATTAATGATGGAACCATAAATATCGGATCAGTTAATCAAAACTCTACTACTATTAATACAGGCTTTCTTATCTCTCGGGATTCTTACAATAATGCAAGTGGTGAAATCAATATCAACAGATCTGTTTATGGTATTCGTGCTTTCAATAATACTTTTTTCAATTCTGGAAATGTTACAGTTGGTGAATTGGCGCCAATGAGTTCACTTTTTCACCCTCAAGCATTAGGATTTTTTAGTAACAATTCAGGAGGAGTCTTTAAAGGAACAGGAAATGTCGAAGCAGCGTTTTTTATCAATGCTGGAGGTACACTCGTGCCTGGTTATTCAGCAGGTACTTTGACGTTTAATACTTCAACAAACCTCGGTAACAGTACATTGGCAATCGAGGTTAATGGCACCGGAACTGCTGGAGTAAATTTTGATCGATTGAATGTTTTGGGAACAGCAACTTTAGGAGGCATTCTAAACGTTTCTATAAATTATACTCCAGCCAATGGCAATCAAATAGTAATATTGAATGCTTCATCTGTGGTTGGTACTTTTGGCAGTATAATAGGGCTTCCTTTAAATTGGAAAATCTCTTATACTGCTAATACAGCAGTTCTATCCTACGATGATAAAAACACTTGGACAGGTAATTTCGATTCAAACTGGAACAATATTGGAAACTGGTCAGCTGGAGTAATACCTCATTCTTTGGCTAATGTCATTATTCCTGTAACTGCAAATGCGCCAATTATTAATTTAGTAAATGCAGTAGCCAAAACTGTACATATTCAACCAGGGGCAGTTTTGACAATTTCAGTAGGTGCAGACTTGACAACCCATGGCTTTTTTCTTTTCAATAATAAAAACTCCGGGATCTATATTGAAGGAACTTTAAATAATAATGGGTTGCTAAAACTGTCTCAAAACTGATACCATTACAAAATTACTTTATTAAACAAAAATATCGATTCATCTAAAATGTATGGAATAGTCATCATTTAAAATTAGAATACACTCAAACTCCTAATATGCTTATAGAAATAAATCCTAAACTACCAATGCGTGATAAAAATATTACTCGAAAATATTATATAGAGAAACTCGAATTTGAGGAATATGGTAGTGCTGATTATGATGGATATTTAATGGTACAAAAGGACAACATTCAGATTCATTTTTTTGAATTTAAAGAACTAGATCCTAAAGAGAACTATGGCCAAGTTTATATACGTACAGATGGTATAGAAAAATTGTTCCAATGGATGCTCGAGCATCAAGTAAATATACATCCAAATGGTCATTTGCATGCTAAACCTTGGGGGCAGAAAGAATTTTCTTTATTAGACCCAGACCATAATCTATTAACTTTTGGGGAAGAAGCTGAATAACTTATTAAATATAAAATTGGATTAAATTCTTACTGCGAGCCTTGAAATTATCATCCTATGTTTTTATGTTTTTTTGATGTTTGTTAAATATTTTATATTTTGAGGAGATACCAAACATAAAACCATTCCATATGCGCACGAAAACTTCAAATGGCGAACCTTTTTATTTATACTTAAATTTTTTTATTCTCATTTTTGTTGCTGGGGCTTTTGGTATAAATGGAGTCATAAACTTCGAAAAATTACCTCCAGTAGATGCAATTTTTGTAATTCATGGATTTTTTATGCTTGCTTGGTATTCATTGATTGTGATACAAGCAAAGCTCATAAATAGTAAAAAACATCCTTTTCACATAGCTGTTGGAAAATTTAGTATTGCGCTAGTGATAGGCATGCTAATTTCTGAAGTTTTAATGTCAATTTCTAGTTACCATCGATCTGCAAGTGTGGATATCATAACTATTAATTTATTTATTATGGTCAATTTCGTCACGCTATATTCTTTAGCATTGTACTACGTCAAATCTTCTGATAAGCACAAAAGATTAATGCTTATGGCAAGTATTTCAATGCTTATACCAGCTTTTGGAAGAGCAACTCAAGCTGCTGGCATTAATGATTTTCTTGCCATTTTAATGTTGATAATAATTTTGATTTTTCCAATAGTTTACGATATCAAAACTTTAAAAAAAGTACACAAATCAACTATTCTAGGATGTGTATTAACCATATTAGGTGTTGTCTTCACTGTAATATTGATTGAAAATGGAACTTGGCAAGAAATTGTGGACTCACTTTTAGGATAAACAATTAAAATAAATGGATAAAAGTCATGTCATTTAAAATCAAGATTTTGAACTTGAAAGAAATATTTAATTTTAAAAATATCTCTATAATAATATAATTTAGGAAAGAAAACCTAATATTGTCTATCAGCCCCCGAATTGCTTTTTTCAAATCCAAAACAACATTTCATATAAAAAAATCCATTACATGATTATTGACGTTCATACCCACATTAACAATTACCACGAAGATAAAGTACGTTCATTAGAAGAATGCTTGAACAACCTTACTGACAATATGGAAGAGAACAAGGTAGATTATGCTTTAGTCCTCTCATCTTATAAGGTTAATGAACACAGACCAAGCACCAAGCAAGTAGTAGAAGCAATTAAAGATCGTCCAAATTTAGGCGTAGTTTCTGGAATAAGTTATTTGCATTACAACCATAGAGATGTTAGAGAAATTGGAGAATATTTGGAACAAGGATTTATAAAAGGACTAAAATTTTATCCTGGATATGAACCTTTTTATCCTGACGACATCAGATTAAAACTTATGTACGAAATGGCAATAGAATATGATGTTCCTGTAATGTTTCATTCCGGTGACACATACGCTCCGACTGGAAAGGTAAAATATTCTCACCCTTTGCATATAGATGATTTGGCAGTCGATTTTCCTGAATTAAAAATTGTCATATGTCATATTGGAAATCCATGGATTAAAGATTGCATGGAAGTAGTTTATAAAAATGACAATGTATATGCAGATATTTCAGGACTTGTCTTGGGTAATTTTACCGATAAGTTTGAGCGGTATATGAAAAAAGAGATCGAAGAAATGATAACGTATGCTGGAGATCCAAATTACCTCTTGTATGGAACAGATTGGCCAATTTCTAATATGAACTCTTATTTGAAATTCATGAATCAGCTTGATCTAGCTGATGATAAAAAAGAACTTATACTTTGGAAAAATGCAGCAAAATTATTCAAAATTGATGTAAGCAAGCTTGGAAGTTAAAATCAATTAAAACGACTCAAAAATTGATCAATTTTCCAATATTTGAGTCGTTTTGTCATTTTAATTTTTATCTCCATCAACCGATTTAATTATTATTTTTGCTTCTTTTAACCCAACTCCTTCCACATTCAATTCTATATCTCCAGCAACGGTTTTAGATTGAACCAAAACAACCAATTTACCACTAAATAATTTCATGGTCGGTAAATGGAACATCTCTAAAGAAGTTGCATCACCATTGCAAGCTGCCCTATAAACACCTTCTCCACTTACACTGAAATTCAGATGGTTAGAAGCTGTCGGGCAAGGAACACCATTCTTATCAACAACTGAAACTGTTACATATGAAAGGTCGTTACCGTCTGCTGCAATACTTTTTCGGTCCGCTTCTAAAACTATTTGATATGGTTCACCTGAAGTTTTCACTTCATTTGTTGCTACAGTTTTACCATTCTTATCGAAAGCTACAACTTTAAGTGTTCCTGGTTCATATTTTACATCCATCCACATCAATCGATACCTATTTTGAGGTGTCGCGTCGTTTTTCTTTTGAATTCCCATACTTTTTCCATTGATAAAAAGCTCAGCACTTTCGTAATTTGTATACACGAACACAGGTGTCTGCTCCCCTTCCCTTCCCTTCCAATTCCAATGTGGCAATATGTGAAGTGTTGGAGAAGATGTATTCCATCTGCTTCGATACAAATAGTACCGGTCTTTCGGAATACCTGCCAAATCACTAATTCCAAAATACGAACTTCTTGAAGGCCACATTTCATCGTAAGGCGTAGGTTCACCAAGATAATCAAATCCTGTCCATACAAATTCACCTATTACCCATGGCTTATCATCCTGCAAAGCAAAATCTTCATCTGGAACATTAGACCAACTGCAACATTCTAAATCGTAAGAAGAACTTTGATAATCATCATATTGCTTCATTTCAGCTTGCTCCACAGGGAACTTATAAATTCCACGAGAGCTAACCGTAGAAGCAGTTTCAGACCCAAGAATCATTCCTTGTGGAAATTTTTCATAGGCTTCTTCATAAAGATGCACCCTATAATTTAATCCAGGAATGTCTAGCAAAGCACCAAAACCTGATTCCATTGTTGCTTTAACTTGATCCATTCCAACCGTAACGGGTCTTGTAGGATCTTCACGATGAAAAATATCTTGTAAAAATTTGGCTCTTTTAGCTCCTTCTGAGCCCCACTGATCAGGCACTTCATTCCCAGAACTCCACATCACTATCGAAGGATGATTTCGAGTTGCCCGAATCAAATTAACCACATCTTTTTCAGCATATTCTTCAAAAAACCTGTGGTAACCGTTCTTTACTTTTGGTTTAGCCCATTCATCAAAACTTTCAGCTAAAAACATCATTCCCATTTCGTCACATAATTCTAGTTGCTCCATAGAAGGCATATTGTGAGAACTTCTAATAGCATTGCACCCCATTTCTTTCAAAATAGTTATTTGCCTTTTCAATGCAGCTTTATTTACTGCTGCACCTAAAGGTCCTAGATCGTGGTGTAAGCAAACGCCTTTAAACTTGATTACTTTTCCATTTAAGCTAAATCCGACTTTTTGCTCATATTTTATTTCTCTAATTCCAAAGCGGGTAATGGTTTCATCTTTCAATTCATCTCCCTTGAACAATTTAGTATTTGCTGTGTAAAGATATGGGGTTTCAGGACTCCAAAGCTTTGGATTTGAAACTGGCATATTTTGTTCAAATTGACCACCAAATTCAAGTGAAATCTTAGAAGTCGAAACAACTTCTCCATTACCATCAATGATATTTGTTTCAAGACGCAAATTATCACCATGTACTTTAGTTTTGACATTGACTTTTGCTAAATTTGGGCTAATAAATGGGGTTGTAATATATGTTCCCCATTGATCGATGCTTTCTTTTTCTTTTACAATGATTTGGACTTTTCGATACAATCCAGCTCCAGGATACCACCTAGAAGATTTTTCAACATTTGTCAATTTTACAGCTAATGTATTTTCTTCTCCTTCCAGAATTTCATTGCTTATGTCAAAATAAAAATAACTATACCCGTAACCCCATTCTCCAACTTTTTTACCATTTAAAAAAACTTCAGGTTCACTCATAGCTCCTTCAAACAAGACCAAAACCCTTTTTCCTTTTTCAAATGTTGGAATTGAAAATGTATTTCTATACCACCCAATTCCTACATATGGTAATGCCCCTGTTCTTCCTGTCTTCTCTGTAGCTGTAGATTCATTATTTTGCGAAATTGCCAATGTTTGTTTATCGATTTCCTTATCAAAAGGACCGTAAATGGCCCAATCATGAGGCACTTTCACATTTTCCCATTCCCTATCATCAAATTCCTTTTGAAAAGCGGTTTCATTTTCCCCTTTTTGGAATTTCCAGTTTTCACTTAGTTCTGTTACTGTCCTTACTTGGCCAAAAGAAAATTGGTATATTATCAAAAACAAGAATTGCAAACTTAATTTTATGTAAAATTTCATTTTAAGTCTATTTTATTTGAAGAATCCTTGTCAATTATACAAGGAACCTTTTAACACTTTCGAATTTAATAAAAAAAAACCAAAGCTCGGTTTTCAAATGGAATTTAATATTAGACTTTCAAGAATTAACATTCCTTTCTTAAAAGGCTATTTTTAATTTTTTGAATCTTCAAAAGAGGCTTTATTCTAATCCAAAATATATTAAGTAATCAGGTAACTCAAAATGTCAAAAAAGCATCAATTAAGTCGATTTTGAGCTGCCTTTTCGAATCTTTATTCCCAAGATGTCGTTAATATTTATAGGTAACATTAAAAAAAAATAATGATATGAGAAAGAATAATATATTTTTAGTTTTTGCCTTGTTTGTTTTGTCAATTACTCTGTCAGGATGTATTTTAGAAGTAGAAGATTATACCTTTGTATTTAAAAATGCTGATACTGAAGATTGCCACATGTATAATGAAAATGAAACAATTGGTCCTTCTAATAAACTTTCTCCCGGTTCTTCCAGATCTGTTGAAAGTATAAATGCCCCAGATCGTTACCTTGTTGAAATATTTGTAGGAAGAGATGGCAATGTTATAGCATCTGGATATGCAAATCCTGACAAAGAACACGTCATCAATATAACTTGGGATGGATCAGTTTTGTCTATCAAGGATTAAAAGGAAAATGCAATAAACACTAAATTCCTTGTTTTATATTTGAGTATAATAATTTTTATTATTACCAATAAAAGATTGGATTGTTAATCGATCAATCTTGTAATCCTTAGTGATTTTGATTCATTTTGTTAGATAACATTCTCAATTAAAGATTCTTTTAAAACGGAAAGAATTCCTTTTAATATTGAACAGTCTTTTAAAAGCTTTTCTTCCAAATACCTTTTTCCTAAAATATTTTTTAATATTTTACGACTTCACTTAATTCAATAGATTGTTATGCTGCAAACCATAAGGAGTTTAAAACCAGAAAGACTTTGGAATCATTTCTCTGATCTTAACGAAGTGCCAAGACCTTCTAAAAGGGAGGACCGCGTCACCGCTTTTATGAAAAATTTTGGTGAGAATCTAGGTTTATCGACACATGTAGACCATATTGGCAATGTGCTTATTCAAAAACCAGCAACCCAAGGAATGGGTCATAAAACGCCAATAATTTTGCAAAGTCATCTAGACATGGTACATCAAAAAAATGCAAATGTCAATTTTGACTTCGAAACAGAGGGTATCAAAATGAAAATTGACGGAGATTGGGTGAAAGCAGAAGGAACAACTTTGGGGGCAGATAATGGTATTGGTGTTGCTACAATAATGGCAATATTAGAGTCCAAAAATATTATTCATCCTGCAATTGACGCTCTGTTTACCATAGACGAAGAAACTGGTATGACAGGTGCCAAAGAACTTAAAGGTGGATTGTTAAAGGGAAAGATATTATTAAATTTGGATACAGAGGATGATGATGAATTAACCATTGGTTGCGCTGGGGGCGTTGACGTAACAGGAAAGGGAACTTATACCCAAATTTTCCTTCACGGGGAACACCAATGTTTCAAACTTTCTGTAACTGGGCTTACGGGCGGACATTCAGGCATGGAAATTCACAAAGGATTGGGTAATGCTAATAAGATTATGAATCGTGTGCTTAATGACCTAAACCATGAAATAGACATAAAAGTCAATTCAATAGATGGGGGTGGTTTGCGAAATGCTATTCCAAGAGAATCATTTTGCTTATTAGCTATTCCAACTGATCAGGTAAAGACATTTAAAAATATAGTTTCAAGTTTAAGGACTATTTTCAAAATAGAATACAATACAACCGATCCAAATTTAGATATTCAACCCATACAAATTGAAAAATTTGATTCCATCATTGCTCCTGAAGATTTGGATAAGATCATTAACGTAATATATTCATGTCCGAGTGGAATATATAGAATGAGTAGAGATATTCCAGGCCTTGTCCAAACTTCGAACAACTTGGCCCGTGTTCTAGTGAAAAATAGTACATTTGAGTTGATGTGCTTAACAAGGAGTGCCATTGATTCAGAAAAAAAAGATTTATCTAATGTTATTCGAGCAGTATTTGCGTTAATTGGAGCAAGTGTGACTTTCAAGGGAGAATACCCAGGTTGGACACCAAAACCAGGTGCCAAAATTGTCAAAATCATGGAAGACATATACACCTTAAAATTCAATTCTACGATTAAAGTTGCAGCGTGTCATGCAGGATTAGAATGCGGCATTATTGGCACAAATTATCCAGAAATGGAAATGGTTTCTTTTGGTCCGAATATTAGAGGAGCTCATTCTCCAGACGAAAAAGTTCAAATTAGCTCTGTCCAAAAATTTTGGGATTATTTATTAGAAGTTTTAAAACAAATTCCTGACTTGTCTGAAGTCAAATAGAAAAAAATCTATTGAATTTTCAAATTAAAATCGTCACTTTTTCGGCAATCATTGTGATTTAGTAATAAATTACACTCCACAAAACTTAATCAAAATAAACATATGAAACCATTGTTATCAAATAATCGCTCGTTTCTCATTTTAACGATTGTTTTTCAAATTATATTTTTTTCCAATTTCTATGCTCAAGAATTCGTGTTTGGAGATGCACTACCGGATGCTCCGGAACTTGCAAAAAGAGGAATATATGCTGTAGGAGTTAGATCAGACGTATTTATCCATAAAAACCAAATAGATGTCTTGAATTCAAAAGACGGAATTGATCCAATTTATGATCGGGATTTGAAAGTAGAAATTTGGTATCCTGCTTCATTAAAAGAAGGCGAGCAAGAAATGGTGGATTATGAGCAAGTTATGGGTTCATCTAATGACCCAAAGCGTCCACTTATCCCTTTTACATTTAAAGGTAGAGCAGCAAGAGATGCAGCTCCGATAACAGACCAAGGCCAGTTTCCATTAATTGTAGTTTCTCATGGTTACTTAGGTTCTCGACTTTTATTGACTTATCTAACAGAAAATTTAGCATCGAAAGGCTATATTGTCGTAGCTATAGATCACAAAGAATCCACATTTCAAGATGCACAAGGATTTCACAGTACGTTACTAAATAGGCCAAAAGATATATTATTTGTTCTCAATCAAATGGCCATAAAAGGTGAAAAGGGAAGTGCTTCATTCTTATCTGGAATTGTAAATGCCGACAACTCTTCAATAATTGGTTATTCCATGGGTGGTTATGGAGTCCTTAATGTCGGGGGTGCAGGTTACAGTGCAGCACTAGCGAAATTTTTTGGAGGCATGGCAGGTGGAAGTAAATCTATAGAATCTTTAACCATGAATCATCCGGATCACATAGCAATGTTTGATTCAAGAATTAAAGCTATTGTTGCTTTTGCACCTTGGGGAATGGAAAGAGGGATTTGGGATGCTGAAGGATTGAAAGGATTAAAAATTCCAACCTTCCTAATTGCTGGAAGCTTAGATGATATTTCTGGATACGAAAAAGGGATAAAAGCCATATATCAAGGTGCCACTAATGCTGATCGATATCTATTGACATATGAAAATGCTAGACATAATGTTGCACCAAATCCACCAGCACCAGAAACTTTAGCACCAGGTTTGCACTTTGATGAATATTATCGTTATGCCGAACCATCATGGGATGAAAGAAGATTAAATAATATCAATCAACACTTCGTTACAGCTTTCCTAGGTATTTTAATAAAAGGTGAGGATTATTCTAAATATCTCGATATAAATGAAAATTCTAACGAATCAACTTGGCCTGGATTTTTACCAAGATCATCGACAGGAATGGAATTGTTACATGCTAATAAACAGTAAATTAAGGCAATTCAGTAGAAACATCTTTTATGCAATTTTTATAAAATTTCGAAATTAAAATGAAAATATTGAAATATCTACTGAGCATCTTTTCATATTTTGCATTATTGTCATTGTCAGCCCAAACGAATGGAGTGACTCTGACTTCGACAAACATTCCATTGATTCTTATTAATACCAATGGCCAAGTAATATTTGATGAGCCAAAAATAAATGTCAATTTAAAAATTATTGATAATGGTCCAGGCAAACTTAACCATCCAACTGATGTTCCAAATGTTTATAATGGGCATGCAGGAATAGAAATTAGAGGAAATTATTCTGCAAGTCTACCACAAAAACCTTTCAATATAGAAACTAGGAATGCTGCAGGTGAAAATAATAATGTGTCTTTATTGGGAATGCCGGCTGAAAATGATTGGGTACTATTGGCCAATTATAATGATAAGGTATTTCTAAGGAACATCGTGGCCAATGATATATTTACAAAAATGGGACATTATGCTCCAAGAACTCAATTATGTGAGGTCATCATCAATAATAACTACAATGGTATTTATGTTTTCTCAGAAAAAATAAAAAGAGATAGCAGCAGGGTGGATATTGCTAAACTCAATCCAGACGAAAATACTGGGGATGACTTAACTGGTGGATATATATTCAAAATTGACTATTGGAATAGTAATGACAGTTGGCTATCCAGTTATAAAAATCCTATCTATCCATCGAATAATGTTCGATTTGTTTATGATTATCCAGATATAAGTGACATTTCAAGTATCCAAAAAAATTATATTCAATCTGAAGTTAGAAATTTTGAAAATGTTTTATGGGGAGCTAATTTCAAAGATCCTGTAAATGGCTATAGAAAATATATAGATGTCAGGTCATTTATTGATTATTTTATTGTCAGTGAAGTTTCAAGAAATGTTGACGGGTATAAAAAAAGTCGACATTTTTACAAAGACAAAGACAGTAAAAATCCCTTAATTTTTGCAGGTCCAGTTTGGGATTTTGATTGGGCATTTAAAAATCACATTTTCACCAATGGTGAAGGTTGGATGTACAATTTTGCTGGTGGAGTTGATGTTACTCCTCCAGGGTGGTATATCAGATTATTACAGGACCCCTACTTTGCTGATCAATTAGCAACTCGTTATTTTGAATTAAGATCTACTTTTTTAGATATCGGAAACTTAAATCACTTTATTGATTCTTTAGGTACTTTGGTTGAAGATGCGCAAGTAAGGCATTATACAAAATGGGATATATTAGGAATTAATGTTGGTACTCCAGAAATTGGATCACAACCTATTAATTATGCGGGTGAACTTCAAAAATTCAAGACTTGGATTGCTGAACGTTTGGAATGGTTAGATGCTAATATGCCTGGAACTCCCGTTGATGTTCAGGAAATTGATAAAGAAAATCCATATATTTCTATTTATCCGAATCCATCATTAGAACAAATAAATATTTATTCTGAAACTCCATTAGCTAAAATTGAGATCTTCAGCATGAACGGAAGATTAATTAGGCAATTTTCAAGACCAGTCGGTCCTTTAGTGCAGATCAATTCCTCAGAATTAAAAGGACTCTTTTTAGCTGTTCTCACTTTGGAAAATGGTCAAGTTATTAATTCCAAAATCGTAAGTTATTAAAAGAATTAAAGCAAGTTTATATTCTTAAAAGGCAAAATTATTGGGATCAAATGAATGAATGCATGAAAACGTTTTTCATTCCAATTTAATTTAGTCAATTTTGCAAATTAAATTAAACAATTTACAATGTCAGATGATAATTTGGATGTTAGAGAACGTAAGAATATTCATATTGGACTTTTCGTAGAAGTTATACAGAAACATCATCAGCGAACGAATGAATTAACGGAAGGAATAGTAAAAAGAATATTGACCAATGCTCCTTTTCATCCGCATGGTATAAAAGTTATGTTGGATACCAAGGAAGTTGGACGTGTAAAAAATATCATTGAGGAATAAATGAAAAAATCGATTATTACCCAAAGGCTCGTTTTCAATTTATTGACCATCAATGATTTGCAGGATACTCATGATTTATTGATTTTACCAGAAACAGATCAATTTAATGCCTTAGGAATCCCTGAAAATATCAATACAACAGAGAGAATTATTAAGCCTTGGATTGTTGATAATGAAGAAAGGACTATTCAAAACTTTACTTTTACATTAAGGCTCAAAACTGACGAGACATTTATTGGGTTATTGGGATTAAAATTGGGAAATAAAAAATATCAAAAAGGTGAAATCTGGTACAAAATACACAAAGATTACTGGGGAAAATCCTATGCTTCTGAAGCGGTTAATAAAATCATTGAATTCGGGTTCGAAGAGCTAAATTTACACCGAATAGAAGCGGGTGTAGCTGTACTTAATATAGCATCCATTCGTGTGCTTGAAAAAGCCAGAATGACAAGAGAAGGAAGAATGAGACAAGTTTTGCCTTTAAAGTCGGGTTGGTCTGATAATTTTGAATATGGCATATTGGATACAGATATCAGAAATAAATCAATGTGATATTATTCATAAATAGTTGTTTGATTTTCATTTTGAGCATTAATGAGTATCTTTCATTCAAATAAAAAAAATAAGATGAAGCGCAGAAATTTTATTGAAACAATGTCATTAGTTGGTGCAAGCAGCATCCTTCCTTTAGATTTGCTTTTCATGAATGGGTTAAAAATGAAAAATATTGGACTTCAATTGTTCTCTTGTCCTAAGTTATTAGAAACCGATTTTAGAAAAGGCATAGAACTCATCTCGCAAATGGGGTATACAAAAGTTGAACTTTTTGGTCCTTATACTTTCAGTGCACCATCAGCACAAGAAAGATGGAAACAAGTTACGCCAATGCTAGGATTTAGTGGTTGTGGATACTTTGGTTTTTCTAAAGAAGAAGTTAAAAGCATTTTAACCGAAAATGGAATTACTACTCCTGCTGTGCATACAGATTTGGAAACATTAGAGAGCAATATGGAAGCATTGGGTGAACATGGCCAATTCTTAGGATATGAATATGTTGGATTACCGGCAATTCCTCAAGATCAAAGGACGAACCTTGATGATTATAAAAAAATGGCTGATAGATTCAATAAAATAGGAGAAAATGCCAAAAAAAATGGTTTGAAATTTTCTTATCATAATCATGGTTATGGTCTTCATGAAATGAATGGCGAGATTCCGTTGCAAGTACTTTTAGATAAAACTGATCCTAATTTGGTTTTCTTAGAAATGGATATTTATTGGACAACTGCTGGAGGTGCGGATCCTGTTGAGTATCTAAAAAAGTATTCAAATAGATACCATTTAATGCATGTAAAAGACATGAAAGAGAAAGTTAGATTCTCTGGTGATGGAGGAGACGCTGCGCAATGGATTGAACTGTTTCCATTCATGTCAACTTGTGGCACTGGCGTCCTTGATTTGCCTTTAATTACTTCCACAGCTTTAAAAAATGGATTAAAGCATTTCTTTGTTGAGCAAGATATGGTTGCTGAACCAGAAACAGCATTAAAAAATAGTTGTGAGTATCTTTCGAGACTTTAGGATATCAAAATACATTATTAAATCACTTGTAGTTATATATTAATTAAAATTACTATATGATTAAAAATTTTATCTTTTCCTTATGTTTAAGTATTGTTGTTTCGGTAGTATATGGGCAAGAAAAAATTCCATTTTTTAGCAATTGGAACTTAACTGCTTCTTATTTTGGAAACAACCTTTGGAATCCTGGATTACAGGTGGGCGGCGAAAAAGTGGTCTCAAATAATACAAAGACAAAAGTATCGGAAAATGAATCGCTCACAAAGCATCTTCAATATTATATAAATGGAAATTTTGGATTCTATATTGATAACCCAACCCATTGGGCTCTCTTTAACAATTATCAAATTAATTTTCGAAGAGTACAAGAAAAAGGGAAATTTATTTCAATTGGCACAGGCCCTGGAATAATGCGAACTTTTCTGCCAGAGACTTATAGGGTCACGGATAATGGAGACATTGAAAGAGTTAAATTACCTGGAAGATTATATTCTGCACCAGTTATTTCTTTGGGTGTAGGAAGACTTTGGAAAAGAAATAATAACAACGCGTGGCAATTTAAAATTCACAATTTTTGGTTATTAAATTATAACAATGCTGTTTTACCGCAAATTCATGTGGAATATGGATACATATTTGGGTACAAATCTAAAGAAATTGAATAGTTTAAATCTAAAAGTCAATTTCAGAGTAAGTAATATCCTCTTTCTATTTTTCTTACTACATTTATCATCCTGCACTTTAGAAAACAATTCAGATACTGAAGCTTTTGACATGCTCTATGTTAATCGCAATGACGCGGATATGCCTGTATATATTCATGGGAACATTTCAAGTAATGTATTTATAATTGTGCTTCATGGAGGTCCAGGCGGGAATGGTTTATTGTATCGTCCAGGTGTATTTTCTGAGGAATTAGAAAAAAAATATGCCTTAGTGTACTTTGATCAACGTGGCCAAGGAATGGCACAAGGTCACCTTAATTCAGATCAAATTACTATAGAAGAAATGGTTAAAGATGTAAATGCTTTAACACAAATTCTAAAGCATAAATATGGAAATAAGAATAGTTTCTTTTTACTTGGACACAGTTGGGGTGGAACTTTAGGGTCGGCATATATGAGTACAGACAATTACCAAAATGATTTCAAAGGTTGGATTGAAGTGGATGGTGCGCATGATTTTGATTTAATTTTAAAATCTCAAATTCCATTGTTTCAATCCATTGGTAATGAGCAAGTACAACAAGGTAATCATGAAAGTTTTTGGAACGATGCAATATTAACGGTAGAGTCCATAGATACTGCGAATTATTCATTGGAAAATTTATCTGAATTGAATGCCTTAGCGTTTAAAGCTGAAACAAATCTAGCGCTTTCTGGAATTATTAGAAATAGCGCCACAGATTATTTGAATTTATCTGTGGCTTTTAAAAGTTTTGTATTTTCTGAAAATCCTCTGACTTCGTTTGTAACTGGGGTATTTACAAACTATACTTTAGTTGTGGAACATGAAACATTCAAAAAGAATCTTACTTCATCTTTTAATAAAATAAAATTGCCCACACTTTTGATGTGGGGCAAATTTGATTTCGTTGTACCTGTTGAACTTGGTTATCAAGCATTAAACCTGATTGGAGCTGATGATAAAAAATTAGTTGTTTTCCAAAACTCTGGTCATAGTCCAATGACAACAGAAGGTGGGGAATTTGCTTCCGAAATTGTTCAATTTATCGAAGCTCACAAATAATTAAAACGCTCATTTTCCATTATCCATTCAATGTATATTCAACAGAAATAGCTGTATTTAAAGATTTTGAAATTGGACAATTTGCTTCAGCATCGTTTACCAATTCATCAAATTTTTCTGCATCAATACCTTCTACCAGTGCATCAAGCACTAAGTGTGAACTTGAAATAGCCCCATTTTCTAAAGTAACGATGCAATGTGTTTGCAAAACTTGAGGAACAAAACCTGCTGCACCTAAATTAAAACTCAATTTCATTGTAAAACAACCAGCGTGAGCTGCTGCAATTAATTCTTCAGGGTTAGTGCCTATACCCTCTTCAAATCTTGATTTATATGAATATTGTGTTTCGTCCAATACATTACTTTGTGTACTTAGATGTCCATGACCTTCTTTTCCACTTCCATGCCAAACTGCAGTTGCTTTCCTTTTCATTTTTAAATTTTTATTTATTGTTAATTAATTGTAGCCCACAAAATAAATTAATTCATAGTATCATTAATTCTTCTTTGTTACAATTATATCACTATCAACATGAAAAAGTTAATAATGGTTATAAATATTTGAAATTATTATGGATAAAGTTTTATTCTTACAGTTAAGGAAGAATAAAAATAAAAAAAGAGGCTTCATTTATTGGTGAAAGCCCCTTTTTTTATTTCAAATCCTAACAATTAGAAATTATTCACTATAACTTAACAAATTTATGATTTTCAAACCTTCCATCTTCCTTTGAAATATTCAAAAAATAAATCCCAGAAGGCAAAGCAGATATATCATATTTATTTATTGATGAGTTGCCCATCGCTGTAAGTGTCTTTTTGAATCCATTCAGACCAATTACGGTCACTTTCCCGATCTGATTATTGTTTATATCACCTTTAATTGAAATAAAATCCATTGAAGGATTAGGGAATATTTCATAATTATTGGCTTTGGGGATTTCCAAAAATCCAGATATGGCTTCAATTAAAATGGTATCTGAAAGTGCTTCACAACCATTGGCATCAATCACTTTCAATTGGTAAGTACCTGGTTCTAAATTGCTAATATTTTGCTCTGATGAGATAGCAATTGTATCATTAAATATCCATTCGAAAGTATATGATCCTGAACCGCCAGTAATCGTTGTTTCAATCATTCCTCCAATCTCTGAAGTTGCATTTCCAACAGTATCAATTGTAATCAATAAATCATTGGTTAAAATAACGTAGAATGAACAAGACCCTTCATTTCCTGAATTGTCATAAAAGGTGTAAGTTATTTTAGTGCTGTCTTCTGGAAAAATTGAACCACTTGGCAACCCTTCAGTCAAAACTAAGCTGTCAACATCGCAGTTATCAAATAGTATTGGCAAATCATAATGCACAGAATCACAAACATTCACAACAACATCACTGATACATTCTGCATATGGAGAAATATTGTCAATTATATTTACGCTTACTTCTTTTCTAGCAACATTCCCAGATTCATCTTCAGCTATTACAAATATTGTATTCATTCCCAAATCTTCGCAAGAAAAAATCGAATCACTAAGATTAACAGTCAACAATTCACAATTGTCTGAAGTGCCCAAATCAACTTGATCCAAAGAAATACTTGCTGCTCCTAGAGAGTCCAAATAAACAACCATACTATCAATAGCTAAAATAGTTGGTGGAATATAATCCCCAAATTCCAAAACTATTGAATCAGAAACAGTGCACCCCTTATTATCGGTTGCTGTTAAACCATATGTGCCAAGTTCAACATTTTCTAAAGATGAATCAGTCGAGCCATTAGACCATAAATAGGAATAAGGTCCTTCACCGCCTATTATGTTTGATGTAACGAGATTAAGAGTAGTATCTTCACAACTTGGAAATACGCCGTCCAAAGATAATTCTAAAGCTGGGGGTTCAGTAATTGTAAAATTATTGACAACCACGCATCCATTTCCATCCGTCAAAGTTATTGCATAATCTCCTGGCTCTAATCCCAAAACAAAAATAAACTGCGATTCTCCTGTTGACCATTCTATTGATAGAGGTTGTGCGAATCCAACTGGATCTACGGATGCTTCCCCATCATTTGCTCCAAAGCAAGTAACATTGGCAAAATTCAAGTCAGCAATAAAAGAACATTCTGGACTTTCTATATTAAATTCTTTATTTATTGAGCAGCCATTAGAATCCGTAACCGTAACTGAATATTCTCCAGCCGGCAAACTATCGATTGATGAAAGTGTGGAACCTGTTGACCAGTTATAGGTAAACTGACCAGTGCCACCTGCTAAAAAAGCAACAGCAGTCCCATCATTAGAATCTACCTTCGTTAAGTCGGTTGTAGCAACTTCTAATGTGATACTGTCTGATTCACTGATGTTTTGAAATGCAATGCTAGTACAAAAATTCTCATCTGTTACTGTAACGGAATAACCTCCAGCCGGCAAATTTTCTATAGCGTTAGTCGTATCTCCATTTGACCATGCATATTTCAAAATACCTGTTCCTCCATTTGCGTTTTCAATCAAGATAGATCCTGTTGAATCTCCAAAACACAAAACGTTATGTTTCACAAGATCAAATTCGATCGAAGGAGGTTCAGAAAAATTTAAACTTACTACCACTGAATCATTAGCACTGTCTGTTACAGTAATGTCGTAAATGCCAGCAGACAGTTGAGTTGCAGTGTCCTGATTTACTCCGTTAGACCATTTATAACTATATGGAGGTATTCCATTAATTCCAGAAGCAATAGCAATACCATCAGAATTTCCAAAACACAATAAAGCTTTTTCTATTTTAACTTCTGCTTCTATTGGCAAAACTTGAACGAAACCTTCATGTACATTAGAATTGAATGTTTTGCTTTCTTCTGAAATATGGTTTTCTTCTGAATTTGCAATATTTTCATTGGATCCATATTCTGTATTCAAAGTTATAAATCCCGATAAACACAAAAAAATAAGTAATAATCCTACATTGTATAATCTACTTTTCATATATTTTTTCTTATAAATTTTATAAATTCTATTCACTTCATCTGATAATTGTCCAAAAAGAACTTCAATCAAAGGTCGAAGATGAGAATTTTTTTCAATTCATATTAATTTAAATTTCAATATATGTCGTGAAATACTTTTAATGCCAAAAAAAAATAATTGTTTGACTTTAAATACAATATTATTCGTCCACTAAACAATAAATACCTGCTATTTATACTTTAAGTGCACTGACCAATTTATTGATGGTTAGCCCTTGGATAATTATTGAAAAAACAACTACTACATAAGTTATGATAAGGAATAGGTCTTTTTCCATTTCGGCTGTTAGTGACAATGCCAATGCAATGGAAATTCCACCTCTTAATCCTCCCCAAGTCATTATAGTTGCAGTTTTTGGCACAAATTCAAGATATCGGCCAAATATGGAAACCAAAGGTGATAATGAAATAAATCTTGAAAAAAGTACAATCGGCACTGCTATCAATCCCATCAAAATATAATTCCCTTTAAAAGGTAAAATTAGAATTTCTAAGCCTATCAAAACGAAAAGAATTGCGTTCAAATAGGTATCTACCAATTCCCAAAATTTGTCAATATAACTTTCTGTTTCTTCGGACATTGAAGAATTCCGCACTTGCTCTGTTCCAACAAGAAGCCCTGCCGCAACTACTGCCAAAGGTCCTGAAAAATGGAAATATTCTGCTATCCAATGTACACCCATAACTAGTGCCAAAGTAATCATCACTTCCACTTCCCAGTTATCTATTAATTTCATAAGTCTCCATGTAACCCAGCCTGCAACCAATCCAAGTGAAAGTCCACCAATAACCTCCATCAAAAACAACATTAATACCGATTGCTCGTGATTACCTTCTCCCGAACCAGAACTTGCAATATTAAAAATTGTTAAGAAAACGACAACGCCTACCCCATCATTCAATAGTGATTCTCCGACTATTTTTATTTCTAAATTCTTCGGCACTTTTGCTTTTTTCAATATTCCTAGAACCGCAATAGGATCTGTCGGAGAAATCAATGCCCCAAATAACAAACAATAAATAAATTTCACTTCTTGATCAAACAATTGCAATAAGCCATAAGTTAATCCGCCAACTAAAAATGTAGAAATGAGCACTCCGAAAGTTGCAAATGATAATATCGGCCACTTATACTCCCTTAATTTTTCAAAATTAGTATGTAATGCTCCTGCAAATAATAAAAAGCTCAACATTACGTCAAGCAAAATTGTCCTAAAGTCTATCTTAGAAACAAACTCGTTCACCGTATCATGAATATTAGTAGATAAAGAACCCGCAACAAATACTAAACCACTAAATATGCAGGCAATAAGCATCATTCCAATAGTATGAGGCAACTTGATATACCTAGTATTTATAAACCCAAAGGCAGCTGCAAGAATGGTTAGCAAACTGAGTATTCCGAAAAATTCCATTTAATTCTTTTTAACACAATTAAGATACAATGATATACAAAAATAGTGAAACTTAACTGATGTTATTCGTATGCTGATTAATTAAAATATCAATCCCTTACCAAATAATTCATAAGAAAATATGCCAAAGGTTGCAATATTGAAATCGGAGGATCATTTTTTGACTTTTAATCAATTATTAGTTATTCTAATTTCATATAGTTTATTCAAAAACAAATCCATAAGACAAATGAATATTTAATATTTAAGCATTCTTCTTTAACTTCGCATTTCTTTATCAAATAAGTTGAATGAAAGTTTGCATTGCAGAAAAACCATCAGTAGCCAAGGAAATTGCACAAATAATAGGTGCAAAAACTAGGAATGATGGATATTTTGAAGGAAATGGTTATGCAGTAACTTGGACATTTGGTCATTTTTGTTCTTTGTACAATCCAGATGACTATAAGGACAATTGGAAGCGATGGGAAATGGACAGTTTACCCATGTTACCTGAAAAATTTGAAATCAAATTAAAAAATGATAAAGGTGTTAAAAAGCAATTCGGAATTATTAAAAAATTGTTATCCGGCGCTGAATTAGTGATTAATTGTGGGGATGCTGGGCAAGAGGGCGAATTAATCCAAAGATGGGTTTTACAACATGCCAAGTATAGAGGAAAAGTAGAACGCCTTTGGATATCTTCTTTAACAAATGAAGCCATTAAAATTGGATTCGAGAAATTAAGACCAGCTTCTGATTTTGACAAACTATTTTTTGCGGGAAGTGCAAGGGCAATTGGAGATTGGCTTTTAGGTATGAATGCAACACGGCTTTATACTTTAAAATATGGCGGTTTCAAACAAGTATTATCCATTGGCAGAGTTCAAACTCCAACTTTAGCCATGCTGGTGAATCGGCATTTTGAAATTGAAAATTTTGTCTCCACGCCATTTTGGGAATTACAGACTATTTTTAAGGAAGTGACTTTTGCATATGAAGATGGCAGGTTTGAGGTCGCAAATAATGGCCAAGAACTCCTAAATCAAATTACGGGAAAACCATTTACCATAATATCAACAGACAAAAAGAAAGGAAAAGAGTATGCTCCAAAGCTATTTGACCTCACAAGTCTTCAAGTTTATTGTAATAAAAAATTCAGTTATTCTGCAGATCAAACCTTAAAAATTGTGCAGAAATTATATGAAATGAAAATGGTTTCGTATCCAAGGGTTGATACAACCTATTTGCCAGATGACATGTATCCGAAAATTGAGGGCATTCTAAAACAACTTACCAATTATAGCCATTTCACTGACTTATTGCTCAAGAAAAAAATTACCAAATCAAAGCGTGTATTTGATAATGGAAAAGTAACAGATCACCATGCCATCATACCTACTGGTGGTCAATCAAGGTTGGACGGCAATATGCAGAATGTATATGATTCAATAGTTAGACGATTTATTGCTGCTTTTTATCCAGATTGCCAAATTTCAAATACTGTGGTTATTGGTGAAGTAGATGACATAAAATTCAAAGCGAATGGAAAGGAAATTTTAGTTCCTGGTTGGAAAATATTATTTCCAAAATCCAATTCATCTAAGCGCGAAGATGATGAAAATGTAATGCCAACTTTTGTAAAAGGAGAAACTGGACCTCACGAACCTTCTCTTGTCGAAAAACAAACCCAACCTCCGAAACAATTTACAGAAGCAACTTTGCTGCGAAATATGGAAACTGCAGGTCGGAAAGTTGACAATGAAGAGTTACGAGAATTAATGAAAGCCAATGGAATTGGACGCCCTTCCACAAGAGCAAATATTATTGAAACATTATTTAGCAGAAAATACATCCAAAGAGAGAAGAAAAATATTATTCCCACATCGACTGGAATCCAGCTAATTACGACCATTAGAAATGAATTACTCAAGTCTCCAGAATTAACTGGAATTTGGGAAAAACAATTAAGAGATATTGAAAGTGGTTCTTACAGCCCTGTAAAATTTATAAATGAAATGAAAGACTTGGTGGACAAGCTAGTTTCAGAAGTAAGAATGGAAAATTCAGATTTCAAAATTATTTCTGAAAACAAATCAAAAGCTAAAAATTATACTAATAAAACCAACAATAAATACACAAAATCTGCCGCAAATAATAAACAAGAAAGCGCAAATAACAAATGTCCTAAATGCAAAGAAGGCACTTTAATTAATGGGAAGAATGCATATGGATGCACAAAATGGAAAGATGGGTGTAATTTTATTTTACCCTATGAATTTATGGGTAAAAAATTGAGTGAACATCAAGTCAAAAGACTATTAACAAAAGGAAGTACTACTTCTTTGAAAGGATTCAAAGAGAATGGTAAAAAATTAGAAGGGCTGCTAAGATTTAACACAGATTTTTCTTTGAAATTAGAAGCACTAAAGCTAACCAAAACTAATGAATTAGATGTCAAATCTCCTGACATTGTAATTTGTCCTAAGTGCAAAAAAGGTAAATTAATAAAAGGTAAAACTGCTTATGGCTGTTCGCTTTGGAAAGAAGGTTGTGATTTTAGATTTTCCTTTGAAAAATTAAGAGCCAAGGCTGAAGGAAAGAAAATAACTAAAGAATTAGCGTTATCAATTCTCAATCAAGGTTTGTAATCTGATTCAGGACACACTACATTTATGGTTCTCAATATGCCATCGTTATTCACCATAATTTTCCAGCATTTACCATTTGGAGACTAGGTAATTACTTTTGAACCCAGGGATTTTACAAAAATTTCGCCCTGATTTACTTCAAGTTTTGACATTGGATTTGCCGTCGAAATACCTATATTATTTTGATTGGGCTCAGAACCAATGGGACTAATACCAAATAATTCAACCTTTGGGGACGCCTGTGTGTGACCTTTATTGACTACCCATATGTAATTAAGACTCCCATCTTGTAAAACTCAAAGATTTTCATGGTTAAAGTTTCCTGCAGCCCAAAGTTTATGGATCACATTTTTTGTTGCCGGGTTAACTTCCGCACACCAACCCAAGTCGTTTTATCCATCTAAGTTGATAACTTCACAAGTCGTTTCTTCACTGGTAATCACTATATTCCATGGCGTAACGGTACCAGAGCAATTTCTTGCAGTCCCTCCTACCCCTGAAAAATCTATTTCTTGAGAATTGGTATTTTCTCTTAAATTCTGATTGTCGAGATTAATATCCAAAATTGTAACCACTCCCGGAGTTGCCTCTTTATCAATGCTGAGTTAGCCATTAATATTTGAACCATTTATTGGCACATACTACGTAAAATCATGATTTCCATTCATAATTCCTACTCC
>JAHEAQ010000030.1:0-7870 GCA_024642705.1 Bacteroidota bacterium | reverse complement strand
TATGGAGTTTTTAAAACTTTATTTAATGCATTGATTAGCCATTCTCTTTTTTCTTGAGTTACTTTATCATCCAAATTTTCCCATGAATAGGTTGCTCCGACCCAATACAATCCTTTTTCAAAAGGAGCTATAAAAATTTGATCTTTTAATAGCCGTTCTGTTTTCAATTCTGCGCACTTTATTAACAATACTTCTCCTTTTGCAGGAGCAAAATCCAAATGATTAAAAAATGGGTTCTCTGAAACCTTATAACCTTCACAAAATATTATTGATGCAGCTTTTATGCTTTTGTACTCTACAAATTTTTCTGCTACGGATAAAAGTTCAAAATTAAATTCTTCCTCGAGTAACCATGATTTAGAGGATAAAAAATTACGAAAACTTTGTATTAATGTTCCTATTTTAAGTTGAAAACCTTGGACTGATCCATAATTGAATTTTTGGGTTATACAAGTTTCATATTCATCCAATTTTACATCTGAATTCATATAATTTTCATATTCAGGGCTGAGCGTTTTGGCATCCCAATTATTCTGATCAGAAACGGAAGGAATTACTCTAATTATTTCCTTTTCAAAAAGTAACTTTTCTCCGGATATTTCTTCAAATTTTTGGTAGGTGGATTTAAAAATTGGAACCAATTCATCATACATCCAAGTTTTTACAAACTTTCTACCAGTTAGTGGATTAATGATTCCTGCTGCTACTCTTGAAGCTCTGCTTTTTGTTGGATCGTCGACCACTAAAAATGGAATGTTGCGTTGTAAACATTCCATTGCAATTAAAGAACCTGCAATACCTTGCCCTACAATTATATATTTATAATCCAATTCTTGATTCTTACAGATTTGACAAAATCTTTTTTTCTTCTTTGGTCAATTTCATAACCACCTGATCGTAACTATGGTCAATCAATTTTTTTAATAATGAATCGTCTATGTCACGCTCAAAATAAACGGTATTCCAATGTCTCTTATTCATATGCCAACCTGGAATAATATCGGGATATTCAGCCCTTAATTCTTCAGCATAAGTTGGTTCACATTTGAGGTTACATCGGAATTCAGCTTCATTTAGGCTTGTAAGTGCATACAATTTGCTCATCACTTTATAGACCAAAGTATCAGGACCAAAAGGTAAATCTTCTGTAGTTCCCTTTTTGCTAAGGCAATATTCCCTAAATGCTTCAATATCCATTTTTTTTACTTTAAGAGATGTCCCATTAGGTCTTTTTTTGTCTTTAAATAATCTTCATTATCCTTATTGGGACTGATAATTAATGGCACTCTTTCTTGGACAATTATTCCATATTCATTTAATCCATCTATTTTATCAGGATTATTGGTTAACAATTTCACCTGATTAATGGCAAGATCTTTTAAAATCTTGCTTGCAACCTCATAGTCTCTTTCATCTGGCTCAAAACCCAAATGAATATTTGCATCAATGGTGTTCAACCCTTTGTCTTGCAATTGATAAGCTTTGAGTTTATTGATAATTCCTATTCCTCGCCCTTCTTGCCTTAAATATATTAATACTCCTTTTTCTTGCTGTAAAATTTCAAGCGATTTATGCAATTGCTCACCACAATCACACCTCTTAGACCCAAACAAATCCCCTGTTAAACATTCAGAATGAATTCTTAACATTACATTTTCATCTATTTTCAATTCGACATGTAACAAGACAATATGAGGCATCTTATCGTTTTCTTCATCTGCATATGCTAACATTCTAAAATCACCATAAGGAGTTGGAATGATGGCCTCTGATTGTTTTTTCATTTAATTATTTTCTAATTACAAATCTACATGGAATCCATTAATTATGCATGCTTGAGTAGATAACATTTAATTGCTCAAAAAGATTTGAAAAATTTTAATGCATGCACGAACATGAACTTTCCATAAAACTGTTGTTCACTTCATTAAATGGATATGCATTGCCACTACCTTCCATTTCCCAATGAAATTTTGTTCTTTTCTTATTGTAATTGCCAATTTCATTCATGGTGCTGCTATCATACATTCTTCCATTGATAATAGTATAAATTACATTTTCTGAATCTTGAATATTCGTTAAAGGATTGCCATCAATAACTATAAAATCCGCCAATTTGCCCACTTTAAGGCTTCCAATTTCTGATTCCATTCCTAAAAATTCGGCCCCATTAATAGTTGCAGATCTTAAAGCTTCCATGTTGCTCATTCCACCTTGCTCAAGCATCCACAATTCCCAATGTGCACCTAGTCCTTGCAATTGCCCATGAGCACCAAGATTAATATTTACACCTGCATCAGCCAATTTTTTACAAGATTGTGATGTAAGAATGTGGCCTTGTTCATATTCTTCCTGGGGTACCATAGTTCTATGCCTAGATCTTGAATCAATAATCCCTCGAGGCGTAAAGTCTAATAATTTTTTATTTTCCCAAACATTGGTATTCTGATACCAATAATTCTCTCCATTCATACCGCCATAGTTCACTATTAATGTTGGAGTATTGGATGTTTTTGAATGAGACCAAAATTGAATGACATCGTTATATAATGGAGCTACTGGCAAATTGTGCTCTACGCTTGAATGACCATCGGCAACCATACTCAAGTTATGATAAAAGAAAGAGCCTCCTTCAGGAAATACCATAATATCTAATTCACGGGCAGCTTGAATGATCTGTTGTCTTTGTTCTCTTCTTGGTTGATTATAACTTTTAATTGAAAAAGCACCATAAGCTTTTGTTCTTCTCAGTGCAGATTTTGCATCTTCAAGATCATTTATCACTGCTTTAAAATCACCATCTGCGCCATAAATTATTGTTCCAGTTGAAAATATACGAGGGCCAACCATTTTCCCTGATTTTACCATTTCAGATTGTGCAAATGTAATTTCTGAATTAACTGAAGGATCATGTGTCGTAGTGATTCCATAAGCCAGATTTGCATAATATTCCCAATGCTTATCCGGGCTTAAACCTCCTCTAAAAGCTCCCAAATGAGCATGAACATCTATAATTCCTGGCATAATAGACTTGCCTTTCACGTCAATAATTTTCGCATTTTTTGGAATCTTTATCTCTTTAGTTGTTCCAAGTGCAATTATCCGATTCTCTTCAACTATAATTGTTCCTTTTTCAATAACCAAATCTCCTTCTATTGTTATTAATCGAGCATTCGTAAAAGCCAAAATCCCAGATGGTTTGTCAGCATCAACATTCCATTCAATTTTCATTCCCATCGTATCTAAAGCTGGAATAGAATCCACTGAATTTTCAAGGAATAAAAAATGATCTTTAAGGTCTGCCGAGAAATATTCATTCCCCAATGTCCAATTCACCTTTTTTGAATCTTGGTCCCAATGCAGATTGATTCCTGCATCAACTGCCACTCTTGCTACTGGAACTACTTTAGAAGCAGCATTTAAGTCGATTGTTTGGCCAACCTTTGGCATGGGAGCGATATAAACTTTGAACAATTCAACAAATGCAATCCAATTGTTATCTGGACTCAACGTGAACATCGTCGTATAATTGGTATTCAAAATAGTTTCCACTTTTTTCGTTCCCAGATTGTACCTTTTAAATGCTTTTTTGATACTTCCAAAGACAAAACCACCTGTTTGATAATAAATGTATTGATCATCGGCGCTGAAAGTTGGATTTTCTCCTTCTCCTTGTAAATAAGTTGATGTATCTGTATCAAAATCATATAAATAAAGTCCGGGTTTTTCATTGAAAGTAAATCCTTGGTGATTGTTTCCTGAAGATTTAACATAGATTAATTTCTTTCCATCATTAGAAAAGGAAGGGGTTCTAAATATTCCTTTTTCTTGGTTTATTTTTTTACTTATTCCAGATTTCAAATCTAAAATTTGAATATTTCCCAATTCTTCATCATTCCAAGTAACATAAACAATATTTTGGCCATCCGTAGAATAATTTGGTTCCGCTTCTTGATGTGGATTATTCGTTAACCGTTTTACTACTTTAGTTGCAAAATCATAAGTATAAAGCTGACCTAGCGCATTGAAAACTAAAGATTGTCCGTCTGGAGATTTTGTCACATTACGCAGTACTTTAACCTCTAGTTTATCTTTAAAAGCAGGATTCTCAAAATGGACAGTTTCCATCATTTTATGTGTGACTGAAACTTTGAATGGTATTTGTTTAGCATTACCAGTTGAGACTTCTACATTCCAAATTTTTCCTTTCCCCCAAATAATAATATTTTTGCCATCAGGTGTCCAATTGAATCCAGTATAAACACCAAATATTGTCCAAGCCTCTTGTTGATCTTTGCTTAATCCATCATAAATTGGAAATTCTTGTCCAGTTTTTATATCATGGACGTACAATTCAGACTTAGTTCTAATCCTTCTGACATAAGCAATTTTGTCTCCTGAAGGGGAAACCTGCGGTCTGCATGCACCGCCAGGACCTGAAATAACAGTATTCGTTTCCCCTGTTTCAAAATTGTATTGTTGAACTACAAAAATTTGGTCGTTTGGATCTTTATTGTATTGAAAATAGCCTCCTGGATAAACATCTTCACTATAGTATAAAAATTTTCCATCAGCTGACACAGAAGGTTCATTTACATCTTGCTGATCATTTTTTCGTTTGGTTAATTGAATTCCCGTTCCACCAGTTTTATGATACATCCACATTTCTCCAGCACCTAAAGATCGTTCAGAACTAAAATGTTTTCGAGCTATAATATATTCACCATTTGATGTCCAGATCCCATTGTTCAGCAAACGAAAAGTTTCATTTGTAATTTGTTTCGCTTCGCTTCCATCAACATTCATCGTCCAAATATTGTCTCCTCCTCCGGCATCACTAGTAAACAATATTTTAGTGCCATCTGGACTAAATCTAGGCTGAACTTCCCATGCCAAACCCTTTCTCAACACCTGTGCATCACCACCACCAATAGGCATAATAAAAATATCACCCAACATGTCGAAAACAATTTTATCTCCATTTGGGCTTACATCGAGATTCATCCAAGTTCCTTCGTCAGTTTGAATTTCTACTTCTTTAAATGTTCCAGGTGGATTATTTACGTCCCATTTTACTTTGTCCTGGGAAAATACCGAAATAGCAATCAAGAAAAATGTCGATAAAAAATAGGCTTTTGTCATTAGAATTGGTTTTTATATCCCATAAAATTAATAAATAAAAGTTTGTATTAAACCTTACGTATCTAAGAAAGTCAAAAGAGCATAGAAGTTATTAATAAATCAAAAAACATTAAGCAATGAAAAAAATGAAGAATTTCTGTTTTTTAGCAATTATGTTGTTATCAACAGTAACCATTACTTTCGGACAAAGAGGCCATTATGGCAAACAAGGTCAAGACTTATCTCAATTGAAATCTGACTTGAATTTAAGTGAAGAACAATTTACAAATTTAGAGAAGTTGCAATTGGATTCAAGAGCGGAGATGAAAGCGCTAAAAGAAAACACAACGCTTTCCCAAGAAGAAAAAAAAGCTAAAATGATGGAGCTAAGATCCAATCAAAAAGCAGCCCATGATTCAATTCTTACTGAAGAACAAAAGACTAAATTAAAAACTTTAAGAGCGGAAAAACAGAAATTGCACAAAGCTGAGATGGCCGAAATGAAAGAAACGCACAAAGCTAAAAAAGCGGAATTAAAAACTTTAAGAGCGGAATTTGACTCAAAGATTTCTACCGTAGACAAAGAAAAAATTGAAAATCTGAGGGTAGTTTTTCAAAATGCTAAAAAAGAAATGCATTCAAATTTCAAGGGCCAAAAAGGTCAAAAAGGCCAAAGACCTTCCAAAGAAGAGATGAAAGCCAAAAGAGATGTAATGAAAGCACATAAGGAAAAATTTCGAGCAGATCATGAGTCCGAATTAGCTGAATTAAAAAGCTTAAATGAAAAATATGGTGATGAAATCAAAAGTTTCCTTGAAGAAAAAGGATTCAATCCAGACCATGACAAATTAAATAAAAATAAAGGCAACAAAACTGAGAAAACTTCTAAAACAGGAGGGAGAAAAGGGAATGGAAATAGAAATTTAAAGCATGGTGATAATGTCCATGGATTTTTACTAATGGATTTTACAAATGACAGTAATACTGATACTAAAATCAGTGATGCTGCGGTTAAAATTTTTCCTAATCCCTCTAATGGTTTGACGAACGTAACTTATGAGGTAAGGTCAAAAGGAAATGTCACTGTTCAAATCAAAGATGAAAGTGGAAAAGTGATCAAGACATTGGTTAATGAAACTGCAGAAAAAGGAAATTATAATTTAGAAGTCAACACTATTGAATTGAGAAACAATAATTATTTCATTGTAGTTACAGATGCTCAAGGTATAACAAGTAAGAAATTAGTGGTTATTAAATAAATAATTAATCAATTAGTTATAGAAGTTTTTTTTCAAGATGGAGGCTTTTCTTAATGAAAAGCCTCTTTTTTATTTGAACATTCTCTTGATATGAGTTCATTGATTTTCATAAATAAAAGTTAATTTTAAAATTGGCTAAATAAAAAATCTTAATATGGCTTATGACGAGCATCTTGGTGACCGAATAAAAATTCAATTGGAACAATTGAAAGCCAATTTTTACGAAAAAAAAATGTTCGGAGGATTATGTTTTATGGTGGACGACAAAATGTGTGTAGGAATTGTAAATGATACGTTAATGATTCGGATTGATCCAGAGGAAGAAAAAATTCTAAAAGAAAAAGAAGGCGTTCAAGACATGACATTTACAGGTCGACCGATGAAAGGATTTTTGTATGTAAGTCCGCAAGCAATAGATCAAGATGAAGAACTAAATTTTTATTTAGGAAAAGCATTAGCATTTAATCCTTTTGCAAAGGCTAGTAAAAAAAGAAAGTAGATTACCTGATTTGAAGAATTCTTATCCAAATTATCACCCTTCATTGCTTCTCAGAAATGGACATGTAAATACCATTTTTACTTCATTAACGCGAAAAGTGGAAGGCGTTACCTTTTCGAGAGAACGAATCAAAACACATGATGGAGACTTTATTGATTTGGATTTTATTAAAAATAAAAATCCCAAAATTGCAATTCTTTGTCATGGCTTAGAAGGTTCAAGCAGTTCCAAATACATACTTGGAACTTCGAAACTTTTAACCCAAAATGGATTTGATATCTGTGCTATGAATTATAGATTCTGTAGTGGTCATATAAATTCAACCCCACAATTGTATCACAGTGGGTACACTATAGATTTAAATTCAGTGGTGCAGCATGTGCTAAAAGATTATGAAGAAATTCATTTGATTGGATTCAGTTTAGGAGGCAATTTGGTTTTGAAATATGTTGGAGATCACAAATTTACACTTAGTAAAAAAATAAAATCCACATCCGCAATTTCAGTTCCAATGGAATTGCATAGTGCTTCCCTGAAAATGTTACGATTTCAAAACTTACCATACACCAAAAGGTTTTTAAAGACATTATTCGAAAAGTTGAAACAAAAACATGAACAGTTTCCTCTTATTTTCGATTTAACGTATGTCGACAAAGTAAAAAACGTACTAGATTTCGATGAATATTATACTGGCCCTTTGAATGGTTTTACTGGAGCTGTCGATTATTATACCCAATGCAGCTCTAAGCAATTTTTACATCAAATTGCCATTCCAACATTAATTATTAATGCCCAAGATGATCCGTTTATTTCTAAAGAGTGTTTTCCATCATTGTCAGAAATAGGCAATAAAAACATAACCACTTTTTATCCAAAATATGGTGGCCACGTTGGTTTTTATAGGAAACAAAACATATGTTGGGACGAAGAAATCATTTTGCAATTTCTAAATTCGCTTATATAAATAACTTTATTTGTTTCAAAATCAAAT
>JAHEAQ010000170.1 GCA_024642705.1 Bacteroidota bacterium | reverse complement strand
AATGGTAAAGGTTTTTAATTGTAAACTTATTTTAGGACGACACACAATTATTTAAATTAATTTTTACACTAAAACTTATAACATTTTGTAAATGACTTTTTATTAGGAGTCAATAATTCATTAATTGATTTTCCACATAAAAAATGAAATAATTGAATGATAAATTTTGCTTGCTATTTGTTTTGGCTACATTAGTCTCAGTATTGAATTGTCCAAAAAACAAAGAAAAGAAAATAAAATAAAATGAATAAAATTCCGATCAGGACGACCGTTATTGGAAGCTATCCATTTCCTGGATGGCTTGAGTTCGTATCGCAACATCTAGATGAATTTGGGGCGGCAGATATTGAAGAAGCTATAGAAGATGCAGTTATTGCTGCTATTCATGACCAAACAAATGCAGGTCTTGATGTTATCACAGATGGGGAACAAACACGTTTAGATTTCAATTTGTCATTTTACGGTTTCATCAATGGAATTCAAAACAATACTTCAAAAACTAGGAAATTTGGTCCACCTGCGCATGATCAACGTGGGAAAAACAATATTATTGGTGAATTAGCTGCTCCCAACGGTCTCGGTGCAGTAAAAGAATTCGAACGACTTAAGAAATTGGCTCCTTCTGGACCAACATTAAAAGCAAGTATTCCAGGACCTTATACATTATCTGGAAGATTGTTGCCAAATGATAAATATAAAGACCGTTTTGAAATAACCGAAGCGTTATTGCCTATTATTTCTCGTGAACTTGAAGCATTAGTGGCTGCTGGTTGCACCGAAATTACCGTAGATGAACCTTCTATGAGCTGTTACGCTTACAAAGCAGATACCAAACATTTTGTCGATATTTTCAACCGAACTGTTAAGCCCATAAAAGGAAAATGTAACCTTAGTACGCACCTTTGTTTTGGAAATTTCAAAGGTAGACCGGTTGGTTATCGGAGCATCAAACCAATGCTTCCCGATTTTTTGGATATGGATGTTGATGAGATCCATATAGAAATGGCCAATCGCGAATTTGCCGAAATCGAACTTTTAGCCCCATTTGCTGAAAAGATGAACGTGGCAGTTGGGATTATTGATGTCAAAAACTATTATATTGAAACCATTGACGACGTTGTAGAACGTATTCATCTTTGTTTAAAATATGTTCCTGCAGAAAAGCTTTCTGTAGCTCCAGATTGTGGACTAAGTCAAACTGCACGATGGGCCTCACGTCAAAAACTTATTAATATGGTTGCTGGAGCAAAAAAAGTCCGTGAAACTTTATGAACAATTTGATTCCTGCATTAAAAAAAGACGAGGAGCTAATCGCAGAAATGGATTCATACCTGTCTGAAAAAGAAGGTTTTCATCTTTGGTGGTTAGGGCAAAGTGGCTATTTATTGCAATGGAATGGCAAACGCGTGCTTATCGATCCATATCTTTCAGATTCATTGACCAAAAAGTATGAGAAAACTGAAAAACCACATGTCCGCTTGAGCGAACAGGTCGTAAGACCAGAATTATTAATAGACATTGCCATTGTCACCTCGAGCCATAATCATACTGATCATTTGGATGCAGAGACACTGATTCCCATTTTGAAAAACAATCCAAAAATCAAACTTATTATTCCTGAAGCAAATCGCGATTTCGTTTCAAATCGTTTACAGTGCGAATCAAAATTTCCTATAGGAATTAACTTTGGAGATTCAGTGACAATAGATGGTTTTTCATTTAAAGGAATTCCTGCAAAGCATAACGAATTGACCAAAGATGAATATGGCAATTACAAATTTATGGGCTATATCATTCAATTTGGCAATTTCAGTGTTTACCATAGTGGCGATACACTTTTGTTCGAAGGTTTGGAGGAAATATTAAAGCCCTACACCGTTGATGTGGCTATTTTACCCATCAATGGGAACAAACCTGAACGACAAGTTGCAGGAAATTTAGATTTTAAAGAAGCGGTAGAATTAGGAATGGCCATTGGGGCAAAATATATTATTCCATGCCATTATGATATGTTTTCTTTCAATACTGCAGATGTTAAAGATTTTATTCATTATGCAGAAGAAAAAAAACAAGACTTCAAAGTGCTCAAAGGTGGACAAAAATTTTATTATCCCTTAAAAAAATAAGCTCAAAGGATTTCAATTAATATAGCTAAGCCGTCTTTTCTATTGTTTCTACTCCGCTTTTTCTATTTATTAAAATTGAATCAGCAGATATTAAAAACAATTGACTTTCCCATTTTATTTTTAATCAAATTTCAAAACAAGCGCTCCCAATCCTAATCCTGCACCTGAACCTATAAGTAATATGTTTTTGTCTTCATTCTTTCGCTCATTATTATAAAACTGTTCCAAACCAAGTGCTATTGATGCAGAAATACAATTTCCGAATTTGCTTAAGGTTTCAATGATGTTTTCTGGTTTCAGTGAAAAGTGACCAAGAAAGTATTCATTGCCGTACCTACTTGTTTGATGCGCAATAATCTTATCAAACTCATTGATTTTGTGTTGCACACTTTCTTCAATCTTGCCAACAAAAAAATCCAAATGATTAATGGTTAGCCTGATGAGATTTTTTCCTTCCATCTGAAAATAATACCCAGCATCTTCTGAGGAATTTTGCATTCCTCTGTTTTGTACGCCTCCTATTGGTACATGCGCTAACATTGCCCCAGAAGGAAAATTCATAAAGTTTGAATATTTTGGTTCATATCCTAAATTTTCATCTAATTCTAGAATCAATGCCACTGCAGCGTCACCAAATAGGCCAAATACTTTTTCGTCTTTGGGTGTCAAAGCTATAGAGGCAACTTCTGAACAAACTATTGCTATTCTTTTATATCGCCTTACTTCAAAGTATACATGGGCAATATCTAATGCATTCAAGAAACTTAAGCACGTGGAATCTACATCCAAACAAGGAAAACAAATTGTGTCATCAGCAATTTTTGATTTAATAATCACAGCGCTGCTTGGAATTGGGTAATCAAATGATGCTCCAGAATAAATCAACAAATCAATATCTGAAACATTCATTTCTGCCTTTATTATGGCCTTTTCTAATGCAATTGCACCCATGGAACAAACTGTTTCTTGCCCAGAAATATGATGGCGAAATTGGACTCCTGTGTTTTTTTCTATTCTTCCAGCTCTTCCATTTGAAATTAGATCCAGTGTTTCCGATTTCAACATTTGTTCTGGTAGATACTTTTCAATGGCTCGAATATTAATCTTCATTATTAATTCGTTTAATTTTTCTCATTTTATTTCCTTGAATGACAGTTACCTTGT
>JAHEAQ010000169.1 GCA_024642705.1 Bacteroidota bacterium | reverse complement strand
GGGTAGGAACAGCGCTTTTAGGAAAAGCAAAGGGATACAAAGTATTTGTTTCCGATAAGGGAACAATCAAACAAAAATATAAAGACGTTCTTATACAAAATGAAATTGAATGGGAGGAAGAGGTGCATTCTGAATCAAAAATCTTGAATGCTGACCTTGTGATGAAAAGTCCGGGTATTCCAGATAAAGTTCCTTTAGTAAAAATGATTAGGGAAAAAGGAATACCAATAGTTTCTGAAATTGAATTCGCTGCTGGTTTTACTAAAGCAATTTTAATTGGAATTACAGGCAGTAACGGTAAAACAACGACAGCAACTCTAACACATCATATTCTTAAACAGGAATTGGAAGTTGGACTTGCAGGAAACATTGGTGATAGTTTCGCAAAACAGATTTTGGAAAAAAATTATCCAAACTATGTTCTTGAAATAAGCAGTTTTCAATTGGATGACATTGTTGATTTTAAACCGCACATCGCCATAATCACAAACATTACTCCTGACCATTTGGATAGATATGATTATAAATTTGAAAATTATATCGCTTCAAAATTTCGTATAGCAATGAATCAAACTCAAGATGATTATTTGATTTACGATTCAGATGATGAGGTCATCACTAAATGGTTAAATGATCACCCAGTTCAATCAAAAGTATTACCATTTTCTTTAAAAAAAGTCATTGAAAATGGAGCGTATTTAGAAAAAGAAAATATAAAAATAACAATAGATAACAATCAAATAATTATGCCAACAGCAAATCTAGCATTAGAAGGAAACCACAACATTAAAAACGCAATGGCTGCATCAACCGTAGCTCATTTGTTAAAAATTAGAAAGCAGACCATACGTGAAAGTCTTGAAAATTTTCAAGGAGTTGAACACAGACTGGAACACGTATTAAAAATAAATAAAGTGCATTACATCAATGATTCCAAAGCTACAAATGTAAATGCTACCTACTACGCTTTAGAAAGTATGGATGCTCCAACGGTTTGGATAGTTGGAGGAATTGATAAAGGCAACAATTATGAAGAATTATTTCCTTTTGTAAACGAAAAAGTAAAGGCCATAATTTGTTTGGGTGTTGACAATGAGAAGTTGCTTAATGCATTCGGTAATATGGTAGACATTATAGTTGAAACACAATTTATGAGCGAAGCTGTCAAAATTGCTTACAAAATTGCTGAAGCAGGAGATAATGTACTCTTGTCACCAGCTTGTGCAAGCTTTGATTTGTTTGAAAATTACGAAGACAGAGGACGTCAATTTAAAGACTCAGTTAGAAATTTATAAATAAAATTAAATTGCAAACATTATTTAACAACATAAAAGGAGATCGATTAATTTGGGCTATAGTCACGTTATTGGCCATTTTCTCATTTCTTCCTGTTTATAGTGCAGCAAGTAATTTAGCATATGTTGGAGGAATTGGAAGTACCTTTTCGTTTTTCATAAAACATTTTATGCATTTGTTATTGGGCTTTGCAATTATATACGGGGTTCATCTTATTCCTTACCGATATTTTAGGGGCTTATCTATGGTTATGGTGCCAATAGTACTCGTGCTTCTTATCGTTACAATCTTTCAAGGAACAACAATTGAAGGATCAAATGCAAGCCGATGGATACAAATACCAATAGTGGGGATGTCATTTCAAACTTCAACTTTGGCGTCAGTGGTTTTAATGGTTTATGTGGCACGATATCTTTCAAAAATAAAAGACAAAGAAATTTCATTTCAAGAATCCATTTTACCATTATGGGTTCCAGTATTTTTGGTGCTGATTTTAATTCTGCCTGCAAATTTTTCAACAGCTGCAATACTTTTTGTATTAATTACAATTTTGGTCTTCATTGGAGGTTATCCCATAAAATATTTAGGTATTATACTATCAATGGGAATCATAACATTGGCATTGTTTGTTCTGTTTGCAAAAGCATTTCCTGAAAGTATGCCAAATAGGGTAGATACCTGGATGAGCAGAATAGAAAATTTTAGAAACGGTGAAGATACCGAAGCCGATTATCAAATTGAGAAAGCTAAAATTGCCATTGCTACAGGAGGAGTTAACGGTCTTGGTCCAGGTAAAAGCATTCAAAAGAATTTTTTGCCACAATCATCATCTGATTTCATTTTTGCAATCATTATTGAAGAGTATGGATTGATAGGTGGTTTATCACTCTTACTATTGTATTCATGGCTGTTAATTAGAATAGTCATCGTTTCACAAAAAGCAGATACGATTTTTGGTAAACTTTTGGTGCTTGGAGTGGGATTGCCCATAGTTTTTCAAGCTTTAATCAATATGGCTGTTGCAGTAGAACTTTTTCCAGTTACAGGGCAGACATTGCCTTTAATTAGTAGTGGAGGAACTTCAATTTGGATGACGTGTTTGTCTATAGGGATTATATTGAGTGTTAGTGTCAAAAGAGAAGAAATAAAAGAACAGGAAAGTGTTGAAGAAAATCCACTTGAAATTTTAAGTGAAGCTTTAGAATGAAAAAATATAGAATCATATTATCTGGAGGAGGAACAGGAGGGCATATTTACCCAGCAATAGCCATTGCCAATGAATTGAAATCCCGTTTTCCAAATGCCGAATTCTTGTTTGTTGGTGCTATGGATAAAATGGAAATGGAAAAAGTGCCAGAAGCAGGATACGAAATAGAAGGGCTTTGGATTTCTGGTATTCAACGCAAGTTGACATTAAAAAATCTTGCTTTTCCGTTTAAGCTTATTGTAAGTTTATTGAGATCTCGCAAAATATTAAAGACTTTCAAGCCTAATGTAGTTATTGGAACCGGAGGGTTTGCAAGTGGCCCACTTTTGCAAATGGCAGCTTTAAAGAACATTCCCTGTTTGATTCAAGAGCAAAATTCATATCCTGGAATAACTAACAAATTATTGAGTAGAAAAGTTGATAAAATTTGTGTCGCCTATGATGGATTAGAGCGCTTTTTTCCAAAGGATAAAATTGTTAAAACAGGAAATCCAATTCGGCAGGATCTTTTGGAAATCGATAACAAATCCATTAAGGCAAAAGACACCTTTAAATTAAGACATGGTAAACATACCTTACTTGTTTTAGGAGGCAGTTTAGGATCAAGAAGAATAAACGAATTGATTGAAAAGGAACTGGAATTTTTTCAAACGCAAAATGTACAGGTCATTTGGCAATGTGGTAAACTTTACTATAAAGAATATAAGTTCTATGAGAATGAAGTTGATGTTCAAGTACACGCATTTTTAAATAACATGGATTTTGCATATGCTGCATCTGATGTCATTATCTC
>JAHEAQ010000029.1:22507-47310 GCA_024642705.1 Bacteroidota bacterium | reverse complement strand
GGTTTGATTAATCCTCCCAATAAATGGAGCAAAGTAGTTTTTCCCACTCCTGATTTTCCAAGGATTAGGCAAGTTTCAGCGCCTTTGCAATCGATATCAGGGAATTTAAAACTGAGATCAGAATTGTAAGCAAATTGGATATCTTTTGTTTTTAACAAAATGTGTGTGATTTTGTAACCATTGATGGCAAAGATGTGAAAATTACTACGATTATTGCTTCCTAGCCTTAAGTTTTTTGCGGAGCAATTTTTCTGTTCTATAATAATGCTGCTCCATAAACACCTGCACTATCCCCAAGTTTTGGCTTTAGGAATTTTGTGTTCATATAATCGTTAAACATATAATGTCTTGCTTTTTCGGTTCCTAAAGTATAAAGTTCATCTATGTTGCCTACTCCACCACCAATGACGATGGCATCAGGGTCCAATATATTGATGATGGTTGAAATTCCTTGACCAAATCGATCCATCAATCTTAAAATGGTAGCTGTAGCATGTTCATCTGTTCCTGCTCTGAAATGTTTGACGATTTCTTTCAAGCTTAATTTATTTCCAGAAAGGGATGCATACCAACGTTCGGTTGCTGGTCCAGAAATTACTGTTTCAGCACAGCCTACCAATCCGCAATAACATTTTCCACCAGAATCATCAAAATGTATATGTCCCCACTCTCCACCAATGCCATGAATGCCTTCGATAATTTTGCCATTAACCACAACTCCGCCTCCGACACCAGTGCCCATTATCACTCCAAAAACTACTTTTGCATTTGGAACATGATCTTTAACGATTCCAAATTGAGCTTCCGCTATTGCGCAACAATTAGCATCGTTGGCCATCCTTACTTCTCTGCCTAATGAAGTGATAAGATCCTCCAAAAATGGCTGCCCATTAATACAAGTTGTATTAGAGTTTTTCATCAACCCTGATCTGGCATCAATGGAGCCAGGCGTTCCAATTCCTATGATATCAAAATGTTGGTTGCTTTCTTTTTCAAGATCTTTTATAAGAATGGAAATATTATCGATGATATGTTCATATCCTTGTTCTTTTTCGGTAGCAATTCTTTTGCGGGAAAGCACATTTAATATTTCTTTACTTTCGAGAATAACGCCCTCTATTTTGGTCCCTCCAAGATCAATACCTAGCAAATGTTTCATGATAATTATATATTCAATTTAGATTATAAATATATACAAATAGAATGAATGGAGAAATTTGAAAATAGAATCGATCCAAGTTTACATAAAAAAGAATTTGATTCTATGTTCAATGCCTTGTATTTTAAGAAATTTTCATAATTAAAAAATGGGCTTTTTTGTTTTGTTTTTTGCTCAATCAAAAAATGAAAAGATTTCAATAGTATTCTAATACTTAAATACGAGGTTGAAACCAGTTTTTTCATCAACCGAAATATATTTTTCCCTTCCAAATCCCATTACTAAGCACAAATGCAAAATTCAAAATAAATATGATTTTAGACCCAAACCCATTTTTCATTTGCTATACTTTTTTAGTTTAGTATCTTTGCGCCTTAAAATTTTTACCCATGGCATTGTATAGGGAATTTAAAGGATTGAATCTTCCAGAAATCGATAAAGAGATATTAAATTATTGGAAGGAAAATGACGTCTTCAAAAAAAGTATTGAGCAGAAAGATAAAGCCAATAGTTTTGTATTTTATGAAGGTCCACCTTCTGCCAATGGAAAACCTGGAATTCATCATGTGATGGCAAGAACGGTAAAAGATCTTTTCTGCCGATATCATACCATGAAAGGAAAACGTGTCGATAGAAAGGGTGGCTGGGATACGCATGGACTTCCCGTAGAATTAAAAGTTGAAAGTAATCTTGGAATTACAAAAGTAGATATCGGTACGAAAATTACCATTGAAGAGTACAACAGGTTGTGCCGGGAAACGGTCATGCAGTACAAAGATATGTGGGACGACTTGACAGTGCAAATGGGATATTGGGTAGATCTTGATCAACCATATTTGACTTTTGACAATAATTATATTGAATCTGTTTGGAATATCTTATCTAAATTGTACAACAAGGAATTATTGTATAAAGGTTATACGATTCAACCATATTCGCCTGCTGCGGGCACTGGATTAAGTACACATGAGCTTAATTTGCCAGGATGTTATAAGGAAGTGAAAGACACATCCGCAGTTGCCATGTTTAAGGTAATAAAAAGTGAACTTTCCGAAAGCCTATTTGACAAATCGGACGAAGATGTCCGAATTGTTGCTTGGACAACTACACCATGGACATTGCCTTCAAACACAGCGTTGACGGTTGGTCCAAAGATTGATTATGTTAAAATTAAATGCTTAAGTCCTTACACAGATTTACCTGTAAGCGTCATACTTGCTCAGGATTTGGTAAGCAAATGGTTTGGCGCAAAAAATCAACCTTCGATAATAGAACAAAGCGATTCTTTTAAAGGAGCAACACTTGAAAATATTCGATATGAGCAATTGTTGGATTTTGGAAATGAAATTGAAGAATTGTATGGAGCTACCGATGCTTTCAAAGTAATCATGGGAGACTTCGTTACTACTGAAGATGGAACTGGAATCGTTCATACAGCTCCTTCTTTTGGTGCTGACGATAGAAGAGTAGGGATCAATAATGGAATTGGCACTTTAACTTTGGTAGATACGGAAGGCAAATTTATTAGCACAGTTGGGGAATTTTCAAACCGATATGTGAAAGATTATGTGGATGATCCAAATTATGTAAATGTAGATATTGACATTTCTGTAAAATTGAAACTAGAAAATAAAGCATTCAATATTGCAAAATATGAGCACAATTATCCGCATTGCTGGAGAACGGACAAGCCAATACTTTACTACCCCCTTGATTCTTGGTTTGTGAAAGCTTCTGCTGCCAAAGAAAGAATGGCAGAATTGAACACTCAAATCAATTGGAAGCCCGGACATACAGGAACTGGAAGATTTCAAACCTGGTTAGAAAATCTGCAGGATTGGAACCTGTCAAGATCTAGATTTTGGGGAATTCCATTACCGATTTGGAGAAGTGGAGATGGGCAAGAAAAAGTAATTGGGTCCATTAAAGATTTGGCTTCAGAAATAGAAAAAGCAAACAAAGCATTAAATATTTCTCAAGTTGTTCCAGATGATTTACATAGACCATTTATAGATGATATCAAATTGGTGAGTGATTCTGGAATGGAAATGACTAGAGAATTGGATCTTATCGATGTCTGGTTTGATAGTGGATCTATGCCTTATGCACAATGGCATTACCCATTTGAAAATGAAGATAAATTTCAAAGCAATTTCCCTGCAGATTTTATTTCTGAGGGTGTCGATCAGACAAGAGGCTGGTTTTATTCGCTTCATGCCATTGGAACAATGATTATGGACAATTATGCCTTTAAAAATGTGGTTTCTACAGGCTTGGTACTCGACAAGAATGGACTAAAAATGTCCAAAAGACTGGGAAATACCGTTGATCCATTTGAAACTTTAGCAAATCATGGTGCTGATGCTCCAAGATGGTACATGATGACCAATGCCAATCCTTGGGACAATTTGAAATTTGATATTGCAGGAATTGAAGAGATAAAGCGCAAATTCTTTGGCACTTTGTATAATACTTATTCCTTCTTTACGCTATATGCAAACATTGATGAATTTTCTTATAAAGAAGAAACAATTCCACTGGAAGAGAGAACAGAAATCGATCGATGGATTATTTCAAAACTTAATTCTACGATAAAGCTTGTAGATGAATCTTATGCAGATTATGAACCGACGAAAGCGGGAAGAGCAATTCAGGATTTGGTTGAAAATCACCTGAGCAATTGGTTTGTGAGACTATGCCGAAGAAGATATTGGAAAGGCGATTACAGCAAAGATAAGATTGCTGCCTACCAAACATTGTATGAATGTTTGATAGCTATATCCAAAATGATGGGCCCTATTTCACCTTTCTTTTCAGATTGGCTTTACCAGAATTTAAACAATGTCACAGGTTTAGAAAGTCATGAATCAGTACATTTGGCAGATTTTCCTGTTATTGGATTAGGCTTAGTGGATGAAAAATTAGAAGAAAGAATGGATTATGCGCAACGTATTTCTTCTTTGGTTTTATCATTGAGAAAAAAAGAAAACATAAGAGTTCGTCAACCATTACAAAAAATGTTGCTGCCTGTTTTGAATGCTGATTTCAAGGCACAGGTTGAAAAAGTTAAAGATCTAATCCTTGCAGAAGTTAATGTAAAAGAGATAGAATACATCACAGATACTGATGGGGTTATCAAAAAGAAAATCAAACCTAATTTCAAAACTTTAGGCCGAAAATTAGGAAAGCAAATGAAAGCTGCAAATGAGATTATTAGTGCATTGGATCAAACGGCAATTGCAAAAATTGAAGCTACGCAGCAGTACACACTTGTTATTGATGGTGAAAACTATGATTTAAATTTGGAGGATTTTGAAATCGCTTCTGAAGATATTCCAGGTTGGTTGGTTGCAAATGATCGAGATTTGACAGTTGCTTTAGATGTGACCTTGAATGAGAATTTAATTTTGGAAGGCTTGGCAAGAGAAATGGTCAATAGAATTCAGAACATTCGAAAATCCTCTGATTTTAATGTAACGGATAAAATTATTGTGCATTTAAAAACAGATGAGACCATAAATAGTGTTGTAAAGGTTCATGGTGAATATATAAAAGCTGAAACCTTAGCAGAAAAAATAGAATTTGTAACTGATTTAGAAGGGGCAGAAATCGAATTAACGGAAGGCATCGGCATGGTTATAGTGGTTAAAAGAGCTTAAATGCTTTAAAATATATCGGTGTGAAAAGAGGTGAGATTATATTGTAGAATCATCTTTCATGCATCGAAAATAAAATAAGAGCTAATTTTGCAAAATGCAGAATTAGCTCATTTTTTTTGAACTAATAGTTAAGTTAAAATTTCCAATATGGTTAAATGTGTAAAACAAATTGCACTTTTTGTTTAAATAATCAGGATAAAAGATAGATTCCCTTGGCGTCAGGTTATACAAGGCTTTTAATTGCAAAACTTGATAAAGTTGGGGATTAAAAACAGTTGAAATGTTAAAGTTTGAAAATAAATGAAAAAAAAGGTAACGAAATAGGATTTTAAAACACTAACCATTAAACAATATAATGGAGAATGCAAAACATGTTTTTGAAGGTGCTATATACCTGCTTATTAATATTGGAGTTGCTGGCCTCCCATCCGGCTGGTATGCAGCCGGTTCCCTCATTATTTTAGCTTGGCTAAAATTGCTGTGCAACATTCGCTCCCAATATTCCGAAATGAAAACAACATAGAGCGGTTTAAAGAAAAAGCCGACATCTATTTAAGTCCACTATGCAAAATTCTTGGTTATGCATTTAATGACAACCAATGGGAACTATTAGTACAAATGAAAACGAGAGAAGAATTCATTAATTTCTATAGAAAGAAACATAAAAATGAAAATATTGATGAATTCCTAATTCCTGAATCTTCAATTATCTATAGTCAAGAAATGGCTAATTTGCAATCTGGATTTGTTAAGCACTATAACTGGGTAAACGATCGAGTTGGAGCGTTATTTTACAGGAGGTATCAAAAACAATTGATTACTTCTGAAGAAGAATTGATTTCAACAATTGAAAGATTGAAGAATGTAAGACCATTTAATCCACATAAAGGAGAATGGGCGATAAGAAAAAGTGAAAATTTAACGAGTGAAAAAGGAATGAGGTGGGGAATTAATTATGGAAAGCTTGAGGAGTTGGGCTCTCAGGTATTATGGAATGGAATTCAAGTGAATATAACCGACCTTGAAGCTCATTTCAGAAATCTGCCTCCACTGAAGATTGAAAGCCCAGATTACAGATATTTTAGGCTCCTTTTCAAAATTTTATCCTATTTCGAAGTGCCAATTTGGTAAATATCATCAGAATTGAGATTTCAAATTTCCTTCTTTCACTTAAATTCAATTTTAGGTCAATATTCTTATGTCTAATTCTACCAAATTTTTTCAAAATATATTTCTAAAGACTTTATTTCGAACCAACAAGGAAATGAAATCATATTAAACAATGTTCAAAAAACATAAAACAGTTAGATTCTGTTTATTCCTATCATCCTTTTAATAAAATCCACAACGATTTGTTGTGCTTTCTTTTGGTTTCGCATATATTTTAAGTTAATTAAACGGATTCCTTTAGTCCAAAGGACCGCGAGACTTTTTGCCCTAATTCTTCATAGCAAATATTTTTTTCCTAAAATTTGTCTTACAAACATTGAATAATAGATGGCTTGCGATTTGATATTTCTGATTAACTTCAACCTGCCATAGATTTTCTATCTTTAGTTTTTTATAAACTAAATTTTAGTTTTAAATAAATACAGTCCAAATTGAAAAAACCAAAGGATAAAATCAGAGTTAAAAGAATCCCCAAAAGAGGTATTTACGATAAAGAAGAAATTTATTCCATCTTAGATAAGGATTGTGTCTGTCATGTATCATTTATTTATGAAGGGTATCCAGTTATTATCCCAACTATTTACGGAAGGAAGGGAAACAAACTTTATCTCCATGGGGCAGCGAGTTCACGAATGATGACAAACTTAGCTAAAGGTATTCCGGTTTGCATTGCAGTAACTCAAGTCAATGGCATTGTACTAGCGCGTTCTTTGTTTAATTCATCCATGAATTATGAATCAGTCGTTGTGTTTGGAACTGCAAAAATAATAGAGGATGAAGAGGAGAAAAATGAAGGCTTTATCGCAATTACTGAACAAATTTTGAAAGGCAGATGGGAAGAAGCAAGAGTTCCTAATAAAAAAGAATTAAAAGCGACCATGCTTCTCGAAGTGAATATAGAAGATGCATCTGCTAAAAGGAGGACTGGAGGTCCAGGTGATGACAAACCAGATTATGAACTTGATATTTGGGCAGGAGTTATTCCATTTCAAAGAACCTTGGGAGAACTTGAACCTGATCCATTATTGAAAGAAGGAATTCCTGTTCCCAAAACCGTCAAAACATTATACCAGAACGAAAAACAAATAAAATGATAACGGTTGAAGAAGCATTTTCAATAGTGATGGAAAATTGTCCTTCTGCTGAAATAGAAGAAGTGAATATCGATGAGGCTCAAGGAAGAGTTTTAGCAGAGGGAATATTTGCAGACCGCAATTTCCCTCCATTCGATAGAGTAACCATGGATGGCATTGCTATTAAATTTGAAAAATTTAATAAAGGGCATAGAAGTTTTTTGATTTCAGATATTGCTCCAGCTGGATCCGAGCAAAAAAAATTAAATGACCAATCTAGCTGTATAGAAGTAATGACGGGAGCTATGCTTCCTGAGGGCGCCGATACGGTCATCAGGTATGAAGATTTAAAAATTGCGGATAATCATGCTGAAATTATGGTTCATGAGGTTAAATTTCGTCAGAATATTCATTTCGAGGGAATTGATCGCAAAAAAGGAAGTTCCATTTTACAAAAAGGAATTACCATTGGACCTGCAGAATTAGGAGTGCTGGCCACAGTTGGAAAATATCAAATTAATGTTTTCAAAAATCCAAAAATTGCCATTGTTTCTTCTGGCGACGAATTGGTAGATATCAATGAAATTCCTGCCCCTTACCAAATTCGAAAGTCCAATAATTATAGCATTACGGGCGCTTTAACTCCATTCAAATGCAAAATAAATTGTTTTCATTTATTGGATGAGCCTGAAATTATCAAAATAAAGCTCCAAGAAATTATCAATGAACACGATGTAATTGTACTTAGCGGTGGCGTTTCAATGGGAAAATTTGATTATATTCCCGAAGCACTCACTTTGCTTGGCGTAGAAAAATTATTTCATAAGGTGAAACAAAGACCAGGAAAACCATTTTGGTTTGGCAAAAATGATTTAGGAAAAGTAGTTTTTGCATTACCTGGAAATCCTGTTTCCTCTTTTATGTGTACTCAGAAATATATATTGCCATGGATGCGAAAACATCTTAATAGTGAGACTCAGTCAAGGTATGCAATATTAGACACAACGATTCATTTCAAACCAGATCTGAATTATTATGCTCAAGTTAAATTAAATTATAATCCTTCTGGAAAAATAATTGCCACTCCAATAGAAGGAAATGGTTCAGGAGATCTTGCTAATTTGTCGGATGCAGATGCTTTTATCGAATTAACTCAAGGTCAGGACATATATGAAAGAGGAATCGCTTATCCTATTATAGTTTATAGGAATTAACAAATGATTTTTTATAAATTCAATATTTTAAACACCTAATTTGAAAAAAATACTTTGAAAACCAACGAGTTTCATTTTAAAAACGTCTTTACTAATAAATGTCTAGTCATGAAGAGTGTATTTGTTTTAATAGCTGGTTTTATATTTATGTCCTGCAATGATCATTTGAGATTAGAGGATGAAGGTTATATAATTTTTGGCGTTTATAATGGATTTTGTGTTATAGATTGTACTGATCTTTATAAAATTAAAGATGGGCAAGTTTATGGTGAAACCAACGATTATTTTACAAGTCTAGAAGAGTTAAAATTTTCTGATGATCCCTTAGTTGAGAGTAGTTATTTGAAAGCCAAAGTAGTTGTTGATGATTTTCCAGATAAATTATTAGATGAGAAAGAAAATGTATTTGGCTGTCCAGGATGTCATGATCAAGATATAGTCCTCGTAGTTTACAATGATGGTTCAGAAACTTGGGAATGGACCTTGGATACGGATCAAAATGCAATTCCAGCTTATTTAGAAACCTATGTTCAACTCATAAAAGAAACTGTTGCGGAATTAAAAGGATAATATTATTTCGGTATCTAAAATGTGTTTCTATTCATATGTGTTTCTATTCATTTATTTAAAACGGATAGGATGAATATCCTTTTCTTCTCAAATTAATAATGGTTTTTCGTAAAATTATTTCTAATTTTATGGTCTAACTCCAAAATAATCTATAATGAGAATATTCTTTTTTAATTTGATTTTATTAGTATTTCTATTTTCTTGCAATTCAGAATCAAAGTCAGTTTCCTCCTCTGAAACTTCGGAGCAAAAAGCGTCCACTGGTAATTCATGTCTTGTAAAATTTGCCGACGAACCTTGCACAATATTTACGACGGCTGAAATTTCAAAATTTTCAGGAATACCTGAAAGTGATATAGAAATGGAAGCTCCGCATCCAATCATTAAAAGTGCCAGTATGAAAAGTTGTTCTTACAATTGGCCTTCTAACAGAACCCAAACAATTAGCATATTAAATGTAACGAGTGAGGTTGCAGTTAAGAATCTAATTGGTGTGGGAATGATTAAGATCCTAACAGAAGAAGAATTGGATAAATACAAACAAACCCGTACCGAATATTTTACATTAAGATATAAAAGCATGACTGACGCTGAAGTAGCTGAAGTAAAAGAAAAGGTCAATGAAGAATTGGATAAAAATGAAAAGACCGCAAATTCAGAACCTGCGAAAAAAGTAAGTGAATCATTAATTGGTCAAATGCTTAAAAGCAATTACGAAGCCATTAGTGGTGTTGGCGATTTGGCAAGTTGGGAGACCAATATGAAAAGATCAGCAGAGGGCATATTACATGTTTTACATGAGGATGTTATATTTAAAGTAATCATTAATATTTCCGATGAGTCTTCAGTAAATCTTGAAATGGCAAAAAAAGTTGCACTAACAATGCTAGCAAAATGCAATTAATCTTTTGAAAGATCCAATTTTTAATTTTGATTTATTTTGTTTGCTTTTTTGACGCAATTATAAATGGTAATCGCACTTTCTTCCCATTTGAAGGATTGAACCCTTTTGCGACCATTTTTAATCAAATTTTCTCTCAAATCTGCATTTGAAATGATTTTGTGCATGGCTTCTGAAATTTCAATAGGTTTTTTTGGATTGACTGTTAGGGCAGCGTTTCCTGCAACTTCAGGCAAACTTGTAGTATTTGAACAAATCACGGGTACATTGCAACTCATTGCTTCTAATAAAGGAATACCAAAACCTTCATGCAAAGATAAGTAGCAAAGTGCATCGGCAGCAGGTAGAATTAATTTTGGTTCATGGGTGTTACCATCAAGGTATATGATATCTGAATTAAATTTAGAAATTCTGATTAGTTCTTCAATTTCCTTGTATTTCCATGCTTTCCTACCAATAAGTATCAGTTTGTGGGAATGATTTTTTTCTTTAAATTTTTCAAATGCAAAAATCAAATTTGCAATATTTTTCCTTGGATGAATAGATCCAACATAAATAAAAAAGGGTTGACCGTCGGAATAATTTTTTCTGATATTTAACTTTTCAATTTCAGATTCTACAGCAAATCCTTTTGGAGCGGCATTATATGCAATTGAAATTTTTTCTTTTTTAATACCATAAGAATTGACAATATCATTTTTTGTGAATTCTGACACTGCAATGATTTCTGCTGCTTTTTGGTGGAACAGCGGGAAATATTTTTGGTAATAATTCAATACTCTGCCTGGCAAATGCTCAGGATAGTGGAGGTAAGCTAAATCATGGGTTACAAGTACAGTAGGCACATTAGTATTAAGACTTGCATAAGTATCGCCAGATAAAAAAACATCAATATTATATTTATTGAGTATTCTTGGAACTGAAAAATCAAACCAAATTTTCCAAAGGATGGGGTCTCTTGTTGGAGGTGGAACAATAAGTGGAATTACATTATCAGCATAAATAAAGGAAGGGTGAAAAGGTCTGTCAAATAAAAAATAAAATTCATCTTCAGGATGGGCAAGTACCATTCTTTTGGTAGTTTCGTGAATATACCTGCAAACCCCTTCCATGCGATCCTTGAGTAATACTCTAGTATTTACGGCGATTTTCATTTTATTCGTTCAAATACGAGTTTACCCAAATCCCTTTTTGTCTTAAAAATTTTATCTAAAATACTTGTTACAGGAAGAGCTACATTTTGCAGGAAAATAGAAACTTTATTTAATTTTTCACCCTCTTTCCTTTGCTCAGGATTAAAAAGTTTTCTAATGGCTCCACAAACCAAGTAACTTATTTGAATATTAATAAAATTGGTCTTGACAAGCTTGAATCCCATTGCGATTCCTATGCTTTCATAATAATCGACTGGTCTACCTACGCATAATTCATCTCCTTTAATTTGTTTTTCTATACGTTCGAAAATAACAACCGCATCATTAGAAACACGGAACATTTCTTGGAACATTGCCTTCATCATTTCTTCATCGCTATTATGCTGAAGCACTGTAGCTGCAAATACAATATCATAAGATCGATCAGGAGCATCAATGGTTGTACCATTTGTTTTCTTAAATGTAATCTGATCGGATTGAAGATTTTCCTTTGCAAGGACAATCATATCATCAGAAATATCAACTCCAGTAAGTGATTCTGGATTATGCTTCATGATTTCTAAAAGATTTCCTCCCGGACCATGTCCAATTTCCATTACCTTTTTGTGCTTAAATTCTATTCTATTAAGAAGGTTAAGAAATTGTTTCCTTTTATATCTATAATATGGAGAATCATCCCCAGCAACAACATTTCCTTTTTCCCTTTTCTGAATTCTTTTCGCAACCTCAGACCAATATGTTTCTGGATTATAGGTTTTCGCTTGTTCTTTCAACTTCAATTTTTTTACAAAATTATAAAAGATTGGGTGAAGAGAAGAAAAAATATAACATTTGGGTGAAAAACTTCACAAACTTACTTTCCATAAATTTTATTTTGAAATTAATTCTCTTATTCTGGCGTCATATATTTGAATGATTTCAAGCCAATCATAAGCATTAATCTTTGTGAGATTTGGTTTTTCTAAATGAGGAAAATCAGCAATGAATTTTTTTAATTTTAAATAAAATTCTTCCTCTGATTCGTAGAAAAATTTTTGCTCCATTATATGCTCTGGATAGGATAGTCTTTTTGGCAATATAGGAGTTGCTCCACAATAAATAGCTTCGACAACCGAGATTCCAAAAAAGTCCTGATTTGAACACACTGGAAGAATGTCGGCTTTCTGAAGGAGCTTCACATATTGATTATAATCAGAAGTAAATCCCCAGTGCAGAATTTCTTCTTGTAAATGAATTTTAGCCTTATGAAAAATATCTGGACAGCTTGCATATTCTTTGCCTAAAACGATCAATTGAAAGGCAACTTTTTCAGTTTTTAATCTAAATAAAGTATTAAAAAAAAGTTCCGGGTTTTTGTCAAATTCCCATCTGTGATTCCAAATTAATATTGGAATTTTATTTTTGTTAATTATAGACGATTTTCTAATTTTTTGATAATCCAATCCTAAATATAAAACCTCTGATTTTAAAGCTATACTATCCATTGTTTCTAAATTTTGGTAGTCGGGAAATGGCTTTAGAAAAACTTCAAGACTTTTCAGAAAACTGTTTTTATGGTAGCGAGAGTTAAAGAAGATGGCATCAGCTGCAAGTGCTGAACTATAATTAATAAACCCGTAATGACGATCTCGATTTAGGTTGGTATCTTTATCATTAGGACTCCAAGGGTAACTAATCTGATTTTCATGAAAAAAGATAGCAATTGGAATTTCTGAAATTTCCTTTTTGAGCAATGAGGAGAAAATATTTAGGTCTAACATGCTTGAACAAAGGATAAGATGTGGCTTGAAATTTAGTTCCTTATATTTAACAGCTAGAGTGATCGCACCGCCATGCATTCTCCATTTCCAGTGCCTTCCGGGAAGTGTTAATTTTTGCACATTGTGACTTGAATATTTTATAAATCCATCCAGCCATTGTTTGTGGCTATCGGCATAAAATGGTTCAACGATTAGAATATTGAAACAATTCTCCAAAATTGGTTTATCATATTTAAAGGTTAAAGTAAGTAATATTCCAATTTTCAAATGATATATTAGCGAAACTATTTATTGATAAGTTTTTAAAAAAGTTTAACAATTGAATAAAACGGATGTTTTAATTATTGGTGGTGGAGTTGCAGGAATGACTCTTGCAATCAAAATAGCACAGCAGAGATCGGATTTATCGATCACTGTATTGACTAAGACTGTAAAAGAAGAAAGCAATACTCGATATGCACAAGGAGGTGTAGCTGCTGTATGGAATCACGAAGTGGATAATTATGAAAAACATATTTCTGACACCTTGGATGCAGGCGATGGGCTATGTGATGAGAACATTGTAAAAATAGTAGTTGAAGAAGGGCCAATACGCGTGAAAGAAATTATCGACTGGGGAGCAAGATTTGATAAAAACAAGCAAGGAGAATACGATCTTGGCATGGAAGGAGGTCATTCTGAAAATCGAATATTGCATTATAAAGATCTCACTGGAGCAGAAATTCAAAGAACTATCAATGAAAAAGCTGCAGAATTTTCAAACATTCACATTCTTGAAAACTATTATGGTATCAATTTACTAACACAGCACCACCTTGGCAGACAGGTAACTAGATTGAATCCTGGGATTGAATGTTATGGTGCCTACGTGATGGATAAGGATAATAAGGAAATTGAAACTTGGCTTGCAAGAATGACAATTTTGGCTACAGGTGGGGCTGGACAAATTTATAGAAATACTACTAATCCTACTATTGCCACTGGTGATGGAGTGGCCATGGTATATAGGGCAAAGGGCCGAATTGCAAATATGGAATTTGTGCAGTTCCATCCAACTGCCCTTTATAATCCAGCTGGTGAAAATCCAGACTTTTTAGTTTCTGAAGCTGTACGCGGTTTTGGAGGGATTTTAAAAACAATTGATGGCAAGGAGTTTATGCATAAATATGACGATCGATTATCCTTGGCTCCAAGAGATATAGTTGCCAGAGCTATTGATAATGAAATGAAAGTGAGAGGAGACGACTTTGTTTATTTAGATTGTACTCATCTTGATGAAAAAGCATTCATCAATCATTTTCCGACCATTTATAGTAAATGCATGAGTCTTGGTATAAATCCAATGAAAGATTTTATTCCTGTAGTCCCTGCCTGTCATTACATGTGCGGAGGAATTCTTACAGATGAAATGGGCAAAACATCGATAAAAAATTTATATGCAGCGGGAGAATGTACTTGCACCGGATTGCATGGTGCAAATAGATTGGCCTCAAATTCTTTATTGGAAGGATTGGTTTTTGCACATAGAATCAATGAAGATTTACAATCTCATATAGACGGAATTAAATTTAAAGAAGGAATCCCAAAATGGAATGCACAAGGAACCACAGAGCCAAATGAGATGGTACTTATTACGCAAAGTTGGAAGGAATTGAAAGAGATAATGAGCAGTTACGTTGGTATAGTAAGAACTGACGTAAGGATTAAAAGAGCCATCAATAGACTTTTTTTATTGTACAATGAAACTGAAGAACTTTACAATTCGACGATATTATCTCCACAACTTTGTGAGCTTCGAAACCTGATAACGATAGGATATCTAGTTACGAAATCGGCTCAATCCCGAAAAGAAAGCAGGGGACTACATTATAATACCGATTTTTCTGAACAATTTGATTATTTAGAAAATACTGTTTTATAAATGGATTTAAATCATAAAATTTTAGGTGCCGGAGAACCAATAATTATTCTTCATGGACTTTTTGGCATGCTTGACAATTGGCAGACGGTAGCAAAAGTCTTGGCAAATGATTTTATGGTTGTATTAATAGATTTGAGAAATCATGGAAAATCTTTTCATTCAGACCAATGGAGTATTGAAATTATGGCTGAGGATGTGATTAGATTCATGCAGGATAATTGGATACATGACGCAATAGTTCTTGGTCATTCTATGGGTGGAAAAGTCGCAATGGAAATGGCATTGACTGAAAATGATATGGTGAATAAATTGATTGTTGTTGATATCGCACCAAAATCTTATCCACGAGGACATGATTTAATTTTAGGTGCATTGAGTAATGTTCCCATTGATTCCATCCAATCCAGAGAGGAAGCGGAAGATTTTTTATCGAGCTATATTCATGAAAAGGGAATCAGACAATTCTTATTAAAAAATCTAACTAGAGATAAAGAAAAAGGATTTAAATGGAAAATGAACTTGGAAGTAATTGCGAAAAATTATGAAACCATTATTTCTGAAACGCGAAAAGGCTTTACTTTTGATAACCCAACTTTATTCATAAGGGGTGAAAATTCTGATTATATTACCAAAGAAGATGAAGTGTTGATTAAAAAACTTTTTCTAGCCGCTCAAATGCAGACCATTAGAAATGCAGGGCATTGGGTTCATGCAGATCAACCCGATCAATTAATTGAAGCAATTAAGAAATTTGTTTCTAATTAATAAGCCAAATCTAAAGAGGATGGTTTTATTTGATATTGAATGACTCCAGCTTCATCTCTATAAACTTTAAAATCGAATTTATTGGTATCTTCAACATCTTCTGACTTTATCCAACCTTCTCCTAAAGTCGTAATTATTTTAAAAAGATCTTTTTTCCTTTCAATTATTCCAATCCAATTCCCCTTAGATAACATTGCTCTAACTTTAGATAAATTCTCAAAAGCATAAATTGGAGTTTTATCTTTAGAAGAAATCATATGTTTTTTAATGTGGGGCATTATATTCTAAAAGGTTATTTTGGTTTTTAAATCTAATAATAGAACGATAAATAAACTAAATTCTGTATGAAAGATTCAGTTTTGTTAGCGTTATATCAATAAATGATATAATTTGCTATCTCAAATATAAATATAAAACGAATCAAAAGGAAAATTATACATATAGATATGGATGCTTTTTATGCATCTGTTGAGCAACGCGACAATCCAGCACTTAGAGGCAAACCAATTGCCGTAGGTGGATCAGATAGAGTAAGGGGAGTAATAGCTGCAGCAAGCTATGAAGCTAGAAAATATCGAGTAACGTCGGCTATGGCTACTAAAGTTGCAAAAAAGAAATGCCCCAGACTCATCATTGTACCCCCAAGATTCAGCGTTTATAGAGGAATATCCAATCAAATAAGGGAAATTTTCTACAAGTTTACTGACTTAGTGGAGCCACTTTCTTTAGATGAGGCTTATTTGGACGTCACAGAAAATAAAATTGGCGAAGAATCTGCAATTAAAATTGCCAAACAAATAAAAGCACTAATTTTTGAGGAAACAAAATTAACAGCTTCTGCTGGTATTTCAGTTAATAAATTTCTTGCCAAAGTTGCTTCGGATTATCATAAACCCGATGGGCTAACAGCAATTCTTCCAGAAAACACGCAAAGATTTTTGGACAATCTTCCAGTAACTGATTTTTATGGCGTAGGGAAAGCTACGGCAAAAAAAATGGAAAGGATGAAAATTTATAAAGGTATCGATTTAAGAAATTATTCAAAATCAGACTTGGGAATGCATTTTGGTAAAATGGGTGCTGTCTTTCATGATATTGCAAGAGGAATTGATGACCGCCCCGTCGATCCTGATAAAAAAAGGCAATCTGTATCAGAAGAAACTACATTTCAAAATGATATTAGTGATAAACACGAATTGCTAGAAACGTTGAAATCATTAAGTGTAAATGTTGCCAAAACACTTCAAAAATTAAACCTCAAAGGGCGAACAGTGAACATCAAATTCAGACTTCCCGATTTTACTACTTATACAAGGAGTAAAACTTTTGTTGAATTTTCAAATGATGGCACAAATATAGAATTAGCTGCAATTGAATTATTTCAAAATATTGATATTGAAGTCCCTGCTTTAAGATTATTAGGCGTTGGAATGTCAAATTTGGACAACCAGAAAGAGGAAGAGAACAACCAAATGGACTTAGGTTTTTAATTGTTTTTGACTTTAGAAGCTATTTTTTCAAATGTAAATAATGAATTCTCGTTCAAATTGAAAGGATAATATTTTCATTAATTCAAGTTTAAATACAATGAAATATTATTTTCGCACTTTATTTGAATGCAATTTCAATTTGCAGTTCGTTCATAAAACATAAATTATAGAAATAGTATGAAAAATTTATTATTAGTCTTGTTTGCAGGTTTAATTTTCATGTCTTGCAATAAAGATCAAAGATCTGAGGATGAAATGATTTCTGATTTTATTGAAGAAAATGGGCTTGTTGGTTCTTTTATGGCAGACGGTATTTTTGTGAGTGTCGAAAACGCAACTAGTGGAACTCATCCTAATATAAATAATAGTGTAGAAGTTCTTTATGAAGGAAAGTATGTTTCAGACGGAAAAGTGTTCGATTCTACTAAAAATGGAAATACTGCTACATTTCCATTAAGGAATGTAATTGTTGGATGGCAAAAAGGAATCCCATATTTTGGTGTCGGTGAAAAAGGATGGTTGGTACTTCCAGCAAATCAAGCGTATGGAAGTTTTCCTCCAAGTGGTATTCGTGCAGATGCTCCTATGGCTTTTTATATTGAATTAATTAGTATCAAATAATTAATATTTAACACATTCTATGAGGTCAACTGGTTTCCAATATTTGTAAATATTATAGAATAATCCAATTCTAAAAAAAGAAATACAAGAAATTAGACATTGAAATTTTCACTAATTGATGAAAAATAGAGTGTCAAAATTTACATTATTTCAAATGATCTTCCAATTCTATCTCATCACCAGGAGAGTAACCACTGTGCGAATAAAGGATATTTCTTTTTGCATCTACGACAAAAGTCTGAGGAATAGTTTGAAAATTTAAGGATCTCATTAAATCTTGATTTGGATCAGATAAAAATGTAAAAGGCCATTCCTTTGACGAAATTATTCCTGGAACTTTAGCAAGTCCTCGAGCATCATCGATAGTAATTGCTATAAATTCTACATCATACTCTTTTTGCCACTCTTCATAATATTCTGAAATAGCGTCCATTTCTGATTTGCACGGTTTACACCAGCTTGCCCAGAAACTAATGATGGTTTTCTTTTTTTTACTAATGATATCATCAATTTGGACAGATTTTCCTGCAAGGGTTTTAAGATTTGCTTGTGGAAATACGCTGCCAACATTTGAAAAACTTGATAATAAAAGTGATGAAATCAAAATCAATAAAAACTTCATATTCTTTAATTTGCGTGCTGAATTTTTATACGGGAAAATTTAATCTTTATACTAATTTTAAATATTGTTAAATGAACGATACCTTCCCAAATTGTAAAACTATACTTTTGTAATAATTAATTCAATTAAAACACAGAATTAAGGAAAGATTAACTTCAAAATGTTTTATAAAAAATATTTCTTAGTGTTTTTACTTCTTGCTTGTTTTCTTGGCTTGAATGCACAAGATAGTAACAAAGTGTTTGTAAATGGTGCATTTAGTGGCGTTGGAAAATATTTTATTAAAGATGCAAAAATTGGAGCTGCAAATACACCCCAATATGAAGAGGATCATTTTGGAGCTGATGCATGGTTCAATCTGAATGCAAATTTTTCTACTTTCAATGGAGGTTTAAGATTCGATTTTTTTCACAATACCAATTTACTTGACCCAACTTCTTCATACACGGATAGAGGGTTAGGAATGTGGTTCTTAGAGAAAAAAATTAAAAAAATAAATTTAAGAGTGGGCTCTATTTATGACCAAATAGGGAGTGGGATAATTTTCAAATCATTTGAAGAACGACCACTTTTGATTGACAATGCGCTTAAAGGTGTTAAAATTGATTATAAGATCAATGAAAATTGGAAATGGTCTACTTTTACTGGGAAACAGAAGTACCTTTTTTCAAGCTATGATGGTCTATTATCAGGAACAAATATTGATGGTTTTTTTAACATCGGAAGCAAAGAAAAAATTTCTTTTGTACCTGGAATAGGTATCGTTCACAAAAGACTCTCAGAAAGTAGTGTGGATAAATTGGTGTTGGTATTAAGAAATTATATTGGTGATGAAAGGATTAACACATTTTCATTCAATTCTTATGCAATAAGTGTTTACAATAGCCTGAATTTTAAATCATTTTCATGGTATTTAGAAACCGCATTCAAAAGTCCAGAAGTATTTTTCGATCCTAATAATGAAACAACTAAAATTACAGGAACCCAATCTTCGGGACGTTTTGTTAAGGAAGGAGGTAGTGTTTTATATTCAACATTATCCTATTCTGTGAAAGGGTTAGGTATCACTTTAGAAGCTAAAAGGACAAAGAATTTCGATTTTCGGATTGACCCCACTTTATTACTTAACAAAGGTCTGATAAATTTTCTTCCTCCGATGAATCATATCACCACTTACAGACTAACAAGTAGATACAATCCAGCAACACAATATACAAGCGAAAAAGCAATTCAATTGGACCTTAATTTGAAACTGAACAAAAAATTTTCTATTAATATCAATGGTTCTAATATTACAACTTTAAAAAATGATTTATTGTATAGAGAATTATTTGCTGATTTGCTTTTCAAACCGAATACAAAGGTTATAAGTCATTTTGGGGTACAAAGTCAGTGGTACAACCAATCAAAATATGAAGGAAAACCAGAAACCATCACACCAATGGTACAAACTATCACACCATTTGTGGACGTTTTGTACAAATTTACAAGGAAAAAATCATTAAAGATTGAATCTCAATACATGCATACACAAGAAGATTTTGGTTCTTGGTTTTATTTATTAACTGAATTTGGAATTGCACCACACTGGAGATTTGAATTATCTGGCATGTATAATATTTTTCCTAACCCTGACAACCCTAATTTACCAGAAAATTCAGGGCAGAAAATTCTTTACCCTACTTTTGGAGCATTGTATCAATATAAACAAACAAGATATGGATTGCGTTATGTTAAACAAGTAGAGGGGGTCATTTGCACTGGAGGAATATGTAGGTTAGAGCCAGCATTTAGCGGCGTTAGGTTTGAAATAAATACAAATTTTTAGTGGAAAAATATATTTACATCACAATTTTACTTTTATTCCTAGGTTGCAGAGAAAACTTGGTTGTAGTTCCTGAATTTGAATCCATAGAATCTGAACGTGTAGTTTTATTGGAAGAAATGACAGGTGTAAGTTGCCCAAATTGTCCAAAAGGCACAGCTGAAGTGGAATCCATTAAAGCGCTTTATGGGGATCAAGTGATTCCTATTGGCATACATGGTATTTTCCTTTCATGGCCAACCAAACAAAGTAAATTTGATTTTAGAAATGATTTTTCCAAATTATTAGAAACAAATTTAGCTCCTGGCACTTCGAAACCTGCAGCATTAATCAATAGAATATTGCCTTCTGGGCAATCAAAAAAAGCAATTATTTCACCTGACCTTTGGTCAGGATACATTGAATCACAATTGTTAGTTCCTCCTAGAGTAAATATAGAACTAGAATTGATGTATGACCAAAACTCAAGATTATTAAAAATAAATGCTGGAATTACTGCTAATCAATCTATTAATGAAGCACTCAATATCAGTGTTATGATTTTAGAAAATAACATTATTGATGCACAAGAAGATTTATCGTCAGTTATTGAAAATTTTGTACATAACCATGTTCTCAGAACAATGTTAACCCCATTTGATGGAATGTTCTTAAATGCAGGAATGGCAAAAAATGAAATCGAAAATCGTCTTTTTGAGTTTGAATTACCTGAGGAAGATGATTTATGGATAGCTGAAAACATTGAGGTTGTAGTTTTTATTCACCAGAAAGATGGGGATGGAGAAGTTCTACAAGCAGCAATTGTAAAAATTGAATAATTTATTTTAGAAAATTTAATCTCTTTTTTGGTATCCGCTCCGGGATTTTTTTCCTCCAGATTTACCTTGACTATTTTTATTACCACCTTTTTTACGCCCGCCAAATTTAGATTTCCTTCGTTTATTGGGATTCCATTCAGGACCAGGACCTAGTTCCTCTGGTGGCATAAGCTTCATTATTTCACTGCCGATGAGTCTCTCTATATCATGAAAGTCTCCCATGTCATCTTCATTTACGAAGGTGATTGCTACCCCTGTTGTATCTGCTCTCGCAGTTCGCCCAACCCTGTGAACATAGTCTTCAGCATTGGAAGGTGTGTCAAAATTAATAACCAAGTTAATGTCTTTGATATCTATACCTCTACTCAAAACATCTGTTGCAACTACAATTCTTGTTTTTTTGCTTTTGAAATTGGCTAAAACTGCTTCACGTTCCAGTTGCTCATAATCCGAAGAAACCCCTTCTACATTAAAGTTTTCAGATTTTAAAGCGCGCACAATATCATTGACTTTCTTTTTTCTTGAAGTAAAAATGATAATTCTTTGATAGTTGGGTTTATCTTTTATTAATCTTGCAATTAAGCCTAGTTTTTGATTTTCATGCACTAAGTAAACAGCCTGCAGAACGCCCTCTGCTGGTTTCGACATAGCAATATTTATTTCTTCAGGATCTTTAAGGATCTTCTGTGCCAATTCACGAATTTTAGAAGGCATAGTAGCGCTAAACATCAATGTTTGCCTATTTTTTGGCAAAAATGATGCGATTTTTTCGATGTCAGCATGGAAACCCATATCGAGCATTCTATCGGCTTCATCTAAAATAAAGAATTCTACATTACTAAAATCTACATAACCCATGTTCAAGTGTGAAATTAATTTGCCGGGTGTAGAAACAATGATATCAGCACCTGTAGACAAAGCCTCTTTTTCTTGAATCCATGCATCCCCTGATCCGCCACCATAAACTGCAATAGAATGTAAACCCAAAAAATACGTAAATCCCTGGATTTGTTTTTCTATTTGAATAGCTAATTCCCTTGTAGGACAAATGACCAATGCTCTGGTTATGTCATTTTTTTTCTCTAAAAATAATTTATGTAATGTGGGTAAAATAAATGCAGCAGTTTTTCCTGTGCCCGTTTGCGCACAAGCTATGATGTCCTTGCCAGCCATAATAATTGGAATAGCTTGCTCTTGAATTGGAGTGGCATCATTAAAGCCCATGTAACCTATAGCCTCAATTAATTCGTCGGCTAATCCTAAATCTGTAAATTTCATTTTGCAAAGATGGTCATAATATCTATATGTTGGGAATCGCTTTGAATTTTTTAAACTTAGCAATTCAAAATTTTTCCATTTTTAAATGCAAAAGGCCTCTAAATTGAAATTATGAAAAGGATAATGCTTTACACAACCCGAAATAATAATATTAACTATATCTACTCATACAGAATAATCCACCTTTGGTTTCAGATATTAAAGCCCTTTAGCAACTTGAGTTTTTTTTCGTTTTTTGCTCAATCAAGAAATGAAAAGATAAATTTTACTTCTATCAATAAATAGCCAATAAGTTCGATTAATGGAATTGCGATGAGTAATTTCAGTATCATTTTTGGTTAATTCCCAGTTCTATGTTTGACCAAGGGTTGCAGATATTAAAGCCCTACAACCTTATTAGCACAAAAACTGCAACCAACTTGAGTATTATACTACTAACTTAATAATCTAACTTGATCTTCGGTAATGTGAATTACTCTAGTTGCTGTAGCTCTGCTATCTATATCTTCAGATCCATTTTCTAATCTCAATACTCCTCTTGGGCAAACTGCCGAACAAACACCACAACCAACGCAAGATGATCTCACAATATCCTGACCTCTCTGTGCATACCACCTTACATCAATTCCCATTTCACAATAAGTGGAACAATTCCCGCATGAAATGCATTGTCCACCATTGGTTGTTATGCGAAATCTAGATTTAAATTTTTGCACCAATCCTAAATATGCAGCCAATGGACAGCCAAATCTACACCACATCCTATTTCCCATTAATGGATAAAAACCCGTCCCTATAATTCCAGCAAAGGAAGCTCCTATTATAAATCCATACCATGTTCTCACTGTTTCACTACTTATAAACATAATGTGCGATTTTCCAGTGAAATAGGAAAACAAAACCATCAATGTCATCACAATTGCAAATACTAGCACTCCATGAATAATGTACCGCTCATACTTCCAAGCCCTTAAACTTTTGTCGGACAATTGCCTGTATGGATCTCCCAGAGTTTCGGCTAAGCCACCACAGCCGCATACCCAAGAGCAGTACCAACGTTTACCAAAAAAATATACAAAAACCGGGACCCCTATCAATGCTAAAACAATTCCCCAAACCAGCATGAAAATGCCAAAACCTCCGCTAGCTATCAATTGATCCATATTGTAATCAAAGAAAAAGGTGTAATTCAAAGGCCATATGTTCTTGAAATCAAAATAGGGTTGATTTAACTTTATCATTATTTCTGGAATCAAAAAAGCAAATGCTGTTTGAAAAAACATGACTGAATATGTCCTCAGTTTTTGATATTTGTTGTGTCTATATTTTGCAATCATTCTAATGCCCATTACAAGGACGATAACAGTGTACAACATGCCATACAAAAACCATCTGCTAGCAGGATTTCCTGAAATATTTTCACTTATTGGGTCAGCAATTAATATCCAAGATGTAATGTATTCAGGTTTCCAATACAAAAGAATGTAGAATCCAATCAAATAAATTCCTGTAATCACTCCTAGCCATCCTGTAAAATCAGCGGAAGCAGAGCGATTATCGTTGTATTCTTTTTCGTTTTTTTGATATAAAACAAGATAAATAATCACTCCTAAAATCACAATCGTTACAGCTGGCCAAAGAAAATTGTAATTCATATAGAAAATACCATAAATAATAACACCGATAATTGTAATGCTAAGAAAAAATGACCTAATGTTGAGTTGAAGTCCTTTGGTCATAGAATTTTGGTAAATCTGATTGTTTTTAATGCCAGGAATGGTCAAAAAAGAAGGCAGAATATAGATTAAACCTCCAAGTATGCCCAACCCAACAGTCAACATCCAAAAAAGTCCTTTATTTTGGGAAACAATACCAACGCTAGAAGCCTTAACTGTATTCAAAAGATAATCTTTGATTTCCCATTCTCCAATTTTAAATTCCCACTCACCTACATTTTCTGGAATCCCACTTTCAACCGCTTGAATGGATAATTTTTTTTGAGCTTTTATGATCACCTCTTTCAATTCAGGAATAAATTGAAAATTACTGGTGATGTTTTTATTCAATAATCCAGCTTCTGAAGCACTCTCAAGAATTGCATTTTTATGAAAGTCAGTTTTTACTTGTAATGAATCTGTGCTTAACTGATAAGAATCAAGACCTAGTATTAATGTAAATAGGGCAAAACCGATTACAAATATTCCTAATCCTATTTTTTGTATTGTATTCATTTGTTAATTGGTTAAACCTATCTTTTTAAAAGGTTGAAAGCAGATGAAAAACTCCTTTTTTGTTTCAATATCAAATTTTTACCTGTATGATTGTTATATGTTTTGATCAATTCAATTTCATATTGTTTGAAAAATTCAGGATCAAAATTTGCCATACCTAGATTAACCAGTACTTCTTCAATCGGAGTTTTATTGGCAATCCATTTTTCACAAACTTCGTGTCTATATCTAATTCCCATCAAATTAAATCCAAGAATGTTTCCATCAATCTTATGATAATTGAGCCTTATTGATTTTTTACCACCTTTATGCTCCCAATAAATAGATTGAATATAATCTGGATTGACAGCAGGTACTTCTCCGTAAACTTGATATTCAATTTCGAAAAATTTAGCGGAATTGAACCAAATTCCTGGGTCATAAGCAATTCTATTTCCACAAATGTTGTGCGCGGCAGTTTCACCCATCATTCTTCCCGTATACCAAATTGCTTCAATTGGTCTTCTACCTGGCATTGGTTCAGATTGGAAAGCACAATCACCAATGGCGTAAACATCTTCAATATTTGTTTC
>JAHEAQ010000029.1:4822-22407 GCA_024642705.1 Bacteroidota bacterium | reverse complement strand
TACATTAATGCTGTTCTCGAATAAAAATATTCAGTTTCATTTGAAATGATGGTGATTTTATGATTTGATAATTTTCTGATAAATCTGGCTGCCGTAGTGCCACTAATCCCATTTCCTATGATTACGATATTCATATTTAAGAGCGATTTTGAACTGTTCAATTTGCTTAAATATAGGATATCCAAAGATAAGACAATAGAAAAAGAGTATAAACTTGTCCCAACTCGGACAAAGAAACAAGATTATTGAAACGCAAAAAATGAATCAAAATCAAAATAATATTTTTTAATACTGATTAACAATTAATTAGACATATTATAAATATTTAATATTAATGTATATTTTTACTTGAAAGTTAGATTATTGTCGTAGCTACCCAATTATTAATCTTTAACAAAATTTTAATAATACCGTTATAATAATATTCCTATCTTTGATTTAATAACAATTGCCTATGCGTAATTTTATACTATTGATTGTACTATTATTTGGATACATTTTATCATTTGGTCAGCTTAATTTCTCTCCAAACCCGGTAGAGGTATATGCAGATGCAAAAGCAAATGAAAATATCCAAACTGATTTCGAGATAAAAAATACCGGTCCTGATACTGTGCTAATTGCATGGAAATTAGATGTTATTGCTCAACCTACAGAATGGCAAAATTATGTTTGTGATACAGAAATTTGCTATAGTTTTGATCAAAAAGAAAGTTCGCTAGAACGTCCTAATGTCATTCTTCCAAATAGTTCAATAATAGTGATGTTTCATACTTTACCTGCTGAAATTGAAGGAGTGGGCAATTATGAAATAGATTTTTTTGATGTAAAAGAACCTAATAATATTTTATTGCACGTTCCAATTAGTGTCAATACTTTAACTACATCTACCAATAATATTGGCCTTAAAGGTTTAAGCGTATTTCCCAATCCAGCAACTGATTTTTTTAGAGTCAATACAGGAGATAGAATTAAAACTATTGATTTACTTACTGTTGTTGGCAAAAAAGTCAATTCTTTCAAAGCAGAACAAGGGAAATATTATAACATTTCAAATTTGAATTCTGGCGTTTATTTAGTAAGATTATTGGATGATAAAGGAGAAATCGTTAAAGTTATCAAATTAAGGAAAATGTAATAAAAGCTTATGCGGGATATTCTGCAAAATTTCTAGGCGTTTCATATAATCTTACCGTTAACTCATATTTACTTCCCAATTTTTCACTTAGAATTCTCCAAATAACAAAACAAATATTTTCGCAACTAGGCTGTAATTCTTTAAATTCCAAAGTATCAAGATTTAGATTTTTATGATCAAAACGATCTTCAATCTCAATTTTTATTAACTCTTTTAGGAATTTCAAATCAATTAAATATCCAGTAATTGGGTCTACTTCACCAACGACTTTTACTTCCAATTCATAATTATGGCCATGATAGTTAGGACTATTGCATAAACCAAATACTTCTATGTTCTTTTCATCGGTCCATTCTTTGACATGCATCCTATGTGCTGCATTAAAATGGGCTTTTCTGTATATTGCAATTTTCATAATTGGTTTTTGAAAATCTATTGAGTAAATATTTTTTTAAAATTTTAAGTTCTTTTCTAAAATTGGGAACAGCTTGTTAATAATTTAATTAGAGATCACTGTAGTGTTAAAAGAAATTATTATTTATTCTTTCCTTACAAAGGATTCCCGAAACTTCCTTATTTGCTTAATCCACATTTTTAATTTAATGTTTAACACAAATATCATAATATGAATTGTGAAATAATTGAAGGTCATTATATGATACATTAATAAATGATTATCTATTTATTTCTTTATTCAATTAAATATAAACACTCCATATTAATATTATGTTTCAACGTATTGTCAATAAACAAAAATTAAATAATATCTTTATGCAAGTGAACAGAAAAAAAATTTACGATTTCGATTTTGTTGATATTGGAGGAACACTCACGTCTATTTCCAGATTTAAAAACAAATATCTGTTGATAGTTAATGTGGCTTCCGAATGTGGATTCACAAATCAATACCAACAATTGCAGGAATTATACGATGTTTACAAGGAAAAACTTGAAATTATTGGATTTCCTTGTAACGATTTCGGAGGGCAGGAACCAGATGGTGAAGAAAACATAAAGACTTTTTGTGAGAAGAATTATGGAGTTAATTTTCCACTTTCTTCTAAAATAAATATTCAAAATGAACCAGTGAATGAAATTTATCACTGGTTGTGTCATAAATCTGAAAATGGAGAGTTTGATTCAAAAGTTTCTTGGAATTTTCAGAAATATTTGCTAAATATGGATGGCACACTTTTAAATGTTTTCAAATCTAATGTTAGTCCCTTCGATGATCGCATAATTTCCATATTGGAGTCTACATAGCGATTTTATGAATGGAAAAGGTACATAAAATATATTTTCACAAACCAATATTGGATGAATTGGTGCACTTGCTAAATGAAAATAAATTGGCACATAGCATTATTTTGTCCGGTAGAGATGGTTGCGGTCATTTGGAATTAGCAATTGAACTTGCTAACGAAATAGTTTCCTCTAAAATCACAAATTTTACGGAACAAAAAAGGATTTCTGCACTCAATAAAGCTAAAAAATTTATCCATCCTGATATACATTTTTCTTTTCCTTTTATTGGCCCAACTACTTCTAATGATTTTTTGACAGATTGGCGTTCTGCTCTAGAAAGTGACATTTTCATGAACATAACCCAATGGATGATGAAAGTGGATGGAGAAAACAAACAAGCCAATATTAATGCAAAAGAATGCCATAATATCATGCAGAAACTTGGTTTGAAAAGTTTCGAGAGTGAATTTAAAGTTTTGCTAATGTGGCTTCCTGAATATTTGGGAAAAGAAGGAAATAGATTGTTGAAATTAATTGAGGAGCCACCTGATAATACTATTTTTATTTTTGTGACCGAACAGATCGATCAGATATTGAATACTATTCTTTCCAGATGTCAATTGATCAATATTCCCAATCCTTCAGATGAAGAAATTGAAAATAGGCTAATTGAAGAATTTGAAGTTAGTGCTCAAAATGCAAAAAAAATTAGTTTTTTAACTGATGGAAACTTCAGGGAGGCTAAAAATATGAGCGAAGAAAATATTATTGATTTTTCTGCCAAATTATTTGAATGGCTAAGAACTTGTTACAAGTTAAAACCTGAAGATACCGTTAATTGGTGTGATGATTTTGCAAAAATTAAAAAAGAACAACAAAAATATTTTATCGGATATGCTTTGCAATTTTTTAGATCTTTTTTGATGTTGGATGTGCTGGAATATAATCAAATGAGATTTCAACCAGAAGAAATTGAAATGGCTAATCGGTTAAAAAAATTTATTGATTTAGAATCATTAGAAATAATTGAAGAACTATTGAACAATAGCTTTATGATGATAGAGCGTAATGCAAACGTAAAAATGCTTTTCATGAGAAATTCGATAAGAATCCATGAATTATTTTATAAAGTGCAATATGCTTAATATAATAAAAATTAAAGTACCATTCTTTATGGAATTGGTTTTAAAGAATTCATCTGAAGCATTATAAAATAAATATAAAATATAAACTATGGGATGTGCAAGTTGCAGTTCAGGAACAGGAGGAAGCCCGATGGGGTGCGAAAATAATGGACATTGTACGAGTGGAAGATGCAATAAATTAAATACTTATGATTGGCTTTCACAATTGCAAATATACGATAATAATGATCTAGGAATAGTAGAGGTAAGTTTCAAGAATGGGGCTAGAAAAGACTTCTTTCAAAATGAATTGGGAGATCAAGCAATCACTGGTGACATGGTAGTTGTTGATTCTGGCAATGGCTATGATGTTGGAAGAATTTCTCTTTCTGGAGACTTGGTGAGGCTGCAAATGAAAAAGAAAAATATTCCTGAAAATAGGCAATTCAACAATATTATTCGAAGAGCTAATGCTAGAGATTTAGAAAAATTGCAAGATGCTAGATCATCAGAAAAAGAAGCTTTGGTGAGGGCAAGAGTCATTTCTAGGACCTTGGGTTTGGAAATGAAAATTGGAGATGTCGAATATCAAGGAGATCAGCGTAAAGCAACTTTTTATTATACTGCTGATGGAAGAGTTGATTTTAGGGAATTGGTCAAACAATTTGCTAAAGATTTTCGAATTAAAATTGAGATGCGTCAGATAGGTTCAAGACAAGAATCTGCGAGAATAGGTGGCATAGGTTCTTGTGGAAGGGAACTTTGCTGTTCAACATGGTTATCAGATTTCAAAACAGTTTCTACTTCTGCAGCTAGATACCAATATATTGGAATTAATCAGTCCAAATTGAGTGGACAATGCGGAAGATTAAAATGTTGTCTTAATTATGAACTGGATACGTATATGGATGCTTTGGAAGATTTTCCAAAAAGAGCAGATCATTTAAAAACTAAATTTGGAACTGCCCAGATGATAAAACTCGATATTTTTAAAGGTATCATGTATTATGGAACTTCTATCGACGGAAGAAGAGGTCCAGTTGTTGCCTTGGATAAAAATCAGGTGAAAATTATTTTGGAAATGAACAGAAGAAATGAATATCCTGAAGATTTGATGAGCATGCAAATAACCAAAGAAGTCGTAGGAGAAGTAGATATGGGATATGCTGATGGAACAGGAGAAATAGAGTTGCCAGAAATAAGAAAAAATAAAAAAAGCAGCAGATCAAAGGGGCGAAACAATGAGAAAAGAGCTCAAAGCGGTTCTTCTAACAAAGGCAATTCAAGGCCTCCAAAAAATACGGTCCCTGAAAAATCTGAAAAGGAAGGAAATTCAAATCCAGCGAATGACAGCCGACCAAATAGAGGTCCATCGAATTCTGGTAAAAGAAACAATCGAAGAAAAAAAAGAAATCCAAATAACGGTGGAGACAAAAATTCAACACCAAAAACTTAAAATATTTATATGAGCATGTTTGATTTAATTGTCATTGGAAGTGGTCCTGGTGGATATGTTGCAGCAATAAGAGCTTCCCAACTTGGTTTGAAAACAGCTGTAATTGAAAAATACAATACTTTAGGAGGAACTTGTTTGAATGTTGGATGTATTCCATCAAAAGCTCTGCTCGATTCATCAGAACATTTTTATAATGCTACTCATTCTTTTTCTGAACATGGGATCAAATCTACTGGACTTTCTGTGGACATGAAGCAAATGGTCAAAAGAAAAAATGATGTTGTAGATCAAACGTGCAAAGGTGTTGAGTTTCTGATGAAAAAGAACAAAATTGAAGTTTATACTGGCGTTGGATCTTTTAAATCTGCAAAAACCATCCAAATCACAAAAGCTGATGGCACCGTTGAAAGTATTGAAGGAAAAAATATAATTATCGCCACAGGTTCTAAACCAGTTACTCCACCTGCATTCAATTATGATAAGAATAGGGTGATAACTTCAACAGAAGCACTAAATATTGATAAAGTACCTAAACAAATGGTAATCATTGGAGCGGGAGTAATTGGATTAGAATTAGGGTCTGTATTTGCTAGGTTGGGCACTCAAGTTGAAGTTGTTGAATATATGGATAGCATTCTAGCAGGTATGGATGCAGATTGTGGAAAGGAATTACGGCGTTCGCTAAAAAAAATAGGTATCAATTTTCACTTAAGTCATATGGTTACTAATGTGAAAGGATCAAAAACAGGTGTTGTTGTCGATGCCAAAAAAAGAGACTCTGAAGAAACCATCCAATTAAAAGCAGATTATTGTTTGGTAGCCATTGGCAGAAAGCCTTATACAGATGGTTTAGGTCTAGAAAACACAAAAGTAATTTTAGATGATAAAGGAAGAGTAAAGGTTAATACGCATTTAGAAACGGACGAACCTGGAGTATATGCTATTGGTGATGTAATTCCTGGAATGATGTTGGCTCATAAAGCCGAAGAAGAAGGTGTAATGGTTGCTGAAATGATTGCCGGGCAGAAGCCGCATATTGACTACAATCTAATTCCAGGAGTTGTGTACACATGGCCTGAAGTCGCAGGTGTAGGCAAAACTGAAGAAGAATTAAAACAAAGTGGCAGGCCATACAAAGTTGGAAAATTTCCCTTTAAAGCTTTAGGAAGAGCAAGAGCAAGTATGGACACAGATGGAATGGTTAAGGTGCTTGCTGATAAAAATACCGACGAAGTTTTAGGAGTACATATGGTAGGACCAAGAGTGGCTGATTTAATTATTGAAGCAGTTGCTTTAATGGAATTTAGAGCTTCAGCTGAAGATATGTCGAGAATATGTCATCCTCATCCTACTTTCACTGAAGCCGTTAAAGAGGCAGCATTGGCAGCAACCGGAAATAGAGCATTGCACGTATAATTTCTATAAATAGGTTAATTTTTAATTTCAGTTTGTATTAACTACGAATTTTAAAAATTGTAAAATCTACAATAGGATAATTTTTTGAGGAATAATTATCTATCATGTCTTCAACGGACCAATTACAATTACCATTTGATAATTGTTCAAAGATAATTTTTATCTTTCCGCTCAAATATCCCATGACATATGAAATCTAGATTATTCTGCTTGGTTTTAATGATCCCTTTTTTTACGTGCTTATCTGGTCAATCTGAAGCATACCGATTGGATAAGAACTCGCTCCTCTCTTTGAAGGAAAAAATACAAAAAGGAATATCCTTTGATTTGCCTTTTTTGAAAACAGGGGGAAATGAATATCAAGCTGCCAAGAATGAACTTGTCGATGTCGATTTGAAAAAAAAATATCCTTCCTTTCAAACCTATGATTTAATCAACCAAAAAGGTCAATTGGAAGGCAAAATGTTGTTGGCTGGGGACAGAATCTACTTCACCATCTCTAATGATGAAGGCATTACAAGTATTTATCCGAATCCTAGCAGTGATAATTATATTAAAGAAACAGGTTTTGGTAAGGTTGAAGATTTAATTTGCACCCTTAACGATCATAATAACTTGCCTAATACTTCTTCATCAAGATCAAATATTGGATATTATACGTATGGTGATAATCTTCAAAGTTTTAGATTGGCTATTATCACAACAGGTGAATTTTATGTGGCTCATGGGAATAACGATTCTCAAGTTATGGCAGATATTATTTCAGCAGTGAACACGCTGAATTTGATTTACGAAAGAGAATTTTCACTGAATTTCACCTTAAGTGGCAGGGTACATATGTTTAAAAATGCTACGACAGACCCATTTACCCCAGATAAGAATGGAGGAGTGACAAGTAGAATAATTCAATCTTCAAAAGCATTTGATGCACAATTTGATTTTAATTCTTATGATTTAGGAGTAACCTTTAATGCCTATACTGCCAGCAATGGATGGTTGTCTGGTGGTGAGGCAGTTATTCAGGCTGCATGTAGCCCAGTTAATGGAATTAATGGCCCAAATAAAGCTAGAATATGGGCAAATTCCTTGACCTTTGCAAACAACAGTTTTTATTCAGTATTTGCCCATGAAGTTGGGCATGCTTTCGGTGCAAGGCATACCATGAATTCAAATTCTGCAATTTGTAAAGATGCCTTATCAGATGCTTATTCCTATGAAATGGGAAGTGGTAATACATTAATGTCTTACGGTGGACTTTGTGGAGAAGGTCAAGATTATGTGGTTGCTGACCAGACAATAAACAATTATTTCCATTTTTCCAGTCTTCATTTAATGGCACAATATATCAAAGGATTAACTTGCCAGACCATTATTGCAACAGATAATACACCTCCTGTATTGAAAATTAATCCTTGCAATGTGACAAGCTTCAGAGTACCTTTAAACACTCCCTTTAGAATAGAAGCAGAAGCAACTGATAATGAGCAAGATGATCTTGTTTATTGTTGGGAGCAATTGGATGAGGATGGTCCTGGGTCTCCTAATGCTGGGTTTTTAGGAAATGATGCCGCTAATAGTTCAAAAGGACCTCTTTTTAGAGGATATCCTCCTTCATCAAATTCAGATAGATCTTTTCCAAGATTTTTTAGTTATTTTTCTCAAGATCCATTTGAACCCTTATCTAATGTTGCTCGAGATATTACAATGAGGTGCACTGTAAGAGATCGTAATTCTGAAGGCGGAATATTTGCAAGTGATGAAGTAACTGTTAAAGTAATTAATGCCGGACCACTTAGAGTAGAAATAGATTCTTTATTGGACACTATTGTTGGAGGCGAAACCATTAATGTGACGTGGAATGACGATGGTATTTCTAGCTTGTGCCAAAAAGTGGATGTCTACTTGATTTCCTTGGATGATCCAAATGTGAATATTATTGTGGGAAAAGATATCCCATATTCAGACTTAGGTGTACAATATTTCGTTGCACCGGGATTTTCAATAACTGGAAATTTCAATTTTAAAATAGAATGCCATATTGCAGATTGTTTTTCATTTTACAATTTTTCAAGACCTTTTTATTCCAATAATAATTGTCCGTCACCAGAGTCTTTTTTCTTGTGCGGTATTGATGATATTACCACTGATATTGGTGATCAAGCATTAAATTTTCAATCTTCAGAATTCAAAGGAGTTCCCTCATTTGAAGATGATTTCTTGATTACTTCAGCAGATACAAGGATGCAATTTATTAGAAAAGATCTGCAAGGAAATTGCGAAGAATTAAAATTCACTGGTGGCAATGCTGTAAATACAAATTATCAGTTTGTAAATTTTCAAGTTGCCCAAAGTGGTTCATATAGAATTTCAAATTTAGATCTTAACGATTTTGCTGGGTTAATTGTATTTGATGCAAGTACGTATGAAACCGGAGATCTATGTGCTTCATTTGTTGGAGGAAATGTGACTGAATCAGCCAATTCTCCGGGAACAACTATTACTGCTTTTTCTTCGTGGCTGGATATAAATCTTGAAGCTTGTACAGAATATATTTTAGGCATCACTACATTCATTAATAATGTAAATTATACAGTGAATATATCAGGGGAGTCATTAATTTCTATTGATGATAATGACCCACTAGATGGCGAGATATTCTATGTAGTCGAATCTGCAATTGGAACTATCATTGATATTTTACCCAAATCTGATTTTACAAAACTCCGTCAAGGAAATTACACTGCATATGCTATAAAAGTAGACGGCGAAATTTTTAATCCAAGTGAATTTATAGGCAAACAATTGATTGATATTGGTTTGAATGGAAGCTGTTTTCAAAGAAGTACCAACACTGCTGATTTGTTGTTAATAAACAATTTGCCTGATGAAGACGGGGACGGCTATCATACAGATGAGGATTGCAATGATAATGATGCTAATATTAATCCAGGAATAATTGAAGTCGCCAATAATAATATTGATGAAAATTGTGATGGAGAAATTTTAATAATTGATGTGGATGGGGATGGTTATAATTCTGCTGATGATTGTGATGACAACAACGCTTCTATCAATCCAGGCAAGCCAGAAATCCCTAATAACGATATTGATGAAAATTGTGATGGAGAAATATTAATTATTGATATGGATGGCGATGGCTTCAATTCGGATGAAGATTGCGATGATAACAATGCATCCATTAATCCTGATGCTATTGAAATTGCGAATAATGATGTGGATGAAAACTGCGACGGCATTAAATTAAATAACGATTCAGATGGGGACGGATTTTTTCAAGGAGAAGATTGTGATGACAACAACGCTGCAATAAATCCTGGAGCAACCGAAATTGCAAACAATGATATTGATGAAAATTGTGATGGAGAAATATTAATAATTGATGTGGATGGTGACGGTTATAATTCGGATGAAGACTGTGATGACAGCAACGCTGCTATTAATCCTGGAGCAATTGAGATTGCAAACAATGATATTGATGAAAACTGTGATGGAGAAAAATTGACAATTGATGTGGATGGCGACGGATTCCTCTCGGATATAGACTGTGACGACAATAATGCGGCTATTAATCCAGAAGCAACAGAAGTTGCTAATAATGATATTGATGAAAATTGTGACGGTGAATTATTAATTATAGATATGGATGGCGATGGTTACAATTCTGATGAAGATTGTGATGATAATGATGCTGCTATAAATCCAGGAGCAACAGAAATACCAAATAACTTGATTGACGAGAATTGCAATGGTGAATTGGGATTCATAGATGTGGACAAAGACGGCTTCAATTCGGATGAGGATTGTGACGATAATAATGCGGCTATTAATCCTGAAGCAATAGAAATTGCTAACAATGGAATTGATGAAAACTGCGATGGAGAGGATGCTGTTAGTGGCACTTTAGAAGAAAAAGTTGCTGAAATAAAGTTATCTCCTAATCCTGCGTCAACTTTTATTACAATAGAAAGTAATTTTAGAGTGGTAAAAGTAAGCATTGTTGATCTTCAAGGGAAATTGGTTTTGGAAGAAAAATGGAATTCCGAAAAAGGTAAGGTTAATATTTCTAATATCTCAAATGGTTTTTATTTTATGCGGTTAGAATTAATTGGTCTAAGAACAATTGAAGTTCGAAAATTTATAAAAATTTGACAAAGACAAATACAATTCAATTTATTTGGATAGATAAATAAATTTATATTACTTCATTGATTAAGCCATTTTTGCCTATATCTCAATAGGAACAAAATCATTACAAAAGCGATGAAAAGATTAGTTCAACTGTCCATTATTTCAATTTTCATTTTGATCTCATGCAGCAACAATAGTGACACTTCAATTATTGGTTTGAAAACCAAGTCCTTAAAGATGAGCATCAATAATGCGGGACTTATTACGGAACTTTCAGATATTAATTCAAATGTCAATTATATTTCCCAAGACACTGCTTCTGTTTTGATGGCTATTAGAATGAATAATATTTTTAAATCGCCAGAATCTGCCCAGATAAAAGATGGAACAATTATTTTGAAATATGATCAAAATATTGAAGCAACCGTCAAATTCGAAGAAAAAGAGGACTATATCACTTTTGAACTAGTATCATTAACAAATAAGGAGGATGTAGATTTGATTCTTTGGGGGCCATATTTTAATATAATCCATAAAATAATTGGCGAAACGGTTGGTGTTGTTAGAGATGAAACATTTTCCTTAGGTATTCAATCCTTAAATATTAAAACGCTAGGCGGTTACCCTTGGAATGAAAGTGACCGAATGCCAGAATTTGACATTTTCACAGAAGATGATCCGAACAATATGCATCCAAATGCTGATGGAAGCGTTTTGTATAGAGTTGAAGCTGCAAAACCAACAAAAAATGGAAGTAGTTTGCAGGCATATACCAGAAATAGGAACAAAGAAAGGGTTATCCAAGATTTTGACCACGAAAAAATTATAGCTCCAGCATATAATGATGGCGGAGTCATTGGGTCCAAAATCGCACTTTTTGGAAGCTCAAGTAGCAAGGCGCTGGGAATTATTGGAGCAATAGAACTTGCAGAAGAATTGCCTCATCCAATAATTGATGGCGTATGGGGGAAAACTGCTCCCGGAGCATCGGCAGCATATATTATTACTAGTTTTACAGAAGATAATGTTCAAGATGCCATAACATTAACGAAAAAGGCAGGATTGAAATATTTATATCATTATGGAAAGACTTTTGAAAATTGGGGACATTTCGATCTTTATAAAGGAGAATTTCCAAATGGAATTGAAGGATTGAATGCATGTGTCGAAAAAGCCAAAGCTCAAGGTGTATATCTTGGAACCCATTTTCTTTCTAATTTCATAACAACAAATGACGCATACGTCAGCCCAGTTCCAGATTCAAGGTTAGCAAAAGTAGGTAGTTCTAAGATTTTGGAAAATATTGACGCCACTGTTACTGAAATTGAAATTGCCTCACCAGATTTTTTCAATCAATACAAAAACAACAATTTAAAAACTGTGATGATTGGGGAAGAGTTAATTCGCTATAATAAAGTTTCAGAACAAGAACCGTGGAAATTATTGGATTGTCAACGAGGGGCATTCAATACAATTGCAAAAGAACATAAATCTGGAGAAGAAATTTCAAAACTTCTTGACCATGGTTACAAAGTATTTTTAACTAATGCCGAATTGACCATTGAAATGTCAAAAACAATGGCTGAATTGTACAACAAAACTGGTTTGCGTCAAATTTCATTTGATGGCTTAGAAGGAAATCGCTCAACAGGCTTGGGTACTTACGGAGAGTCATTGATGCCTTATACCTGGTACAATAATTTATCTGAAGATTCAAAAAAACATCTTATTATAGACGCTAGTCGAACAACACATTTTTTCTGGCACATCTATTCTCGTATGAATTGGGGGGAACCTTGGTACGGAGGCTTTAGAGAAAGTCAAACTGAATATAGATTTAAAAACCAAGCATATTTCAAGAGAAACTTTATGCCAGGCATGTTAGGATGGTTCAAAATGACTGAAGAAACGAGTATTGAAGATATTGAATGGCTGCTTTCGAGATCAGCAGGTTATGATGCTGGATATGCTTTTGTCACATCTAATGAAGTGATAGCAAAAAATGGTAATTCTGACAAAATCTTAAATTTAATTGGTGATTGGGAAAAGTTAAGAATTAGTAATTCATTTTCAGAAGAGCAAAAGGAATTAATGAGAATGACAGGAAATGAATTTGAGCTTATAAAAAGTGAAGATGAATCTTGGAATTTGAATCATATAAATACGACCTCATTTAAGCATGAAAAGAAAATTAAGCAACCTGGTGAACCCTTAAATTCGGTTTTTGAGGTGAATAATAATGGCAAAGATCAAACATTAAACTTTATATTTTCTGCAAATAATTGCAAAGCTAAGGATATAAAAATTGAGATTAACAATTACAAATCCATAGCGTTATCAATTACTTTAAATCAAGGGGAACACCTCAAATATATTGGTGGTAATCATGCTATCATATATGATGCAGATTGGCAACCTATAAATGAAATTCCTATAAATTCTTTGGATTTTAAGATAAATTCAGGATTAAATAACATTTTGTTTGATTGTAAATTTGAAACTTCGGAAAAGGACTCAAATGTTAAGTTGGAATTTAGAACCATTTCAAAGGAAGAAAAAATAGAATTGAAAAAATAGAATTTCGATTCTGATAAGGAAATTTCATTGCAAAAAAAGCTCCCTTTATTAACTATTTATCGTTTTGCTTTTTATTTCTTGTTCAAATATTTAATTTGAACTCAATTATAAAATAAATGAGACTTTCTTCAATTGATATTTTAAGAGCAATAACTATGCTTCTAATGATATGGGTTAATGATTTTTGGACCCTTACTGAAGTACCAAGATGGCTTGAACATGCTGGAGCTAGCGAAGATTATATGGGATTTTCAGACGTTATATTTCCTCTATTCTTATTTATAATTGGACTAAGCATTCCTTTTGCTATAGAAAACCGGAAGTTAAAAAAAGACAGCAATTTGTCAATTTCAAAACACATCATATCAAGATCTGTGTCCTTGCTTTTGATTGGAGTTTTTATGGTGAACTATGAAACAATTCATCAAGAAAGCGTATGGACGGGCAAATATTTATGGTGCATTTTAATGGCTTTAGCTGTCATTTTAATTTGGATGGACTGGAAAAGAACTAGGGTACCCCAAAAATGGCATATTTTTATTCAAGCTTTTGGATTTATAATACTATTATTTTTGGCAATTGTTTATAAAGGTGGCACAGCTGGTGATCAATGGATGACTACGCAGTGGTGGGGAATATTGGGTTTGATAGGCTGGGCATATTTGGTTAATGCATGCGCTTATTTATTTACTAAAGGAAATTTGTTATTGATGATTGCATTTTGGCTTCTGTTTAATGTCTTGGCTGTCCTTGATCATTCTGGAATGTCTCTTGGTTCAAATGGATTTTTGAGTTATTTTTCGCCGGTTATAAGTGGTACTATTCCCGCTTTTACAGCTGCAGGAATTGTCACATCCTTATTATTTCAAAAAATTTCAAAACGAAATATTAAGTGGGCTTATTTAGGTCTTAGTGGTTTGGGATTGTTTAATATTCTTTATGGAATTGGTACAAGGCCATTTTGGGGTATATCAAAAATTCAAGGTACACCTTCTTGGTTAGGCATTTGCACAGGAATTGGAATTTTATTGTTTGTCATTTTATACTATATATCTGACGAAAAAAAACATACCAAATGGGCAAGAATTATTGCCCCTGCGGGCACAGCAACTTTAACTTGCTATATGTTGCCTTACTTTATTTACCCGCTTCAAACATTGCTCAATTTTCATCTTCCAGATTTTCTACATGTGGGTGGTTTGGGATTGTTAATTTCTTTTGGTTTTGCCTTAATTGTGGTGATTTTTACAGGATGGATGGAAAGAAAGGGGTATAAATTAAAGCTGTGAAAATATTTCGAATAATATATGGATTACAATAAAAATAGATAATTACTATGAGAATTATAATAGGTGTTTTGATAATTTTATTTAATAGCAATGGTTTTATTTATGCTCAAAACCAATTGCCCGTTAATGGATTTTGCATTGCTGCACCAAGCCACGAAAGGTTGAATGATTTTGTAAAATTTATTGAAAATGAACTTGCACCTAATAAAGTTAACACATTGGTTCTTCGAATAGATTTTAATTATGCTTATGAATCGAGGCCTGAATTACAAAGCAATCATACGCTAAGTAAAGAAGATGTTAAAAGCTTAGTTGAAGTTTGTAAAAAAAATAAAATTGAGCTTATTCCGCAGGTTAATTTGCTGGGTCACCAAAGCTGGGCATCCAATCTGAATAAATTATTAGAAGTGTACCCTCAATTTGATGAAACACCTCATGTGCAAATTCCAGAAAAGTACGAATGGCCTAATGATGACAACCTTTATTGTAAAAGTTATTGTCCACTTCACCCTGAAGTTCATGAAGTAGTTTTTGATTTAATGGATGAAATAATTGAAGTTTTTGAGGCAAAGTCATTTCATGCTGGTATGGATGAGGTTTTTTACATTGCTGATCCTAAATGCCCAAGATGTAAAGGCATGGACCCATCTTTTTTATTTGCTGGAGAAATAAGCAAATTGAGCCGTCATTTAGAAAGTAGGGGAGCAAAATTATGGATTTGGGGAGATCGCCTCATAGATGCTACTTCTTCTGGAATTGGAATGTGGGAAGCAAGTATGAACAATACTGCAAGAGCAGTGGATTTGATTCCGAAATCTGTAATAATTTGTGATTGGCACTACGAAAGAGCAATTCCCACTCCTGCATATTTTGCTTTAAAAGGATTAGATGTGATTGCTTGTTCATGGAGGAAACCTCAGGTTGCTGTTGATCAGGTGAAAATGGTAAGCAATTTCAGACAAAATTCAACTCCGGAAATGAGTGCACATTTTCTAGGAGTAATGCATACAGTCTGGACTTCCGCTGGAAATTTTATGGACAATTATTTCTCACTCCAACCAACAGTAATTGAAAAAGGAAGCGAAACGGAATGTTTTAAGGCAATGGTAGATGCAGTGAATTCTTTAGTGATGAATAAATAGTGTTTATCAACTATAGCAGATTTTTCATTCAAATAGAATAAATCAATTATTTCACTTGAATTTGATCACTCCGATTGGCAACTTCTATTGAATTTCCCCAGCAGAGTGTAGAACAATGTAACCAAAGCTGACAATCGAACAAATAAGTAGGATCTGAAGTCTTTAAATAATATAGGTTTGAGCTATAGCGATCTAAAGGAGATTTTGCCCCTTCTCCAAAATCTTCGACATAAATCATTAATGTATTGCCTACCTTATAAAAACTACCTTCATTAATGGATGAAATTTCACCCTGGAAAACAGCCTTATTCTCATAAACAGCAACACAAGTAGTATTCATTTGAACATCCAAGCTTGCATTGACTAGATGAATTTGCCCATGTGTGCCACCCATATTTTCAATGGCTGAAAAAGTCATCGTACTTCCAAATGGCGTATTGAAATGCCCATTGGCTGAAGCATAATTTTTTGATCTGGTTGAAACTTTAGATTTATTGATTGATTCGAGGTCTGATAATGAAATTTTATTAATTATTTCTAATTGACCTTCTCCATTTAAATTGAAAGCAAATATTTCATTAAAATTTTGATAATCTAATGATTCGTAATTATTTGTATCATTCAAAGCATTTTTTTCTTTTTCACATCCGAAAAAAAATAAAATCACAAGGCTTAATAAATAAAATAAACTTTTCATCTTGAAAGGCTTTAATTGGTAGTTTTTAAAAAATAATTGAACCATTGTTATCAACTAATTTTAAAAGTATTTAATATTAGAAGTTGAATATTCAATCCTTAGAACAGATACTACCTAAATTGAGCCAAAGGGGAGATGAAATTTATTTAAATTGATTTAAGTCAGCCGCCTTACATTTTTAAGTATGATTTATAATTAGCTACGCTATATTTCAGAATAATTATGGTATTAAAACTTTCAAGTTTTTGAACAATATTGAATTAGGAATTTAATTTTTAAAATGATTTTAAACCATGGTAAGAATTACCATTTTTGAAATAACTTGTGGCTAAAGAAAAATATCTATGACCGAAATGGATAAATTATGGTACGTCAAACTAATACATACATTGGTTTGGCTATTTTTTGTGAGTGCAATTTTTTACGTATTATTTTGCGGAATAAAAAATCGCATAGGCACTTTAACATGGGTAGCTATTGGTTTTGTACTGCTAGAAGGAGCTGTGTTAGTTGCTTTTAGAATGGTTTGTCCATTGACGATAATAGCGAGAAGATATTCTGATTCGACTATGGATAATTTCGATATATTTTTGCCAAATTGGTTGGCTAAATACAATAAAATAATTTTCATTACTCTTTTTTTAATTTCATTGCTCATTGTGGTTGTAAGATTGAATTTTAATTAAATAGAATTATACAATGAAATTTTAAGCTATCCCATCTTAAGCAATCTTAATTATCTAACTTCATTACAGAAATTATTTTAAAACTAGTCTAATGAACAAATCAACTGTCCAGGAAATTAAAGAGCGTTTTGACAACGATGTCGAACGTTTTTCCAATCTTAATACTGGCCAATTATCTACAATTGATGCAAAAATATCTTTAGAATTAATTACCGAAGCAGCAAAAAGAATTGTTCCTCAAGCAACAAATTTATTAGATGTAGGTTGCGGAGCTGGAAATTATTCATTGATGATGTTATCTAAAATAGAAAATTTGAATTGCACTTTAGTTGATTTAAGCAAACCGATGTTGGATAAGGCATTGGAAAGGGTTTCAAAAGTCTCTAGTGGTTCAGTTGAAATATGCCATATGGATATTCGAAGTGCAAAATTAGAAGAAGGTCATTTTGATATTATATTGGCAGGAGCAGTCCTACATCATTTGAGAGAAGATGAAGATTGGGAAACAACCTTTGCCAAATTGTACAAGCTACTTAAACCTGGAGGTTGTTTGATGATTTCAGATTTGATTACTCAAGATACTGAAGTTTTGAACCATTATACTTGGGAAAGATATGGAGATTATTTGGAGTCTATTGCTGGGAAGGAGTATCGTGAAAAAGTGTT
>JAHEAQ010000029.1:0-4722 GCA_024642705.1 Bacteroidota bacterium | reverse complement strand
TTCAACTGATGCATTCATATTTTTTAAGGTAAATTCTTTTTAATATCTTGGCGGCTCAAATTTTTTAAAAGCATTATTATATGAGCAAATTAACAATCGAAAGGATAGAAATTATTCCAATTCAAATCAAACTTACTGAACCATTTGTAATTTCAAAAGGACCGCTTACACATGCTAACAATACGGTTGTGAAAATATATACAAATGATGGGCTTTTTGGAACTGGAGAATGTTGCCCTTATAGAACGATTCATGGAGAAACGCAGCATGGATCGGTTGCAGCTGGGAAAGACCTTGCTCAATTGTTAATTGGAGAAGATGCCAGGGAAATAAGGAAAATAGTTTCAAAAATCGACAAAGCATTGGCAGGAAATGCCTCCATAAAAGGGGCATTTGATATGGCTCTTTACGATCTCAATTCAAAAGCTGTTGGTCTTCCTTTGTTCAGATACCTTAATGGTGATGCTGATAAAGAAATTTATACCGACATGACAGTAAGTTTATTGAGCAAGGAAAAAATGGTAGAAAAAGCTTTGAAATATAAAGCAGATGGATTTCCTTTTTTAAAAATTAAATTAGGAGATCGGCCTGCACAAAAAGATATTGATCGAATTCATGCAATAAGAAAGGCTATTGGCAATGAAATTCCAATGTGGATTGATGCCAATCAAGGTTGGAATTATCTAGAAGCCATTCGTGTATTAGAAGGAATTGCAGATTGCAATATATACCATTGTGAAGCTCCAGTTCCTGCTGGAAATATAATTGATAGAAGAAGATTGGTTGATGCAAGCCCAATTCCGATTATGGGTGATGAATCCGTTTTCGATCATTTTGATGCGTATAGGAATTTGGCAGAAGGGGCAATTGATCTAATAAATATAAAATTAGGAAAAGCTGGAGGAATTACTCATGCTATGAAAATAGCTGCAATTGCTCAAGGAGCAGGAGTTTATTGTCAAGTAGGTTCTTTTTCTGAAACCAAATTAGGAATTACAGCTTTAGTACATTTTTCAATGGCTTGGGATAATATCATCTACTATGATCTTGATTCTCCATTAATGCAATCTGAAGATCCAGTTCATGGAGGAATGGTTTATCACAAAGATTGGAAAGTCACCGTTGATGAAACACCAGGAATAGGAGCTGAATTTGATCTTGCTTTTTTGAAGAGATTTGAAACATATACCATCAAATAATTATTTGCTTTAGGAACCAATCTGAGCGTTCTATCCTTCTAATAAATGAGTGACAAAACATTATGTGCTCGTCTAAATAATTAATATATTTTGACAAAGAGTATAGGTTTTTTTACAATTATTAATAACGTCTAAAATGAACTATCATGAAGAAGCGAATATTTATACCATTTCAAGTTTTATTGTTTTCTTTTTTATCAATTAGTTTGATTGGACAAGTTGTGGCAACCCAAGGTTTAATGAGTTTGGGAAATCAGGACGCTATGAGTATGGATATTGAAAATGTCAACCAAAAAAGTTTGGAAACCTATTTCAAAAGTTATTTCAAAGAATATGGCAAAATTAAGTTCAATAGAAAAGCAAAGGAATTTTTTATCGTTGAAGCTAAAATGAACCAAGTTTCAAAGAACAAGCTGGATGTTTATGCTAAAATCGAAGATTTGAATAATTCAACGCGTTTTTATTTATGGATAGACAATGGAAATGGATTTATTAATTCTTCTGATTTTACTGAAGAATATGACAATGCTGAAGAATTGTTAATGGATTTTTCAATATATATTAAGAAATCATTGATCGAAGATGAGCTGAAAGCTGGTGAAAAAGCGCTGAGTAAAGCAGAGAAAGATTATAAACAATTGCAAAAAGACAATGATAAATACCATAAAACGATCGAAGAAGCCTTAAAAAAGATTGCTGAAATGGAAGAAAACATTGAGAAAAATATAATAGACCAAGAAAATAAAGTCGCTGAAATTGAAATCTACAAAAATGGCGTGGAAGAAGTCAAAGAAAGACTCAAAAATGTGGGGAATTCTAAAATGTAAAATGTAATTTCTAACAATTTTTTAGGCAAACAATTATGGTATAAATTCAGAAAAATCTGAACACATATAAAAAGAACAAATAAGTATTATCAGCTATATGTGGGCATAACCAATTGAATTATAATAATCTACAATTAATATATTCCTTATTTATAAAATAATTTAAATGTGTTTGGGATTTAAATTTTAAGTAAATTTGTTTCCTAATTAATAATTTAAATTTTTATGCACATTGGGATGCGGTTTACTAACATTTAGCTAACGATTCCAAAATTGTGTAGTGCAAAAGCATGCTAAAATTATTTTAGCTTTGTCTTATAAAGTACAAATAAATGGCAGAAAATCCGAAGAAATTAAAATCGGTAAGCGGTAACCTTACTGCATATAAAAACGATCAAGAGTCTAATTCTCTCGGATATGGCAGAGTTATGCCACAAGCAATTCCTTTGGAAGAGGCAGTCTTAGGAGCCATAATGATGGATAAAGATGGGCTTACCTCCGTCATTGACATTCTTCGAAAGGAAAGTTTTTATAAAGAAGAAAACAAATTCATTTTCGAAGCAATGCTCGAACTTTTCGAGAAGTCTCAACCTATTGATATTTTGACAGTTCATGAAGCTTTGAAAAAAGCTGGGAATTTAGATGAAGTTGGAGGAGTGAACTATTTAATGGATTTAACCCATAGAGTAGCTTCTGCAGCAAATATTGAATACCATGCAAGAATTGTCGCTCAGAAATACATCCAAAGAGAATTGATTCGAGTTTCTACAGAAACTATTAAAGATTCTTTCGAAGATACAACAGATGTTTTCGAGCTTCTTGACAGTGCTGAAAGAAACCTATACGAAATAACTGAACAGAATTTAAGTACTGGATTTGAATCTTTAAAAGCACTTGCAGTAAAAGCTAGAAATGAGATAGAATTGGTTAGCTCCAAAACAGATGGTTTGACAGGGGTTCCAACTGGATTTGCAGATTTGGATAAGTTAACATCTGGATGGCAAAAATCAGATTTAATTATTGTGGCTGCTCGGCCAGGTATGGGAAAAACAGCTTATACATTATCTCTGGCTCATAATGCAGCCAAATTTGGAAAAGGTGTGGCACTATTTTCTTTGGAGATGGCTAATCTACAGTTGGTAAATCGTCTTATCGCGATGGAGGCAGAAATTGATTCCAGACTGCTTAGAAATGGCGATTTGGGTACGGAAGAATGGGATAGGCTTCATGCAGCTGTGGAAAGACTTTCAGAACTACCCATTTTTATTGATGATACTCCAGGAATCAATATATTTGAACTGCGAGCCAAATGCCGAAGATTAAAGCAAAACCACAATATTGAAATGATCATTATCGATTATCTTCAATTAATGACTGGTGCTCCAAATGGAGGAGGGGGAAATAGAGAACAAGAAATTTCTACTATTTCAAGGGCATTGAAAGGGCTTGCTAAAGAATTGAGTGTGCCAGTTATGGCATTGTCTCAATTAAGTAGGGCAGTGGAAACGAGAGGAGGGAATAAGAGACCACAACTTTCTGACCTTCGGGAATCTGGAGCAATTGAACAGGATGCGGATATGGTAACATTCATATATAGGCCTGCTTATTATGATTTAGAACCAGAAGATTCAAATGTTCCAAGAGATTCAGCAGAAATTATAATTTCAAAACATAGAAATGGATCTTTAGGTAGTGTTTTCCTTAAGTTTATTCCACAATATGTCAAGTTCACGGAACCAGATGAAATGGGATTTGGTGATTTGCCAAACATGGGTGATCCATTTGGAACTGGAGGAATTATTACAAGACCATCCAAAATGAATGGAGGAAGTGCCGATAATGAATTTGGAATAATGGATAATATTCCTTTCTAGATTATATTAATGAGATTAAATAAATATATTTCCCATTGTGGGATTTGTTCCCGAAGAAATGCAGCTATTCTTGTTAAGGATGGTAAGATTCATGTAAATGATAAAATTGAAATTAATCCTTCCTATATGGTCCAGGAGGGTGACTTGGTGGTCTATCAAGGTAAATTATTGACCATTGAGGAAAATTTGGTTTATATTTTAATGAACAAACCCAAAAATACAGTAACTACGCTGAGTGATGAAAATGGGAGAATGACAGTCAGAGATATCATAGGAGAAAAGGTGAAAGAAAGAATTTACCCAGTAGGGAGATTGGACAAAGAAACTACTGGATTATTGCTTTTAACCAATGATGGAGACCTTGCAACAAAATTAGCTCATCCATCAGGAGAAGTGAAAAAATTCTATAGAGCTGTTTTGGACAAACCTATTTCAGAAGAGGATATCACAAAAATCCGCAATGGAGTAATTTTGGAAGATGGCTTGATCCAGGTAGATGGAGTAGATATGGTAAAGGATAGCAACGGGATGGAAGTGGGAATTGAACTGCATTCAGGAAGAAATCGAATTATTCGAAGAATATTTGAACACTTGGGTTATCACGTAGCAAGATTAGATCGTGAATATTATGCAGGCTTAACCAAAAAAGACTTGAAAAGAGGATGGTGGCGTCACTTGAATGCCCGTGAAGTGATCATGTTGAAACACTTTACGAAATAATAGAATAGGTTTACAAAAGCTTTGGGAAACATAACTGTTGTAAAATAAATTCTACTTATAATCTTCTCTACAAGGAGTAAAAATATCAATCAATGTACATGC
>JAHEAQ010000028.1:33756-47449 GCA_024642705.1 Bacteroidota bacterium | reverse complement strand
CAAATAAAGAAACAAGAGCCAGAAAATGTTCAAGCAGCCAATTATTACTATAACGTAATGAATAATATAATTAATGAAAAAGATCTGAATACATTCATTTTCAATGTGGACCATAGGTATAATTCTACCCTCGTAAAAGAAGAGTTAAAAGAAGTAAAAACAGTATTTGATATACTTCCTGAAGCATCGACAAAATCAGTTGAATCTTTCCAAAATTCAAGGATCTCTATACTTAATGAAGAAAATGAAATTACCGAGGTAGGAACGGGTGGTAACTTAACAATTGCTCAACTAAATCTCTTAAAATCTCTTGATTATTCAACCAATATTAGGGTATCCTCCATTTGCAAGAGAAAAAATGATTACAATGACATTTTAAGAAATGATAGTATCGTTTACTACATGACTATTGTTCCAGAAAAACCTGCAAAATTCAAAGGGGAATATAAGGATCTAATTACTTACTTTAGAGACAATAGTAAAGAGCAAATGAAAATTGTAGAACGAGATAAAATTAAACCTGGACAAGTAAGTTTTACAGTTACAAAGAATGGATCTATTGAAAATGTAAAGTTATCCTCTACAGTAGGTTTCCCTTTAATGGATGAAAAAGTTCTTGAATTGGTTTCTAAAATGAAAGACAAATGGGATCCAGCTACTAATTCGGAAGGGGAAAAAGTCAACCAAAAACTAATCCTATTTTTCGGAACACAAGGATGTTAGATAGATTATAAATATTAAACCATTCCCATGATTTATGACTAATTTTTATAAAGGCTTTCATTTCTCTTTAAAAGTTAAATAATGATTAAAATAGGCATAATTACCCCTGAGGTATTTATGCTTATTTAATTTTTATGAAAATTCAACCAATTGACCTCAAAAACCAGCTCCGCAAATTGCGCAAAATCTAAATTATTTGCTTTCAAGTTTACAATAAAAAGCCATAAATATCATAATCTAAAAATGAATCTGGCTATTCAAAATGAAATATTTACTCCACAAAAAAAACCATAATATTTTTCCCACTCTTTAATTTACACTTCTAATAATTATTGAATTTTACTTATATTGGATGAAAATGTGTTAACCAAAAAATTAGAAAATGAAAAGCATCATTCAAGCCATCCTTATTACAAGCGTATTATTTTCTTGTAACTCAGCTGAAAAAACGGATTCTTCAAAAGAAAATTCTGAATCAAACGATACAAAGTCAGAATTAATTAGCGCTCGATTTAAGCCAATTGATACGGATGAAGCATTGATTGCTACAGCACTCTTGGCTGCCCCAGTGGCAAGTAGATCGGAATGCAAAGTTATTGGTTACAATATGGCAGGAGAATTTATCACTTTGAAAGAAGGCACTAACGAATTCATATGTTTGGCAGATGATCCAAAACAAAAGGGATTTAATGCTGCTTGTTATCACAAAGATTTAGAACCATTCATGGCAAGAGGCAGAGAATTGAAATTGCAAGGAAAAAGTGCAAATGAAATATTTGATATAAGAGAAGAAGAAGTGAAATCAGGTAAATTGCAAATGGGTAAAGCAGGTTCTACTTTACATATTTATTATGGCGAAAATGCACTTTATGACCCAGAAACATCTACCGTGGCAGGAGCCCAATATCGATATGTTGTATATATGCCTTTTGCTACCGCAGAATCAACCGGTTTGCCAGAAAAACCAATTGCTGCTAATCATCCTTGGATTATGAATCCAGGCACACATAGAGCGCATATCATGATTTCTCCTGTTGCAGGTACGGAGTAGAAGTTTTTAGTCACACTTGCTAATGCTATTTTTTTATTTATAATCTTTCTGAAATCTTATTGAAGGAAACCCAATTCTTTTTTCCTTTTACATTTAAATTTAACTGATTGAAGATGTACCAATTTATCCCAACTTTTCTCATTTCGTTTATATTAATAAGTCCTTCTTTTGCTCAAAAAAAATCAATGGATCCAGATGAATTGTTCGATTTACTTAAAGCAAAAGACAGCTTGGTATTTAATATTGCGTTCAACAACTGTGATACTGCATTATTTAGGATTTTATTAAGCGAGGATCTAGAATTCTACCATGATCAAAGTGGCTTTTCGGATTCGAAAGAAATGTTCATTCAAAGTTTTCCCAATCTTTGTCAAATGAATTACAAACCAATTAGAGTGTTAGCTGATAATAGTCTGCAAGTTTTTCCCTTGCATAATAATGATAGACTATATGGCGCTATTCAGACTGGAATTCATGAATTTTATGGGATGATAGAAGGGAAACCGAGATATTTGACGAGCACTGCAAAATTCACACACGTATGGATACTTGAAAAGGGGGATTGGAAATTGAAAAGAATATTGAGTTATGATCATATGACACCTGTAAAATAAGACCATGGAATTAAAAAGGTGCGAGTGGGTAAGTAATGACAAAATCTATATTGACTATCACGATAATGAATGGGGCAAGCCTGTGCACGAAGATCGATTGTTATTTGAAATGCTTAATTTAGAGGGAGCGCAGGCTGGGTTAAGTTGGATCACAGTTCTTAGAAAAAGAGCTCGATATATCGAAGTATTTGATCATTTCGAAGCAGAAAAAATCGTCCAATACGACGAAGCAAAATTTGTAGAATTAATGAACGATTCTGGAATTATACGAAACAAATTAAAGATAAATGCAGTTGTTTCAAATGCATCAGCATTCCTTAAGGTTCAACAAGAGTTTGGTAGCTTTGATCAATATATATGGAGTTTTGTAAATGGTTCACCAATAATAAACAGATTCAAATATCACCGTGAAGTCCCTGCGAAAACTTCAATTAGTGATGCAATGTCAAAAGATTTAAAAAAAAGAGGATTCAAGTTTGTTGGCAGCACCATTTGTTATGCATTCATGCAAGCATGTGGATTGGTTAATGATCATACTATCGATTGTTTTTGCTATCATTCAATGGTTGAAGGATAATAAACCATAATTTTTACATCTACTTAGAATGCAGATTAATTGAAGTCCAATGAATAATTTTGACCTCATTTTTAGTCAAAATCACATCAAAACCAAGATTCCGTGCTAACTCCTAGCCACAGGCTGGACTTTGAGATTCATATATTGAACCATTTCAAAATAAATTATAAATCATATTAAGTATAACTAATTTTTTAGTTACATTTGAATATGAATAAATTATTTGCATTTTTTTTAGTCATTTTTTCAATTTCGAACGCTTTAAGTCAAGGAATTAAATCTGAGCAAGAAGCTTTAGAATTATATAATAATCAAGAATTTGGAGCTGCATTGAGCATTTGGGAGAATAATATAAGTGGAGATTCTACCAATCTTTATTATTTAGAACAAGCTGGACTTTGTGCTTATAGATTAGGAAACTATTCCAAAGCCAAAGAATATTTTTTAAAAATTGGCAATGACGCCGCATTTTTCAAAACTGCCTACATCAGTTTGGCAAATATTTATGAGGATCAAGAAAGCATACCAAAAGCTATAAAATACAATAACATGCTCAAGGATTCTTTCCCAGACAATCCAATCTATTATCGTAAATTGGGTGCTCTATACTTAAAGGCCGGAATCATATCAGAAGCTTTTCCTAAATATGCTCAAGCATTATCTTTGAACCCAAATGATGTAATTTCTATTAAAGCATTATCAGAAATTTTTATTGCCAATAGCCAACACAAAGAAGCAGACAGCTTATTAAATATTGGGCTAGCTCTAGACAAAGAAAATATCTCTATTACTCTTTTGTTAGCAAAAAACTATTATGTCCAGAAATTGTATGATAGTACAGTGGTGCAATTGAATTCAATAGTTAGAAGGCTAGATTTTTCGAATTATTATAATAAAATGATGGGCTATGCATTGCTGCAAATAGACTCTGTGGATCAAGCTATTTTTTATTTAGAAAAATCATTGGTCGATGAAAGTAATCCAGAATACGCACATTATTATTTAGCCAATGCTTATGAGGTCAAAAAAGAATTTGACATTGCCAGTTTCCATTACAATAAAGCGATTTCGGAAGGTACTTCTCCATCGATGCACACATACCATCGTAATTTGGCAAGAATTCAAAAAGATGAACACAATCTTAAAGATGCTATTGATAATTATAAATGGGCTTACAAGTATAAAGAAGACCCATTGCTTTTACTTTTCTTAGGACAAGCTTCTGATGAATATTATAAAGATAAATCAATAGCCATCAACTATTACAGCCAATATGTCAAGTCAGATGACAACAATGCTACCTATAAAAAATATGCACAAGATAGAATCCAGTATCTAAAGGAATACAAACATTTCAATAATCAAAATAAGTGATATCAATTTTTTGGTTTTTGCCTGTTTATCATTTACAGTTTTATAAATTTATGTACTTCTCCCTTTTGAATATCTTTTCCTTTAAATTGAATAAAATAAGTTCCCGAGGGGAGCGATTGCACATCAATACCAGATATTCCCGACAAATTTTGATTTCTAATAGATTTAATTAAACTTCCATTAATATCAAAAATGTCTATTTGAATATGGTTTAACCTTTGATCAGTTTCAATATTTAACTTTGAAATGGTTGGGTTTGGAAATATCTTTATTGGTTTTTCAAATGAAGTATTTGATACTTTATTAGTTAACTCGCCAATTTCTACATTGTCTATCGCCCAGCCCCAGCCATTAGCAGCTTGGTCTGAAGATAATCGGAAACGAATCAAAATGGTATCCCCTACTTCAAAACTATCTTCTAATTCTATTTTTTGCTTTTTATACATGGATTGCTTCCCCGATGAGCCGGATTCAAAAGCTGACGTCCATTCTGGATACAATCTACAATCATAACCATCCAAAAGTTCAGTCCAATTCAGACCATCTTTTGACCCTTCAACAATAACATAATCCCAAAACTCAAAATCACCAAAAACGGTTCCTAATTCGCCAGGTTCGATGATCGCTACATTATCATATTGCATTTTATTAGGACTTTCATTCGTTAGCACATATGGAGATTTCAAAGTATATGTATAATCAATTTCATCAGGATAAAAGTGATCAGAATGAATGGCTATATTATCAAATCCCGCTTCCAATTTGACTTTAAATCCAAAACCAGAAAATTCATTCTGACGATCCGAGTCATCAAAGTTGTTTTCGTAATAATCGACTACTTGACGTGGGGTAAACAAATTAATGGTGAACTTTGGGGATACATATTGGATGCCATTTAAAAAAGATTTAATTACAAGATCGATTTCCCCATCTAAATCTATTTCTGTTAGCGATTGATTAAAATCTCCCAAAATATTCCCACCAATTTGAGAAAGCAATATGCCATTTGCATAAAAAAATGAAGAATCATACACATTTGGAAGGTAAGATTTCCAATCTAAAATCCCACTCAAAGACATAGAAGCTTCAATTACTGAAGGTTCTAAAACATAATTTTGACCAATACCATCCACTTCTACGGTCCAAATTCCGCGTCCGTAGGTTGCAATTACAATTTGATCATCTTGAATTTTAAACTCATGTACATTGACTGGTGGCATGTTAGAGTTAAGCAAATGCCATGATGCCCCGCTGTCCAATGATTCGATAATACCAATTTCTGAACCTACCCAAATTCTTTCTGTGTTATTTGGAAAAACCAAAAGACAATTTATGGCGACATCTGGAAATCCTCTGTTGCTTGTCCCATTACTTCCCTCAAAACCTGAAATATCCGCCCAATTACTTCCAAAATCAACAGTTTTTATAATTTTTGGTTTTCCTGCAAATGAAAATAAAAGATATGCTGTTCCTTTCTCAGCTGGATGCGTTCCTATTCCTGAGACAAAGCCTAAACTTTCTCCTTTATAATCACTAACAGGATTATACGAATTTCCTCCATTAGTCGAAACAAAAACTCTTTCATCTGTGGACAATTCACCGCCAGCCCAAATTATACTTGAATCCGCTTGCGAAACCTCAACATCAGCTGAATTATTAAAACTCCATTGCGAGCCTAAGGCCGTCCCGCTCCAATTCTCACCAAAATCGTCGCTTTTCCAAACACCTGAAAGCCCAATTGCAAAAATTCTATTTGGATATCGTTTCGAATTGGCCAATCTTGATATAAATGGTCCTCCATCAGCTAAACCATTTCTTGCATTTTTCCAAGTTTTTCCATTGTCAATAGATCTTGAAAAACCATTAAATTGACTACTTGCCAATAATTGATTCGGGTTACCATTGTTCCAAATAGCCTCAAATCCGTCTCCTCCAATTGCAAATTCATACCTTGTAGTGCTGTCTGCCTTAATACCTTGAGGACTAAACCACGTCGAATTATCTTGGGTTCCACCTATATATCGATCCTCTCCTGGCGCTTTATCTGACCCGTAATATTGTGAAGTATTGTACCCAAAACCACCATAATTGAACCCATTTTCTTCATTTCCAGGATCTTTTCCAATATTTGTTACATAAACACCGCCATCATTGGTCACTAAAAATCTAAATGTTTCATTTTCTTCATCTTCTTTGATCATCACAATGTTGTGTTGATCAGGATGCAGACCTTTTTGATTAATAAAATTTTCATTGCTAAAAGAGTTAATTCCATCGAAATCAAAATATGCATCTGAAAGTGGTCTCGATGCAGACATCAAATTATCTGATAAGGTCTTATCAATTCTAAGTGTTGAATTTGGTAAATTATCTGGATTAAATAAAGCTCCAGAAACTAAATGAGGCCATAAAAAATACATTAAATCAAAATTTGTTCCTCCTTTTTTTGCAATTTCAGAATCTGCGGAATCTTTATATTCCACATTATGAACAAAAATATATTCTCTTGAATGTGAACTTGAAGGTCCTGCTGTATTCATTCCTATTAGATTCCACTTTCCGTCTTCTTGTTGGTCTCTAAATGAAACCATTAATTGTTTATTGTTATCAATGTCCCAAACTTGAAAAGGAACATCCACATAATTATTATAATCATAATCACCAAAATCAACACCCGCGCCTTGCATATTGACAGTAAATCTGTGAGCTTTTTGACTTCCTTGACCAAATCTAATTTCAATAGATTTCATTTCTTTTGGCGTTAATGTGCCAGCTTGAATTCCTCCACCAAAAAATATCCCATTTACAAAATCCATGAAAACTTGAGAACCATTTGCGGAAGGTTGAAATTGAAAAGATTCCTCCAATAACTCCACTTTAAATATATTAATTCCTCCTACATAAGCTATGTTAGCATTATATGGGTGGGCAGTTATTATATTGTCATAGAATCCTTGACCACCTAAGTAATTAATATTTTCTAATTCGCCTTTAACAATTGTCCAATCCACTCCAGAATTATTGCTTATGTAAATTGAGGATCCAACTTCTGATTCACCACCATCTGCCGAAGCCCAAATTCTAGCAGTGTCAACAGGTGAAACACTGATTTCAACTCGTCCTACTCCAACAAATCCTTGATTGGGGCTCACCCAAGTTTCTCCAGCGTCCAACGATTTTATCACCCCAAATTCCTCGATGGTTGCATATATTACATTAAAATTCTTTGGATTAGCATCTAGATCATCTATCCTACCTATTTCAGAAGTGTAAACTTTGAACCAGTTTTCCCCTCCATCTATGGATTTCCAAATAAAATATTCCTCTACTTCTACCCATGACCCGTTAGAAGTACTTGCCAAAACAATATTTTCATCGTTTGGATCAACAATAATTCTACTTACATTTTTAAAACCATTATAAGTAAGCGGATCAGCAATTTGAACCCATGAATCTCCTCCATCTATAGACTTAAAAATTCCATTTCCATCCGTATCATCCACAAAATGTTCCCCTGTTCCTGCATAAATCACATCTGGATTATTTGCAGACATAGCTAAACTATTTGTAGATAAAATAGGCAAATCCTGGGATACATTTACCCAAGTTTTTCCCGCATCTTTAGTCTTCCATATTCCTCCAGAAGCAGAACCTGCAATCCACGAAGAATGAGAAGAATCTCTAGGGTCGAAAAGTATGGCTCGAGTTCTCCCTGCGACATTCCCTGGACCCCTTGAAATGAAGTTTAGTTCATTCCTCGATGTATATTTTAATGAATTTGCTTTTGCTTTTCTATACTCCGTAAGTAAGTAATTGTCTTTATATTCTGGAAAATCCTTCCCTTTTGGAGTTCTCAATTGACGCTGAATTTTACCATATTCTTCTGGTGAATCCATTTTAACTTGACCATTTCTCTTGTTAAATGCTTTGCCTTTGAAATAGGATTCAACATTCAATAAGCTAACTTTTCGAAAATCCACATTTTTAAAATTAGTATGAACTTCAAAATCCAGAAATTTGTAAAAACAAACAATAATGAAAATAATAAATATATAATGAGGAACCTTAGTCATATTCAAGAATTAAAATTTTTACTTATAGGTGATTTATCGAAAATTTGGCGATTAAATTATATTAAATCAGTATTCAGAAATTAGTCTATAGTATTGAATCAAAATGAAATATACAAAATTTTGCAATTTCAAATGTTTGAAAATAAAATCATGTTTTTTTCAATAATATAATCTTATCAGTTGGTATTTGATGGCTATCATATACAATATACTTTACTAACAAACAATTTACCTTTCGGTTGAAATTATTTTTCTTTCTATAAAGTAATTCTTAAATTATTTTCATTTCATTATAAAATTTTAATTTTTGGGAAGCAATTGAGTAAACAGAAGAGATGTAATTAAAAAACTAGGTGTAATTGGCGCTTCAACATTAATATCTCCAACTTTAATTACAAAATCAAAAAACATTAAAGCAAAAAAATTAGGAATTGCCTTAGTTGGTTTGGAAAATTATCCAACAATTCAAATTGCACCAGCTTTAAAGTATTCAAAACACGTAGAATTAAGAGGAATTGTAACTGGGCCCCCTTCAAAAGCAATTGACTGGAGCGAACAATATTCCATAAAAAGGGATAACATTTACAATTATAATACTTTCGATTCTATAGTTTCTATTGCCGAAATAGATATCGTTTATTTTGTTCTTCCAAATTTTATGCATGCTGAATATAAAATTAGAGTAATGCAAGCAGGAAAGCATATTAATTGTGAAAAGCCGATAGCTATGAATCCAGCAGAATGCAAATCTATGATAACAGCATCCAAAAAGGCCAATAAAAAATTACAAATTGGGTACAGACTTTTTTACGATTCCCACCATCTGGCTTTGATAAAATTGTCAAAATATCAAGTTCCATCTAAAATAAAAATGGTCGAGACAAGCTTGGGTTTTGGTATGGCAAGGCTAGGAATGTGGCGAATTGATAAAAAAAAGGGTGGAGGTGGAGCAATCATGGATTTGGGACCCTATACAAATCAAGCTTGAAGAAGAATAATTGGTTCGAATCCAATTTCAGCGAATGGAATTACACATATTGAAACTCGAGATGGAAAAGAAGTCATTTCTTATCCAGAATTTCAACAGACAACCCAAATAGATGCTTTTGCATTGAATATTTTATAAGATTCACCAGTAATTGCATCTGGAGAAGAAGGATTAATAGACATGCAAATAATAACCGCAATAAAAAAATCTATAATTACAAATTCTAAAGTAAAAATTGAATATACCTAAGAGATTTCATGAAGTAAAAGCAACTGCTCTTACAGGAGAACCATCTGCATCTTCTATTTTTAATGGAAAACATTGAAAATCAAAAACTTCTGTGGTTAATGCTTGCAGATTGCACAAATTTTCAATTATTAAAATTTCGTTTTTTAACAGTATATGGTGATTTGTTAATTGATGATTTTCAACTTTATCTACAGATATTGCGTCAAAACCAATTCCTTTCAGATTAAACTGAGTTAAAAATAAACAGGCCTGTTCTGTTAAAACTGGAAAATTTTCAAAATATTCAGGCACTTCCCAATGTTCTTCCCAACCAGTTTTGAAAATTATGAAATCCATTTCTTTTAGAACTTCATAAAAAGGCTCCAAAATATCTAAAGAAATATCTTTTATTTTGGTCACATCACACAATAACGCTGGGCCAGTAAACATATCAATATGAAATTGATCCAAGGATTTTCCATCTTTTAAAATGTGAGATGGAGCGTCAATATGTGTACCAAAATGAGAACATATTCTTATTGATTTCTCCGCAAATCCATCTTGCTCAATGGTATTGTAGGGATAAATTTCAGGCGGAATGGTTCCTGGATAGACTGTAGTATTGTTGTTTAGAATTCTAGAAAGATCAATAAGTTTTTTTTGCATAGAGGAGTTGCTTGTAAAGATTTAGCTTAATTATAAATAGCTTGGAATATAAAAAGACTACCAATCAGCTTGAAAAAATTAGATAAAATCCTCCTTTTACCGCGTGTCAATTATAATATAATCTCCAGATTTAATTCCCATTGATCTCAGAGTATCATCGCCGCCCATGGAGGTTCCTGTTTTTTTCAAATTGATTGCAAAATTCATATCTTCTGTTAAAACCTCAGCATCAATCAACTCAGAAATGATTTCCATTCCCGAAATATCCGATGGAAGTTCTAATTCAAATTCATCATTCTGTGGAATAATAGAAACAAAAATATTCACAATATCATCGTCAATTTCAGCGGTTAACTCAGGTGCAGATTGAGGAACAGAAGGTTTTGCAGGTTTTGGCTCTGATTCTTTTTGCGGTTCTATATTTTGAAAAGAATTGGCCAAATTTTCGATTTCATTTTCTGCTGCAGCTAACTGTGTTGCTGTTTTGAGCAATGTTTTGTTAACGTTCGAAAATTCTTCTGATAATTTTTTATTTTCACCTTGTAGCTTTTCAATTTCTTTTTTCCCGGCACTTATTTCATTTTTCAATGTTTCTTGCGCTTTCTCTAAAGAAACTATTTGTTGAACCAATTGTTCTTTTTCCTTAATTGTGGTTGTTAATTGTCCTTGAATTTCTGTTATTGCACCGCTTTGGTTATTAGATAACCCTTCGAAATCTTTTTCAACTTTTTGTTTTAATTCTTCAGAAACTTTCAATGCTGCTTCTAAATCTGCAACTTTTTTAATTGAATCAGCAAGTGACTTTTCAATTTTATTGCTTTTTTCTAAAATCTCAAGTCTCTCTTTCTCCTTATTTTCTAAAATCTTCGTATTCGCTTTGACAGTTTCTTCTTTTTCTTTTAAAAGTTTTTCTCTTTCGATATTTAAAATAGAGGACTGTTCTGTAATTGTGGTAATTTCAAGCTTGAGTTTTTCTATTTCGGAAGTTGCATTCTTTGTTGTCTTTTCTAATTCTTTAGCATGTTTTTCAGATATAGCCAGTTTTTCGTCTAGAGCGCTTAAATTCTCTTCTAATTTCTTTTTCTCGTTTTTAGCTTCTTCGATTTGCTTCGATAGTTTCTCTTCGGAATCCTTTGATTTATTAAAATCAGAAGTCAAGTTTTTAATGCTTTTTTCTAACTTTTGAATACTCTCTTTTGACTCATGGATTAAATCAAGGTCTTTCTTTTGGGACTCTATAAAGTCCGAATTGGCTTTATTTAATTTATCAATTTCCTTTTTGAGATTACTAATTTCTTTCTGGGTATGGTCTAGGGCGGACTTATCAGTATTTTTGCCCGATTCTACATCTTGCAAAGATTTTAATAATTCTGATTTCTCTTTGTTTAGAATTTCGATCTTAGATTCTTGATCTTCGAAATTCTTGCGGAAAGTTATTTCCTGTTTTTCTAGAGTTTCCTTAGCATTCTTGATGGTTAATAATTCCTCTTCAATTTTATCGAACTTTGATCTGTTTTCAGACTTCTCAGATTCCAGCTTAGTTATTGATTCAGTTAATTTAACATTCAAGTTTTTAAGCGTTTCAAATTCTTTTTGTAAAGCCTTAAATTCTTTATCTGCTTTTGACTTTTCAGATTCTAATTTTTCAAAATCATCTGTCAGTTTTTGAGCCTCGTTTTCAGCTTCTTGTTTGCTTTTTGAAACATTTTTGGATGATTTTAGCAATCCTGCAACTTCTTTTTCTAAATCAGTATTCTTCTTTAAAACTTCCCCATAATTTTCCTTCAAGCTATTAAATTCGGCTGATAGATTTTCATTCTGTGATTTACTAGCTTTTAAATCTGCCTCTAATTTTGTGTTTATTTTTTCTTTTTCAGGATCAACTTGGGGAGTTTCTTTAATTTGAGTAATCAATTCTTCATGTGCTGCTACAAGCTGATCATTTTCTGATTGGCTGTCTACAAACTTCTTTCTCAGTTCTCCATTTTCGCTTACCAATTCTTCAATTCTTTCCAGTAATTGAGCATTATGAGTCTCAATTTCCTCCAATTTATTTTGCAATTCCAATAATTCGGAATTATTTCCACTACTATGCTCATCAACACTATTTTGTCTTATGACTTGTTCATCTTGATATCTTTGAGCATTTTGCCTTTGTTCTAATTCTTGATGTACTTGTTGATTGTATGCAGCTTGATTTTGATTAGGAGTGGGTGGTATGTAGTTAGTAGGTGCTTTAGAGGGAGTCCTCTTCTTAATTACTATCTTTCCATTTGCATTTGCATTTGAATCATTGGTCAATGCAACTGCAGCTTCTTCCTCCTTGTTTTTCTTTCCAGAAAAAAAATTTTTCAACATAAATTCCAGATTTTCCTATGAAATAAAAGTAGTTTAGTTAATACTCTTTATTTCGCAATACAATATACTAATACTATTAATAACATGCTTGAATATTTAATTTTGCATTTGGTTTTATTTAGAACCCCTTTTTATTTAGAGTTGAAAATAAAAAAATACAAAACCAAATTGATATGCAAAATTTAATCCTCAAAGATCGCAATTAAAATCAAATTTTCGAACAAAATACTGAAATTCTGAATATTACACATCACTATTATTTTAGATGTTTCATTTTTATAAATAATCTTAACGCTCAAACATTGAATACAAATTTGTAAAATATTTAAAAGTAATAGGATTTTAAGTTTTTGTTTGTTTCCCAAACTTTCAAATCATAAATGTGATAATTGTAAGTCAAATTCTCAGATTTGTAACTTTAAAAAGATTAAATTTCTTGTATAATTGAATAACCATTACCTTCTCTCCCCTCCGTCCATGTCCATTGTTCATGCATCCTCAATTTGAGATTTTCCATTATTTCAGGAGTTGATATACATTTTCCAACTAATAATTCTAAAGAAGTATTCATGTGATGGTATCGCATATCAATTACACCTCCATTATTAACCTTTCCTATCAAATGACCCATTATAATCTTTCCGCCACTATAGGTTGCCCATACTCTATTTTTAATTTGATAATAATGAAAAGTAGTTTCATTATCCGTTTCTCCATTTTCAGAGTTATTAACTACTACAAATTTCTTGTCATTATAATTGATCATCTTTTCAAATTTATATCTCCACTAAAAAATAAGTTTCGATTTACCCCTTTTAATTTTAATGTATAAATATATATGCCTTCTTTTGCTTTAACTCCATTAATATTTCCATCCCAGCCGTTCGAGTCTGATCCAGTGGTGAAATTAAGTGATTCAAAAACTCTTGACCCCCATCTATCAAATATTCTAAATTCAAAAATTTCCTTTGGAAAATCAGTTTGAACATAAAAAATATCATTAATCCCATCATCATTTGGAGAAAAAATATTCGGAATATA
>JAHEAQ010000028.1:24034-33656 GCA_024642705.1 Bacteroidota bacterium | reverse complement strand
GCTCTATTGTCGCCTGAAATTGCATAGGTCTTTATTTCACAACCTACAACCGTACTAACAATTCCAAAGATTTCGGCATTTGCAGAGGAAAAATCTATAAATACTTCATTCAAAGATGGATCTTCAGGATGAACGCTTATTAAAGTATTGTTGGTTGTAGCCAAATATAATTGTCCTTTATAAAATGTGAGATCGCCTGAAGCCCCTGCGCCAACAGGAGGATATGTTTTAATTTCATCAGTATAAGGATTGTAGGAAGCTAAGGCGCCACCTCCAGTTGCTGCATAAATGGTTCCATCAGCCCCTGCAGTAAGGGCAAAAAAATTGTTTCCTTGAAATTTAGCAACTTGAAAAACGCCGATATTGATTAGATCTACACTGAAAAGTTCACCTGAAGGCCTTATGGCATAAAATTTACCATTTGGGTGTGCAGCGATATCAGTGAACGAGCCAATGTTAGCGATTTGCTTATCTGAACAGCCATTGATATCTAAAATTGACAGCCTTCCATTGCTATCATTCACTAAAAATTCCTGACTTTGCAAAGCATGCATTGACCATCCTGAACAAATTAAAAGAAGAAAATAGACCTTTACGTGCTTTATGCCAAATATCATATTTAAAAATATAACTTATTTAAGAAAACGTTCGATTGGTATAATTTCTTTTTTTACTGAGGTAATTTTGCAACCATAATATTCGGAATGATTTTATCGAAAAGCAAAGATGTTCAAAATTGAATTATAATTTTTCTTTAAATGATTTGATGTTGATATTTGAAATTCCATCAATTAAATACGGATCAAAATTTCTTTCAATATCAAAAAACAAATAACTAGGAAAACCACCAATTTCAAAATATTCCATGATCTGAGCAGAAATTTTTTTATCTAAAAAAACATGATCACCGTGTAATCCAAGTTCTGAAATTTTTTCTTTCCAATTTTCTATTGTTGAATGATTTTCAACACACAAATAGAGTACTTCCACTGGCAATGAATCCAAACCATATAAAACTGGCTTGCTATTTTTCATATCGCTGATTGAAGGAGCGCTCCACGTAGCCCAAATGTCAATAATTATTGCCCTATTTCTATAATAATTGCTTACATCATTCATGAAATCATTAATATCTTCAGCATTGGAAGTAAACAAGCTAGCGCCATTATTTAAATATCCTAAGTGATCACCTAGCTTAGTATTAATATCTCTTTTTGTAACTTGCTTTAAAAATGTAGAGATTTTATTTATTTTATTTTGCTCTTCATCAAAATCGTTTTGGGCAATCAATCTAATCCATTCTGTTTGTATAGTTGGCAGCATTTCTTTAAGATATTTAGCCCTTTCTTCTAATTCAATTGGCTGCCCAACTAATTTTAATAAATCAGCTTTCCGAGGTGATAATTTTGAAAATTTATCCAACACCATATTCAATTTTGCCTCAGCCATTTTAATTTCAAATTGTTTGGCCAAAACTTTGTCCCCATCTTCTACAATGCTCTTATCGTAGGGCAATTTTGCTTTTTTCTTATTAAGCTCAATTTCATAAGGGGTGATATTTTTTGCCCCAGCATTTTCTTCAACTTGTTCCTTTACCACTTGTTCTTTTAACAATTTTACTTCATATGCATTTGGAGTGACATAGAAATAATTCAAAAAATCATAATATTGATTGCTAGAATTAGAAAGAATCAAAGGTTCATGATTCACACAATTAGTAATCAGGCTCTTTTCAATGTCTTTTCCCCAGTGAATTGAAAGGATATCGCTGTAATATTCTGATAATCTTTCATTTTCCAAAATCCATTTGAAAGTGCTACCTTTTTTCTTAATGTAAGATTGCTCAATCTGTTCAAGACTGTGATAAATTTCATTAATTTTTTGAATTTTATATTTAGACTGAGCAGTAAAATTTAATAATAAGCTGATTTTCTCTTTGTTTATTTTCTCAATAGTATTGGACTCAAAATTCATGTATTCACATACATATTTATTCAATCCTGCATCAGATCCTGCAAAATCAATTCCTTTACCAAAATTTAAAACCTCCTTTTTCTTTAGCCTTTTTAAATCAGCATAAATGATTAAATCTTGATTAACAATTAATTTGCCTTTGAAATAATCACCAATGTTCAGCCATATTTGCTGATATGGAACACCAATTTCAGTTATTAATTCAAACGTTCCATCTTCATTAATAATAGCTGTCCTTGCTTTTTGTTTTTTGGCCCCAAGTGTTGAAATTGTATATTTTACAATTAGATCCTTATCTATAGTTTTAGAATAATTCAATAAGTAACCTAAAATCTTAGGGCTGAAAGACGGATTAAAAATTCTATTGTCAATGTCTTTTGATTCTAAACTTACATTTGATTGTGAATTCAAAATACAATTTCCAAAAACCAAGAAAATGAAAAGAGTGATAAATCGCATTAAAAGAAATTAAAAAACAAAGCTAATGATTTGAATTAAAAAACTTAAAATTCTTTAGATTTCTAAAGATGGTAAGCCAAAATTTATAGACAATTTGCCATATGTGATTAATTATTTTTTTTAAAAAAGAATCATTTTCAGCAATTAAAGTGGTCAATTCCACTTCATTACCATCTAGATCGTTAGTGTATATTGAATGAAAGTGATGGTGGTCTTGCTACTTATATGATAAGTCAAGAGCATTATATTTTTTTATTGCTTTTTTTGAAATTGGAATGCGATACACTAAATGCCAAATAATCAAATCCTAAAAAATTTTAGGAGTTTCGGTTTGATTGTTCGTGAATTTTGAAGAAAACAAGCAAATTCCTATTTGGAATGACAAAAGTAAAACAGGAAATTCACCCTAAACATCTGATTTAAATGGAGTAAGTTCGAATAGGCTTACATCCCAATTCAAAGAAACTTCAATGCCTTTGACTCATAGTGCAAAGCAGCCAAAAGGACCGATTTCAAAATTAGACATTTACTGTATCTATGGTTTTACAAAACAACTTCCTAATAAGTAAAAATTAATTTATCCCCTTAAGCATCAGCAAAGTGGGTTCTTAAACTTACTCCATTCCGTTATTATGAAAATATATAAAAACCATTAAATTAAATTCTCAAAATAATTTTATGATTAGAAATTTCGAGCACATTTATGAAGCAGGGACCAATTTTACATTGATAGCATTTGCTCCTTTTTGACCCATTTCCACTTCAAAGGTCACTTTATCGTTCTCTCTAATTGGTCCGCTCAAATTGTTCATATGAACAAATACACTTTCTTTTGTTTCTGAATCAATAATGAAACCATAACCCTTTTCTTCATTGAAAAACTTTACAGTTCCTTTCCGATTTGGGTCCATAGGTGTATTGTCTTGAGGTTGAACACTGATAATCATATCCTCAACTTTATATTTCTTCTTTTTAGTTGGGTCGGGAGGCGTTTTAGTTAGATTTCCATCTTCATCTACATATCTTATCAAATCCTCAAAGGCAACAGGTCCTTTTTCTTCCTTTTCAAGTTTTCTTTGCTCTCTTCTTTCCTTTTTATCTTGTGCTTTTTTTCTACGTTTTTTCTCTTTCTCTTTTTTATTAAACGATTCTTGTGATTTAGCCATATAATGTTTTTAGTTTAAAAAATTCCATTTGAATCGTAATCTGAAGGTGAAGCAATCGAGAAAAAGCTACCATTGGTATTAAAATCAATAAGGAAATACAAATTTATTGAAAAATAATCAATATTTCAGGTAATTGCATGTATTAATATAATGTCTTTACAATAAACATAGTTCAAAACTATAGCGATTTTTATTACATAGGTTACATTTTCCAAAATCAAGCAATGTTTTTGCCCAGATTATAAATTAGCGAGTGGTAATACCTTAAAAATTAGCTTAAAAAATGTCATAAAATCCAAATTTTATCTTGATCATTTTTTTCAATTTGATGGTAAAAAATACTTCCTGCAATATTTTCTTAATTTTGCACCAAATTATTGACAATGACTTTTCATGATTTGAATCTAAACAAGAATTTATTAAAAGCTCTTGATGATTTAGGAATTACAACTCCAACCGGAATTCAAGAAAAAGCCTTTTCTATTATTATGTCAGGAAAAGACGTGGTAGGAATAGCACAAACTGGAACAGGAAAGACGCTTGCATATTTATTGCCAGTCCTGAGGCAATGGAAATATTCCAACGATAAATTTCCCCAAATCCTAATTGTAGTGCCTACACGTGAGCTTGTAGTTCAGGTAGTGGATGTCGTTGAAAAATTAAGTGCATATACCAATTTGGTTGTAGTCGGGGCATATGGAGGCGCTAATATTAGAAACCAAATAGCTCTTGTTGAAAAAGGAGCTGATGTCATTGTTGCAACTCCAGGTAGATTATTGGATTTATGTTTGAAAGGTGCCTTAAAATTAAAATCAATTAAAAAATTTGTGGTAGATGAGGTAGATGAAATGTTCAATTTAGGTTTCCTGCCACAACTCAAAAGAGTTATTGAGTTTTTACCTTCGAAAAGACAAAATTTACTCTTTTCTGCAACTATGACAAAAGAAGTTGAAGCGATTATTGACGATTTTTTTATCCAACCGATAAGAGTAGAAGCGGCTCCGATGGGAACTCCATTGGAAAATATTAATCAGTCAGTTTATTATGTTCCAAATTTTAATACAAAAGTCAATCTTCTAAAATATTTAATAAAAGATAAATCCAAATTTTCAAAAGTTCTAGTATTCTGCGCAACCAAAAAAATGGCTGATCAATTGTTCGAGGAAGTAAACCCAATGCTAGATGAAAGCATTGGTGTGATCCATTCTAATAAAAGTCAAAATTATAGATTCAATTCTGTAAATAAATTTGTTTCAGGGGAATATCATGTTTTAATTGCCACAGATATAGTTGCCCGAGGAATTGATGTCTCAGCTGTTTCTCATGTAATTAATTTCGATATTCCTGAAGAAGCAGAAAATTATATACATCGTATAGGAAGAACAGGAAGGGCTGACCAAAAAGGAAATTCAATTTCTTTTTGTGCAGAAGGGGAAGAAAAATTATTGATGAATATAGAACTTTTAATGAAATATGCCATTCCATTAAATAAATTTCCTGAGCACGTTGAAATTTCCGAAATCTTAACTGAAGACGAAATCCCAAAAATAATAATGAAAAATATTGTTGTCCCCAGAGCAACGAAAATAGAAGAAGGTGGAGCTGCTTTTCATGAAAAAAAGGATAAAAACAAAAAAGTAAATGCAAAAGTAAGGCGTGCTGATATTTTAAAAATGAAATATAAAAAACCCAAAACAAGAGGAATGAAAAGAAAAAGTAAAAAGTAAATCTTTAAACTAAGGATTAATTATCTCACAATTGCAATATCCCCGCTGAAAGCCTCTACTTCATTGTCTATAAATCTAATTTTAGCAATCCAACCATAAATCCCAGAAGCAACTGGTTTTCCATGAAATCTTCCGTCCCACCCATTTGTCAAGTCGCCAGGAATCAAATTATTATCGGAATAAATTAAGTTTCCCCATCTATCAAAAATCTTTAGTTCCTCAATCAATTCTAAATCTCGCCCTCCATCGATATTAAAAAAATCTTGAATTCCATCCTCGTTTGGGCTAAATATGTTGGCTGCATATACATGCCTTATTTTTAGAACAGTAACTAAAACAGAATCACTTCTAACGCAGTCATCTTCGGAAGAAATGTACAAAGTGTATTTCGTAGTATTTATAGGAAAGGCATAAGATTCCAGACACTCTGGACATTCCAAAGTGCCAGATGGCTGCCACATAATAGTTTTTAGATTAATATCATTAATTGTCGGAACTAATTCCGCTTGCTGACCTAATTCAATGATTATTTCATCTACCAATTCAATTATAGGTATTTCAGGTGCTTCTATTGATTTAATTAATTCATTAATACACCCTCTTTGATCCATAGACTTTATGTTATAAGTTCCAGTCAGAAGGTCAAAAAATGTTTGTTGACCAGAAAATGAACTATTGTTGATACTATATAGATAAGGCCCTAATCCGCCAAAAGTTGAGTCTATAATAATTTCTCCAGTATCAAATCCAGAACAATCAGGATCTACAAAATCAGCAACAATGGACAATGAATCACTTGAGATTAAATCGTATGATTTGACTTGTAGACATCCACTTGCGTCCAAAATGCTTAAAAAATATTTTCCGTGTGAAAGGTTATCAATAAAATTACCCATAGTACCATTACCCCAGATGTACTGATAGGGAGGAATGCCTCCTTCCACATCAACATGGATTGAACCATCTGATCCATCATAACAACTCACATTCACGCCCAAATAATCGGAGAAAAATGGGGAATCTTTAATGGGAGAAGGTTGTGTAATTTCCTCAAATAAAACAACGTCATTACCAAAATTATCTTGAATATTTACTTCATAAACTCCAATCGGCAAATTATTTATGACATTATTATCAAATAATGAAGTAGTTCCTGTACCTAAAATTGAAGGGTCAGTAATGTGCTCATATTGATATGTAAATGGTGGCGTTCCATTCAATATAGAAAAAATCAAGCTTCCTGATGCTTCGCCATAACAAATAACAGGAACAATAAAAGTCTGACCTATAATTTCGCATTCAATTACAAAAAGATCAAGATTTACAATGCTATCACAAGGCAATCTGATGTCAACTGAATCCTTATAAATCCCAGTTTGATTATACGGTTTATTTCCTATCATAAAATTTTCTCCTGAACACATATTAATATCCACGAAAACCTCTGGTTGCTGAAAAAATGTAATATCGGCCCTTACAATACTGTCACAACCATTAGGAAGATTAAAAATTCTCTCATAAGATCCAGACTCGGTGATATTTAATGTATCTATAACGAAAACATCACCTTTACATAATGATTCTATAAAATACTGATTTTCGATTTCAGCTACTTCAATTTTCTTGCACACTTCTGGCGCTTCGTCACATACATTTGCTGCCTGAACACAAACGTCAAAAGTTCCAACAGAAGGAAAGATAAGATTTACGTCTTTTGCACCTTGAGATTGAAGCACTCCATTAATACTCCATCTCCAAAAAATTGCACCTGCCGTAGGTGTTACACTTATTGGGGTTGGACTATCAGGACAAGTTCGCGAAGGAGCAGTAATTACACCAGAATCCAAAAGCGCAGGAGGTTTGGTGGATCCTTCTATTACATTAAACTTCCAATTGCAGCGATCACCACTGCTTCCATCCATTATTAAATAGTAATATTGCCCCACAACTAATGGAACTGTATTTGAAAATGTATAACTAGTATTAGCTGGAATATCTGTATTACAGACTGAAATCTTTGAGAAATTTTCACAATCCAAACTTTCATAAAACCCAACTTCCACTCCTAAACCAATATTGCAACTGAAAACATCCAATTTGATTTTTAAATTTTCAGTTCCAGCAGTAAAAGCAATGTAATTCATGTTATGAAATACTGTAGTGCAAAATCCAGGAACCGTTTGACCTTGAATTTGAAGATCATTCCTTCCTGTGAATCCATCAATATCGCAAACCAAACATGCAGTATTGCAAAAAGAAGTCATATCTGCCACATTGCCGCAAGGTTGCGGCTGAGAAAACCCAATTCTAGGGAATATTATCAAAAAAATGAATAAAATGAAAATCAGTGCCTTCAATGAATGTTATTATTTAATAAAGGTAGTTTTTTCGATCTTAAACGCGCTTTCAAAGATCGAAAATATGTGAAAATGAAATCAAAATATCTTTCTAAATAGTAAATTGAGATATGACTTGTTTTAAAATGACAAACAGTTGTAGAAAATGTATAACTATTGCAACCAACTTTAATTTTTACTTTTTAAAAATAAAATCCAGGCCTTTAAGTCCTTTTTGTCAGATTCTGTCAACACAATTTCATTTCCTTGCGGCATTCTTTCCCAAACAAAGACTTGAATATTTATACTCCTGAAATATTTCTCCATATTATCTTTTGTAAAGACAAGATTTGGGTTCCTTTTCTTATGGCAAATATTGCATTTGCTTTCCAAAACTACCAAAGCACTTTGCTCAAGTAATAGTTCAGTTTTAATTTGATTCTGCCCTGATAAATTCAGCATAAAAAGAAAATTGATAGATAAAATATAAATGAATTTCATTCTAAAATTTAACAAATTAATTGAACATAAAAAAGTCATCCACATTCATAATTAAATGTGTATTCATAAACTACAATTACTTAAAAATCAACAGTTTTGATTCCTTCCAACTATTGCTAATTATTGAAAAAACGTTTGAGATTGCAATTTCAGAAACTGGCTAGCGTCAACTCACCAAATCAAGTAGATAAAAAAGATCAAAATCATAAAAAATAAACTAAAAATAATTTTTAAGGGAATTTGAAATATTCTCGTTGCAAGATAAATTATTCTATGAGTACTTTTATTTGCAGTTTCTATTGTAATTAAATATGAACTTATTGTATTTGTATCGCCCGAAACGATCTCCTTATTTTCATCAATTTTATCCACATCAAAATCAATCTTTTCTGCAATAGCAACAAGGCTTCTTTTCATAATTCCTTTAGAAAATCTGCCAAGAAACGGAATTTTTTCTTCCATGGCTTCGCTCAACATTGGGATAGTAACTATATGGATTATACCGGTAAACAGCAATCCCAAAACATCCTTTTTATTGGTCTCATCCATCCTGCTGCCGACTCGACCTATATCTGTAATACTAGATTTCATCACTACCAAAGAATAATCTGTTATTTTTAAAATATCTTTTTTTATTCTTCTTATCAATAATAATAATCCAGCTAAAAATCCACAAGTAAAAAACAATACAAATCCCAAAACAGCAAAAATAAGAACTTGACCACCTGTTAATTCTATTACATAAAACCCAAGAGCATAAATAACTAAAGCTAAAATTACAGGCCTCATCACCCAATTAGCAAAATATTTTGGAAAGATGAGCAAAGAAACCAATTCTTCAGCGACTTCATTATTTTTATAATGGCTAACATCAATTCCTAATTCTGTTTTAATTTTGTGTTCCAGGTCCTGGACATCTTTTTCATTTTTTATTTTCATGCCTAAATATGCGTTGAATTTAAGGATTAATTTAAAATCGAAATTTACAAATTGTCTTTCCACATACATTAATTATAAATTTCATATTTTTTAATTTTTAATCGATTTGAAAAATACTTTTAGCATACTAATTGTTGTTTTATTAATAGGAAATAAAGAAATGATAACAACAACAACTGAAGGCAGCAAAATAATGAATATTTTACTGATCAAAGCCAAACAAAAAGATAAGGATTTTCTCTTGAAATTAAGAAAGGCAACCATGACTGCTCATCTGGAAAATGCAAATTTGTTTTTTACAGATGAAGACCATAAAATTGCAATTGATGAGTCTTTTGAAAATGCATATTTAATTCATGACTATTTACAACCAATAGGACTTCTGAAATATAAAGAAACTGCCAATACTTTTGGTATTTTGCAATTTCAAATTCTACCTGAATTTCAAAATAAAGGAATAGGAAATTATATAATAGAATTGATGCATAATATTTGTAAAATCAAAAACAAGACTTTATCC
>JAHEAQ010000028.1:0-23934 GCA_024642705.1 Bacteroidota bacterium | reverse complement strand
TATTTATTTACCCTCTATTGAATTGCATCAATACTTTCCAATGCTTTAATGGTAACCGCGCGCCTTGTTTTTGGATCAAATTTAGATTTTGGTTCAATGTTCGTTGCAAAATAATACAAACCCTCTTTTTTTTCCACATAGCCTACATACCATCCTAAGTGTTCTTCTGTGCTGCCTGATTTGGCCAATATTTTGTAAGTATTGTTTTCCTCTGCAAGCATCATTTTCTTGGCAATTTTGTAAGTCCTGCTTGAAATTGGCAATCTTTCATGAAAGAACTTTCTTAAAAAAGAAATTTGCTCTTTTTGGCTTATTTCCGAATCACCAACCAACCAAAACTTATCTAAAGATAGAGAATCGATCTTCATATGGCCAAAATTCAATTTTTTAAGGAATTCTTGCATTCTCGGAAGTCCAATTTTCCTTGCAATTTCTCGATAGCATGGAACACAAGAATTATGAAATGCATCTTTAAAATTTAAATCCTTATCCCAATTTTTATTGCCACTTTTAACCCCAGACCAAGGAATTATTGAATTTTCATTTTCGACAACTCCAGTTTCTAAAGCAATCAAAGAGTTGGGTATTTTGAATGTTGATGCAGGTAAAAATGCCGAGTCTGCTCTATCAAAATTATTAGAATAAAAAATACTATTCTGTTCATCGAAAACCAAAATTGATCCAGAAACATCTGCTGAATCTAAAATGCTTTGAAATTGATAGGTCTGAATAAATTTATTCTCTGCATCTGAATCTAAACTATCATTTTCCTTATTTTGTTTGCAAGAAAATAATATCAAACCTAATAACAACGAGCAAATTATACTTTTATTCATTTATATTTATCTTTTGCAATTTCTGGTTGTCCATTTACTTTAAAATCAAAAATATCGAATCTAGAATAGTGACCATTGACGTCAAAATCCAATTTATTCTTGGTAATTTCTTCTAGATCTAAAACTGCTGTAAGTCCTCCAGATTTATGGAACAATGGCCCTGCTATTATTTGCCCATTTGGCCCTATAATAATACTTCCACCAGAACAGATTTCTTCATTTTCCTCCTGAATTAGATGTTGGTATTTTTTAGGATACATTTTCTTTGTAAAATATTGATTGCAGCCTAATACAAAACATCTACCTTCCAATGCAATATGTCTCATTGTTGAAGTCCATTCATCTCTTGAATCTGCTGTTGGTGCTATATATATTTCAACCGCTTTTTGATACATTGCCATTCTTGCAAGTGGCATATAATTTTCCCAACAAATTAATCCACCTAATTTTCCTATTTTAGTATCAAAACTCACTAATGATGTTCCGTCTGATTCTGCCCAGATAATTCTTTCACTTCCAGTAGGTTTAATTTTTCTATGGACTCCTAATAACCCTGTGAAAGGCGATATATATACCATAGAACAAAAAAGGCTTCCATTATCATCTTGCCGTTCAGTAATTCCAACCACTATATATGTTTTATTTTCAGCAGCAACTTTTTCTAAAAAAACCATATCGTTTCCAGACAATGATACACTATTATCATAATATTCCTTATAAAGCAACCTGCCCTCTTCAGTTCGTTTCCCTATATTTGCTCCAAAAGTAAAACCTCTCGGATAACCTGGTATAAATGATTCTGGAAATACAATCAATTCGCATCCTTCTTTTGAATATTGCACTACCAGAGATTCTAATTTTTTAAATGTTTCCTTTTTATCAAAAAAAACAGAACCTTCTTGAACTACTGCAACTTTAACTTTCATTTTCCATTAACTTGAATATTTTGAATCAAAAGATAATAAAATTTTTCTTATTGAAAGGCTTACTATTTTCTTGATATTTCAAATTCCTATTGAAATAGCATTTTAGTAAATGTAAGGAAGTATTCAATATTAAGAGTCTTCATATTCAATATTCCTTTCCAAATTTTAAATATTACCGCTTCTGATTCAATTCATGAGGTTGATCAAATATTTTAAATTATATTTAAGCAAATTAATTTCAAAAAATATGAATCAAAAATATATCTTCCTAATACTGACCATATGTGCTTTATGCTTTAAAATAAATGCTCAAGAAATCCCACTTTCAGAACATCCCAGACCAGACTTTGAACGTAAAGAATGGACTAACTTAAATGGGAAGTGGGCATTTGCTTTTGATTCACTAAATCTTGGAATTAAAAATAATTGGGCACTTGAAAAAAACATATTTAACAAGGTTATAAATGTTCCTTTTCCGTGGGGTTCAAAACTATCTGGAGTTGAAGATGAAGCTGATATTGCATGGTATAAAAGAGATATTAAGGTCAGTTCAACTTGGCAAAATAAAAGAACTTTTTTAACAATAGGTGCTTCTGATTGGGAAACAACAGTCTGGTTGGATGGTGTTTTAATTGGCAAGCATCAAGGCGGGTATGTTCCATTCTCATTTGAGTTAACCAATCATATAAAATATGACAAAGCACAAAATCTAGTAGTAAGAGTCGATGACGCTCGAAGAGAATTCACTTTGTACGGCAAACAGGGTTACGGAAATGCAAGAGGCATTTGGCAAACTATTTACCTTGAAGCTCGGGGAAAAAATTATCTGGATGCCATACATTTTACTCCTGATATTGACAACCAAACTGTTGAAGTAACCGCTTTTTTGCCAGAAGAATCAACTTCTGAACTTAATTTGAAGGTTTCTATAAATTCTGAAATGAAGACTATTGACCATCAAGTAATTATTCCAAAAGGAAAAAATAAAATAAGTTTTGTGGTTGATATTCCAAATCCACATCTTTGGACACTTGATGATCCTTATTTGTATGAGGTAAAAGCAAGCTTAAATGGTGACGACGTATATTCTTATTTTGGCATGAGAAAAATTTCCACCTCCCTTTTGCCTGGTACTGAAATTCCTTATATTTCTATTAATAATGAACCTATCTATTTACAATTAGCCCTTGACCAATCTTATCATCCCGAAGGTTTTTATACTTTTCCAAGCGATCAATTCATTCAGGAAGAAATTATTCGAAGCAAGTCTATTGGTTTGAATGGAATTAGAACACACATAAAAGTGGAGATACCAAGAAAATTATATTGGGCTGATAAATTGGGGTTATTGGTTATGGAAGATCTTCCTAATTCTTGGGGCGAACCAGATGAAAAAATGCAAGCCGAAGCTGAGTATACATTAAGAGAAATGATTAAGCGGGATTACAATCATCCTTCCATTTTCTCATGGATTGTATTCAATGAAACTTGGGGATTAACCACTAAAACCTTGAATAAAAGCACAGGCAAACTGGAGAATCAATATTTACCCAAAACTCAGAATTGGGTGGCATCCATGTATTATTTGGCAAAATCTTTGGACCAATCAAGATTGGTTGAAGACAATTCTATATGTTGTGGTCGAGGCCATACAGAAACAGATATTTATTCATGGCATTCCTATTTACCTGGATGGGAATGGGACGATTATTTGGAAAATTTGACTTCAAAAAATTACCCTGGAAGCCAATTTGATTTTGAAAATGGTTTTCTTCAAGGAAATCAACCCAACATTAATTCAGAATGCGGAAATGTCTGGGGATATGACGGCAGTACTGGAGATGTGGATTGGAGTTGGGACTATCACCGGATGATGAACAGTTTTAGAAAATTTCCAAAGGTTGCAGGTTGGCTGTATACAGAACATCATGATGTTATTAACGAATGGAATGGCTATTGGAGGTTTGACAGAACAGAAAAACATACCGGATTAGAAGAAATTATTCCTGGAATGACACTTAATGATTTCCATTCAAAGATCTATTTATCAACTGGAAATGAAATTAGTTTAACAGTAAAAGGTGGATCTACACAAACCATTCCTTTGTTTATTTCATCCATGTCGTCTCAGCAATTAGGTAATAAATTAAACGTGACCTACGAACTTGAACACAATAACTTTATTGGAGAAAGCAGCGTTATTCATACTGGTCAATTTGAAATAGAATATTCACCATATATGCAGAAATCTTTAGCTCCGTTAACGTTAACGATGGCTCAAATAAGTGGTGTTTCGACTCTAAAACTATTTGTAAAAGACCAAAATGGTAACATTTTACATAGAAATTTTATGTACTTCATTGTTGATTCGGATCAAAAACTTAACAATATTGATGTTTTCAATACGCCTATAAATAATTATAAAGATGCAAAATGGAGTCAAAAATACTGGGATGTGTTGGATGGAAAAAAATTGAATGGAGCTGGGAAAGGATATTTCGTTTATGATATTAACCTTCCAAAAAATGTGGGTGAAAATTTTAAAAAAGCAAGTTTCTTAGTTGAAGTCTCGGCAAAAGAATTCTTTGTGAAAGATCAGAAAGCATTTAATTCCAGTCAGGATTATATGAAAGGTTCAGTTGTAGCACCAAGCAGTAATCCGAATTCCTACCCCATGACGGATGATACTAAATTTCTATCTACCATTTCCATAAGCATAGATGGCGAAAAAGTAAAAGTAGTCAATTTAGCAGATGATCCAGCTGATCATCGTGGAGTCCTTTCTTGGCACAACCAATTAAAAGATAAAAAACTTAGAGAAGCTGGTTCATATGGATATCTTGTAGAGGTACCTTTAAATAAAGTCCAACTTAGAAAAGCAGTTGAAAAAGGTTTCATCACTGTAAAATTGGAATCAGAAGGCGAAGGAGGAATAGCAGTATATGGACAAGATTTTGGCAGATTTAGATTAAACCCAAGCATTGTAATAAGAAAATAAAATAATGGAGAGATTTAATAATACTTCATTAAATCTCTCCATTTTATTGATTTTTACAAATCAGTAGAATTAAAATTCTGAAAAAAGCTTATTTGCCAATTCTATACCCCACGCCGAATTGTAATACTTGATTGGTTTGTGTAACACCTTCAATAGGAAAACCTTCAATATCTGTGTAGGTAATGCTATTAATATCTTTAATCCCAAAATTATACTTTACATCAAAGGATAATTTTCTGATTTCCACTCTAACTCCTAAAAGTAACCCCAGATCATTATTTTTTATAAAATCGCTATTTTTCAGCCAATTTCCTTGGCCAGGATTCTTAACTTCCTCCCCAACATTAATACCAATATCTACACCTCCATAAAGACCTATTAGCTCAAGAAATTGATATTCAAGCTCTGGAATAATTCTCAAATAATGATATTTTGCATCCCAAGTAGTCTCATTTCCAGCATGGAATCCTTCTTGTGAATACTGAATTTCAGCATTTGCAGCAAAATTCCCTGGTAAATTTAAAGAAGGAATGGCAGCAAAATAAAAACCATATTTATTTAAAGTTTCAATATGAGGAAGATTTTGGAATTCAGATTTTCCAAAATTTGAACCTGCTTCTAAAATTAAGGAGAGTTGGGCATTGATAGTATAGGAAAAAGAAAATAAAACAATTAGAGCTATTAAATACTTTTTCATTGATTATATATTTTGTGAGTTATAATTTATTAATAACAGTCTAATGACTCAAAAATGTATTTGAAGGTTGCAAAATTATTAGGTAAAAAATTCTCTATTAAATAAAAAGCCATTTTCATATTATAATGAAAACAGATTCATACAATTTATAATAAATCTACATAACAGCAGAGTCAAAATTTCGCTCAAATTATATTTGTTTTGGAAAGTGTTAATCCTTATTTTAATGCAATATTTAATAAAATTTCAATAAATGAAAGACATTGATATTGCACAGTCTATAACCTTAAAAAACATTAAAAAAATTGCACAAAAACTAAACATTTCGGAGGATAACATCGAAATGTATGGAAAATATAAAGCTAAACTTCCTTTAAATTTAATCAATGAAGATAAATTAAAATCAAACAAATTGGTTTTAGTTACTGCAATTTCTCCAACTCCAGCTGGGGAAGGAAAAACTACAGTAGCAATAGGTCTTTCACAAGGGATTAACAAGATCGGCAAACAATCAACTGTTGTTCTGAGGGAACCTTCTTTAGGACCAATATTTGGCATGAAAGGAGGAGCTGCAGGAGGAGGATGGAGTCAAGTGCTACCGATGGAAGAGATTAACCTTCATTTCACAGGTGATTTTTCTGCCATTGAGAAAGCAAATAACTTATTAGCTGCTTTAATTGATAACAATATTCAAAGCAAAAGTAGAACATTGGATTTGGATCCTCGAACCATTACTTGGAAACGAGTAATGGATATGAATGATCGATCATTGCGAAAAATAATAATAGGTCTCGGTGGGATTGGTCAAGGAATTCCAAGAGAATCAGGTTTTGATATTACTGCAGCTTCTGAAATAATGGCTATTTTATGTCTTTCAAACAATCTTGCTGACTTGAAGAAAAGAATTGGCAATATCTTTATTGGTTTCACAAGATCGAATCTTCCCATTTATGCAAGAGATTTGAATGCCCAAGGTCCGATGACTGCTTTATTGAAAGATGCAATAAAACCAAACTTAGTTCAAACTATTGAAGGGACCCCAGCTATTATGCATGGAGGTCCTTTTGCAAATATTGCCCAAGGAACCAATTCAGTAATTGCAACTAAAATGGGTCTCTCTTTATCCCCATTTGTGGTAACAGAAGCAGGTTTTGGTGCCGATTTAGGTGCAGAAAAATTTATGGACATTAAATGTCAAAGTGCTGATCTCAAACCTAATGTTGTTGTCATTGTAGCAACCATAAGAGCCTTAAAATATCACGGGGGAGTAGCGATTAAAGAATTAAAACTTCCAAATCCGGAAGCAGTAAAAAAAGGGTTACCGAATCTGATAAAACACATCAAAAATACACAGCAATTCCACGTTCCTATAGTTGTTGCTATTAATAAATTTTCTTCGGACACTCAAGAAGAAATAAATATTGTAAAATTGATATGTGAAGAACTCAAAGTTAATGTTGCAGAAGCCAATGTTTGGAAAAAAGGAGGCGAAGGAGCAATTGATTTGGCTAACATAGTTTGCAAAATCGCTGAAACTCAAGAATCCACATTCAAACCGCTTTACAACTGGGAAAGTCCAATTAAAAGTAAAATTAAAACTATTGCTACCAAAATTTATGGTGCAGATGATGTGCATTATTCCAAACAGGCTTTGAATGATTTAAAAACTATTGAAAAACTTGGCCTCTCCAAATTGCCAGTTTGTATTGCAAAAACGCAGTATTCATTTTCTGACGATCCATTAAAGCTTGGACATCCTCAAGGTTTCTTGTTTCATATTCGAGAAATAACAATCGCTGCAGGTGCAGGATTTGTAGTTCCGATTTCTGGAGAAATTATGAGGATGCCTGGACTGCCAAGCGTTCCAGCTGCCGAGTCAATTGACATTGATGAAAAAGGAATAATCTCTGGACTATTCTAGTTTTGTGATATCATGAAATTATTTATTATGGAAGTATTAAGTTATTAGAAATAAATAAAATCCACGATCCCTACATATCCTAATTCGGAAAATTTAAAATCCTTAAGCGGTGAGCTTTGATCTAATGTCCAACATTTTTCGAGCTTCAATCTGGAAGAGAAAAATCGATAAAAACCAAAATTTTGCAATATATAAACCCCAGTATTGTCCATTTAATTTATGGAAACCTTGAGTATCTGAGTAAAAAAAAGCCCGGGAGGGGACCCGGGCATCAATAAACCAATCTCATAAAAAGATAAGACTATAAAAAAAAGACGAAAACTTCTTTAGCGCATTTATAAATACGCTCAGTCTACATTATCATGAATGTAACTATTGCCAGATCTTAATCCTGACATTTCATCATCAATGGAAACCGTATATCTTCCTCCAGGATGCTCTGATGAATGCTCTACTTCTTCAAGTTTAACATTTCTTCTCGCATATGCAGGTACTTTTGTATATTCATTAACTGTTTTAGGGTCATCCAAATTTTTGTGATTGGAATCCCTTAGAGCTCTTCTTCTGGAATCGTCTAATTCCTTCATTCTTCTTTCAAATTCCAACTCTTTCTGAGATCTCTCCTTATCTTTTTTATTATCATAAAGATCATAGGCCTTTTCTGGATGTCTTGTAGGTGTTGGAATTGAAATTTTAGGAGTATCAAATTCAATAATTTCAGAATGTTGGTTATCTATGTGAGTAGAAAAAATATCATCTTCATCATCCTCCATTTGATGCTTTTCTGGTTCAAGTGGAACGACAATTCTTTCAGCTTCTTTTTTACCAATGTTTTTTCCAGTTTCTTCAAAACCAGTAGCTATTAATGTAATGCAAAGCTTGTCACCAAGTTCAGGGTCGTTACAATGGCCCCAAATAATGTTCGTTCCATAGCCCGCTTCTTCTAGCATATATTCAGTAATTTCTCCAAGTTCAGACATTGTAACTTCATGATCCATCGAAGTGGTAATATTCAATAATATATGCTGCGCGCCCCTGATATCGTTATCTTTTAATAGAGGAGAACTTAATGCTTGCTCAATAGCTTTTTTAGATCTGTTTTCTCCCCCAACCAAAGCATTTCCCATTATGGCAACACCACTATTTCGCATTACTGTATTAACATCTTCAAAGTCAACGTTAACCTTTCCCGGAAGTGTTATTATTTCAGCTATTCCTTTAGCAGCAGTAGACAAAATATTATCAGCATTGGCAAATGCTTTAGACAATTGTAGATCTCCATATATTTCTCCAAGTCTATCATTAGAAATAACCAGAATAGCATCGACATGCGCCTTCAATTCCTCCATTCCTTCCAATGCTTGTCTAGATCTTGTTAATCCTTCAAATTTAAATGGCAGGGTAACAATTCCAACAGTAAGAATATTTAAATCTCTAGAAACCTTAGCAATGATTGGTGCTGCTCCAGTTCCTGTTCCTCCTCCCATTCCGGCAGTGATAAACAGCATTTTGGTGCCATCGTCGAGAAATTTTCTAACTTCTTCTACGGATTCAATACAAGCTTGTTTTCCAACTTCTGGCTTTGATCCTGCACCTCTGCCCTCAGTTAAGGTTGGTCCAAGACAAATTTTTATTGGAATCGGGCTCTCCTCCATTGCCTGATTATCCGTATTACAAATGGCGAAATCAACGCCTTTTATTCCATTTAGGAACATGTGATTCACAGCATTGCTGCCTCCACCTCCTACTCCAATTACCTTAATAATGGATTTTGCTTCTTTAACTAAATCAAATAACATATTGATGAGTTTTCTTATTATTAATGTTATTATTTCTCAAAATTCTGAATCTGGACTTGCTTCAAAAAATTCCTTGGCAAGTGTAAAAAACTTTCCAAACCATTTCTTATCTTCTTTATTTTGCTTTGGTTCATAAGCTTCTTCTACAAGTTGAAATTCTTCCTCTTTTTTCGCTTGAACAACCTCTGGTTTTTGCTTGCCTATCTCCTCGGTATGTCCAGATATTTTACCATTCTCAATGGCATTAATCAATAATCCAATTCCTGTTGAATATATTGGACTATCAACCATTCCATCATATTTATGAGCCAGATGCTCTGTTGGAATACCAATTCTAGTGTTCAGTCCGGTGTGATATTCTGACAACAAATTGATGTTTTTCAATAATGATCCGCCACCTGTTATTACAATGCCACCAAATAATTTTCCTTCAAAACCTGATCTTCTTATTTCCCAAAGTACATAATCGAATATCTCTTCCACTCTTGCCTGTATGATTCTAGAAAGGTTTTTCTCGCTAATTTCTTTTGGTTCTCTGCCTCGAAGTCCTGCAATTGTTATGATTCGATTGTCATATATTTCATCAGCCAAAGCCGATCCAAATCTAATTTTTAGTTTTTCCGCATACTCTTGCATGACGGTACAACCTTCTTTAATGTCATTAGTTATCACATTTCCTGCAAAAGGAATCACTGCAGTATGCCTAATGATACCATCTTTGAAAATTGAGATATCTGTAGTACCACCACCAATATCTACAAGTGCAATACCAGCTTCTTTTTCCTCTTTACTTAGCACAGCTGCTGCTGATGCTATAGGCTCTAAAGTTATATCCGCAACTTCAAGACCTATCTTTTCGACACATCGTAAAATATTCCTTGATGCCGTAATTTGGCCTGTAATTATGTGAAAATTTGCTTCTAACCTTACTCCTGACATTCCAACTGGTTCGATGATATCTTGTTCATCATCGACAGTGAATTCTTGAGGAATAACATGTAATATTTTGTCTCCTGGAGGAAGAACAAGTCTGTACATATCATTGATAAGTTTTTCAACATCAGCTTTACTGATTTCTTCAAGACCTTCTTCCCGCATAAGAATGCCGTGATGATGAATACTTTTAATATGTTGGCCAGCAATTCCAACATGGACCTTTTTAAACTTGCAGTTTGCACTCTTTTCAGCAATTTCTACTGCTTCTTTAATTGCCTTAACAGTTTTATCAATATTGGAAACTACCCCTCGACTGACACCTTCTGACTTCACCTTTCCAATTCCAAGGATTTCAATTTTGTTATATTGATTTCTGCGTCCAGCAATGGCGCAAACTTTTGTAGTTCCGATATCAACCGCTACTACAATTTCTGATATACTTGAGTTAAATTCATTCATAATGAACCTGTTTTTGTCTTTTATTTTCTTTGAGCATAAACTAAATTCTCAGCTTTGAGATCCAAATATGCGTATGTCCCCCACCCCACTCTTGTCAATCCTTCTTTATAAAATTGTTTCAATGCAAACATTTTTTTATCTATGTCGTATACTTCTCCTAATAATATTTTTTCCTTTCCAATTTTTGGAATCAAAAGAAAATCTTTATTATTCTCTATATGTATTTGTTCAATAAGTGCATTCAAAAATGAATCATCATTTATCTTTATTGCCAATTCAAAAATATCGTTGTATTGATTTTTTGAATCTTCTTTATAGGTTGAAATAAATGGATCAATTTTTCCTGTAACCACTGGCACTCTGACCGATGCAACCGGACTCAATGGAATGTATTGACCTTTTTCATCCAAATAAAATGACTGCAATTTCTGATTTATTCTAACAATTGGATTCTTTTGAATTATCGTCGCTACAATCACATTATGTGCATCGATATACACCTCTGCTTCACTTATAAATTTATTACTTTCCAAAAATGCTTCAATCGAATATAAATCAAGATCTTCTATCTTAACCCGTTCAATATCATAGCCCAGTTCTTTTTGCAATTCTATCTTTATATATTCCTGGGTTATAAGTCTCTTTGTTTTGTCTTTATAGTCAATTTCAATCCGTAATTCTTTAATTCCGGAATTCATTTTTTCTTGGATTGCTATTGGTATTAAAAAAAGCAAAGCAGCAGCTACAGCTATCGTCAAGCCACTCTTTAAATATTTGTTTTCACTTATAAACTTTTTTAAACCTTCAATCATTTTTTTCTATCCAATCCCTTATTTTAGGTACAAAAACATCAATATCTCCAGCACCAAGTGTCATTAAAATTTCTATTTCTTTATGTTTGACAAATTCCATTAAATCTTTATCCTGAACCAAAGTTTTGTTTGCCAGCTTTATTTTGTCTAACAACAATTGACTATTTACTCCTTTTATCGGTTTTTCTCTAGCAGGGTAAATTTCCATCAAGATTAATTCATCGACTTTTGCCAATTCTATCGCAAAATCATCAATAAAATCAATGGTTCGACTAAACAAATGTGGTTGAAAAATTATGGTTAATTTTTTATCAGGCCATAATTTCCTCGCCGATCCTATAGCAGCTTTTAATTCATTAGGATGATGCGCATAATCATCAACATAAATGATATCTTTTAAGCTTTTGAAAATGTCAAACCGCCTTTTTATGCCGCTGAAAGTCTTTACTCCAGCTCTTATTTTTTTATTTTCAACTCCTATTAATTTTGAAACTGCAATCGCAGAACACATATTAACGACATTATGCTCTCCAGGCATCTTCATTTCCAACCCACTTATAATATCATCCATTCCGTAGAAATCAAAACTTTGAATTCCATTCGAAAATTCAATGTTTTTTATGCAGAATTCTCCATTCTTAATTCCATATCGAAATATGCTGATTCCTCTAGACTCAAAGCTTTTCAAAAATGCATTTTCAAATAATCCTATCAAATCCTCGTGAACAATTATTTTTCCGCCGTCATTTACCTTCGAAAGAAATATTTCAAAACTCTCCTGCATTTTCTCTTTTGCTCCATAAATATCGAGGTGGTCTGGATCCATTGAAATTAGTACAGCAATTTCTGGCGAAAGCGTATGAAAAGATCTATCAAATTCATCTGCTTCAATCACGGTCCATTCATTTTCTCCGTAGCAATAATTCGAATTAAAATTATTCGCTATTCCTCCCAAAAAACATGAAATGTCAAGCCCTGATTGCTTCAACAAATAAGCTGTCATCGAACTTGTTGTGGTCTTTCCATGTGTACCAGCAACAGCAATGCATTTTTTGGATTTACTTATTAATCCAAGAACTTCTGAACGTTTCAAAAGTGGAATATTTGAATTCAATAAATAGTTCCATTCTGTATGTTCTTTTGGTATTGCAGGTGTATAAATTACCATATCAATACTTTCGGGAATTAACAAAATATTATCCTCGTAATGAATTTCCATTCCTTCACTAACTAACTTTTTAGTTAGCACTGTTTCTGTCTTATCGTAACCAAATATTTGACATCCTTTGGTGTTAAAATATCTGGCTAATGCACTCATTCCAATTCCTCCAATTCCGATAAAATATATCCTCTTCAAAGCATCTAAATCCATAGATTACTTTTTAATAAGTTTCATAATTTCTTCCGCAATATCTTTAGCAGCATGCTCCTTCTTCAATTTTGCAATTTCAACCTGCAAATTTTTCATTTTTATTGGATCAGCCAGTAAATCAAAAACCGCTTGCACCATTGTCTCCTTTGCATCTACATCTTTTACCAAAAGTGCTGCATCCTCACTAACCAATGCCATAGCATTCTTCGTTTGATGATCCTCAGCAACATTTGGTGAGGGAACCAGAATAGCCGCTTTAGCAACAATACATAATTCAGAAACAGTAAGTGCTCCCGCTCTACATATCACCACATCTGCCGCTGAATATGCCAATTCCATCTTTTCTAAAAAAGGCAATGGAAAAACATTTTCAAGCTGAGCGGTTTCAGATTTCACAAACTCATCATAATAGATCGTTCCCATTTGCCAAATCCATTGGTATTCAGGATGATCTTTAATTAAAGCTGTACTTTCTCTTAATGCCTCATTCAGCATTCTGGCTCCCAAGCTCCCACCAAACAGTAGTATAGTTTTCTTATTTTGACCTAATCCAAAATGATCAAGTGCTTCTTTATATTTATCCTCAAGACCAGAAATGTCCTTGCGTACTGGATTCCCAGTAATGACAATCTTGTCCTTTGGAAAGTATTTCTCCATATTCGGATAAGCCACGCAGATTTTTTGCACTTTTTTTGCTAAAATCTTATTTGTTACTCCTGCATAAGAATTCTGCTCTTGAATGATCGATGGTATCTTCATTGAACTCGCTATCTGAAGAATCGGACCACTAGCAAAACCTCCCACACCAACAACAACATCTGGCTTAAACTTTTTAATAATTAGCCTTGCTTTGTAAAGACTTACTATCAATTTTATTGGGAACATCAAATTCCGTAATGTCAATTTTCTATGAAACCCACTGATCCATAATCCTTCAATGGGAAATCCCGCTTTCGGCACTTTTTCCATTTCCAACTTTCCTTTAGCTCCTACGAAAAGGATCTCACAAGTTGGATCTAAATCTTTCAGCGCATGCGCAATAGCAATTGCTGGGTATATATGCCCCCCTGTTCCACCGCCACTAATTATTACTCTCATCCACTGCTTCTATTTCAGTTAATTCAACATGCTGTAATTTTGCATTTTCTACATATCTGCTTACACTCAATATAATTCCAAGGGATACACAGGTGAAAAGTAAAGAAGTTCCGCCCATACTCACCAAGGGCAAGGTTAATCCAGTAACTGGAACCAAATTAACAGAAACAGCAATGTTTGCGAAAGCTTGAATTACTATATTGAGGCAAAGTCCCATAGCTAATATTGCTCCAAATGTTTTAGGACATTGAGTCACCATTTTAGTACATCTAACAAGCAACAATAAATAAAGCACAAGGATCAACAATCCACCAATTAGACCATATTCTTCACAAATTATTGCATAAATAAAATCTGCATATGGATAAGGCAAATAATTCCTTTGTATGCTATTTCCTGGTAAGACTCCGAACCAACCTCCTTCTGCAATAGCAATCTTACTCTGTTGAACTTGGTAGCCACCATCAGAATTATAGAAGAATTCTTGGAATCGGGAAACCCATGTTTCAATCCTGACAAAATCAGGAAACATAGATCCTATTAATACGACTAAAGAAAATACGACTAGCCCGATGAAGATCAACAGAAAAATGTACTTCATTTGCACCCTTCCGATGACCATCATCAATAAGCAAGTAAAAAATAATAAAGCAGCTGTCGAAAAGTCCGCCGGCATTATTAGACCGCAAACGATCATTACCGGAATAATTAATGGTAAAAAAGAACTCTTTAAATCCTTAATGAACTCTTGTTTTTTTGAAATAGACCTTGCCATAAAAATGATTAAAGCAAGTTTAGCAAAATCAGATGTTTGAATTGTTTTATCAATCCAAGGAATTGAAATCCATCTTCTTGCTTGATTGATCTCTTCTCCAAAACCAAGCGTATAAACTAATAAAGGCACTGCCAAAATTAGTAAAATCGGCGCTAATCGGGAATAATGCATATAATGGAGCGAATAAGCAATATACATACTGGCAATTCCTAATCCTAGGAAAAAGACCTGCTGGAAAAGATAAAATTCTGTGTTCCCATCGCGCACCTTATAAGCCATCGATCCCACTGCGCTGTAGACAGCTAACACTGAGAATATGCTTAACATAGTTACGATAAGCCAGATTATCTTATCTCCTTTAAGCTTATTATATGCCACACTAATTGTTGACAAAGATTTGTAGTTTTCTTATTTGAGTCAATCCCGATATATGTTAAAACACACGTCGACTTATTTTATAATTCGTATTAATATTTTTTTATAACATTAATTCACTTTTTAATTTATTTACTTCTTCTTTAAACACATTTCCTCTATGTTCGTAATTATTGAACAAATCAAAACTTGCGCAAGCTGGTGATAACAATACTTTCTCCCCATTTTGAGCTAATCTGTTTGCCATAACAACAGCCTCACGAGTAGATTGTGTTTCGAAGATATCTTTCAATACATTTCCAAAAACTAGTTTCAATTTTGAATTATCTAATCCTAAACATATCAAATATTGAACTTTTGATTTCACAAGATCCATGATTGGGCTATAGTCATTACCCTTATCCGTTCCTCCTGCAATCCAAATAACCTTGCCTTCCATTGCTTCCAATGCGTAATACACAGAATCCACATTAGTTGCCTTGCTATCATTTATGTATTCTACCCCATTAATTTCGGCAACCATTTCTAGTCTATGCGGAACATTTACAAATGTCTTTAATCCATTCTCGATTGAATCGAAACTGAGACCAAATCTCTTTACTGCTTCAATGGCACACAATGCATTAAATCTATTGTGCAGGCCTTTAAGATTAGTTTTAGAAATGTCAAATAGTTCTCCACTTTCCGTTGAAAGTGAAGTTGATTTATAATTTTCTTTTCGAATAACTTGTAATTTTTGTGATGCTTGACCTTTGTTAAAATAGTCATTAATCGAAGCATCATCACCGTTATAGATAAACAGATCACCTGCTTTTTGATTCATCACAATTCGCAATTTCGAAAGAATATAATTTTCAAATTTATATTGGTATCGATCCAAATGATCCGGAGTAATATTGAGCAAAACTGCTATAGATGGTCTAAATGTTCTTATACCATCCAATTGAAAGCTGCTTAATTCCAAAACATAAACATCACATTTTGAATTTTCGCAAACCAATCTCGCGAAGCTCTTTCCAATATTTCCGCCTACCAAAGCGTTCACACCTGCTTCTTTAAGCAAGTGGTAAATTAATCCAGTGGTTGTCGTTTTTCCGTTGCTTCCTGTAATTCCAATTATTGGAACTTCAGTGAAATAATATCCAAATTCTATTTCAGAAATGATATCTTTTCCAAAATCTCTTAACTTTTTTACTATTTCTACATCATCAGAAACCCCAGGACTCTTGACAACTATATCAAATTTTTTCAGCTTCTCAAAGCTGTGTCCCTTTTCTTCAAAAGGGATATTATTTTCTATTAATTCTAATCTGAAAGGTTCCTTTAATGTGCCATATTCAGAAAGAAAAACTTTTTTTTCTTTATTTCTTGCAAGTAATGCTGTCCCAATTCCACTCTCTCCTCCTCCAATAATCGCAACCGATTCAAAATCCATTACCTCATTTTTAAGGTGATAATTGTCAATATTGCAAGCATGATTCCTACTATCCAAAATCTTGTTACAATTCTTGCTTCATGCATTCCCAATTTTTGGAAATGGTGGTGAAGCGGAGACATTTTAAATATTCTTCTTCCTTCGCCAAATCTCTTCTTTGTATATTTAAAATAACTTACCTGCAATATCACAGATAATGTTTCTGCTACAAAAATTCCACAAAGTATCGGTATCAATAACTCCTTTCTTATTAGAATTGCCATAACAGCAATTATTCCTCCAATGGTCAGACTTCCAGTGTCGCCCATAAATACTTTAGCTGGATAAGAATTGAACCATAAAAATCCGACGCAAGCCCCAATAAAACTTGCCGCAAAAACCACCAGTTCTTCAGATCCAGGAATATATAATATTCCTAGATAATCTGCAATAATCGTGTTTCCAGATACATAGCACAAAATTCCCAATGTAGTGCCTATAATTGCAGATACTCCCGTAGCTAAGCCATCCAATCCATCTGTCAAATTAGCACCGTTTGAAACTGCAGTCACTATAAAAATGATAATAGGAATGAATATTAAAAAAACAAATTTAGAGGCATTGATTCCCAACCATCTTATTAGAGCTTCATAGTCAAATAAATTTCCCTTAATAAAAGGAACATTTGTTAATGTCGTTTTCACATAAGCCATTTCAACTACCTTCACTTCTTTGTTCACTGAAGGATAAGTGGTTTTAAATGTATGCACAATTTCGTAATCATTATCAATTGCTTCTTGTAGTGTCACCCTTACTGTAATGTCTGGATGGTAAAGCATTGTAAATCCAACTATCAACCCAATACCTACTTGCCCAAAAACTTTGAACCTTCCGGCCAGACCACTCTTATCTTTCTTGATTACTTTAATATAATCATCCACAAATCCAATCAAAGCAAGCCACAAAGTGACCGTAATCATCAATATGACATAAATACTGGAAAGCTTGCACAATAAAAAAACTGGCACCAATGTTGCCATTATAATTATTACACCTCCCATTGTTGGTGTACCAGCTTTTTCCATCTGGCCTTTTAAACCGAGATCTCTTACTGTTTCTCCTAATTGCAACCTTCTCAAAGAACTTATTATCCGATTCCCGAAAAGCATGCTAATCATTAATGAAAGCAAAATTGCCAATCCGGACCGGAAAGTTATATATGTAAACAAACCTGCGCCTGGCAGATTAAATTGTTTTTCTAAAAAATCAAATAAGTAATAGAACATAATTTCATAAATATTCAGTCTTTCTCCATTTCTTTAAAAAACAGCAGGTTTCAGAACTTTTTCCAAATAACCTGCTGTAACTGTTAAAACCAACCTGAGAATGATAATAGAACCTAAATTTTATATATCTTTTGCAAGCATTCTTGCACTATTTTTTTATCGTCAAAAGGAAATTTTTCCCCTTTAATTTCTTGGTATTTCTCATGACCTTTTCCAGCAATCAAAACAATATCTCCGTCTTTAGCCATATTCAAGGCAGCAATAATTGCCGACCTCCTTTCACTAATTCTTATCATTTTTTGGGCTCTACTTTTAGGTACCCCTCTTTCCATTTCATTTAATATCTCTTCAGGATCTTCATCCCTTGGATTATCAGAAGTTAAAACCAACTGATCACTTTTTTCACTTGAAATCCGAGCCATTTCTGGCCTTTTTTTCTTGTCTCTATTTCCACCGCACCCAACAACTGTTATAATTTTACTGTCTTTTACTTTCAATGCTCCAATCGTTTCCAGCACTTTTTCCAATGCATCTGGCGTGTGAGCATAATCCACAATAACGGCAATCTTACTATTATCAACCTTCACTAGATCAAACCGACCTTCCGCACTTTGTAGCAAACTTAGGATTCTTAGCACTTCAAAATGATCCATTCCTAATTCCATTGCTGTTCCAAATACTGCCGTAGCATTGTATGCATTGAAATCTCCAATTAATTTCAAATGCACATCAATTCCGTTCATTTCCAATTGCAAACCATTGATCGAGCTTTCAATCACTTTTGATTTATAATCTGCAATTCTTCTTAAACTATACCTTTTTTTATTCGCGTTGGTATTTTGAATCATCACATCGCCATTGCGATCGTCAATATTTACCAAGGCAAATGCTTTTGGTTTCAACTCATCAAAGAACTTTTTCTTAGCATCTATATATGCTTTGAATGTTTTATGGTAATCAAGATGATCATGGGTTATATTCGTAAATACGCCTCCACTAAAATTCAATCCTGATATTCTTTTTTGCTCTATCGCATGACTACTAACTTCCATAAAAACATAATCACAACCTGCTTCATTCATCTCATTCATCAATTCATTCAATACGACTACATCTGGTGTTGTCAAATTTGTCGGAACTTTTTTCGCTCCTACAATATTTTCAACTGTGGAAATCAATCCTACTTTATACCCCAATTCAGAAAACAGTTTATACAAAAGGGTCACAACCGTCGTCTTTCCATTTGTACCTGTAACTCCAATTAATCTGAAGCCATTGCTCGGATAATCATAAAAAGCCGATGCTATTTCTCCAAGAATTTTTGCACTGTCCTCCACTTTGACGTAGGTAACATGGTGATGCAAAATTTCAGGAAGCCTTTCGCACAAAACACATTTGGCTCCATTTTCTACTGCCTTTTCGATATAATCATGCCCATCAAGAGCATTTCCCACTATGGCTGCAAAAAGAAAATCACTTTCAATTTTTCTTGAATCAAGTTTAATCCCTTTTATAATAGTTTCCTCGTTACCAATTATTTGATATTCAAAAGCAGTCGGAAGTATTTCGTTTAATATTTTCAATTTTTATTTATCTCTTTTGATAAACATTAATTTAATCTAATTTCAATCGTTTGGTTGGTGATTTTTTCACCAGGTTTTATGGATTGTGCAATCACTTTTCCATAACCATCACTTGTAACTTTCAATCCTAAATTTTCAAGGATAAAAGTTGCATCCCTAAGCCCCATACCTTCTACACTTGGTACGATAGCTTTTTTTATTTTTCTAGCATTCATTTTCAAACTTTCATCTCCTGGTGCTATTATTGCCCATGGATAATCTGATTTTTCATGCTTTAACCCTACATAATCCAGAACAACTTCTAAATCTTCTGAAAAGCCTGTACTGTAATTCGGCTTCTGAAAATTTGCCAATTCCGGCTTTTCATTTTTATTCATTGGATGGATTAAATCCTTTTTTGTAGCATACAATTGCTCTGCTATTTCTTTAAATACTGGACCAGCAACTGTTCCTCCATAAAATCCATCTTCCTTTGGTTCAAAAATCACAACTATGCAAGAATATTTTGGATTCTCAGCTGGAAAATAACCCACAAAAGAACCATTGTATTTCTTAGCTTCACCTGAATTTTTGTTCGCATAATCTACTCTTGCAGTACCTGTTTTTCCTGCAAAATCAAAAAAATCAGATTTCAAACTCTTTGCTGTTCCAGTCCTTACTACCTCTTCCAAGAAATCTTGTACTACTGAAATGGTATAATCACTAGCAATTTTTTCTTTTAATACTTTTGGTTCGAACTTCATTGAATTTCCATCCTCTTCATATATTTCTGAAACCAAATATGGTTTCATCATTTTTCCATCGTTAGCAACCGTATTATAAAGATTCAAAATCTGCAACGGAGTAAGTTCTAGTTCATAACCGTGAGACATCCATGGAATCGTAGTTCCATACCAATTTTTATCATTAGGATGTTTTATAAAAGGTGCTTTTTCACCTATAATTTCTACACCTGTTGCTTCATCTAATCCAAACTGTGTCAATAATCCAATATATTGACTCCTAGTTTCGTTGGTTCGATTAAAAAATTGATCTGCTAATTTCGCAATTCCCACATTTGAAGATTTTGCAAAAGCCGTTTTCAAACTAACAGTTCTCAATCCGTGCCTTTCAGAATCATGCATCCATAAATCACTAAACTTTTTCACCCCTCCTTCAAGATCGACCTCTGTCTGTGGATTTACATACCCAGCTTCCAACATGGCCATAACACTTGCCAATTTGAATGTAGACCCTGGCTCGCTACGCTCCCCTATTGCGTGATTATAGAGTTCAGCGTAGCTTCCATTCGAGTTGAGTTTAAAGTTCGATATAGCTTTTATTTTTCCAGTCGCAACTTCCATCACAACTGCAGTGCCCGCACTCGCATGATGTTTTTTAACTGCTGATAACAATTCACTATTTACAATATCCTGAATTCCTACATCTAAAGTTGTAATCAAATTTGCTCCTTTATGTGGAGTATAATCCATGGGATCATAAACTGGAATCCAAATTCCCGGACCAATTTGCTTCATTAGCTTTTGCTCAGTGATTCCAGTTAATTGCTTATCAAAGTATCCTTCGATTCCAATTTTCGAGGCATTCTCTCTATCTTCTCCTATTGTTCTCTCTGCTAAAGAACCATAAGGCTTAGTGCGAACTGTTTTATCTTTTACAATAAAACCTCCTGAATATTGTCCACGTTTGAATAATGGAAATTGCCTAAATTTTTGAAGCTGAAAGAAATTTAAATTTTTTGCAATACCAAAATATCTTGCCCCAGGCTTATTCCATGATTTCCCAGCTTGCCTTTCCTTTACCAATAATTGCTTCCATTGTGCACTTGATCTTTTCACATCAGTATACTTGGCTAAATAAAAGGATAATGAATCAATCTCTTTATTGAATACTTCACTTTTTGGTGAAACCAAATCCATATATACATCAAAGAACGTTGTTGAAGTTGACAACAATTTGCCATCTTCAGTATAAATATCTCCTCTAGTAGCATTTACTGGAATCCATTTAAGATTCTGTTCAGCTTTAGCTCTCCACTTATCCCCTTCAATTACATTTATATTAATAATCTTAATTGCAATTACCAATGCAAAAAGAATAAACATCAATAACACTATATACACTCTTAATAAAAGCTCATTCTTTTTATCCATAAAAGTTTAACTTTTGGACACTTCTATTTTTTGAGGCATTTTCTGATTGTCTAAATCTTCATAGCCTTTCAAATTTTTTCCAATTTCAGACCTGGTACTTTTTTGCATCACATCTGATTTCAAAGACATATATTCCCATTTCAGTTCTCTAATCTTCCTTTCCAATTCATTGGTTTTACGAAGATTATTCTCAGCATAGTGCGAGTTGAAAATAAATACAACCCCTAGAAAAGCTAGAAAAAAAACATACGTAAGATTTTTCATCAAAACATTCGTCCCTAATCCCATCCACTTATACTTTGATTTCTCAGAACCAGGATTATTACTTTTCATTTCTTTTAGTTTTTAAATGCGGCTCGTAGCTTAGCACTACGAGCCCTGTTGTTTTTTCTTATTTCCAAACCAGACGGCACAACTACTTTTTTTATTACACTCTCTAAAGGCTTCAAAATCTTCCCATAATCGTCTTTGATTATTTTTCCTTCTACATTCCCGGCTTTGATAAATTGCTTCACCATTCTATCTTCTAATGAATGGTAAGAAATCACCACTAATCTGCCTCCAGGTTTCAAAATCTCTAAACTTTGTTCTAACATTTCTTTCAAAGCACCCATCTCATCATTCAATTCTATTCTTATGGCTTGAAAAACTTGAGCCAAATACCTGTTTCTACTTCCTCTTATTACAGGTTCAATTACTGATAGTAAATCTCCAACTGTAACAATTGATCTGGTTTTTCTTTTTGAAAGAATTTCAGCAGCCAAGGTTTTAGAATTTCTCAATTCACCATAATCACTAAAAATCCTTACCAAATCTCCCTCTGAATAATCACTGATCAAATCAACTGCTGTTTTTTCAAACAATGGATTCATCCTCATATCCAATTTTACTTCAGGATATCGGAATGAAAAACCCCTCTCAGGTGCATTCAAATGAAAAGATGAAACTCCAAGATCAGCAAGCACTCCATCCACTTTTTCAATCTTATGGAGCTTTACAAATCTTTTAAGAAAACAAAAATTCGAGTGTATCATTTCAATTCGATCATCATCTATGCGATTTTTATGCGCATCCATATCTTGATCGAAGGCCAGTAAACGACCTTTGTCGTTAAGCCTATTCAATATTTCTTGACTGTGTCCACCTCCACCATAAGTTACATCAATGTAAACTCCGCCTGGGTGAATCACCAACTCATCAACACTTTCCTTTAATAATACCGGGTTGTGATATTCCACATTTACAAATTATCATTAGCAATATTATTTGATCCAAAAATATCGTCCGCAATCTGAGAAAAATTCTCTGGCTCCGAACTCAACATTGCATCATAGGCCTCTTTAGACCATATTTCGATTTGCTCATGATATGCAAACAAAACTGCTTCATCTTGCACTCCAGCGTATTCTACCAAACTTTTTGGTAACAATATTCGCTCGGCGGCATCAGTTGAAATCTTGGTAGCTCCTCTATAGAAGTACCTAATTGCTTGCCTCTGTTTCGTGTTATAGATATTGAGCTGGTTTATTTCTGTCGTCTTTTTTTCCCAAACATCGGAGGGATACATCATAAGATGTTTTTCAAATCCCCTATTCACTACAAAGTTTAAAGCACCTTCCCCAATTTGCTTTAATAGAGCTGAGGGAAGTCTTATTCTTCCTTTCGCGTCTACTTTTACTTCATACTCTCCAGTGAACGTATACATTCTATTTCCGTGGTTGATAATTCAAATTTATAACATCTTTACCACTTTTTACCACTTCTTACCAAATAATTACACCAAACACATAAAAAAAATCATAATCTGTAAGTGCGTGTAAACAATTTGATTACACAATGCATGCAAATTGATTACAAAACAGTAAAATTTGGTGAAAAACAGGTTGGTAGGTTCATTTTTTTGCTAGTAAATTCTCAGTTATAAATAGCAAAAAAACATATTATATAAAACAAATATATATAATAACTTGATAAAAAGTATAACATAGGTAATAATATTTTGCATAATGAAAATATTTAATATGTAGCCTATTTCAATAATTCGAATCAGTTGTCGAATATTTTCTTCCTTTTTTCTCATTATATATTTAATCCTATATATAAGTTATTAACTTCCTTAGAAATGTATATTTAAGAAAAGCATGGTTGTAACAATCCAATTTTTAAAATATGGAAGTATTCGCTTTTATTACATTGAGAAAAAAATATAGGTACGAAAGATCTGGATTTTATTTTTCTAGGAAAATTGGAATCTATCTGGAAAGAAAAAAACAAATTATAATTATCATTTAAATGGTTAAACCAAGCCAAATTTTATCAAATAATAATTTCCTATATATATAAGGAGTGTAAAATATCATTTCAAAATTATAAAATTCAGTTCACCATTTAAGTTTGAGAATAATCTTGAAACTGAGATTAATCCTTTTTTCGATTTTTATGCATCTAAATTTCTAAGGAAGAGGGAGATTGATAGGTAGATCTACTAATAGCC
>JAHEAQ010000168.1:716-3314 GCA_024642705.1 Bacteroidota bacterium | reverse complement strand
AAAATTTCCTGATTCGATGCGGGAAATTTCGGATATCTTAAGTGCTGCGGAAATGCCTCCGTTAAAGCTTGTTATTCAACTTTTTTTAAATGATTTAAATGACTTGGACGAAGACCTGACCGTTGTTTTGGATGATTATCATTTTATTCATGACAAAGCAATTCATGAGATAATCAATGAAATGATTCGTTTCCCGACACAAAAATTGCATTTAACCATTATTACCCGCAAAGACCCTCCTCTCCGTTTAAACTCGCTTAAGTTATACGATAATGTGAATGAAATCAGAATGAAGGATTTAAAGCTTTCTTCTGATGAAGTGATTTTATTGGCAGGAAAAATTCTGAATACGCCTTTAGACAACAAAAAAGCTTCTCAAATTTTAGAACGGACAGAAGGGTGGGTACTCGTTATCCGTTTGATGTTAAGTCAATTGAATTCCGGTAAAAAAATTCTGGAAGAAAAAGATTATTCCGTTCAGAACAAAGATATGCTAAGTCGATATCTGCTGGATGAAATTCTTAACTATCAGAACCCAATCATAAAAAAGGGATTAATGCTTGCTGCACTTTTCGACCGGTTTAATCTTGATTTAATTGGCAATATTCTCTCTGCTGAAAATAATAACAGGGTTTTGACTGAAAACCAGAAAAAGGAATTTACGGAATTTATTGATTCATCGATGTTTATTTATCGGCTCGACAATGAAAATAAATGGTTTCGCTTTCATCATTTAATTCATGATTTTCTTCAGCAACAGGCGAGGCACATTTACACTAAAAAAGAAATAGCATCTCTCTATCAACTTGGAAGTAAATATTTTGAGGCTGAAGAGTTTTTTGAGGAAGCCATTCAATATGCAATAAAAGGTGGTGACATATCAATCGCGATAAGAATCATTGATTCGAACAAGCATCATTTACTCAATACCGACCAGTTTAGTTTGTTAAACCGCTGGCTGCAACTATTACCTCCCGGCAGCATCGAAAAGCAGCCAACGATGTTGCTCGCACGTGCTATGATTCACGACACCACTGCCAATTACACGGCAATGTTTAGCGACCTTGAAAATGCACGCACTCAACTTGACGATTTAGATAACAAATCAGAAAGCTCAAAAATCTACTGGGGTGAGTTTTATGCCATTAGCGCTGCCTGCAATTATTACACCGGAAAAGTTGATGAAAGCCTTGAAAACTCGAAGAGTGCACTTGAACTGCTTCACAATAATTTTTCCTATATCCGTGATTTTGCGCTGGCTTTCAGGGTATTTGCATTAAACCACACCGGACAATCAGAGCAAGCAAGAATACTGCTGGATAATGAATTAAAAAGATTGCCGCTTTCCGATAGAAGAAGTTTAATGCGAAATCAAATCATTCGCGTTCTTCTATTTTTATTTCAGGGAAATATTTCAGAAATAATTCAGCCTGCTTCGTTGGTTTTTGAGATTAGTAAAGAGAAAGAATCCTGGATTAATTGTGCAATGGCCATTTATTCCATTGCTGCTGTTCATTACGAAAAAAATGAGTTGGAAGAAATTACATTCCACAAAGATGAAACTTCCTATAATCGATTTTCCGGTCGCCCATTCTGGAATATTCATATTGATATTACGCAGGCTTTAGGACATTTTGCAAATGGAAATTTAGATGAATTTCGGAAAAGCATAAGTACGATGCATGAATTTGCAAAACAATTTCAACTTAAACCTTTTGAAGGACTGGTGTATGCGTTTGAAACGGAGATGGAACTGCGGATGAATAACTTACAAAAAGCGAATGAACTCAGTAAGTTTGCCAACTTTGAGCCCTATCCACCCGTTTATTACTCGTATTTCCCACAGCTTACCAAAGTTAAACTATTACTTTTTGAAGGTGGAAAAGAAAATTTGGAAGAGGCAAAAGAATTGCTCGACAACTATTTGCAGCAGGGAAAAGCTATGAACATTATTACTTTTCAAATTAAGGTGCTTGCCTTATATGCTTTGTGGTATGCTAAAAACGACAATTTGAAAGAAGCTGCAAATAAGCTGGAAGAAGCATTTCAACTTGCCAGACCTCGTGGTTTCGTCCGAACATTTATCGACCTTGGAGATGAAATGTTTTTGCTTTTGAGAAAATCATATCCCGGGCAAAAAGTTGATCCGTATGTTCGTACTCTGCTCCAGATGTTCAGAGAAGAGAAAAAGAATAATTTTGATCAAGGTACTTCAGCATTCGATCTTACAGCAAAGGAGTTGGAGATTATGCGATTGGTAGCGCAGGGCTTTAAAAACAAAGCAATTGCAGAAAGGCTTTTTCTGTCAGAAGCAACTATCAAAACTTATGTTTATCGTATCTATCAAAAACTGGGCGTTAAAAACCGAACGGCTGCCGTGCAAAAAGTCGCTGAAATGTTTTTGTAAATCCGATTCTTTTAATCACTATTTTCCAAAAAAACTAATCTGTGAGAAAGATTCTTTCGCTTCATTTCATTACGCTCAGAATGACAATAAGTTGAAAAATCTAAAGTTTGGGTGGGGATAATTTGGCGGCTTTGCCGCCAAATTATCCCCACCCAAACGAACGCCTTCACAGACTTGTCATTCCGAGCTAA
>JAHEAQ010000168.1:0-706 GCA_024642705.1 Bacteroidota bacterium | reverse complement strand
GTCACCCTGAACTCGTTTCAGGGTCTTTCAAATTGACGAACATTAATCTGGTTGATATTCAGTGTTTTGCAAAAATCTGTCATTAGTAGCAAAGCGAGGAATCTCATTCAATTGAACTGCATTGTTCATAACATATTCTTTGATAGTATCTTGCCAAACACAAGAATAGTACGTAAAAGATACTTCAAAAAACAATCCCATTCCTCCCTCAATTTCTGAAATAAACTCAAAAAATATGATTTTGTCAACTAAAGTTGATTGACTTGTAGCAATCAAATACTTTAACTTGCGCTGATTAACAGAACTGAAATGCAAAACGATACGATTACCTTTGATGGTCCCGGCAGTTACAACATTGTTGTAAAAGAAAAACTGCATGCTGATGTACTTGAATTAATGGTTGATGATTTTCCCGAAAATCAATTTACCAAAGAAAAGAAAAGCCAGATCATACTTCGTGTTAAAGATCAGGCTCAACTGAGTGGTTTTTTAAATATCCTTTACGATTACCACTATACCCTTCTAAAAATTGAACGAATCTGATATAAAATCAAATAATGACATTTTAAAATAACTTAAAAAGAAAAACGATGAAAAGAACATTTAACATTTTACTGACACTGATTTTACTGGTAGCCTTTATAGTCGGCTGCAATGCTCCTTCAGGGGATAAAGGTGGAGAAAAAACAAGTTTTAAATCGATGTC
>JAHEAQ010000027.1 GCA_024642705.1 Bacteroidota bacterium | reverse complement strand
AACTGGTGTCACTTCACTGCAGTCACCATCAAAAGTAGGTGTATCAAATACAATACTTGAAGGATTACAGCCTAGATCTTTGTCTTTTACATTTGAAGTTTCCACTGGGGCTAAATCATCTACCTTCCATGTATAGGTTATACTTTTTTCAATCCCAACATTTCCACAACCATCAGTATAATTTGCATACCATGTTTGTGTAAAATTATCACAATTTGGATCTCCATCATCTACAGCTGTTTTTCCAGTAGTGGTTATAACAGGACTGAAACTTCCTTCGCAATTGTCAAAACCAGAGAACATAGGTGGAACTATGGTTGGGTTACAACCTTTATCTCCACTTTTATCATTGGTTGAAATTACTGGTTTTTCAATATCTGATGTCCATTTATACGTTACGCTAACTTGATCTGCAGCATTGTTACAACCATCTGAAACATTCGCATAATAAGTTATTGATTTATTACAACCATTTGTTTTAATTCCACTATTTGTGACTGTCACAGCTCCAACTGCACAATTATCAGTAGCTTGGTAGCTAGGTTGCACTGGAATCCAGTTGCAAGATTTTTCGACAATACCATTTGGCCCCGAAATAACTGGTTTGATTAAATCTTCTTTCCAAGTGTAGGTTACACTTTTTTGAACTGCAACATTGCCACATCCATCTGTGTAATTTGCATACCACGTTTGGGTAAAATTATCACAATTTGGATTTCCATCATTTACAGCTGTTTTTCCTGTAGTGGTTATAACAGGACTGAAACTTCCTTCACAATTGTCAGAACCAGAAAATGTCGGAGGAGTAATGGTTGGGTTACAACCTTTGTCACCACTTTTATTATTTGTAGCAATTACTGGCTTTGTAGTATCAGAAATCCATGTATATTTTACACTTACTTGTTCTGCATTATTACCACAGTAATCACTGACATTTGCATAATAAGTTATTGATTTATTACAACCATTTGTTATAATTCCACCATCTGTTACTGATACTGTCCCAACGGCACAATTATCCGTTGCTGTGTAATCTGGTTTTACAGGTATCCAATTACAAGGTTTTTCAACTATACCATTTGGCCCCGAAATAACTGGTTTTATTAAATCTTCTTTCCATGTATAAGTTATACTTTTTTGAACTGCAACATTGCCACATCCATCTGTGTAATTTGCATACCACGTTTGGGTAAAATTATCACAATTTGGATTTCCATCTTCAACCGCTGTTTTACCTGAAGTCGTTACATTTGGACTAAAAACACCGGAGCAATTATCTAAACCTGAAAATGTTGGAGCAGTAATCGTTGGATTGCAACCTTTATCTCCACTTTTATTATTTGTCGTGATTACTGGTTTTTCAGTATCTGAAATCCAAGTATAAGTTATTTTTACTTGATCTGCAGCATTGCCACAAAAATCGCTTACGGTGGCTGTCCAAACTCTTTTATATTGACAACCATTTACTAATAATGGTCCAGAGTCGTGCACATTAACGGGTCCAACTCCGCAATTGTCGGTTGCACTAAATGAAGGGGCTACAATAATAGGGTTACATTCAGTAAAGTCTTTGTTTACTGCGTTAGTTGTAATTATTGGTTTCTTAGTATCTTTAACGGTAATAGACTGATTACATGTACTGGTATTTCCTTCAGAATCTGTAACCTTCCATTTTCTGGTTAAAACATAATTTCCTGGACATGACCCATCGGTTTTAACATCAACATAAGTAACATTTGTAGCTCCGCATCCGCCTGAAGGAATTGGAACCCCTGTGTTTGATGGGTTTATTGAAGCATCGCATTCTATTGTTTTATCTGTCGGACAAGTTATTGTCGGTGGACTACAACAAGGACCTCCAATCTCTGAAATCTGAATCGAGCAAACTGTTGAACATTCATTTGTTGAATTGTTGTTGTCTGACTTTTCAGTTACTGTTACTGTCGCCAATCCAACTGGCAAATTAACAGCAGTCTTGGTTGTTTCACCATTAGACCATAAATAATTATAATTTCCAGTCCCACCTGAAGGATTTACTGTTGCCGAGCCTGGAATGGTGCTTATTGGGTCACAAATGTTTTCAAAATCTCTGACCTTTGTAATAGAACATATTAATTTTTTCACATTTACCGAAGCAAAGCAATCCGACGATAATGTTCCTCCTGTTAACGGCTTAGTAATCTTAACATTAACAATAAAAGATCCTATTGAGGATCCCGGATTAACGATTACATTTGGATTTGTACTGGAGCCTACAATTGAGGCACCCGAAGTATTATTTGATAACGTCCATTTAAATGTATAATTTCCATTGGTATTATTTGTAACAGACGAAAATTGCAAATTTGAATCAGTGGTGCATACAGCAGTTGGCCCAGTTACTCCACATTGCGGGGGTTCATTAACCGCACTTGCTTGAAGTTGCACTTCTTTATTACCGCAACCATCAAGATTGGTACAAGCATCAACAAATGTGTGATATGGACTTCCTGTAATGTAAACAGCTGAATTTCCTGTACCCCAAATATTTTGCGCTGCGATGTGGCCCCCCCATGCCAAAACTACTACACTTTGCCCAGCATTTACTTTGAAATTAATTTTTATGGATGAAGATGTAGTTCCCAAAGATAAATCACCTTCATTAGCATAAACCATACTAGTAATCGTTCCATTATAAATTCTCATTTCCTTATCCACTGCAGGAAGGCTATTAAAAACCAATGTTGGTTGACCAGTTCCAGTTCCAGAAGATCCAGCAGAAGAAGGACTCGGTATTGGGGCTGACATTATTGGTGGTGTTGTTCCAAATAATGCAGTATTGGTTAAAGGATTTATCATTTCAGGGCTATGTCCAAAACTTGGATGGTTTCCAACATGATCAAAGGATGTAATATAATCAATTGCATGTGCTCCTCCCTTCTTAGTATCCCACCCAATTGTTACTGAGTAGGTTGTGCCTGGAACAAGATTTATAACTTCAAGATGGTAAGGAATTACCATACACTCCGTATAATGGGCTTTCGCTTCATTCAAGTTTCCTGTAACCCAGGTGACTGGGTCATCGATACTAGAAAGTTTTCCATTTGCTGCCTGCTCTAATTTTTCTATTTTTTGAGCTATTGACTCTTGGATTCCAATATTGAATAAAATAAAAAGACAGAGAAGTATTGTTCTCAAGGATGAGAATAATTGGCTACAATTTTTCATAACAAAATTAGGTTTAGGTTTTAATGCAATTAGTGCTTTAGAAGAGAATTCAGTATCTGTTGCATTTGGATCAAATGAAGGCCAACAGCTGAAATTATTTGAATCTTTCATAGTAAATAAAGAACCAAATACAATCCATGCAGAAAATATATCACCATTTCAAAAGACATTTAATCTTTTGATTCATCTTAAAAAAGGACATAAACATGCACTTTACAGTGAATGCAAATACCATTAAGAATAGATAAGAAAAATATTGTTTCTAAGAAACGGAAACAATTAAGGTGTATAATTTTCGTGCATGGATGTTGTAAGTGTTTTAGGTTTAGGTTAAGGTAATAAGTTTAAGTGTAAATTAGTTTTATAAAATTATGTATTTTTTAAGTTAAAAGCCAAAATAAAATTAAAGTTAATGCACATAATTATTTTTTCAATCCATAACTGATTGTTTATAAATCACTTGGGCTCGAATATTTATAAATTTAATATGACAGCTACTTTACAATTTTGACATCAATAAAATTGATATTACTTTTTGTTTATATATAAAAATCGAAGCTCAAAACTTCTTACACCTAAATATTTGGCGAAATTATTTTTAGTAATTCTGATTTATAAACAGCTAAATTTTAAATTTTTAATAGAAAAGGAATGGATTGGATTAGCTAAAACAATTGTTTTTTTGATAAAAATAAAACCATTCAATTATCTCAAATTAAGAACCATAATCGAATTTATTATCGCTTTGGTCTAGCAAATTAATTGATTTTGCAACTTTTAAAAGCAATTTAGGTCATTATAACATTATAAACATTAATTCAAAACTAAATACCAAACAAAAAATAATGGAAAATAACATTAGTAATTATTTTAAACTAGCTTTTATTGCATATTCAGCATTGAGCATTTTAAGCCTTTTCTTAATAAATTGTATATTATAGAATATAGTCTTCAACACTTAAAAATAATATTATCCAAGAAATGCTAAATGGTCGCAAAAAAAAGGCTTTTGATAAAACATCAAAAGCCTTTTTATATATTGAAATATACTTCTATTTATTTGATTTTCACCATTGCTGAAGTCTTATCCCACTGAAAAGTAAATCCTTTGTCACTGACAGCATACATTAAACTTTCAGCAGATTTTTCTTCTTTTGAAGACTTAACCATTACTCTAAGTACATCCTTGGCGCTATCATAACCCATTGAGCCCCACTGATCAGGAACACTATTAAATATAATAGTCCAATCGCCTTTACTTGGGATTATAAACAACCCGTATTTTCCTGCTGGTAACGATTTTCCTTCTACCATAATATTTTTATCGGTTTCAAAAGTGGTTGCTTCGTTTGCACCAGCTCTCCAAACTGCATCGTAAGGCACTAAATCACCAAAAATTGTTCTGCCTTTTACTAACGGACTACTATAATTAATTGAAATTTTTGCAGCGCCGATAGTACCCTCCGCTGTCATTGGTGGACTTGCTCTTTTAGATTTATCTTGAGAAAAGGCAGTATTGGTCATCAATAATGCTAAGACGAAAAAGAAACTTGCTTTAAGTAATGAATTCATTGAATATTATTTAGATTGTTAAAAATATAAATTTTGTTATGACAAAATATTTTGAAAATATAATCTAAGAACACCACTAAAACAGATATTGTTCAGAAATTAACAAAACTTTAATGAAACTAGTCACCTAAATAATTATTGTCTGTTCAATAATAACGTCCTATTTTTTCATTCTCTACAATAACGCGCTTTAGTGATAGAAAATCTACTTCCCCTTGGTGGCTCCATATTATTTCAGCATTTTCATTTATTAATAAGGTATAAGGCAAAGCCCCATTCCATTTTGGATCAATTGCTTCAATTAAAGTATATTTGTCATCTTTGTCATATATATAATTGCTTACCGACGAATGTTTGTCTTTAAGAAATTTCAATGCCTTATCTTTTGCTTCAGGTTTATCAGCAGATATTGAAATAAATTCAAAATCTCTTGCACCATACATTCTTTGAATATTAATAAATTCAGGATATTCTATAATGCAAGGACCGCACCATGTGGCCCAAACATTAATAAGCCTTAGTTTTCCGGATGTTTTATTTTCTTTTAATTCTTTAATTCCTTGATCGTTTATAAATTCAAGAGTAACATCTTTTTCATTCCATTCTTTATCTAATTTTATTTTATACTCGGTTTTCCATGCCCATTTTGTGGAACAACCAAATGTTTTTGTACTCGCTAAAGTCGGCTTATCTCCATTCAATAATGCATCCACCGCATTCCTCAAATCTTCAGCATCTGCTGTTCCAGGTTTTTCACTACCATCTAATCTTCCAACATATTCAAGCTTTCTTTCTTTTGAAAAAACAAAAACATGTGGAGTTGCTACAGGCCCATATTGAAGTGAAACTGCGTGATCATCTCCATCATACAAATAAGGAAAATTGTACTTTTTATAATCTGCTCTTTTGATCATATCTGTATAATCATCGTTTAAGTCAGAATAACCCAATTCTTCATACAATAACCCAAGGGGACTGTTGGGTGAAATGGCTACCAACTGAACCGACTTATCTTTATAATCATCGACAAATTTTATAACTCTATCTTCATATGCTTGAGCGGTTGGGCAATGATTGCAAGTGAATAAAACGACCAAAACATCGGATTTTGCATAATCACTCAATTGATGCTTTTTTCCATCCACGCCATACAAATTAAAATCTGGAGCCTCAGCATTTAATTCTAAAGTGGGAACTTCTTGCGCTTGGACAGGCTGAGGATTGGCTACAAACCCTTCGATAATTTCAGTTTCAATAGAAGAACTTTCATTACAAGAAATAAAGATGGATATTGTTAAAAGTACAATTATGGCAAAATATAATTTTTGTTTCATTAATAATTCATTTTTGTTGACTCAATATATAATAAAATGAAATGATTCATAAATAATTCATTATTTTCAAGTTAATTATTAAATATACTAAACTTAAAATTAAATGAATAGGGACAGAAGAAAATTTATTAACACTGCAGGAGTTTTTACAGCGGGAGCATTCATCCTTCCACAACTAGCTTGCAAACAAGGAACAACAACAGCAGAAAGTATGGTTGCAGATAGCGTAACAGAGATGGTTTCTGGAGATTTACAAAACTATGGATTACAATTGTATACTCTAAGAGATGATTTACCAAAAGATCCAAAAGGAATTCTTAAACAAGTAGCTGATTTTGGATATCAGACTATTGAATCCTATGAAGGCGATAAAGGGATGTTTTGGGGAATGACTCATAAAGAATTCAAAACGTATATGGACGAGTTAGGTTTAAGAATAGTTTCATCACATACGGACATGAATAAAGATTTTGAGAAAAAAGCAATGGAAGCTGCAGAAATTGGGATGGAGACTTTGATTTGTCCTTGGGTTGGACCGCAGAAAAAGATGGACGATTGGAAAAAAATTGTGGACAGATTCAATGAATGTGGCGAAATATGCAAAAAAAATGGAATTAAATTTGCTTATCACAATCACGCTTATTCTTTTGAACCGTTAGATGGAATTGTTCCTCAAGACTATATCATGGAAAATACGGATTCCAATAACATAGATATGGAAATGGACATTTATTGGGTTGTAACTGCTGGAGTGGATCCCGAAGCTTATATGAAAAAATACTCTGGAAGATTTACTTCTTGCCATGTGAAAGATAGAATTATTGGTGCTCCGTTATCAGAACATGAAGCTTCTTGTGATTTGGGAAAAGGGTCTATCAATTTCTCACAGATATTAAAAACTGCAAGTGAAAATGGTATGAAAAATTATATTTTAGAGCAAGAAAGGTATGACAATACAACTCCATTAGGCGCCGCAAAAGTTGGGGCTGAGTATCTTAAAAGCTTGAAATTTGCCTAAAAAATTATTCTTTTAGAAAGGTTTTGGGGTCTTCATTTTAATTATGTTTAAATAAAATGAAGACCTTTTTATATTTTTATAAAACTTAATATTAAATATTTCTAAAAACCAATATTACTTGAAAATTTTCCCTAAAACAATGATTTATAGGTATGAAGGAAACATATTTTGGTTTGGCTTTGTAAAATTCATAATTTCTAATATCTTGACAATGTATATTTTAGTTCATCTGGATTAAAATATTAGAAAGAAAATTAAGTTTTTTTTCATGTTATTCTAATGTTCTTTTATATTTGCAGTCGCTTAAAAGGAAAGCGCACTTTATTTTATGCGAAAGTAGCTCAGCTGGTAGAGCACGACCTTGCCAAGGTCGGGGTCGCGGGTTCGAATCCCGTCTTTCGCTCAGAATTGATATATAATTTATGTCATTTTTGCCCTGGTGGTGGAACTGGTAGACACGCAGGACTTAAAATCCTGTGCTCATTAGAGCGTGCGGGTTCAAGTCCCGCCCGGGGTACAAATAAAAAAGGTGTTTCAAATTTAATTTGAAACACCTTTTTTATTTACTATAATCCTATTGTCAAAATTAATATTTTGTTTTTGATCCCAAATATGGAAATATTAGCCTTCGGTTTTTTATTAAGGTTGCCCGATAAAACAATAAAGAATCTTTAAAATGTCTAAGAATTAATTGTTTTTTGATGATTTGAGCCTTTAGATTTAATACTATATTAGTTATACATTGTTCCAAACATTTCATATCAAAAATATTTTTAGCCCCAAATATCTAAATGGTTGAAAAAGAATTTCACCTAAAGCTTTGTAGATGCAATATTTGATCAAAAAATAGTGAACATTAATATAAACTTAGTAAATTCATTTTCAAGTTTTTGCTTGCCCAACATTAGCATATAATTTTGACATTCTATGAGCATGTTCGTCATATGCTGATTCAAATAATTTTGCCGCCCGTTCCTCTCCTATTATCTTTCCACTACTTAATACTTTAGGTGAATGTCCAGAATCATGAAGTATATCAGCAATTTCAGCTTTCAAGGTATTAATAAGCAAAACTCCTCCTAATGTAGATCCTGGAGCAACTGGAGTATCTAATCCATTTATTTTAATCATAGCATCCCCAAGAGGAGCTCCTGTATCAAGGACGTAGTCAGCAAAATCTGTTAATTTCTTACCATCTTTTCTTTTGGAAGTGCTGCCTTCCAAATGTTCTTTGCTTACAATAGCCGCAACTTTAACATTAAGTTTTTGAAATTCTTCAGCCATTTCAATTGGAACAACATTGCAACCACTTGAAGAAATAATCAAAGCCGTATCCTCATTGGTAATGTCAAAATTTCTTAAAATTCTAGGAGCAAGCCCCTCCACATTTTCTAAAAACATGGCTTGTCTTTGTCCATTTGCGCCAACAACTAAATTGTGAAATGAAAGAGAAAGTTCTACAATTGGATTAAACCCTGGGAACGATCCATATCTAGGCCACATTTCTTCAACCATCATTCTACTATGTCCAGACCCAAAAATATGTACGACTCTTCCTTTCATAATTGATTGCGCAAATATTAAGGCAATTTCTTGAATTAGAGGCTCCTGAAATTCAACAACAGAAATTATATTCCGCGCTTTATCCAAATATTGTTTAGTGTAACTCATAAAAGATTCATTACTTGTTTTTTAATTTTGCAAAATATGCTGCGCCAATGGCTCCTGAAAAATTTCCATGTTTGGCAAGTGCAATTTCAGTTGGTTTCCCAACAGGTTTCCATTCATAGAGAGTCATAAATTCTTTCAAAGGGTTGACTAATTCATTTTGGGCTCCAGCAGCAATGCCGCCGCCAAGTATTATTAAATTAGGAGACAATATATTTATTAGGGATGCCAAAGCTGTTGCTAGTTTTTGGATTGAAGATAACCACCAAAAAGTAGCTAAACTGTTTCCCATTTTATACGATTCAAATAAATCCTTTACGCTTTTGAATTTTCCATGCGTTCTTTCAATTATCGAAAAATTTCCTAATGCATATTCCAGGCTACCCACCATATTGGTCATGGTCGCTGGACCTTCAGAATCTATGGTCATATGCCCAAAATGTCCAGCTCTTTGAAGGTTTCCTTGAAATAACTCTCCATTTAATATAGCTCCACCCCCCACTCCAGTTCCTAAAGTCAACATGATTATATTACTTAGCCCTGCTTGTTTGTAGAAAGATTCAAATTCAGCAAGACAAGCTGCATGACCATCATTTAAAACAACTATTTCTCGATTAAATTCAATTGACCAATTGTAATTCTCAATTCCATTCAAACGTTCAGGCATACATAAAACATATTTATTTTGCTGATCTACTAACCCAGGAGCCGAAATTCCAATTTTTAAATTTTCTTCCTTCCCATCCGAAAATTGGATTGTTTTTTCCGTTATGAGTTTTTTAATATTTGACTTCCAAATTTCCTTTGTGCTAGAAAAATCTTCTGTAAGCAATTCCTTTTTCTCTAAAATTTCTCCATAATCATTCAGAATTACTGCTTTAATATTTGTACCCCCAATATCAATTCCTAAATAATATTTATTCATAATATCCTTATTTGTATTGGCCCTCGCTGATAGACCAACCACCATCCACAGCTAAAACTTGACCGGTAATAAATTTGGAAGAGGGAGATAAAAACAAAAGAACTGCATTATTAAGATCTTCTGAAATTCCTGGTCGTCCGCCATCTAAAGGTTGTTTTGTTTTCAAAAAAGCGCCTATTTCATCGTCTTCAATGGCTCTTTTTGCCATTGGTGTAGAAAATAAACTTGGTGCAATAACATTGATTCTAATATTGTGTGAAGCATAGTAAGATGCGATTGATTTCGAAAAACCAATTATTGCGGACTTTGCAGCTGCGTAAGCATGGGTAACAAAAAATTTAGGTGATGGAGAAAACCCGAGGACAGAGCCCATATTTAATATGACCCCAGAGATTTTATGTTCCAAAAAATAATTGATTATCGCTTTATTTGAAAGCATTAATGAGGTTAAATTCAATTCCAATGTTTTATTCCAGCCTTCGAGTGTTAATTCATGCAATGGCCCATCTCCAAATTTTCTACCACTTCCCCCTGCAACATGAAAAAGACCTGTAATCGTGCCAAAAGATTGATGTGCTGCTGTTATTGCTTCTTCTATAGTTTCAGGATTACTTGCATCACCAGAAATTACAATATTACCTTTGCCCAGAATAACTTTTGCTTTTTCACAACTTTCATTATTTCTTCCAATAACTACCACCCTAGCGCCTTCATTCACGAGTGCAACCGCAGAAGAAAGCCCCATACCAGTAGTACCACCCATTATTATATAATATGTTTGATTGAAATTCATAGGGATTTATATTATTTGGCTGTTTTTATCCTTTGAATGATTTCTCCTGATTTTTTTTCTTTCAATATTAATTTCATGTCCCCATTTGGCAAAACCTCTTCCTTAATTAAATAATAATTCTCATCATAACTTGTCCATTTAATTGCACTTTTTTCCGGCTCATCACCTCTCCAATCTTCTAATAAAACAGGTTCCCAAATTTTCGTTGATGCAGATTTAAATGCAGCATCTAAAATCGCGTTTACTACATAGCCATCATAAAATGTTTCTAGAGGTTCTCTTTTTTCTTCAATTGCAGTAAACATATCTGTAAACATATGAGGATAGCCTAGTTCGTGTGCTTCATCTCCAACTGGAAATAACCAACCAGTATTCGATTCTGCTTTTTCTGCCACATATCCTTCACCACCTTTTCCAGTTGTAAACATTTCAAAGCCCGTGCGAAGAAAACTATTTAACCAAATTGTTCCTTCTGTACCCATCACTTCATCCCGTAAATCCATACCTCCTCTAAATGTCCAGCTTACTTCGAATTGTCCAATGGCACCATTGGCATATTTCACTAATCCGATTGCATGATCTTCTGCATCAATGGGATGAACTTGGGTATCTGCCCAACACATTACTTCGATTGGTTTTATCTGTTTGCCTATAAAATTCCGGCTTATTTCCACACAATGACAACCTAAGTCTATAATTGCTCCCCCTCCCGATCGTTCTTTATTCCAGAACCAATCACTATGAGGGCCAGGATGCGTTTCTCTTGACTTTGCCCACAAAACCCTTCCAATGCTACCTTGTCTTACTTGAATCATTGATTTTAAAAACTTTGGCGTATAGCATAAATCTTCCAAATACCCACCAAAAATTCCTGCAGACTCAACTAAATCCAACATATTTTTTGCTTCTGCAGCTGTTCTTCCTAATGGCTTTGTACAAAGCACATGTTTTTTTTCTTTTGCAGCTATTTCGACTGCAATTTCATGCAAATCATTAGGTAAGGATATCAATACAATTTCAACTTCTGGATGAGCAATTGCTTCTTCCATAGATGTTGAGTAATAGAGCAAATTATAATCATCCGCAAATCTTTTTGCATTTTTCTCATCTCTAGAATAAACCATAATTATTTCGTCTTTCCTTCTTTGGGAATGCAAAGACTCTGCATAAAATCTTGCAATAAACCCTGAGCCCAACATAGCTATTTTCATAATTCCTTTTTTATTAAGTTTGTAGTTTTTAGAAATCAAATGTCTTTCTCACAAATTCTAGGCTTTTTTTCCAATCCTCTTTTAACGGAAACTGTGGTTCAAAATTATTTGGAAATGCCAATTCAATTGCTGCCATTCCTTTAAAGTCAACTTCTTTTAAAGCTTTGGCTATATCTACAAAATTAGTATCTCCTTGTCCTACATATTCTGTCCAAACACCATCTGAATATTGATCCCTAATATGCAGATAAACTATTTGTTTGCCGTATGTCCTAATAAATTCTGCTGGATCGATTCCGCCGCGGATTAACCAATTTAAATCAGGCCCCAATTTGTAGTCAGGGATCCGTGCTAATGTTCCTTTCAAATCATGCATATCGTTTTCAACTTCATAGGTATGGTTGTGCAGATTTGCTTCAATTCCATAATCATCACAAACATTTCTGATTTTTTGTAAAATATCGGCTTGATCGTCTAATTCTTGTTCAGTTTTTAAACGATTTGGATGACCTACCGAAATTCCAAAGGTTTTGGCATTTAAGGGAGCAAGTCTATTTATAACAAGTTTTACATCTTCCAAGATTTCATTGTGTTCACTTTTATTCCACATATTTCTACCTACTCCATATGAAGATCCTGATACTTTCAGATTATACTTTTCGACAAGTGTCTTTAAAGTCTCAACTGAATTATCATGCCTCAAATTGGCTTCCATCAATTCAACACCTTGAATTCCAGCGTAACTCAAATCAGAAAAAACTGCTTCAATATTTGGTGTGCAATCCCAATTTGGTGGAAACTTACTCGCATAAACCCACAAATGCGCATTCACAATAATCCTATTTGTAGAATTCTGGTTATTATATAATTGAAATAAACTTGGAACAAAAAATAAACTTGGAAAAATTCTTCCTGCTTGATTTAGAAAATTTCGTCTTGTTGAGGAGTCAACCCTATTTAAATCTGCCATTTTCTTCATTTTTTTCAAATATTAAATGCTACAATATATTAAAATTAATCTTCCTAAAAAATTAAAGCCTTTCAATATAAATTGAACATTCAAATTAGAAACAAAAAATGAAAATGGAATAGAAATTTTCTATTGTTAACCATTTAAAGCATTGTTTTATCTAATATTACCTCTAATTATGAACAAATTCTCATGAAACATCTTTGGAAGAATTAGTGTTGAAGTATTAAGTAAACAAAAATTCAATGTTTGAGTAGAAGCTTTAGAAAATGAAAGAAAATTTAATCAATTGGGGAGGAAACGGGCCCATTTTACATTTGGCACATGCCAACTCCTATCATCCTGCAACTTATGAATTATTAATCGAAGAACTAAAGCCACATTTTGAAGTTCTATCTATCCTTTTCAGACCATTTCAAAAAGATAAAAATGTGGCTGACTTTGATAATTGGAATTTATTAAGGGATGATTTTCTCGAAATTGCTTATAAGCATAATTGGACTAATATTGTCGGACTTGGGCATTCATTAGGATCTACAGTAAGCATGATGGCGGCCATTAAGCAACCAGAAATCTTTTCTAAATTAGTCATAATTGAACCTCCTTGTATTGATCAAATTTTCTTTACAGCTCTCAATCTTATTCCTTATTCAATTGCGAAGCACTTAGTTCCTCCTTCAAAACAAGCTTTAAAGCGAAGGCACAAATGGGAGAATAAGAAGGAAGCATTTGAATTTTTTAGGCCAAAATCCATATTTAGAGATGTAAATGACATTACATTAAAGGCATATATAGATTCAGGAATTGAATTATCAGAAGATGGATTTTATCGATTGGTATATTCAAAGTTTTGGGAATCTAAAATTTATTGCACCATTAAAAACCCTTATGAATTATTTCCCAAATTGAAAGTTCCAAGTTTATGCATCAGGGCAGAAGAAAGCAATGTAATCAATGAAAAGAATTGGTTAAAATGGCAGAAAATTCATAAAAATGCTATTTTTTTTAATATTCCTAAAACTGGGCATCTTGTTCCATTTGAAGATCCTAAAAGTATAGCTGAAAGTGTTATAAAATTTGCGAGCCATTGAATTTATTTTTTATTAGTTTTTGAAGTGTTTTCCGCATTGGTTAGTAAAAATTTAGCTTAAACTAAATGTCATAATAAATAATAAATTTTAGATTCAAATTGAAAAGACGGTGTAAATTTTAATAAATCCATTACAAAAAATTAAATTTCAAGTTTGTAATTACTTTGTAAACAAATGTAAAAATTTCAAAAAACCACAATATAAATTTATATTCTGCTATTTTTATTCCATGAAAAACAAGTGCACTATTTTTTTAGGAATCCTTTTTCTTTTGCTTTCATTTAAAGGTTTTTCTTTCAAACAAGAAGATGTCAAATCTTTTGATGACGAAATTGACGCTATATTAATGCGAAAAATAGGTCATCAAATACTACTTTATTTAGGCGACAGCACTTCTACTTTATTACCAATAAAAGAAATAAGTAAATTTGAATTCCAAATAGTATTCGAGTCACCATTTAAATTTCAATCAGACTCCATTGTCAAAATAATAAATGAAAACATTGGCTTATATAAGTCAAACTCTAAATTTATTGTTAAAGTGCTTGATTGTTTGGACGATCAACTTATTTTCGGATATGCTATGTTTAATAGCACAAGTAATGATTTGGTTGCCTGTTTGGGTCGAGATCAAGCTGAAAATTGTTATAAGATTAATATATTATTCTCAGATTCAAAATCAGAATATATTCGTCGTCAATATATAAATGCGGGCTCTTCGCTTTTCATTGTTATGCTGCTAAGCCTGGCATTATATAAGTTTTATAAAAATAATGAACTGTCTGATCAACTTAATCCGAATGATGATTCAGACATTGATGAAATACATATAGGAGAATATGTTTTCAATTATAATCAACAATCCCTAGTGCATAATGGTAGCATTATTGAACTTACTTCCAAAGAGTGTCGATTATTGCATATTTTTGCCTCCAATCCTAATCAAGTTATTGAAAGAGATGAGCTACAAAAAGAAGTATGGGAAAATGATGGCGTAATTGTTGGAAGAAGTCTTGACATGTTTATTTCAAAGTTGCGAAAGAAACTAGATTCAGATTCAAATGTGAAAATTATCAATATTCATGGCAAAGGTTATAAGCTGATGATAAAGAATTAATTTAAATTTCATTTTCCCTTAATAAATTATTCCTATTTATGTTGCTTTGAATAGCAAAAGTTACTATTAGTCTTATGTCACAAACGTTAATAATTTTGATAATTGTTTTTGCATTAATTGCAATTTCATGTGCCACATTAAATGTTCCCACTTACAAAGGAGAAAAATCAGATCATTTCGATGGTAAGAAATTTTTCAACCCTGATGTGCCGGGAATGGGAGATTTTAAAGAATTAATGACATTCAACCGTAAAAATAAAAGGGCAAAATGGTATTTTCAAGATGATAAATTTTCTCACTCTTCAAAAATCGAAGATTTCAACATTCATAAACAAGTTCGTTACTTCCACATTAATCATGCAAGTGTATTGGTTCAAATGGATGGAATTAATATTTTGACTGATCCTGTATATTTTAAAAGAGCAAGCCCCTTTTCATTTATAGGTCCCAAAAGATACCGCGATCCAGGAATTCCTTTTGAATTTTTACCAAGGATAGATATTGTAGTAATTAGTCATGATCATTATGATCACTTAGATGTTAATACTTTAAAGAAATTAAAAGAAAGAGACAACCCTATGATATATACTGGTCTTGGACTGAAATCTTTTTTGAACAAGTTCAAAATCACAAACGTAACAGAAATGGACTGGAATAAACAAGATTCTTATAAAGGAATTGATATTATTTTCACCCCAGCAGTTCATTGGTCTAATAGGGCCTTTAGTCCAAGGAAAACGCTTTGGGGAGGTTATCTAATAAATGGAAGTTCAAATGTCTTTTTTGCTGGAGATACAGCTTATGGCGATCATTTTACTTCAATAAAAGAAACTTTTGGTTCTATCGATCTAGCATTAATACCAATTGGAGCATATATTCCAAGATCTTTTATGCTTCATGTTCATATGGATCCGCAGCAAGCTTTGCAAGCACATATTGATATAGATGCAACAGAAAGTTTTGCTATTCATTGGGGTACTTTTCAATTGACCCATGAGGCAATGTTCGATCCAATTGAAGAATTAGAAGAAGCCTGCAAAGAAAACAAAATTGAAAATTTCCATTTTGAAAAAACCTCCGGAATAGCTAGAATAATGAATTCAAATGGTCATGACCCTTTGAAGCGAAATTAACCCTATGTTGCATTTCAATAACTGGCAGCGTTCCGAGGGATAGTTAGAATTTGTTTTTGACGCCCATCTATATAATGGAATCCATTCTCATTAAAATATCCATCTTCCTCTAGCATAATCCTGATAATTTTATTCCATTCCGGAATTTCATTTGAAGTATTCAATTCTATACTGTAAGCTGTATTATAAAACATAGGATAATCGCCATTTCCAGGAACTCCTTGTTGTTGATCCCACATGCCAATAGTTGGTCCCGCAGCATGACCGTGTAGTCCAATTGGGTGAGTATATATGCTGGCTTGAATTCCTTCACCTTTTGCTTGCTCAAGACTTAACTTTAAAATTTCATTGCCTGTCCTACCCTCTTTAAAATTACTAGTAAGGATATCTTGAAGCCTATTACTATTTGCAAAAGCTTTATTCAAAAATTCTGGAACCTTTGTTTCTCCTTCTTTTAACACATAGAAATGTTGCTGTTGATCTGTGCTCAGTCTTAGATAGGTGATACCAAAATCCACATGCAGTAAATCGCCTTGTTGAATAATTTGTTTGTCTGGCTTTTTTGAAAAAGTCCTTAAATGATCAAAATTTTCAGCATCCTCTCTTTGAACAGAAACTGTTGGATGAAACCAAGTATCTAGTCCAAGTTCCCTAACTTTATCTCTTAACCACCAAACTACATCTTCTGTTGAGGTTATTCCTGGATGAATCACCTTTTCTGATAAACCTTCATTTATAATTTCATGTCCAATCCGACATATTGCTGGATAAATTTCCAGCTCCTTTTGGCTTCTTGTTTCTAGCCAATTAATTGCTAATGGTTCTGCTGAAATGACTCTGTCATGAAATTCCTTAGGCAGAGCATCCATAAATTGAGCATATTCTGTATAGACCAGTCCATCAGACAATCCAAAATGGCCTGAAATATTTATTCCTATATTTTCAGGATTTCTTTCTTTAATAATTTCTACAAGTGCATCCCATTGGTCAGGGTAGACATCTACATCCCAGCTTCCTTTTAACAATTTGCCTACATCATAACGCGCTATTGCAATTTTTTCAATTTCTGCACCTTCACCTTTATCAAAGAATAAAAGGATTGTTCTGCGCCTTGCTGACAACCAAGTGCTGGGTAACATTGTTTTAAGCAATGGGTCTTCATTATATTCCCTAGAAATGATAACCCACATTTTAATATTGTTCCTTTTCATCAATTCTGGCAGCAAAACTTCTAATCTTTCTTCTAGAATTTGATCAACTACTTCTGCTCTGTTTTTTTCAATAAGGATAGTTGGCATGTTTGATTGCCCTACCAACTTCAATGAAATGAATGTTAATAAGAATGTAATGACTAAAATAAAAGGCTTCATAAATTATATTTAATTTGTATTTTATAAGTAAAAAAATAAACTATAATAGGTGCTTTAAGGCTTCTCTTCGGCTTAAATTGCTAATATCATGAGTGTTACAGTAGTTTCTCACATATTCTGGTTCTGACTTTGCATATTCCCGAAGCATCCAGCCAATAGCTTTGTTCAAAAAAAACTCTTTTGTACCTTTTGCCTTTGAAAGTGTTAATTCCATCAACTTAACGTCAACTAATTTCTTATACTTCAATTGATGCAAAATAGCTGTTCTCCTTAGCCAAATATTTTCTGAATCAGCCCAATTATGAACCATTTGATTTTTTGTCTTTTCGTCTTTGATCAAAATTTTACCAATGCAATTAACAGCTAATCCATCCACTGTATCCCACCATGAATTTTTTAAAACTAATTTTTCTAAAAAAGGAAGATCTTCTAGTTTTAAATGAGATATTTGTTTCATCAGTATATCTAAACCTGCATAGTGTAACTCCCTATATTTAGATTCCCAACAATAATTCACAAAATCTAAAACCATTTCTCGCGTCCATTTCATATTTTTGAATATAGATTTTAGCAAGGATTTTCTTTCTGGAGAAGTGATTCCTAAATACTTAAACCTATGCTTCATATATGCTTCCATTTGATCAATCTTCAAAGGATTAGAATTTTCAACAAACAATTGCTCAATGGATTCAAAGTCAACTTTTTTCATATACTGTAATAAAGTAAGATAACAAAAAAATAAAAATATAGAATTATATTAAAAAATATTGAGATTAAAATTTACAAATGAAAATAATCTGAATATAAATGATGCAAAATTTAAATTCTTTTTACTCGGACTTTTGATTTCGAAAAGGTAAAAGAATTAACTAATAACAATATGTATGGCCATCAAAAATATGTGTACCACTACTTTATTAAAGGATTTAATTTAACAAATTACAAACAGGTTTTCTTATTTACCAAAATACATTATATTTATCAGCCAAATTCAATATTTAAAGCCAAAAGATTATTAAAATCTCAAAAAATGACAATCGAACTTTTTATCCGTTATTTACATTTTGTTTCTATTCTCACTGTTGCAGGTTCTTTGGTTTCAGAACATATGCTTCTTTCCAAAGAACTTTCAAGAAAAGCAATTAAAAAAATAGCCACTCTAGATGCTATATATGGTATTGCTTCAATAGCCATTTTAATTACTGGTTTATCAATGTGGCTATGGATTGGAAAAGGCGCCGATTTTTATTCTAAAAATCCATTGTTGCACATTAAAGTTACTTTATTTGTAATTATTGGATTATTATCCATAAAACCTACCATGTTTTTCTTGAAAAATCGAAAAGGCGAACAAGATGAGATAGTTAGCATTCCAAAAAACATTTTCATGTTTATCAGGATTGAGATATTAATTTTATTTTTAATTCCGATTTTATCTGTTTTAATTGCAAAAGGAATTGCAATTTAAAAAACTAATATTATGATCAATACTCCATTAGCGGAGAGGATGAGACCCATTAGTTTGAATGATTATATTGGTCAAGAACACCTTGCTGGAGAAAACGGAATAATAAAAAGATCAATTGACTCTGGAAAAGTACCTTCTTTAATTTTATGGGGACCTCCTGGAACAGGAAAGACGACATTAGCTCAAATTATTGCAAATACCTTGAAAAGACCTTTTCATTCATTGAGTGCAATAAACTCAGGCGTTAAGGATATTAGAGATGCGATCGACATTGCACGGAAGCAAAATTTTTTCAACAACCCCAACCCTATATTATTTATAGATGAAATACATCGTTTCTCAAAATCTCAACAAGATTCATTGTTAAATGCTGTAGAAAAAGGAATTGTAACATTAATTGGGGCAACTACAGAAAATCCTTCTTTTGAGGTAATTCCAGCTTTATTGAGCAGATGTCAAGTTTATGTTTTAGAAAGCTTAGACAAAGAAGATCTGATTAAAATAATAACGCAGTCTATTGCAAACGATGAATATCTTAAGACAAAAACAATAAAAATTGAATCCTATGATTCGTTAATTAGAATTTCAGGAGGAGATGCCCGAAAACTATTGAATGCTTTAGAAATATGTATAGATCAATTTCAGGAAAATGAAGAAATTAAAATCAATGACGAAATAGTTCAAAAAGCAATTCAAAATAATCTGGCCAGATATGATAAATCAGGAGAGCAACATTATGACATTATTTCAGCATTCATAAAATCTATTAGAGGTAGTGATCCAAATGCCACTGTGTACTATCTGGCAAGAATGATCGAAGGAGGCGAAGACATTGAATTTATTTGTAGGAGAATGATGATTTCTGCAAGTGAAGATATTGGTTTAGCTAACCCAAATGCAATGTTAATTGCTGCATCTTGTTTTCAAGCAATAAGAGCTGTAGGGTTACCAGAAGCACGAATTATACTTAGTCAAGCTGCAATATATTTAGCCATTTCACCTAAAAGCAATTCAGCATATGCTGCCATAAAAGAAGCTCAATCCGAAGTTCGAAATACAGGAGATCTTCCAATACCATTGGAATTAAGAAACGCTCCCACTAAATTAATGAAATCATTGGGTTACGGAGAAGGATATAAATATGCACATGATTATGAAAATAATTTTGTGAGTTTGAATTATCTCCCTGACGGCTTAACAAACATAAACTACTATAAACCAGGCGATAATAACTATGAAAACAAAATAGCTTTGCAACTTAAACAATTATGGTCTGATAAATACAACTTCTAATTAAACACAAATTAGGAATTGGTGTTAATCTTTATAAATTTACCTATAATTTAAAATTTTCAATATAAATATATGGCAGAATATGTAGCCCAAGAAGAATTATTAATGATTACGGAAAGTGTAAAAGAATTTGCAGAAGCCAAAATTCGTCCGCATGTGATGGAATGGGATGAAATTCAGTTTTTCCCAAAAAAAGTTATGCATGAAGCTGGGAAATATGGCATGCTTGGAGTTTTAGTTCCGCATGAATATGGAGGCGCAGGTTTGGGTTATCATGAATATGTCAATACAATTGTTGAAATTGCAAAAGTATGTGGTTCGATTGGTTTATCTGTCGCGGCACATAATTCTTTGTGTACGGGACACATATTAAGTTATGCGAATCATGCACAAAAATTAAAATATTTGTCAAAATTAGCTACTGGTGAATGGATTGGAGCTTGGGGTTTAACAGAAGCAAATACTGGCTCAGATGCAATGAGGATGGCATGTGTCGCAAAAAAGGATGGTGATTACTACATAATAAATGGAGCGAAAAATTGGATAACGCATGGTATATCTGGTGATGTAGCTGTCGTATTAGCCAGAACAGGTGAACTTTTGGATTCTAATGGAATAACTGCTTTCATCGTAGAAAAAGGTACCAAAGGATTCAAAGCGGGTAAAAAAGAGAACAAACTGGGAATGCGCGCATCTGAAACTGCAGAAATGATATTTGAAGATTGTCGAGTTCATAAATCTCAGATTATTGGAGAAATTGGGCAAGGGTTTAAACAAGCGATGGGTGTATTAGATGGCGGGAGGATTAGTATAGCTGCATTGTCCCTAGGAATTGCAAAAGGAGCTTATGAAGCAGCTGTTAAATACAGTCAGGAAAGACACCAATTTGGAAATCCAATTTCAAGTTTTCAGGCTATTGCATTTAAATTAGCAGATATGGCAGTAAAAATTCAAGCTGCTGAATTGATGATTAGAGAAGCTTCTGAACTCAAAAATAACCGTTTACCTGTAACGAAAATATCAGCAATGGCAAAATATTATGCTTCAGAAATTTGTGTCGAAATTGCGACAGATGCAGTCCAAATTTTTGGTGGATATGGTTATACAAAAGATTTTCCTGTGGAGAAATTTTATAGGGATTCCAAGTTATGCACCATTGGTGAAGGAACTAGCGAAATTCAAAAATTAGTTATCTCTAGAGAGATTCTGAGAGGTAATAATTAAAGTTAATTATTTATTTTTTGAAAATCTTTTAATGAATGTCTATTTGAGCATTCAATATTTTACCAGTATAGGTGTGTAATTCTAATCTATAAATTCCTGCGTCAAATGTTGAATAATCGATTTCGTAAATCGAATCAACTTTGTTTTTACTTACATCGTCCTGAAATTTCAAAACACCATTTTGGTCAATTATACGCAATTTTGAAACATTAGTAGTTAATAATTCAAAATCAATATATAATACTTTTTCATCAGAATCTTTAAATAGAGGAAAATCCTTATCCAAAATATTAAGATAAACTGGAGGATCAGCGGACGGAAACATAGCCGCGCTCAAATTGCTATTAAATAAAGAAAACAATAAAAGAACTGCAATAAATTTAAAATAGTGTTTCATTTCAAAATTTGATATAAATAAAAAAGACTTTTTTAATAGACACTTTTTATAAACGTAACCCGATCGCATTTATTATGTTTTTTTGTAAAATGTATACAAAACGTCATAAATATTTTTGTAGCATTTATCTCCAGAAGTCAAAAACTCCTTTAGCGATCGCCATCTTGCTTCAATAATATCCTCTTCTTCTTGTGGAATTAATTCAACATCAGTGCTTGTCATATGGTACCATTTTGACTTTTTCAAAATTCTTTGGCCATCCTTATTTTTAAAAACATGGTAAGTTGACACCAGTTTTTTACCTCTTTCCACACTTTTTAATCCACATTCTTCCTTAACTTCTCTAACCGAAGCAGTTTTATAATTCTCCCCATTATCCAATTTTCCTTTAGGTAAATCCCAATAACCTCTCCTAAAAATCATCAAAACTTCGTTCTGTGGATTTGTAACCAATCCTCCAGCAGCTTTCATTATTTTGAACAAAGATTGGAATTCAATAAAAAGGAAATCCACATCTTCATGATGCAAAACTACAGCTTCAAACCTTTTGGCTTTTTCTAAACTGTCAATATAATGTAGTAGAAATTTTTTCTTTCCAGAATAAGGTGTTATAAGAACATTCTCCCTTGGATAAATGCCTTTTTCCAAATCTTCCTTAGAAATAAGAATTAATGGTGTTTCGTTTATATAGATTTTGTACATTTGCGCACCAAATATAAGTTTAGAAATGGATTTGGAAGCCGAAATAGCAAAAAAATTATTAGAAATTAATGCAATTAAGTTAAACCCTAAAGATCCTTTTACTTGGGCATCGGGAATGAAGTCTCCTATTTATTGCGATAACAGAATTTCATTATCTTATCCAGTCATTCGAAATTTTATTAAAATAAAATTGGCAGAGTTAAGTATTAGTTTCGGCGATTTTGATACCATAGCAGGTGTAGCAACTGCAGGAATCCCGCATGGAGCTTTGATTGCTGACTATTTAGAAAAACCCTTCATTTATGTGCGGTCCAAAGCAAAAGAACATGGCAAACAAAACCTCATTGAAGGCCAATTGAATCCAGGTTCAAAAGTTTTAGTTGTGGAGGATCTCATTTCTACAGGTATGAGCTCATTGCAGGCAGTGGAAGCCTTAAGAGCTGAAAATTGCACTGTGGTTGGAGTGGTTGCTATTTTTAATTATGGTTTTCCTGCTGCGTTTGAAGCTTTTGAAAAAGCAAATTTATCCTTTAAAACATTGAGTAACTATGCAGCTTTATTAAAAGAGGCATTATTGCAGAAATATATCAGTTCTGAAGAAGCTGAAATACTAAAAATATGGAATCAGAGTCCAAAAGATTGGGCGGAAAGAAATGTAAAAACAAAATAAGTCAATGAGCAAAATAAGTGCAAAATCTAAAAAATTTTTATATCAATATTTAAATAATGCATCACCAACTGGTTTCGAAACTCCTGGTCAGAAAATATGGCTCGAATATATAAAGCCGTATGTTGATGAAACACATTTAGACAACTATGGTACTTGCTATGGAGTAATAAATCCGGGTAAAAAATATAAGGTTGTTATTGAGGCTCATGCAGATGAAATTTCGTGGTTTGTTAATTATATTTCAGATGATGGCTTCATAAGTGTAATAAGAAATGGAGGTTCAGACCATACCATTGCCCCTTCGAAAAGAGTCAATATTCATACAAAAAATGGTGTTTTACATGGTGTTTTTGGATGGCCAGCTATTCATACTCGTCATGGTAAAGACGGAGTTATCAACCCAACTGTTGAAAATATTTTTATTGATGTTGGGGCAACTAAAAAAGAAGAAGTAATTAAGATGGGAATTCATGTAGGCTGTGTGATTACGTATCCTGATGAAATATTCGAAATGAATGACTATTATGTTGGTAGAGCTCTAGATAATAAAATGGGGGGATTTTGCATTGCAGAAGTCGCTAAATTACTAAAGGATAAAAAAATAACTTTACCATTTAGCCTTTATGTTGTTAACGCCGTTCAAGAAGAAATTGGGCTTCGTGGTGCCGAAATGATTGCTAATACTATTCAACCTGATGTAGCCATCATTACTGATGTTTGTCATGACACCAATACCCCTTTAATAAAAACCAAAGTCCAAGGAGATATCAAATCTGGGAAAGGTCCAGCCCTGACTTATGCACCCGCAGTTCATAATAAATTATTGCAACAAGTAATTGATGTTGCTGAAGAAAAGAAAATTCCGTTTCAACGTCAAGCTTCTTCAAGAAGCACTGGAACCGATACGGATGCCTTTGCATATTCTAATAAAGGAGTGCCTTCAGTGCTGATTTCACTGCCACTTAGATACATGCATACTACTGTAGAAATGGCACACAGGGATGACATTTCAAATGTAACAAATTTGATTTACGAAACATTATTGACAATTAAGGATGGGCAATCTTTCAAATATTTTTAAAATTAAAGGATCCATTTTATTTTTAGATGAGTTGATTTTTAAACTATTTATAAACTCTTATTGTTTGAATACCATATTGTAACTTTTACAATATTACAATTCTATAGATGTCACTTACCCAAATAAGATTTGGACTAATTAAAAAAATAGTCGACTTATATATTTACAGCAGTATTCATATTGCATTGGGTGCCACTTTGAGCATTATTCTGTGCTATTCTGCTTTGATCCATATTCCTGATAGCAATTATGCCATCTTAGTCTTTACTGCAACCATGTGCATGTATTGCAGTCATCGAGTGGTTGGAATTGAAAAATTAAAAGATTTTCAAAATGAAGGCCGTTTTGCAATTATTAAGAAATTTAGAATTCATCTAATCTTTTATGCATTGCTCAGCGGTTTTGCCACCATATATTTTCTTTATGGTTTGGAAAGAAGAATCCAATTTTATCTTATTATACCTGCTGTTATTTCTATCTTCTACATCACGCCTTTATTTTCAAATAAAAAAAGATTAAGGGATTTCAACCATATTAAAATTTATTTAATAGCAATAATTTGGGGATTGATTATTGGTTTAATTCCTTATTTGGAGGTAAATCAAACTCTTGATGTAAAAGGAATTTTGTACTTTTTGGAGAAAACTTTCTATATTTTTGCTATAACCATTCCATTTGATATCAGAGATTTAACGATAGATAAGCACATTAATGTCAGTACATTGCCTTCAAAAATTGGTCTTAAAAAATCATATCAAATCGCTTATGGAGCAATGATCATTACGATATTTTTAGTGCTGGTCTTGTTTTTCTTAAAACTTTATTCTTTGAAAGTTTCATTAGCCTTGATATTCGGATATTTCCTTACAATTTTAGCTATTTACATTTCAAAAAACAAAACGCACGATTATTATTATGGCGGGCTTTTAGATGGAACAATAATCATAGTTGCATTATTAGGGATTATAGAAAGTGGTATATTAAGTGTGATTTTTTAAAGTGATTTTTCCTAATTTATTGAAGAAAACACATAGATAATTTGGATTTCTATTTCCAAAAAAAATAGATTAAACCCAAATTATTCGTTTCAGTTTCTATTTGATACTTAATAGGTCAAACCTGTGTAAAATATTCAAAATTTGGATTGTTTATTAAGCTAATTAATCCTCATTTAGCAAATCAGGTCTTCTCAATTTTGTCCTTTCCAAGGATTGTTCTAACCTCCATTGTTCTATTTTACCATCATCTCCACTTAGTAAAATTTCAGGGACTTTCCATCCATTATATTCTGCAGGGCGCGTAAAAACTGGTGGAGCGAGTAATCCATCTTGAAAAGAATCAAATAGTGCAGAGGTTTCATCGTTTAGTACGCCTGGCAATAATCTCCCAATGGAATCAACAATAACTGCAGCAGCTAATTCCCCTCCTGACAACACAAAACTCCCAATGGAAATTTCCATTGTAACAATATGTTCTCTCAACCTTTCATCTATTCCTTTATAATGGCCACAAATTATTACCAATCGATTTCTCAAAGAAAGAGAATTTGCCATTTGTTGATCGAAGAGTACTCCATCGGGAGTCACAAATATTATTTCATCAAAATCTTCTTCTTCCTTAATATTGTCTAGACATTTTAATATTGGTTCGATGCACATGACCATGCCCGCACCACCTCCATATTGATAATCATCAATCTTATTGTGCTTACCTATTCCAAATTTTCGCAAATCATGAATGACAACATTCAATAAATTTTTTTCGGCAGCTCTTTTCATTATGGAATGTCGAAAAGGACTTTCCAATAACTCTGGAACTGCCGAAATAATGTCTATTCGCATGTAAGAATTATTCTATTCCAAGTAACTCTACTTCAAATACTAAAGCTGAATAAGGAGGAATTTTTGCTCCTGCTCCCCTATCACCATAAGCTAAATTAAAAGGAATAAAAACTTTCCATTTATCACCTACTTTCATTAGTTGTAAAGCTTCTTGCCAGCCCTGAATAACACCGTTTACGGGAAATGATATCGGCTCCCCTCTTTCAACTGAAGAATCGAAAATAGTACCATCAATTAATGTTCCATGATAATGAACTTTAACCTTGTCAGTTGCCGAAGGAGTTGCTCCAGTTCCAGCTGTAATTACCTCATACTGAAGACCTGAAGCTGTAACAGTTACACCACTTTTTTTTGCATTTTCAGCTAAAAATATTTCACCACCTTTTCTTGCTTCAGCAGATTGAATAGCTGCTTGATTCTGAGCATAGTCATTTACACATCCTTTAGCTTCTTCTTCACTAATTTTCAATGCATTACCTTTCATAACATCATTTATGGCATCCGCCACGGTCGCAGGATCAAGTTTGTCAAAACCTTGATTTTTTAAATTTTGTCCCATTAGAATTCCAATACTATAACTGAGTGAATCCATCTTTGTCATTGTGTTTTGAGCCTTAATTTCAAGGCAATTAATTAAAATAATGGCAATTACCATTAATATTGTTTTATTCATAATTATTTTTTTAGTGATGTATAATTTGCAAAATATTTTGGGATTGTTTCAATCCCTTTATAAAAATTAAATAATCCATAATTCTCATTTGGTGAATGGATATCATCAGAGTTTAAACCGAATCCCATCAACACTGTTTTAACTTTTAAAACTTTTTCAAAAAGTGCAACAATAGGAATGGAGCCTCCTCCTCGAACAGGAATTGGATCTTTTCCGAAAGCATCTTTCATTGCCAGGTGAGCAGCCATATATTCTGGTGTATCAATCGGGGTAACTACTGGGTGACCTCCGTGATGCGGCCTCACTTGCACGCTGACACCTGGAGGGGCTATTTTCATAAAATGCTTCTTAAACAAATCTGTGATTTCTTCAGGGTCTTGATCTGGAACAAGCCTCATGCTTATTTTTGCAAATGCCTTTGAGGGAAGAACCGTTTTCGCTCCTTCGCCAATATAACCGCCCCAAATTCCATTCACATCTAAAGTAGGTCTAGTGCTAGTTCGCTCTATTGTGCTATAACCTTTTTCACCACTCTCCGCATTAATTTTTAATGATTTTTTATATTCCTCAATATCAAAAGGTGCCGAATTGACAGCTTTTTTCTCCTTTTCCTCAAGTTCTATAACTTTATCATAAAATCCATCTACTGTAATTCGTTTATCTTCATCTTGCAAGCTAGCAATCATAGCACATAACACATTAATTGGATTTGCAACACCACCACCATATACTCCTGAATGAAGATCTTTATTTGGTCCAATAACCTCGACCTCGACATAACTCAAACCTCTCAAACCTGTTGTTATCGATGGAATGTTATTTGCGATAATTGAAGTGTCTGAAATTAATATCACATCGCAAGCCAACATTTCTTTATGCTCCAAACAAAATTTCTCTAAATTAACGGAACCAACCTCTTCTTCGCCTTCAATCATGAACTTTACATTGCATGGCAAATGTCCTGTTATGTTCATTGTTTCGAATGCTTTAATATGCATAAAAACTTGCCCTTTATCATCACATGATCCCCGCGCAAATATTGCTCCATCTGGATGAATTTCTGTTTTTTTTATAATTGGTTCAAAAGGTGGTGAATCCCACAATTCTAGTGGATCTGCGGGCTGAACATCATAATGTCCATAAACTAAAATAGTGGGCAAATTAGAAGCAACAAACTTTTCTGCATAAACGACAGGATGACCCGCCGTTTCATAAACCCTTACTGTATCAACTCCTGAAATAGATAAATTTTGCTTAATCCACTCTGCAGCCGTTAACATGTCCTTTTTATGTCTTGGATCAGCGCTAACAGAAGGAATTCTTAACAACTCAAACAATTCATTTAAAAACCTATCTTTATTGGTTTTGATATAGTTTTGAACAGCATCCATTTCAATCAATTTTATTTAATAATTCACGCAAATATAATGAAGTAGAACACTTAATCATATCTAATAAATATAGATTTTAAATTTCACACATTTTATATCAAATGAATACCCATATTTTCGAACATAAAACTGAGTTTATCTGCAGCTTCTTCTATAATTTTCATTGTCGGTTTTCCAGCTCCATGCCCTGCGCTGGTTTCAATTCTTATCATAACAGGATTCATTCCTATATGTTTTGATTGCAAGGTGCTGATAAATTTGAATGAATGTGCAGGCACTACTCTATCGTCATGATCTGCCGTTGTAACCAAAGTGGCAGGGTATTCTTTTTCTTCAATATTATGTAAAGGTGAGTATTTATTCAAATAAATGAACGCCTCAGGGTCATCACTTTTCCCATAATCCGTTGCCCATGCCCAACCAATAGTAAATTGATGATAACGCAACATATCCAAAACTCCAACAGAAGGAAAAGCAACTTTAAATAATTCTGGCCTCTGAGTCATGCAAGCTCCAACCAATAAACCACCATTCGACCCGCCTTCAATTGCAAGTTTTTCTGAACTAGTATATTTTTTGTGTATTAAATATTCCGCCGCAGCAATAAAATCATTAAATACATTTTGTTTGTTTTCTAGAATACCTGCTTCATGCCATTTTTTACCAAATTCACCTCCTCCGCGTATATTTGCAACAACATATATCCCGCCATTCTCCAGTAACGGAATCTTTGTCAACGTAAAAGCTGGTAATACAGAAATATTAAATCCCCCATATCCATATAATAAAGTTGGATTTTGCCCATTCAATACTATTCCCCTTTTATAAGTAATAAACATTGGTATCATAGTTCCATCTTTACTTGAAAACCATTCCTGTTTTGTTTCATATTCAAGAGGATCAAAAAATATATTTGATTTTTTGTACAATTTGTACGAAAGCATTTCTGTATTAATGCAATAAATAGTAGCAGGTTGAACAAATGAAGTGAAGGAAAAAAAACCTTCTAAATCACGATTTTTCCCTGAAATACCAGAAATTGTTCCAATTCCAGGCAATGTTATCTCTTTTAAATATTTACCTTTTAAATCGTAAACCAGAAGCTGACTTTTTACATTAACAGTATATGTGATAAACATTTTATTACCTACAATATCACAACTCCTTAAATAGTGCTCTTTTTCTTCAATAATTGTTTGAAAAACTGGATTTTCAAGATCCTTAATATCTATACTAATTAATTTTTGATTGGGAGCATTTTCATTTGTCAAAACATAAAGTTTTTCTTCAATGCAGGCAACAACAGAATAATCATATTTAAAACTATCAACCAATTTAAAAATTGGTCCATTAATTGCCAAATTCTTTATATATAATGAATTCCCACTTGTGGATTCAACAGGGCTTATGATTAAAAAATCTTCTTCTTCTGTTGTATTACAATAAAAATTACGGAGAGAATGATTTTTGTCTTCCAGAATTAAAGTATCCTCTATTTGGGCAGTACCTATTTTATGATAATAAATTTTATGAAATTCATTTTTTACTGAATGAATGCTCTTATCTTTTGGCTCAGGATAGCGGGAATAAAAAAATCCATCCTTAAACCAGCTTATACTTGAGAACTTGACCCAATTAATTTGATCTTGAAGCAATATTCCCTCCAAAAGATCTAATACAAATATAGATTTCCAATCTGAACCTCCAGTAGAAACAGAATAAGCTAGTAAATTCCCATCTTTACTAAAACTAATATCACCAAGTGACGAGGATCCATCTTCAGAAAATTTATTGGGATCCAAAATTAAATTTTCTACGCCTCCTAATTCATCACTTGAATAAAGAATAGCTTGATTCTGTAAACCATCATTTTTGAAAAAATAATACTTATTTAATACTTTAATTGGACTGGAATACTTTACGTAATCCCACAAATCAGTTAATCTTTTCTGAAAATATGCTCTTGATGTTATTTTATTCAAATAAGAAAAAGTAAAATTATTCTGCATTGCTACCCATTCTTTGGTTTCGACAGAATGATCATCCTCAAGCCAACGGTATGGATCATCAATTTCTACCCCATGATAATTATCTTTAACAGATGTATTTCGACGAGTAAATGGATAATTAAATTTTTGGTTAGACTTGATATTAATATGTTTCATTTATTATAAATAATGTTAATCAACCCCGGAACCCAACTTCATGTGTAACTAATGGCGACAAAAGACATTAAAAAATATTGGAATTCTGAGAAATAAATTTGAAATGAACAAAAGTAGGATACTTAATAGTAATTTCATTTTCTATTAAATAAAAAAATGTCATATTTGTTGTTGTATGTGAAAAATAAATAATACATATTATATAATTGTAATTTTATTGAGCGTTTTACTGCTAAAAAATTTAATAAGTTAATGTTATTTACAAAATTTCGTTGGTGTATATTCTTGCTACTTTTTACTTGTATTTTGCAATATAGGACGAACGCGCAGTCTTCTGAAGTTTCAACAAATCCCGAAATCAATATCAACTCTATAAATGAAATTCCAGAGGAACAAAATAATAATTATATTGGATCATTGGTCAGCGATCAATATGTAAGCAAATTTTCAGAATTTACAGGTAAATTGGCATCTGTAAATCTAATGCAAATTAAAAACATCACTCAAATAAAATCTTTAGAAAAATCATTAAAGAAGGCTAAATCTGCAGAGAAAAAATCACTGAAAACAAAAATTAAGAAATTAAAGATTATAGAACAAAATATCGAAGAACAAATCGTCTTAATTAAAGAAGCTTTAAAATTACTGCAAAACAATAAAAGCTTACCAGATGCTGATAAATTAATAACAATAACTAACGTAAAAGAAATAGAAGAAAAAATTAAACTTCTAAATTATACTTTTCAAAATAATCAGCCAGAAGAACAATTCAAATATTTTCAGATAGAAAAACAAAATACTTATACTGCCTCTAAGAATATTGATTGTAAAATTGTGTTTGATGGAATTGATCCACAAAGCAAAAAAGCAAAAAAGGAATTAGAAAAAGAATTCCTATTTGGATATACTCATCCGAAACTTAAAAGTTATTTCAAAGACAAAAATTTCCTCACTTGTGAAACGCAACTTATTCAGCTTAATAATAAAAGCTATATGTGGTTATACATCACAATTGCTTCTAAAGATGCGGTAAAGAATTACGGCTTGATTGAAATAAATAGCACTTTAAAAATTGAGCTCATAGATGGTTCTATTTTATATATTCCCAATGCTCAAAATTCATCAGGCAAACTTGAAGCTTATACCGCAAATACACTTTACCAAGTAATTTTACCTTTAGATAAAACAATGCTTAAGCAATTAGAAAAATCTGAAATAGATAAAATTGGTATTATGTGGTCCTCAGGTTATGAACAGTATGAAGTATATGAGGTTGATATTGTAATGAACCAAATAGCTTGCCTTAAAAATAAATAAATTATGTTGGGTTTAAAATTACCTACTGATCCAAGGTGGGTTAATCTTGCTGAAATATCAATCGAAGATATTTTAACTGACCATGCTTATTGTGAACAAAAAGCTGCGACGTCTTGTATTTCTCTTATCTCTCTGTATCCTAATAAAGCAGAAATGGTTGACGCATTAGCACCAATCGTAACTGAAGAGTGGGGACATTTTAGAATGGTTCTCAAAGAACTTAAATCCCGAGGGCTTAAATTAGGAAATCAAAGAAAAGATGAATATGTAAATGAGCTACTCAAATTTCAAAAAGGTGGAGGATCTTTAGAAAGCAGACTCTTAGAAAAACTTTTGACTTTTGCATTAATCGAAGCAAGAAGCTGTGAAAGATTCAGGCTATTATCATTAAATATTTCAGATGATAACCTTAAAGAATTCTACCACAAATTTATGGTTTCCGAAGCAGGACATTATAGGCTTTTTATTGATTTAGCAAAAAAATATGGAGGAGAAGAAGCTGCAATGAAACGTTGGAATGAATATTTAGAATTTGAAGCTAATCTAATGAAACAGCTTGCACTAAGAGGAGATAGAATTCATTAAAAAATACAGTTCAAAAAAAAAAGCTGCTCGTTCGTGCTAAGCAGCTTTTTAAACTCAATCTTTATTTCTGGACAATCTCAAAATCCAGAAACCTATCTCAATTAATTCTGTTTTAATTTTTCTAAATATCCATTGTTATCAATTACAATGTGCGCATCCGTAAAACCTCTATTTTTAGCTTTTACCATTGCTTTCTCGGCATTATCCAAACTTCCATATCCACTTAGAATAAAAATGGTATACTGTCCTTTTGTCCATTGCTCAATTTCGCCAAGATCATTTACTCTTGAAACATCGAACCATAATGGATCCGTATAAGAAGCTAATCGAATTTTATAATTTGTTACTTCAGGAGCCGGAGTATATGTACTTGAAATACTTCCTTTAGCATTAGAACTGCTTGAATTGCCAACAAGCTCTAATTCAGATGTCACCAATGATTCATGCACTATAAATGCGTCATTGTATCCCATACTTTTTACAGAGCTTAATATTTTGGTTGCTTCATCCCTATCATAGTAATAACCTAATCTGATTTTTGTAGAATTACTTTTATACACTTTATACAGATTTCCATAAGAAGTTAATCTATCAAACGTGGAAACGTTGCCCCTGGAATTAGCTAATGCTGCCACTTGAATAAAATAAACTTTTGTTGGAGGAGCTTCTAAGATAACCTCTTGTTTTGCAACAAGCCGAGCATCAACCATTGAAAAATTATTATCAATCACAGGTAAAGAAAAACCCATGTCTTCTTCACTTGCTAATGCCGCATTACCATTTTTATTATTTGATCCTTCTATAACAAAATCATTTAAATCAATAGCAGGCGGCATAGAAGTTTCAATAGCCATATCATTACTTACTTCAGCAGGAGTTGCATAATAAATATCATCCAATCCCTTTCCTCCTAATCGATTAGATGTAAAATAATATTTCCCTGAATTTGGCGAGATAACAAAATAATAATCATCAGAAAGAGAATTTATACCTTTTCCAATATTAATGGCAGAGGAATAAGTCAAATCTCCTGTTTTTTCAGAAATGAAAATATCGAATCCTCCCAATCCAAAATGATAATCAGACGAAAAATATAATTTTTCATTCTGGTCATCGAAAAAAGGAGTAATTTCATTTCCTGGGGAATTTACGCTATCTCCTAAGTTAACAGGAATGGACCATGATCCATTTCTCAAATAGGATACATATAAATCATAGCCTCCATAACCTCCAGGACGGTTAGAAGCAAAATATAAAGTTTCACCTTTATTGGCTAAATATCCAAAGCCTGTGGAAAATCCGGTTTCATTGTATGGGAATGGCCTCTCTTTATTAAAATCACTATTTTGGTCTTTTTCGGCAAAGAACAAACTCATGTGAGTATCATTTGATCGTACAAACTTAACTCCATTTTTAAAATTATTTTTTGTATACACAACCAATGAACCATTTTGATCTGAATAATCAACTGGTCCAATGTGGTATGAAGATTTCAACTCACCTCTTAGAAATTCAATATTGTGGGATTGTTTTTCAATTGCTTCTTCTAAAGAAAAAAGTTGATTGCCTTGAATATGAATCAATGACTTATTTTTAGAATCTGCATCTCTTTTTAGATCATTTCTAAAAGAACTATAAATCATATTTTTTCCATCAAAACTTGCACCAAAATCTGAACTAGCAGAATTTCCTGTAAATAAAGAAATTTCATAATGTTCGTCTTCGCCTAAAAGTATCTTTGCTTTTTCGCAAGATTCGGCATAATGCTTCCCAATTTTTTGATCAAATTCCATATACTTATAAAACCAAAATTTAGCTTTATCTAATTCTCCCGTTGACTTAAGAATTAATCCATAATTCAAATAAGCTAATGGATCAAACTTTTCTAAAGTCGTTAATTGATCATATAAATTTAAAGCTTCATTATCTTTATTAGAAAGACGATAGCTTTCTGCCAATTTAAACATGGCATCGCTGTTTGAAGGATCACCAGCCAATACTTTTCTGTAGTTATCGATGGCAAGATTATAGGCTTCTAATTCATACTGTTTATCTGCAATTGCCATTAAACCTTGACCATTGAGAAGTGGTGAATGAAAAGCCAGGGCAACCCAAAATAGGCCTACCAGTAGTTTTCTGTTCATAATTTTGAGCTTAATTATATATTAATAGAAACAAATATATAAAATAATCTCATTAACAGTATATAACAAATGATATTTTTTTTGCATATGTAAATTAAAATGTCTTTTAAGACATTTTAAATCAAAAAAAACCAATTGAATATATATCTACAATTATGATTTTGGTTCAAAAAAATCATAATCCTAAGAGGTTAAAAAGTATAATTGAATAATTAAAAAGAGCTAGGTAACTTAGATTTTACTTTATCGATTGCCATTTTTGAAGTTGAAGTAAGCAAGTTCTTTACAACCTCAAAAATTGCACTTGGCCCCGATTCGATGACTTTTTTTAAGATTTTAATTCCATAAGGTCCGACCATATCATAGTAATCAACTAGTTTATCACCTAATTTTTTGCGAATTGAATCCCAAACTTTTTGAATAATTTGAAGCACCAAACCTAAAATAGATTTGAGATCAAATGATTCCGGAATTTCTAGCCCGAGATCTGCAAACCTTTGGCTTAACCATTCTATTAATCCTTTTAAGACAAATTCGGATATATTTCCAAAAAATTTTCCAAAACCATTTTTTACAGCTTTCAGTATATTTTTTAGAAAACCTGTCGGATTACTAATTATTGTTTCAATTGCTTTTGCAGCATTTTTAGTAAATCTTGTAATTCCTGAAACGAATTTCAACATTTGACTTGCTGTTTGTCCTACAGTACCAGAAATTGTTTTTCCAACATTTGAAATCATTCTACCTCCTTTTCCAAACAATTTTCCAACATTAGAAATCATTCCACTTCCTTTTCCGACTAAGGAAGAGGCCTTATTTTTCACGAAGTTTACACCACCGGATACTGCTCCTTTTATTCCCATTGCTTTTTCTGAAGCCCAATCAGAAATACCTCCACCTATCCCAGAAGCCTTCTTTTTTGTCCAATCAGTGATATCCCCTAGCCCAAAACCTTGAACAACTTGGTTTCCTAGTCTGGATTGACCAACTGGTTTAACACTTTTATTAATTTGCTTTCCAGAGGCAGCTTTTTTGCCCAAATGGTCGGCCTCGTTTTCGAGCGAATTTGCAGTATTAAATTTCTGGCCTTCAATCTCATTTGTTGAAGAAACTCTTCCTTCTTTTTGTTGGACAACATGCGCTAATTCATGACCTATTAATTCTTGGCCTGAATTTGAATGAGGGTTAAAATAACCAGGTGCAAAGTGAACCTCATTCCCCGAGGTAAAAGCTTGTGCTCCAAAAGATTTTGCTTGAATTGAATTTTTGTGAATGGATAAATTAGAAAAATCAGCATTAAAGGCTGTTTCCATTTTCAGTTGAATATTTTCTGGCAATATTGTACGATTAGAATTTTCTTTTTTTTGAGATGATAACTTCTGAGCCTGAATTTTGTCTTTTTTGAGCTGAACAATAGGATTATTTTGAACCGCATAATTAGCTGAAATATTAAAATTTGGTTCTTTTGTTAATGCTGTTGAATCATTAAAATCTGCAAAATTTCGAATTGGTTTTAATGTTTGGAAAGATTTGGATTCTTTCATAAATCAAATATAAAAGGTTATTCAGATTTTCGGAGGCTAAAACTATCTTATAAATTTAAAAAAATATATTTAAAAAGGCAAATCACAAATTTTAAGATTGATTAAGCGTCGAGAAATATATAGAAGATATTTGTTACCCAAAAAATCATTAAAGCTATTTTTTAATTTTTTTAAACGAGAGTTCTTCCTTATTTGATGCTGTAAATTGACCAATCCAACGCTCTATAATTTCATTTTCGTTCTTATATCTTTTTCCAAAATTTGCATTAGCATCGTATTTAAGATCCTCAATTCGAGTATTGATATCAGGTTTATAAAAAATAATTTCTAAATATAAATTATCAAGGTTTTTATTTTGTAAAGCTTTAATGAGTTTGTTCATTTCGATATCATAGGGACTCAAATTTAAATCGGAGGGAATAATACTCATATATAGGTACCAAAAACTGTTAGTTTGGGACTTAAATTTTTCAGCGACATCATCTAAATTTTTAATTTCTTTAACAAAATCAAGATTGATGCTGCTTAATTTTGGTGAAATAACATAAGGTTCTTTTATATTAAAATTAGTATTTTCTGTTAAATATTCTTCCAGTAATAAAAAAGGATATCGATCTTCCTTGACTTCAAGTTTTGGATTATCATTAAAAAAAATATTAAACTCTTTTTCTTTTTGGTCAGCAGGACTGATGTATGCAGTTATAGTATTATTTTTTTTGGTGCTACTTTCATTAGTGGATCTCTCCAACTTATTGATTACAAATTCTTTCGCATATCTATCTGATAAATAATTAAGTAAAAAAGATTGATAAGTTGATTGATCCATTAAATGAATATTTTTTTCAGTTGATAAGTTGTAACAGGAATAATTAAAAAAAAGTAATGACGCAACAAATACAAACATAATAAATCCGTTCATTTTTACCATAGTATTCTCCATCTAGAGTCTGTGAAATGGTATCTTCTAGATACATCATCATCTTCCTGACCTTGCAACTTCCTTAATATTGTTTCAAGTCCTTCGTTATAATCTCCATTTCCAACTTCTGTAATTATACTTCTTCCGTTAGAATTAAATAACAACACATCTGCAATTAATTTTTCTTCTGTATCATCCCCAAATCCGGCAATACCGCTATTTAAGTTTTGTCTTACAATTTGATTTCCTTCATTAGTAGAAAGGCTTGCAAAATAACCACCTTCTCTTCTTAATGAATTCCTGATTTCTTCAAAATTATTATTAAAAAGTCCATTAAGTATGGTATCCATTCTTTCATAGAAAACAATTGCTCCTCCATTAGCCCTAACCATAGCAGCTTGATGATCAGGTGAAGAGTTATTCAACAATACCATTACCGCTTGTTGGGTTGTATTCATATCATTAGAAATGGCAAACACAGAATAGGCGAATGCTGCTGTTGTTCCTGCAGCTAGACCTAAAGGTAGTGTTACGGGTGAAGCCAATAATGACAATGGACCTAATGCTGCGCTCCCAACTGCAGCGCCTGTTGCTGCACCAGCTAAACCTGCTGCTGCGGAATCATCTGTTTCAGTAAATGCAGCAAATCCACCTGCCAATGCACCAAGTGCTAAACCAGGATTAACGATGATGCTGTTTATCGCCACTCCAATAGCTACGCCTTTGCCAACAGATTCAAGTACTCCCGGACCATTCAATAAAGTACTCATTATTTGAATTTTTGCACCTATTGGCATCTGATTAATATATTGTGGGTATTGCATGATCAGATTAGCCTGTGGATTGAACATTTCAGATATCAGACTATTTTTAAGTCTGTCCATCATTTCATGGGTTTGGCTATCCGTTCTGTAAGCATCTTGAGAAGTACCCAAAGTTGTTTGTTCATCACCCAAATCTTGACTAGCATGTTCATATAGATCATTTCCATCAGTAGTTGCGTTACCTGTTTGTTGCTCAAGCAATCTTCTAAGCACTTCATGCTCTTCCGAATATTGATCTGCATTGGTCAAATACAAAGTATGAGCTAAAGGTGAATTTCCTTCCAACATTCCCGAAGGATCATGTTGAATTCTATCTGCCCAAGGTACCCTCCCGCCTCCAGCATTATGCACTATATCTCCTTCAGAAGTGTGGCTCTCAAAATGTATATCTCTCAAAGTTGCTTTAGCATCCTCTGGATTATCAAGGTTTTGCTCTAAAAACATTCTATCTTCTTCAGATAATTCTTCTCCAAAAGCATTGGTTTGTGTGTCCCCATTTTGCTCCAAATATTCTTGTTGTTGCGCACTAATACCTGGTGCTTGATAAGTATAGCAAGATTGAACAAATTGAGGGAACATTAAAGCAGTCTGTTTTGCTAAGGATCCACCAAGAGAATGCCCAGTAACAATAACTTTCTTTCCTGTTAATTGTATGGCTTCCATCAATTTGGCTCTAACTTCATCTTGGTGCATCATAAATGCTGTATACCCTACGGCTGTTGGGTCCATATCATTGTACAACCAATCTCTTAAAAACTGATCCATTTGGAAAGATTCAGATGGATCTGCAGAAGTTTCACTTCCTCGGAAAGCAAGAATTGGATGCACATTGCTGGTAACTTGATCTTCGATCGAAGAAGCTTGTTTCGATTCGTTGGTTTTCAAATTTGGCATCAACATCCCTGCAAAAAAACCTGTTTCTCTGTTGTGATCTATTGGACCTCCAAACCAATCTGGCATATAGCCCCATGACTGAATCAAGGAATTTTGCTCTCCATTTAACGCCGTAGTATATGCTAATCCATGAGCCACCAATTCATATTGGACTGCTCTTAATTCGGCCATATTCACATCTTGATCAGCTGAAGCTGGCGCATCTTGAGATGGAGTGGAGTTCTTCCCTTTTCCTGCATTACTTGCTATCATAAATTGCTTAATATCGGTTTTGCTATGAGATTCTGATTTTAATGGAGGAACTGAAAATTGATTTGAGGCCTCATTTTTAGAAGAAACTGATTTCGAACTAGATGGAGTATTCAAAGAGAAAGCTTTATCTTGCTTGTTTTGAATAGTATTATTTTGTTCCCTTCCTGAAGATAAAGAAAAGGCATTTCGCGTTGAATTCAGATTTGGTTTACTGTTAGGAACAATTGAGTTATCAATTTGGAATTGATTTATTGAATTAGATGAATCTGAGATTTTGTTAAAGCTTGATTCAGGTTTCAAGTTGAATGAATCTTCTTTTTTTTGCACTATTTTGTCCGCAATACTATCAGCTTCAGATTCCAGACCTCTATCGTCATTGACTGGAGTTCCATTTACTTCTGTGGTAGGTTTCAATCCACTTTTCTGAGTCAAATGAGCGGCTTCATGAGCTATTAGATGATCACCTTCTTTTGTTCCAGGATTAAATTGGCCAGGTGCAAAACTTATATCTGAACCTTGGGAAAATGCTAAAGCCCCAAGTTCTGAAGCTTTTGAAGAATTGGTATGAATATTCACGTTGGACATACTCATACCAATGTTGCTTTCTATAGAAGACTGCAATCCTTCTGGAATGGTGCCGTCATTCGTTGATTGTCTTTGCATTGGCTGCCCCACACTTCTTTGCGCTGCTGCGTCATTATACTCACCCATTGTCTGTTCCACACTACCCGTACCTGGAAAAGGTAAATCAGCGCCGTAAAACATTAGCCATAAATCCATTTTATTAGTGTCAGCCCAATACTGAAAACTTTCAATATGATTGTCTACAAATGGGTTCCAAGCCCCAGTAATCACCATATTTCTTGATGTTCCTGCATTAATATCTGTTTCATGATCCATAAAATATTCTTCGGCTGCAGAACTGAATTGATAATTTCCAAAAAACAAATGCCATAAAAATGAGAAAACCGATTGTCCACCAGGAAATGCAACTGACATGCTGCTTTCTATAGACGGTGGAGTTGGCGAATGCCAGTTATTTGAAATCCATGTAAGCAGTCTTCGTTCTCTATTTCTTACACTTGCTATACGTCCTATCATTTGCAAACATGCTGTTGCTGCAGGATAATAATAATTAGACCAAAGAAAGCCTAAAACTGGGACACCTTTTGCAAATGTCATTACTACATCTATAGTATCTAATTCTGCTTGGACTCTATTTATGGAATTATGTAATTCACTATTTGAGCTATCCGTAGCAAAATTTGCAATAATTCGCATCGCATTAACTATATCCCCAGCTTTTCCTGCGTATTCAGCTATGCTTCCAGTGGTACTTTGAATTGCTTGTAAAGTTGCTGACCCCCGAATTGCACTGCTTACTCTGGATGCATAAGAGATATAGGTAGAAATCTTCTCATTGTATGTTTTTATAGATCCTATCAGGTCTTGAATTCTTTGCAATTGATCGTCATCCCCATTTTCATAAGCTTGTCTTTTTGCTTCAGCTAATTCTGGAGTCATTGGATCTATTTCTTGAGTCCTGCTGGATTGCCTCACATTTCTCAGAACAAATTCTCTATATCCTCTTAAACTATTATCATATGTTTCTTTGTATCCATTTATAAAAGGCTGCAATATTAGGACTTCTCCTCTTTCCAAACTTGAGCCTTCTTCTCTTCCTGCAAGATTTCTAACAGTTCCCGTAATTTGCCTAGATGCTTCAGCTAAATCTGAAGTGTCGGCTGAATATCGTTCTTCTTCATCTATTTCAGTTTTAAGCCCGTCAATAAATCCTTGAAATTGAAAGAAAGCAAATGCAGCCCTTGTATTAGTTCTTGCTTCGGCAATTCCAAATGGAAATGTCAACGCTAAATCGCCTTCCGAAGAGCTTCCATCTCCATCTAGTTGAACTATATTTTGACTTACTTGAATTGGAAAAGCATCATCTTTTTTTTGAATTGGGGTATCTTCACTTTTTTGTTGAGTTGGCGTAGATCCATAATCTTCATTTAAATAATGTGGCAAAACATCATCTACAAAGTGCCCAATTTTACCACCAAAGCTATCTGGAGAAGAATAATTATACGTTCCTTGTTGAGTTCCTGAATTTAACCAGTTATTGGTATAAGTTCCATCTTCATTTGGTTGCAATACTGCTTCAAATGAGCCTCCCTGATCATCTCTTGAAATGAACTTTTTATTAGGTAGGTCTCCTAATTCTTCATCATTCCACCAAGCTGCAAAACTTTGCCATTGATAATCAATTGCACCATCAACTATTTCTTTTGGTTGGTGGTAAACACTTTCTCCTTCAGACATCTGAACCCAAACTCTACCTGCATCATCCACATAGTTATTGTCGCCACCGTCATCATAATCATAGATTCCAGCAGAGCCATCACTTTCCTTTCTTAAAATACCTGTAGGCAATTGATTGTGTTGATTTCTTTCAGTATGCCTTTCAGAATTCGAATTTGCATAAGTATATCCAGCACCAAAACCAATCCCAAATGCTGCAGCACCTGCAATTAATAAAGGGATAAAACCCTGAATTGGTGGTTCATTTTCAATATTAGGGGGTAAAAATCCATGCTTATAAGGTACTATTGTATTAGAAGTAGGACTGGAATTTTGACCTAAATTATACTGAACAACATCATCTGGACTTGTCTGTCCTGGGGCTCTTCTCTCCGCAGGGCGTTGAATGTAAGGCAAAGCCATAATAGCAGATCGAGCATCAGCATGAAAATCTTCATGCAACTGATTAATAGCTGTTTCTATTTCAGTAATTTTTGCATCAGCTTCTTCTGATGTCTTTCCTATTAATTGTCTGTGGAGGTTAGTATATCCTGCAATATCGATTCTTTTGTGTTCTTCTTCATGGGCATTTAAACTTGCCATAAAAGCATTCCAAACGGTTACAATTCTTTGATAATATGATTTTTGTTGGGGGCTCAGGCTTTCATCCTGTGATAAAGTAACAATTTGAGGAAAATCAGTCCAATTTGGCATGGACTTCACAATGGATACTGTTATTGAGATCGTTATTTCAGTACCAGCTTCATTTGTTTGTTGAGAATAATCACTAATATTTGTGGTTATACTACCATCTTCTTCTGGACCTGCAAGTCGATTTGTAATGTCTCTATAAGATCCAGTTATGTTATAATTATTATCAGTAGGTGGACCGACAGTAGTTGATCCGCGCCGGATAATTGGAGCAGTTCTCTGAATAATACTCGAAGTCGGTTGCACAACTTTTGGTTGTGCTATATCTGCTAAAGGGCTCTGGTCATTGGAATTTTTGGTTAAATTTAAATTACCATCTTTTAATTTAAATTGAGCAGCTTTAGTGCCAAGAACATCCGCTTCATTTTCTAGGGATTGGTCTGTATTTAATGCCATTCCATTTATGCTACCTGTAGCTTTAACCCTTCCTTGTTTTTGTTGCACAACATGAGCTAGTTCATGCCCTAACAGTTGTTGACCACTTTGCGTTTCAGGTTTGAATTGACCTGGTGCAAAGTGAATATCTGTTCCTTGAGCATAAGCAAGTGCCCCGGCATCTTTTGCCGTTGTAGAATTTTCATGAATATTAACATCTGCAAAACTAGTGCCGAAAGATTGCTCCATTTTCTGCATCACATTTTCGTCAGGAGGAAAGGAAGCTTCAGTATTATTGTTTGGCAACCCCTCCTTCATTTGTGATGGATTATCAATAAATTTGCCTTGTGATGGCTCGCCTCTGACTTCGGTATTAACCATTTCTCTCGCAAGATCGAAACCGCCTCTTATGGTACTATTTAATTCTGCCCAACCTTCCCTTAATCTTTCAACCGTCAAGGGCGGATCAATTCCCAACATTTCAGAAATTTGTCCTAACATCATATCGCCAATATCTTCAAGAGAATCTATCGATGCAATAAGGTTTCGGAACTCTCCAATTTTTTCAGTAATAAACTCAATTTGATCTGCTAAAACTTGTGAAAGAATATGCAAAAATTCTCCTATCTCTTCGGATTTCTCTCTTAAAGCCGTTATAGCTGCAGTACCCATTTCTTTGACTTGATTGACTGCAGTATTTAAATTATCAATGATTAGATTCATGCCTCCTTCAGCAGCATTTTCTAAAAATTCTGGAACAAAAGGCACATCTGGAACTTCGATATTTGGTATTTGTATAGAATCGATTGCAGCTTGCGCTTCATCCAAATAGCCTCTTATAAGTGCAGCTTTTTGTGCAGCGCTTGTAATAAACGGCTGAGTCATCATAATACCGTTCAACTTTCCTGTCATATGATCCAAACCTGCTAACATAGCATCTCTAAGTGCAGGGATAGCATCCTGATCTGTAAGATGTTGACTTAAGTCATCGATGTTATCCATTACGAATTGTAATTGGTTCGCATGTGCATCGATCACTGTTGTCCCTAGATTATAAGCTCCTTCGATCTGATTTAATTCTGCTAATATAATTTGAGCTGCGATTTCTCTTGACACTCCACCTACACTATCCATTTTAGATTGGATTGGATCCTCGGAGTTTTCCATTTTATTTTGAGCAGGTTCCCCATTAACAGCTTTATCAATTCCAGACTCTATATCGCCTCCCCAAACACCAACCCAAGATTGGATTACGTTTTGTACAAGCTTCGTAAATAGAGATTTTCGATCAAATATCTTTTTACCTACTTTAACAAATTGGCCAATTGCTGTTCCATTAGCAAATCCTGCAGAAGCCATATCCAGGCCAGTGGTGATAAAATCTATGCCATCCATAATTAAATTGGCATCATACCCAAAGAAAACGGATCTATATGCATCTCTTTCTGCAGGAGTGCTTTCTACATCATTCATTCCCATTATTGATTTGGCAACAACCATAGCATCAATAACCGTTTGAACTGTTAGTATTCCAGTTCTTAAAGCTCCAAGAGCCTCTGCAGCAGGAGCTGTTAGAATATCCAACTCCACGCCAATAACAGAACCTGTCGCAATATCTTGGGCTAGCTCATCAATATAGAGCAAATGCCCAACTACATTATTAGCCAAAACTACGGGCATTCTTATCAAAATTAACATTTCGATAAACTGATCATGGGTAGGTTTAGCTGCATCTAAGTCTGAAATAGTTTCTAACACATCGGCAGCCATGCCTGGAATAATCCCATATGCTGGTATCAATCTAAAAGGTTCTAATACTGTTCTTGCTATATTTAAGCCATTATCTGACCAAAATTTATCCCAATCCACACCACTTTCTGGGCTGTTTGCATTTGCATTATTTCCAGATGATGCATTAGAGCTATCTGAAGTCGGCACACTTGTACCGTTATTTGAATCAGGAGCAGGTGCTGGTGCTGGTGCTGGAGCAGGAGTTCCATCTTGAGGATTCCCTGTTGCTCCATTGGGGTCTGAAGTATCAGCGGCATCTGACGGTGTGGAGGGCTCAGGAGTAGGAGTCGGTGCTGGGCTTGCATTTAATAAAGGCCTTACAATTGTATTCCTAATTTCAATCCATTCTGAAACCAATGCCATTTCTTGAGGTTCTTGAGATGGAAATTCAAGTCTATCTCCATCTCGTTCAGGATGTCTGATATAAAATATTACATTGGTCAGATAATTCTCATTTCGGCTTCCTCTATCTATCAATTGCTGAACTTGGTTTTCTTCATTTGGTGTCATTTGAAGTACAGCATTCAATTGTGCTATTTTTCGTTGCATCAATTGTGTCGCAGAACCCAAATCTTTAGGGTTAGAAAATTTGGATTTCTTTTGGACTGGAATAGCCGCACTCGCTGCTTTAACACCCAATATATCTGCTTCTTTTTCTAAACTTTGGTCATTATTTACAGCCATACCATTAACGGAAGTGGTGGGTTTCACTCTTCCTTCTCTTTGTTGCACTATGTGGGCTAACTCATGCCCCAATAACTGCTGTCCAGATTGTGAACTGGGGTCATATTGACCTGGCGCAAAATGCACGTCGTTCCCTTGAGCAAATGCAAGAGCATTTACATCCGTTGCCGAACTTGAATTAGTATGTATGTTTACATCAGAAAAATCAGCTCCCATGGAAGCTTCCATTTTTGATTGCAATTCTGGGGGCATATTATTTCCAGAAGTTGAACCTGCAGCTGGGGTACCTGAAGGATCTTTTTTCTGAATCGGGTTCCCTGAACTACCATCGCCAGAATTCCCTGAAGCAGCACCATCATTTCCTGATTCATCATTTGGTTCAATTGGGCTTGAAGTATCAAAAGCCAACTGAATACTAGTTGTTTCTTGAACTTCTTCTTTGGATTCTTCTTTTGGTAGAGCTGTTTTTTGTTGCTGAATTAAATTAGAAGTGTCGACAGAAGGTGCCACCTTTAATTGCAAATTTGTTTCTGAAACACTTGGCGAATCAAAAGTTAATTGTTCATTATTTGTTTCTTGAACTTCTTCCTTGGATTCTTCTTTTGGTATAGCTGTTTTTTGTTGCTGAACTATTGGAATTGAATCTTTGGCGCTATCAATGGCCCCATCGGTGTCAACAGACTCATGGTTTGAATTAGAATTTTTTAAAAAGCTGGCTTTCGATTCTTTTCTGCTGATTGGAAGTTTTGAATGAGCAGATAGGGATAATTGAGGAGGAACCAATGACTCTGTTGCCAAATTGGATTCCTCTTCCAAAGGGGAATTGGCAGAAGCAATTGAAGATTGATTGATTAAGTTGTTTTCAGTGTGTTTTTCCAAGTAAACCGTATATTAATTTAAAAATAATTCAAAAATGGTTTTGGGACAAAACGAGTTTTTTAAAAATATATAATTGGAAGTTTTTCAATTCTAAGTTTGCAAACAAAAAAAATTAATATTAAAGTTGGCTTACAAAGTAATCTCCTGAAATCAGCATAAAACCACCTTGTCCAAAAATATATTTTTTTTTCAGGAATGTCAATAGTGGGTTCAAATCTTAAAAATTCTTATTTTATAATTTTTTTTCAAATTGAACCAAAAGATAATGTATTGAATATGAAAATGAGAAGAAGTATATTAAGGACTAACAATTGAATGGAAAAATTATTATTGACATAAATGTCGTGAACGAGGTTTCATTAATCAAATAATGAAAAGCCTTTTTTGTTTTGCTTATCCGCAGATTAGGTGATCGGATGATTAATGAAAATTGTTTTATTTCATCAACTGGATTATATTAAAAAGAACTCGATTTCTGCGCGCTGTCGTGCATTTTAACAAAGTCGTAAGCTCTGTTCTTGTCAGATGGAATGTCTCCATTTGAATTGCTATTTTTAAATTGAGTTGATGGAAAGAGTGTTTTTTTGAATACCGAAAGTCTCATATATTAACTTTCCGCTCCTATTATAATTTAAATTTGAAATTCAGCCCTTGCCTTTTTGCTAAGAAAGCATTTTTACTTTTTTACAAGTCGACATTCAGTATAATTAGTTGGAGCCCCTATTCAGCATATATTTAATAAAAGATAACCGTTTTTTCCTCCTTCAGATGCTTGATCTCTTTCTAGTGTGAGGCATTCATCCCTGCATTCTATTTTCGACATTTGCATTAGGTTGCTTTGTAGATTCCTAAACCTCTGGATAAATCTTATACTGACATTCCAGACTTACTTTCTTTTTAGATTATTTATTATTTGACTAAATATTTTTACTTTTACTTGCATGAGAAGGTCTTCTTGTTCAATCATGTAAATAGAAATATTTTTACTTGTGCATAATTTCTCTATTTAATACACCATTGATCTTAATTTGAAAATAAATATTATAAACAATATGGTGACTTCATTAACTATTTTCAATATCAAGGCACCCGAGTCATTGTCTATAGAATGAAATCTTTGGTTTTGGTCATGTGTATTGATTTATAGCATAATTTTGTTAAAAACATAAAATTTTATTTTTCGAAAAATAATTATCATGAAATCACTTTATATCGTTTTATTTATCTTTTTTTTGGGAAGTACCACTGTGTTTCCACAAATATATGTGGCACCCAATGGGGACGATGCTAATCCAGGGACAATTACTCAGCCACTTGAGTCCATTCAGAAAGCGCAAGAATTTGCCCTTCCAGGCGATACGGTATTTATTAGAGGTGGATTGTATCAGGTCCGAGAAGATCAAATATCGCGAATTCAGCAGAGCCTATTTGCCTGCATCAGTTTTTTGAACAAAAGTGGGCTTCCAGGACAGACCATAAAATATTGGGCTTATCCTGGTGAAACTCCTATTTTTGACTTTTCTGAAGTTGCGCCAGCAAATCGGCGTGTTGTAGGAATATGGGTTGATCAAGAAACCGAATACATTCATCTTAAAGGCCTGGAAATGACTGGTATTCAAGTGACCATTCTAACTCATACGGAGTCATATTGTATTTATAGTAAGGGAAGTAACAATATATTTGAAGAAATAAGCATGCATGACAATATAGGAACTGGCCTTCGACATTATAATGGTGGTAATAATTTGTTCTTAAATTGCGACGCATATCGTAATCATGACAATGTGTCTGAAGATGGTCTAGGCAGCAATTCGGACGGCTTTGGATGCCATCCCAGCAATGGCCATACTGGAAATGTTTTTAGAGGATGCCGTGCGTGGTTTAATAGTGACGATGGTTTCGATATAATCAGAGCGGACGAATCTGTGCTTTTTGAAAATTGCTGGGCCTTTTATAATGGATTTTCACCGACGTTTCAAAGCCTAGGTGATGGCAATGGTTTTAAAGCTGGAGGATATGCGCATGATGAAGCCAATCAGATCCCAAATCCAATCCCTAGAAATACGGTTCGGTATTGTGTTGCTGTCCGAAATAAAGCCAGTGGTTTTTATTCCAATCACCATCTAGGGGGTAATGACTGGTACAATAATTCTGCTTATCTAAATAATTCCAATTTTAATATGGTGAACCGAGAAAGCCCTCAAATTGATAATATTTGGGTGGATGGATATGATCACATCCTTAAAAACAACCTGAGTTACAAACCGTTTGGGTTTGGAACTAATACGGCCTATATTAATTCTGCTCAAAATACGTTAGAAAACAATTCGTTTGATTTACCAATTACACTTACTAACGATGACTTTATTAGTCTAGATCACAGCTTGCTTGCTTCACCGCGGAATCCAGACGGCAGCTTACCTGATATAGATTTTATGAGACCAGTTCAGGGAAGTGCAATAATAGATGCAGGAGTGGATATCGGATTTCCATTTTCTGGCACTGCTCCTGATTTAGGTGCATTTGAGACCACCTATCTAACCAGTATTCAAACTATCGAAAAAAATGAGTCTGAAGGAATAACCTTATTTCAGAATTACCCAAATCCCTTTAATCTGCACACAAATATTCACTACATCCTTTATGAATCAGGTTATGTCGACCTATCTGTATACAATATTTTCGGTGCAAAAATCCACACAATTGTGCAGCAATATCAAGGCCCAGGAGAATTTACAGTACCCTGGAATATAGAGAATGATTCCAGTATTTCGGTCAGCGATGGATTCTATTTTTATCGATTGTCAATCTCAAATTCATCTGGTTCGTCTACTATTATAAAGAAATTGTTGCTAATCAAATAACTCGTGCTAATGATGTTTACATTATTGAGGAAAAAATGAAAATTTTGAGC
>JAHEAQ010000026.1 GCA_024642705.1 Bacteroidota bacterium | reverse complement strand
TTTCTGTGGATGGTCAGCATAAAAGAATCTAACCATATCATTGAGATTGTATCTTTTAATCGCATCAGAGAAATCTGAAGTATCGAAACCCATCACTAAAGCAATGAAATAATCTTCAAAAGCTTTTGGAATTTTTGGATCAAAACCTTCTATTTCTTTAGCATTAAGGACATTTTTTTTCACCAATAATTTTTTGTTTGATTCATCAACAATTCGAATTAATCTTTCCCTAGCAACTGGATCGGATTTCACATATTTTGTAATTTCAGAGTAAAAACTCTCCTCTTTTTTATTGATTTTAAAAACATCGAACATAGAAGTACCCAAATCATACTTAACATTCGAAGGGAGCCTGCCATATTTTAAAAAATATAAAAAAGTAATGTCTAATTCAGTCAAAATTGTATTTGTGGGTTTGGTGTGCTCCACTTCGTTAGAAAAAGCCATATCCTTAGAAGAAATTTCGCTTATTTTTTTTGATTCCTTGGAATAAAGTGTCGTATTTCTATTTTCTATTGCTTCGGATATATTGATTTGCTGTTTTATTGGAAAAACAGTGTTCTTGTCAATCTTGCCTGAAAATTCATTAATTTTTTTAGTTAATAAGACAGGTTTTATTTGAGCACCTTTTTTCAATTGTTCTTTTATATCTACTGATTTTTCCAGAAACAAGGTTGATTCAAACTGAAAATCAGAATTTTTGACTTTAATTTTTTCTCCCTTTGAAGCTTTAAATTTAGCCTGCTTAATCTCACTTTCAATTTCCTCAATGTATTTAGTCAGATATTTACTTATCTCGAAGACTATAGCATCAACAATTGTCTTTTCGAATGAATATGGGTCTATTCTACCAAGATTAATTTCTAATTTATTGATGATTAATAGGCCTTCAGGAAAATCATATTTTCGTAATAGACCATTTATTCTATTTGGAAGCAATGATTGGGTGAGCCTAGAAATTCTATCCGCGAAATGTTTAAAGTCTCCTTTGCTGCCAATATTTAAATGGACATAAAGGCGATTAATAGTCAATTTGTCTTCTGATGCCATCAGGAGGCTCTAAAATTATTTAAGTTCTTTTATTGCTTCAGAAATATCTTTTTCCAAGGATTTATCGACTTCCTTAGAATTAAACTTTTTGATCAATAAGAGGATTAAATGCGATAAATTGTCAAGCAATGGTTGTTTTGGCTCTGATGTGCATTTTTCAGTCAACCAACGTTCGTAATAAGTTTCAAATAAAGAAAGATCTTCAATTCCAAGCCATAAAAAATTTAATTTTAAATGTGCAGGAGCATTTAATTTAACAATATTTTCGAATAAATATTTCATTCTACTGCTGTTGAATCGTCCTGACCAAGAAGGAATAATAAAAGTAGCTTGCAATGAAAATGGATCCTCATCATATGCTTTAATTTTACCTAAATCTTGTTCGTATTGAAGTCTGAATTCTAATTGTGGGCTATCCAAACCAGTATTTTTAATTTCTTCAATTAAGCTTGGAATCGCATCTTCAGCAGATTTTTTTAATAGAAAAGCATTATTTGAAGCTATTATCTTTCCAGCATCGTCAGTTAAAATAAGGGAGAAAAGTTTATCATTAAATTTTTCAACTTTATAATTTTTCTTTGATTTTCCAAACTGTAAAAAATCAGCTACAAACCCTAATTGGTCAAGATCTGGATCCAAATATTTGAATTCACTTCTTAGCATGATGTTTGTATCGCTCAAATAGGTGAAGCAATATCTTGAATCTACATCTCTTAATAATATATGTTCAATGATATGAAAACCTTCTGAATGATTATTGTACTCAGTTAATTTTTCAATAAGCTTAGTCAAATCATTTTCACAATCTGTAATATTTTTTCCTTTATATATTAAGATAGATTCTCTAGAAACAGGATTTTCAAAGAAAATATCAAGATCTTTTCCATCATTTACAATCTGATAATTCGCCCTATCTACGCCATAAGCAAGAATTTCAGAAAGAATATTTTTGTCATTTGAAGTAAAATTAAATTCACCAGTTTTTGGTGGAGTTGGTTTTGTCTTTCCATCAGATTTCGAAACTTGTAATTCTTTTGAAGATTTAATTTCAGATAATCTTTTAAAACCGTAATTTTTAATATTAAAAAGAAGGCATATTTTTTTCTTTAATCCAGACACATTCTCTTCATCCCTGAAATCTGAACCTTTATTGAAACCTACAGCTTTATCTCTGCCTATTTCAACGTAGTTTTTGATGTATTTAAGTTTGGCATCAATGGTGTTTTTTAAGAAATTTATTTTTGCAAAAGAACTTGATTCTCTATGTATTGCTGAATATGCCTCTGAAAGAAACTCTTCCCCAAATCTTGCTAAAATATGATCTAGAAATCTGTTTTTACGAACATACTTGTGATCATAATTATCCATGATTTCTTTGAAAATCTCATTATAATTCTCTCCATTTCCTCCTATGATGTCATGGAATCCATTGATATGTTCCAAAGGTTGATAAAAATAAGTTTGATTGGTATCTTCATCTGCAGACAACAATTTATCAACATTAACAAGTTGGGTAAGATAATTAGCCATTATTTGTTCAAATACAAATAAATAGGCTCTCAATTGTTTTACTTGAGCTTGTCTTTTATCGGATTGCATACCTTGTAAACCAAAATCGGTAATACCATAATTTCGTGGAAAACTGTTTTGGATGGTATAATAGTATTCAATTTCAGCTCTATCTTTATTAGAAACTGTTTCTTCAATATCTAAATCAATAAATCTTTTATGTTGAATACTATCTCTATTTCTTATAGTATCTAAAGTATAGTGGATTACATCTTCGTCAGGAGAATATAATATTTCACCTGCATAAAGAGAAATAGCCTTACTTGAAATTATTTTTGTAATATCTAGATTAGGTATTTTGTTGTCATCCAATTGTATTAATTCAGATTTTACTTCTTTACCGTTTTTAAGGATAGCAAAGTTAATCACTTCTTCCACACCTTCCGTTTCAGAAATTAATTTGATGATATCTGATTTGAATATTTTGCTTACTTTATTTAAAGCCGATTTTTCGAGTTCTTCATCTAGAACAAAACCATTTTCAACTGGAGGATTATTAAAAGCATCTTCATAAGTATATCCTTTGGCAACCATTTCATCCAAATTATACAATGAAATTTGAGGTGCGAAATGATCCAGAAGTTTGCTAATAATTCTTGCAATAATTGCTTCTCCAACAGAATTCTGAGAAATGGATATATCAGCTTCAATGCTAATATTCTCGGGCTCTAATATTGTGATTATCTCAAAATCTTCGCAAAGGTTTCTATTGGCATTTAATAATTTGAGCACTTTATTGATGATGGAATTTCTATCATATTTTTCTTCATCAAGCAGTAATAATACTTCGTAAAGACCAGTAATTTTTGCTCCCAAAGAACTTTGTTTTCTTGGGAGCAACCAAGCATTTTTAACTTCCTTAATGTTATCGATCAATAATTTACGATAGTCAATAATAGTCGTTGGAGCTGCTGGTAATACCTCTGTAGGGTTATAAAAGGTTTCTGTAAAAGCTCGCTCTTCGCCATTTTCACTAAAAAATAAATCAGGTATGGAGAAATTTGATTTATAACCTAATTCTGTAAGTGCGAAACACAAATTTTCAAGAATGGTTACTCCTGGATCATGCTCGTTGAAATCTGTCCAAAGTCGTCCTGATAGGTTTTGTATATGTTCAATTCCTTCTCGTTTAAGTCCCCGAAAGTCCATGCTTTTGGGAAGGACTTTATTTTTTTTAATGCTTTTAGGTTCTAAACTCGCCATATGTTAGGTCAATTTTCTTTACTGATTGAATTCATTTTTTTTATTTGAATATCAGCTTGTTCATTGATTTTGCCAATCAACTCATATACTTCTTTAAAAGGTTCTTTTGCAAGAGCTTTTATGATTTTATTAGTTTCTTCTAAAGTTAATGTAAGATTAATATCTTCCATTTTTATTTTCTTTTAATAGTAAGCCCACTTGACTTTTTCGAACCAACATTTCCGTTATCAATATGCGTTGGTTGTGGTTGTCTTGCATATGTTGCTGGAGTATCAACAGCATCTTCCCATTTAGTATCAGGATATGCATCCAATTCAAAATCTTTGTCCCAAAGTCTTGTTATACGGTAAAAAACTTGCTTAGGTTGTCCATCTTTCATTCCAAAATGCCCTCTTGTTCTGATTTGGCACATGTACTTCAACTTTCCAGGCTCAGTATTCAGATCATCAATAATCCATTTGAATTTAATTTTGTTCCAAAAACTACCAAACAACCATCTATTTCCAGATTCAATTGAAACAACTTTAGTTCTATATCCTCTTTTTCCATAGGTCATCAATACTTTAGCAATTGAAAGCCCATATCTTTTATCTTTATCATCTAAAATATGAGCAATAATTTCATAAGCTTGACAACCATCCATATTGGTCATCCTTGCCATGGTATGCCATTTGGCATCTGCATAAGCACGACCAGTCGAAAATGTTCCTACAATACCTTTGACTGCAATTAAACCATTGACATCCAATTGGTAATTTGGGTTCTCAGTATTGATACCAACTCTTCCGCCTTCCTTAATAAACATTCTACTGGTTTCCCCTTCTAAGATATTTAGTCCCTTTCCACCTTTTTCGCTATCTAAAGCCAAACTCCAAAGTGGGGTAGTTTTATCACTAATTCTTTGGTAAAAACTAGTCAATTTTTTGGACGGTCCTTTAGCAGTCAATACTAATCCTTGTTCGGGATTAATACCAAGACCGTCGTCTTTAATGTTAAGGGCACTGTCAACCAAGTGCTCAAATGCTTTGTCGTGAAATCCTCCTTTGTATATCTTGTATAACTCGGATCTAGTATGCTGGGCCATTCTTTATATTTTTATGCTTACCGAATAAAGTGAATTATCTTTTTCCTCGATAAATGCTTCTTTCTCTAAAATAGGATTTTTTATTTTAATATATTTCTTCTCGCCTAAAATATTTACTTTATCTTGAAATCTTATGATTTCATCAGTATTCACTCTTTGCATTGGTGGCTCTTCTTCTTCATATTCTACCATGTCAATTTCATGGTTATCATCTGGCAATAATACGCCCCAAGGTCTAGCTTTAATTATAGAGACGATATCACTTTCCATTGCGGTGTCATGAAGCTTATATAAGCCATCTTCCTCAATAATATGAATAATCGAAAATTTAGTTAAGAACTTCACATATGGAATACCTTTTATAAAATTTTGAATGACATTCTCATTTATGGTACCTCCAATTGTAATTGGCTTTTCTTCTTCAAATATCCAAGGAGCAATATAATTATTTATTTCGGTATTTAATCTTTCCAATGTCTGCCCATTGTTCATATTTTCAACAAATTTTACATTGCATATGATTCTGACATATTCATACTGAGGATTAACCATTTTTACCGAAGTAAAAGGAGAAATGATAGATGATAATTGATTTTCAAAATTAATAAGTTGGTTAAGAGAAAATTTGGGGGTCAAATTTTTGAAATAATTTTTCTTTTTTGGAACTACCACAATTTTAATTCCTTCTTTATGTTGAACACCAGTGTAATCATCTTTACTTTTTTCAAGATTAACGTATTGTGCTACAGTTTCAACATGGTTTTCTTCTAAAGGATTACTCAAATAAGAAATCACCTTTACTTGTTGGACTTCATGGAATTTTTCCATAACAATTCTTTCTAAATCCCAATGGGTAACCCCTCTTCCTTTATGTCTTATTCTTTCACTTATTCTTGCAAAGAATTCATTCATGTTTTCAGCTGGAACACCACCAAAAGATTCAAATCCTTGTCGTACGGAAGTTATTTGAGGAATGGAATTTTGAACTGCATTTATCGTAAAAGGTGGCAAGGGTTCTCGTAATCTTTCCACAATTTCATCTTCAATAACCCAATTTGCTTGAACTGCATGAGGTTGAACGTCGATTACATGGCAGACCAATTCTGTATTTCCACTTAAAGATGCGGAGATCCAAAATAGATCATACTCCATGATGTCATTATGATTGTTAATTTTAGCTGGAATTTGCAACCTCACAATACCTGATTTTGTGAAACCCTCAGTTGAATCAAATAAAACCTTACTTTCGTCCAATAGATACCAATTGTTATTTGCAAGGTAATGCCATTCTGTAGTTGGAATCGTATTTGCATTTTGAATTTTAGTCTTTTTAGAAGATAATTCAAAATAAAGAGATAGCGTTTCTGGTGCGTTTATATTTGACAAACCAATATAAAGATAACCATCAGCTTCATATTGAGGAAGCAAAGCATCTTTATCCGGAGAACCATCATAATAGGTTTTTTCTACACCAAAAGGGTGGATATAGAAATATTCTTCCGGCAATTGTCGATCTCCAAAAGTAACATTAAAACTAGCTTTTGCTTCATAAGAAATATTTAAGTTTCGGGCAAATGGTGTCACTGGTTCACCTGGGAATTTTTTCTGATCTTTTGGATTCATTATATTCCGATTTGCAGCTTCTTGAACTTCATTTTGAAAAACATTATGTGAAAATGCATTTCTAGGTTCTATAATCTCCAAAACGAAATAACCAGTTTTGGTATTTTCATCTAAAATATTGTCATTTTCTAAAAATGGATCTGCATAGATGTCAAGATTGTCGAATGCATATTGAGACAATTCAAATTCACTTTCTGTAATGTCCGTTTCATCATGAATTTCCCTATCTCCTTCAGTAGAAGGAAAAAATGGAAAAACAAGGGACTCGTCATAATTGGTAACCACTTCATAATCAGAAATGGCGCCAAATCTAATTTGTACATCGGAAGGGTGCACAGGATCCTTGTATGCACTATATCGATTTTTGAATTCTTTTACAGTATCTGGCATATCTGCCCACATAAATTTGAAACTAGCATTTGTCACATTTTTCTTGAACATTTCAGGAACTCCTATGTAACATCGTGCATTTCTGCCTGGATAAGAACCAAAAGGAAAAATATTTCTTCCGCTTTGTCTATTGTAGGCATTATCATAAATGTTATAATTTCTTATTTGATCCACTTTAACTTTTAATTCAACATCTTGAAGCGTTAAATTCTGCAAAAAAGAATAAGAAAAAGGTTGCTTGTTATCGTTCAGGATTACCTTAAGAACTGGGAAATCGGTATCATAATATTCATCCTTATATTCAAGAGAATTAAAAGGAACGATTGGTGGCTTAGCTTTAGAAATTGAAAATTTAATTTCCAATTTATTCATGATATTGATGCAATCTTCAATATTCATACTGTAGTCATAGAGCCAATCTCCATCCCCAACAGCACGAATAGTAATGGTATTAGGGTCAACTTCTATCCACTCTTTTTGTCCTGATAAATATAATTTAAAGTTTCGGGTACTATCCACCTGATTGAAAACTCTATTGTAGAAAGTTTCTTCTAAGGTATTCAAAGGTTCATCCGCATCTTTACTAGCATTTACTTTTTCATGGACATCGAAAACCAATCTTTTAAAAATTCTCGTTGTGCTTGGCACAAAATTTAATCTTAGAGTAACTTCTCTGCGACCTTCAGCAAGATCTAAAACAGGTGAAGCTATTGCAAAACCAATTTCCCCACTTGTCATGGTATTTTGACCTGTCGGTTTGTATTCTTGTTCTTCCCCAAAGACAGGCCATTCATCATAAATATTTTCGAATTTAGCACCTTGACCATCCTTTGAATTAGCGATTGGAGCGGAATAAACATGGCTAACCAACTTATAATGACTAGTATCTAAGTCATCTATTCTGCTCAGATATAGAGTCCGAAGTGATTTGATTTCAGCGCGCGTAATTTCTAGATTTTCCGAAGTTTCAAATGTAATATCTACTCCATCCACATTGATATTAGTAGATAGTTTTGTTCCTTTAGGAAGAGTATGTCTATCAAATTGAGGGGACATTGTGAAATTGATAAATGCTTTATCAGCAATTGGACCTCTAGGTTCAAGTTTTAAATATTTTTTATAATAGAAATTAAGTAATCTAGAACTTAGTGAGTTGTAGTCGTCTTGAACATGGTTAAAAAGTTTTAGAAAGGCAATGAGTAAACCAATGTTAGGATGATGATCGTTTTTAAATTTCAGAGAGTTAATAAAATATTTTTCAAAATGATAGACGGAATAATGCAATGAGGTAAATAAGGACCTAAATACCAATCTGAATTGCAACATTGAAGAAGTGATCTTTTCAAGTTTGTCCTTTCCAAAGTAGATATTATCTTCTTTTATATTTTCGTGGTCCCAAATAACTTTCAAATGAGAAAAATCATAATCCAATACAAGGTTCAATACTTTATCATTATTTGCTGCATTGATGTAGGCAATAAATCTTGATGCAGGTATTTTTAATTTTTCTTCAATTACGTTATGGAACTCATATTCTATTGTAGTTTCGAATTTTTTAGACTGAATATTTAAGCTTGTTATGTCGCTATACCATTTGTTGAATCTTTTGATGACGTCGAAAATTAAGTTGCAAAGGTTCTTAAATTCAATCGATCTTTTCTCAAAATTTTGGTTTCTATAAAAATTTTCAATGATAAGATTAAATTTTTCCTCAATTTTTTCAAGATCTGTGCTAATGATAGAAGCTAAGATAATAGAAATATCGGAAGTGTAAAAATCATTCCAATCTCCTTCTTCTTTATTTTCAAAATTATAATACTTGATATGATTACTTAGATCGGCAATGAAAGAAAGCATTACTGCCATATCTCTATCTTCTAATTTTACATAATTAGGGTCAAGGGCCATTAACAGACGCGAAGCTTGGTGGGTGCCATTGCCGAAAAAAGAGGAACTATTGTGCAGTACTTCCTTCATTATATTTCAATTGGTCTAAAAAGTTAATTCTAAATATTATCCTCGTCTACGAGAGTTCCCTCTAATTTATAAAAAGGAAAGACAATATTACTCCTTATGTTGATTTTTCTTATGGTATATTCCATTTTTATGTCAACTATGCCATCTAACTCTCTATCCGTTTCAATAATAATTTTTTCTAATGTTATTCTAGGTTCAAAATAAAGCACTGCTTTTTGAATTGCCTCTTTTAATAGATAAACAGTAACAGGGTTAATGGGGTCAAAAATAAATTCATGAATGGCACAGCCAAATTCAGGGTTGGTTAATCTTTCTCCTGGTCTCGTAGATAGGATTAATTTCAAACTTTGTTCAATATCTTTTTCATCAGAAACCAATTCTACTGATTTGAGTTCTTTTTCAAATGTAGGTGGGAAACTCCATCCTCTGCCTAAAAATGTATTTTTTGTGTTCATATTTTCTTAATTTATCATTACCATAGGTCCTTTCAACATAGCACTCATCATGGTTGCTTTCAAACTAGAAGGACCCGCTTCAACATTTGCAGCAACATTTCCTTTAAGTGTAGAATTCATTCCTGATGCATCAAAATTTCCAGTCATAGATTCCATTTTTACTGCACCCATCGCTTTATTATTTATCTTACCTTTTACATCTACGACAAAGTCTTTCATTCCTGAAAATTTAAAACCTTCAGAATTCATAAGCATTTTATTTCCGTGTTGATCTTCTAATGTGATGGATCTATCATCATCATCTAATTTGAACTTCTGTCCTCCTGGGGTTTCAACTCTAATTATTTTCTTATCGTCATCGAAATGCAATAGCATATTGGAGCGGGTAACCCACCCTTTTTTATGGTTGTCATCATTGAGGGTAAATTCTCTTTTATCATATTCATTTTTCTTACTGTACAGATGACCAAGTATTATTGGAAATCTCATATCTCCTCCCAAAGCTCCGAGGACCACTTCATCTCCTATTTCAGGATAGAAAAAGCTACCGAAAGAACTACTAGCCATTATGTTGCTCACTCTTGCCCATACTCCCTCGCCCTGAGTTCCATCAATCATTGGGAGCGTAACTTGAATCCTATGTTGTCCATCAGGATCACCAGCTAATTTTTTTACTTTGCCAATAAATAAACCAGTGACTCCAGGGAATAAACCATCTGCAGGCGGTAGATTAATGTCTTGTTTTTGTTGGACAAACAATTCTGGGCTTAGCCCAATTGTTAACTCAGTCACCCAGTTTCCCTCTTCCATAATATGGTATACACCACTTACCACCACATCTCCTTCGTAATATTTCCCAACTGATTTGAGCGTTAAAGTTTGTAAAGGATCTATTTTAATTCCTTGGCATTTGATTGTTCCTCTGATTTTGGAAAGCCTTGAAATCATGAGGCTCGCATCTGCCCAAGATTTAAGTTCTTGAGTATTCATATTACCAGTTGAGTGCAATTCTGTTTTTTTGAAACCTAGATCTGTTGCAATTTTCTTGCCTTTTAAGCTGCCTAATTTTTCTAATTCGTCATCTTCAGCTCCTGAAGATGTAACAACATTCTGTGTTCCTGGATCCCAAGCCTTTGTATCTATTTCTTTTATCTGATTTCTGGCATCTATGGTAAGATCCATATCAATTATACTCTCACCATAGGTTAATTCTATAATTGCACTACTTGTTGATATCTTTTTGACTACAACTTTATTATTATCTGTAAAAACTACCATTTTATTGGCTTGGGCTCTGGTAACTAAGAAATCCCAATCTGAAGTATTGTGTTGTATGACAGTTTCGTGTTCTTTGGTAGTTGAATCTATCTGTTTGGTTAAACTTGCTATGCTGCATAGATCATTTAGAATTTCGGAATCCTTTTTTTTTGGGTAATATTTAAAATTTCTTTGACCAGTCATTTTGATGGCTTCGTCAGCACATTCAATGATAATCCTTGAACTATCAGAGGAAGAAATTTTGATGGTATGTTTTACAATGATTCCTTTGAAAATTATATCAGTTTGATCATGATAACCTAATGAAATTTCTATTTTTTTGCCAGGTTCATATGTTTTATTTTCAATTGTTGAAAATTCACCTGTAGCAATATCACCATCCCAAAGTTCGATTCTAGCGGTACTAATTTTATTTAATCTTTTGTCAACTGAAACTGAGGCAATCTGAATATCTTCAGGGACAGGAGCTCCGTTGATTTTTATTGCTGATGCAATTAGATCGGTTTTTTGATCATATGTTGGATTTTGCGGCATACTACTCGTTTAGAAGTGGAGGAAAAAGCAATTTTTTTCCAATTGGGATATTTCGAAAATTTGTTAAGCCGTTCAATTCAGCAATTTGTATGTAATAGGTAGGATCAGAATAAATATCATTGCATATAAGTGGAATTTTATCTCCATCCTTCATCACCTGAAGATGGGACATGTCAGGAGAGCTTCTATTTTGTTTTTTGGCAGCAGTTTTATTATCCATATGGATGGTAAATTCCATCTGAATGTTTGCCAAAAGGCATTTACCTTCTTGATCGAATACTTTATATTCTGTCTCTAAATCCTTTATGTGCCCTAAAAATGCATAAGAATTCCAAGCAATCACTACGTACATAGGTTTGTGAACTCCACCATCATAATCATAGGCTATTTTCATTATTTTATCCAGCTGATCCTCAACATTGTTGATATTTCCATCAGTTGCATAGGATGATCCGTCTAAATCAAGAGCTACTTCAAGTGTTTCTTCAGAAAATCCTTTCCATTGTTTCACATCTATAGATCCATTAGCTCTATTATCCGAATTGAATAACATTCCTTTTTTGTGCTTTAAAGCGGCTGGGTTTACAAGCACTTCAAATTCTTCATCGGCTCCAGAAGTTTTGGGAGTTGATGGGTCTTGTTTGAAACCAAGTAATTTTAATTTAACTGGCATTTTATCGCTGGTTTTTTCTTTCTAATTTGTCCAATATTTTTGATGTGCATTCATCAATAATTTCTTTTTTGAGTTGAGCCATAAGCTCAGATTGCAGTAGGGGAGAATTGAATTGTTTGAATTTTTTTTCGATTTCACCACTTCCTGATACTGTTCCTTTAATATGCAACTCTCTTATTTCAACAGGCATATTCTCCTAATGTTGGACAATTTCTAATCGTTTATAATTTAATTCAAGGGTTTCAAGGGCAATTTCGTTTTTCATAGCATCAAATCCAGAAACCTCCCAAGAAAGTGGATATGCTTCATGCAATACCCAAGAAAAAAGATCTTTATCATCTCCTGACATTAATGTAATGATAACATCTTCATAATTAAGCTTTTGGCCTGCAGCATGAATATTGAATTTAAGGTTAAAAATGTCAAAAACATCAACGGACATGCTTGAACCTTTGACCAAGCCTTTTTTAAGGCTTACTTTTTCAAAATTCATTTTTTTAATGATTTTAGGTGCTTCTTCTCTATCTCCACCAGGTCGCACCTCTTCGAATTCTATAGTCGCTTTCAAGCCTGACACTTCTTTAAAGCCCAATTCTTGTCCACCAATTAACACTTTAAAGTAATATGAAGTGATCGGAAAGCCTTCGTATTTTGCCATTTTAGAATTTAGTTTATTTATTCAATATCCACTCCAGAGTGCGCTAATTCCAATGTCTCTAATGAAATTGCATTCTCCGTTGAGTTAAAATTATCTGCTGAAATTTTAATAGGAACTGCTCCCCATACTTTCCAAGTTCTTACCGTTGAATTGGCTTCATCCATAAGTTCGACAGTAACATTAATGGGGTATTTCATCGTTGGGTAATAGGCTTTTTTATTTGCTAGGTCGTTGTAAAGGTCCATTAATTTGGTGTCATTAGACATGATGCCTTTTTTGAAAGTCATCTGACCAGCTTTTCTCATTCCAGCTCTCCTTTCTGGAGTAAAGAATGGATCAGAACCATTGCGGTATTCGACGAATTCATTTTCTACATCCAGACCTGTTACTTCTTGAAATGAAATAACACCTCCAGGAGTAAATGTAACTCTGAAATTAAACTTAGGAACTGGAAAATCACCTTTTGCCATTGAAAGTAGAATTATTTAAGAATGAGTTAAAGCTATGCCTGAATGAACGAAATCTATTTGTTCAATTGCGATAGCATTTTCTTCAGATTTTAAATCACCATTGGTCATTTTTATGGGAACTGCTCCTGTCACTTTCCAAGAAAGCACATTAGAACCAGACTCATCCATTAGATTAATGACTAAGTCCAAAGGATCTTGATTGCTGAAATATTTACCTTTTTTGTTTACTTCGTCGTAAATTTTTAAAACATCGCTTTTGGTAGAAAAAACACCTTTCTTAAAACTTAAGGTTCCTGTTTTTTTCATTCCAACTCTTTTTTGAGTTACGAATTCTTTATCGTCACCACCTCTATATTCCAAAGAATCATTTTCTTGGTCAAGCCCGGTAACTTCTTGAAATGAAATTGTACCACTACCTAAATCCACATTGAAATTAAACTTAGGAACTGGAAAATCACCTTTTGCCATAATATTTTTGTTTGTTTTTTAAGAAATAAAAGCCTTCAGGAAGTGAATTCCTGAAGGCTATAAGATCAATTAATTTTATTCGAATTCGATTTCGATTTCTTCGTAAGCGAATTCAATAGATTCAATTGCTACTTCGTTAGCATCTGATTTCAAATCAGTGAAGCTATACTTAATAGGGAAACAATTGGTCAAGTTACATGACATTACTGCTTCACCTTGCTCATCGAGCAAAGTAACAACGATATCCATTCTATCATCTTGAGTATAGTAGGCTTTTTCTTCGGTAATTGCTTTCCAAAATTCCAAAGAATCTTCGTCATCGTGGAAAATACCTTTTTTAAGAACCAAGTTACTGGTTTTGATTAAGCCTGCCATTTTGTTAGGGCTGAATATTTCGCTATCACCGTGTCTATACTCGATGACAGTTGTTTCAGTCTCTAAACCAGAAACTTCCTGGAAGCTAATAGGCGTACCATCTATTTCAACCTCATAGTGAAATTTAGCTAGTGGCCACATGCCTTCATAATCTTCTGCTGCCATAATTTATGTTTTTAGATTTTTTTTAATTAATAATAAATTAGATAAAAGTTCTTGCGAACGCTAAAGATTATTCTTCAGCTGCAGCATCATCGCCTCCTTCTTCTCCTTCACCTTCTTCTTCGCCTTCCTCAGCACTTTCGTCAACTGGTTCTTGCATTCTTTGTTCGAAGGTAATTTCAATAAATTCAGCAGGTCTTGCAACAGATAAGAAAACCGAAATTCTCATAACACCATCCAAAATATCTTCAGGAGTCATTGTATCTCCAAGTCCAATTGCAACTTCATAAGCTTCAGCAGGAGAAATACCCATAAGAGCACCTCTTTTCCACATAGAAGTAAGGAAGTTTTCAATAGCTATTCTAACTCTCATCCAAGTTTGAGGAGTGTTAGGTTCGAAAATATAATTTTCAACTGCAGATTTAACGGACTGCTCAATCATTAAGATTGTTCTTCTTACGTTGATATATTTCCAATCTTGGCTGTTACCGTCTAAAGTTCTTGCACCCCAAACGAGAACACCTTTGCCGATAAAGCTTCTGATAGCGTTAACTGCTTTACCATTGATAGGTAAATTAAGATCTTCTTGAATTGCTCCAGTAATATTAACTGAAGGAGAAAGAACAGAATTTAGACCAATATTAGCAGGAGCTTTGTGCACACCGATGTTGTTATCAACATTAGCATATATACCAGCAATTGCTCCGCAAGTAGGCATGATGTTAGCTTTATCTCTAATTTCTTTAAGGATAGCATTATAAGTAGGGCTAATAGCTTTTAGGTTTTGATCAAGAACTTGACCACTGCCTGAATCGCTTTTTAGTCTTTCAATTTCTGCTTTAACCTCATTAAATTTCATTTGAGATCTGCTATCTACTGTTTTTACAGCCGGAGCTGGTGTAGATTTAGAAGAAGCACTGCTAGTTGTTGAAGTTGAACTTGTGCTAGAAGCAGTAGTTGAACTTTTAGAAGATTTTGAAGAAGATGAGGAAGAAGAGGAAGAAGATGCTTTTTCCTGTGGACCTCCTAAATATCTATATTCCGCTTCTTTAGTTAATATTTTAACTAATTCGTTCACATTGCTAATGTTCTTGAAGCTTAAATCACTTCCAGAAACAACTGTTGTATTCAACCAAGGATAGTAAGAAGCACCGTAAGCTAAATTTTGGTGTCCAATACCATCTCTGAACATTAAAATAGGATCTTTATCATCATAAGATCTTGCTTGATCTCCACCAGGAATATCAAAAATTGCAAAACGATCTCTTGTTTCTTTTCCGCAATGAGTTAATACATCTCTGTAAAGTTCAAAACATTCTTTAGACTCAAGATTTACTGCATCAGGAACCACCACTAAGCTAGGTTCTTGTTCTGCTACTAAGTTCTCTAATCCTTCTTGTAAATTTTTTAATTTAGCTCCGCTTTGGTAATTACCTACAGAAACTATATAACATGCGCCTCCTCCATTAGAGTAGAACAATCTTAAGCTATTAAATAAGTGGAAATTGCTTTCAGCGTCTAATTTCAAAGAATATTCTTTGTGATCTTTAGCTTTAATGCTGAAAGAAATTTTTGGACCTTTACCAAAGTAGTTGATAAATTCTTTAAAAGAGTCAATCCTTGTCGGAGTGTTCAATAGAGATTCATGTCCTCTTTCAGCTTTAGCTGTGTAGCCGATAAAAGCCGGAATTGCCGACGGAGCTTCAACTACAGAACTACTGAAGGCATTATTTTCTCGAACGTAAACACCCGGGGTTGCTAATCTTGCCATAGTACGATTATTTGATTAAGTAAATAAAATTGTTATAAATAAATATAAGTGGTGGAGTATATTTTATTTGATTCCCTGTCCGGTTTCACGGATTTTATCTTAGGTTTTGGAATCTTAACAGTTTTACTTAACCACTTAGAATTGTTTTTTATTTTCATTTCAAGCTTGTCAGAAACATTCACCACTTCTTTAAGTTCTATTGATTCTTTAGATTCAATAGCGAATGCAGTTTCTCCATTAGAAAGTGTTACTTTTATCGGTTTGGTGAAATCTATATCTTTTCCATTATAGTTCACTTTAACATCCTCTAATTTCAATTCGATTGTTTTGTTCTCAGAAAGAATAAAATATTTCCAGAATGTTTTTCGAGCATTTAGGTTAATAATGTATTCTTTAAGATCGATTTCACCATTCAAGAAAAAATTATTTTCTTTCGGAAGATCATTAAGGAATAAATCCATAATGCCCCACATTGGTTCTTTCATATAATCGATGACATAAAAAGATTCTGAAGATTTACCATTCAGGATTGAATATTTACCTTCAGAAAGATTTTGTAATTTGACCATTTGATTTTCTTCAACTTCTTGAAGCCATAAGTCATTTTTCAAATCTTTTTGTCTTGCGTCTACAAGTTTGGTACTTTTAATGAAATTGTCAAGTCTTATGCTCTGATATTTATTATAAATTCTTAAAGCTTGAGTTTCATTAACGTACTCTTTGTCGTGTATCAGGACGTTTGAGCCGTTTTTTAAAGTTTTTAAATTATTAAAATAATACATTTTATTATTGTCAGAAAACGACAAATCTGTATAATTCAATAAATAATTGTTTTTATTTTTGATAAGAAAGATCAATTTTTGGTCTGGACTTTTTTTGATATCTAAGATTTTTTTGAATCTTTCAGTATTACAAAAAAGAGAAAACCCATTGCTTTCTTGTTTGAAGAATAGATTATAATTCTTCATTATGATTTGAGTCTTATTGGTGGGCATAAATTCAAAATCTCTTCCCTGACCATCACGGTAAAAGTTGTTCTGACACTTTATCGATATTAACTTATCCCACTTAAAACCGAGATTAACTCTTTGATACATATTAGTAGTCGTCTATTATTGATCCAGAAACTGGTGGTACTTCATCATTTATTCTATCATCAGCCATGCTTATTGTTCTAAATCGAAACAAAACGCTTGGCATGTATTTGGCTCCTAAACCAGCCCAAATATTACTCATTTCTCTGAAATCCACGTTATGAAGTTCTGCAAGAACCATATCTCCATCAATTACAAAACTTGGATTGGCTTGAAAAAAGCCAATTACTCCAGATAAAAACTTGAGAGATTCAAAATAATTTGTAAAATATGCTGAGAAAAGTACATACAGGTTTACATGAATTGGCATATCACCCACACCAGGCCCTCCACTTCCATATGGATTTGATCCATCTCGTTCAACATTTATGAGTGAAACAATGATCTTATTCTCTTCTCTGACAGCTATAGAGCCATCTTGAGACAAAATATTCGATAATATGACGGGATCTTCGCTAGTGTCAAATTTGGTGTTCAGATAATCATTTAATTCATCAGCTATAATAGGAATTACTTCGTGGATCATTGATTATTGGTTTTTGATTCGTCATAAAATATATCAGGAATAATATATGGTATTTGGGTCAAGATTCTTTTGATAACGTAAGCAGTAATTCTCATTAGATAAATTCCTCCCACGCCCAATAAAATTCCATATAAAACAAGCTTGATTTCGTTTCGAATAATATATTGAGCCTCTGACAAAATAAAAAATAAAGAAAGCAATATTCCAAGAGGTAAAATTTTAAAAAAGAACAATTTTAGTTCAGGAACAATATGAGGAACAATGTTCGCTAACATTTTTTTCATGGGCAATTATTTTACAATGTTTACATATTTTTTAGAACGCATAATTAATTTCTTAATAACAATATAAATTAGGAACGCGGCCATAATTATCAAACCAAGAATCAATAATAATATTCTTGCACCTCCAACGCCGGTACACACAACGAAAACCAGAAGGGACAGTAAGAAAAATACTCTAAATCTTGTCCAATAGTTATTAAATTTTGCCAACGCATTTCGCACTTCCCAATATCTCATAACTGAAAACACAAATCCTATGGGTAAAAAAGCTGCAAGGTAATAAGCTATAATCCAACCCAATTTTTCTCTTTCTTCCCCAAAATTGTCAGCAATTCCGGCCCATTGTTCAGCTCTTTTTTCATCTGGTTTAGAATAATATCCAAGCGCATTGATTGCAAACCCATTTAGTTCTAATGTATCAACTAAGTATTTATACTTTGAAACTAAAGAAGTGGAATCTTCCACCAGGTAAGCTAGGGAATCTCCTTCGAGATAATAAGCCATAGTATTTCCATTCTTGTATTTTAATGCTCCAGAACGGCCTTTGACATCTCTGTTAAAATTATCAATAGTTATATATGGACTTCCTTCTTTTAAAAAATAATTATTGTTTTCGTCTCTTTTAAATATAACACCATAATATGGTATTTCGAAGATAAATTTTTCTCTTATTACATCTTCATATCCAGGCAACATATAATTAGTCAATGTTCCATCAACCGAATAGGAGGTTGTTTTGTCGAAAACTGCCATTGGCGAATAATTGGGCTTTGAAAATTTTTCAAAGCCATAAGCTTGAACGATAAATCTGTCTATATAAGGTTCTAAAGATTGAATGATGCTTACTGGTATCAAAGCATCTTTTCTAACTTTGGAAGGAATCTTCATATAAATCAGACGAGAATCCCCAAGTTCAGCTCTTAAATATTTGATAAAATCAACAAAATCTTCATTATAAGCAATATTGTCAATTTGAAAATCTAAAAGTATGCCTTGACGATCTTCAATTATGCCGTATTTTTCATCAATTTCTAAAAAATATGCTTGTAAGCTGTCTTTGAGAGTTCTATGGACATCATCATTTTTAATCAAATCAGAGACATATGCTCTCTGGTTTGCTTCTCTACCATAGTCCCCATAATATGTCAACTGTAATAGAAAGTTGATTTTTGAGTTGTGGTAATCAGCTGCTTGAATAATATTAAATTCTTCTTTTGCAGTTTTATCTCTTAATTTTTTATCTAAATGAATTCTAAGACTTTCTCTATTTCTTGTGGCTCCTGTAGTTGGATTTATATCGTATTCACCTATTACTAAGGTGGACAATAGATTAAAATAATGGTTTTCAAATTCACCAGATGCAATCATCCAGGATGGTTCAAAACCTACCACTTCATATTGTGGTTCAAGAGCCATTTCTTCTAATGGTGTTCCACCAGTTCTTGTTAATCTTTTGCCGTATTTCTTTAGTTTATTCTTTTTGAAAAAACGCTTAGAAATTCGATCCATTACTGTTTGTGCTTCAACCTGCTGGGTTGGAACCACAGTAAATGCAATGGTAAATGCTAGGAATAAAATATTTAGATATTTCATATTCTTTTAGTATTCGAATTCGTCAGGTTGAATAGAAAAAAACTTAAACAAAATTTTCACTGGAGTAGCTTTGTTATTATTGCATGCACAGAAAAAAATATCCGATTCAGATCTGCCACTTATTCCGTTGTCGGAAGTAATGTAAGAAGTTCTTTTCGTGGGTTGGTTCATTTTTTGATATCTTTCACCAGCCAAGAACTTAATTCTATTGTTAAAATCAACTACTGCATATTCTGCATCTTCGAATAAATACTGTCCATATTTTTGTTCATCTGGAAAGCTTGGGTTCTTTCGACCCATGCTTGGATTTCCAAATTTTCCATAAATATGTTCAGCAGCAGCATCAGCAAGCGATTTTTTATAAATATTGGTAATTTCGGAATTGTGCTCTTCGTATGCTTTTTCTGCACCTTCTCCTACACCAACCCAATAAAACCAAATATTAAAGTCGGTTGGCTGAAGTTTAATCAATTCACATTTTCTGTGCTCATTGTTCGAAAAATTAAATTCAGGTTCTAATTTCATGGATATTTCTCCAGGAATGGAAGTAATTTCAATTCGCACATTTTTTTTGTTCAGACTTTCTTGCATAGCATTAATAGCCTCTATCATAAGTTTTTGGCTCTCCTCGCTGCTTTTATTTCCATTAGCAAGTAATTTTTCAAGATCAAAGCCAAGTCCATTTCCAGCTTCTCCAGCATCTGAATTGTCAGAATTATTGAACAAGTCGTCTGAATTTGCATTTGGAGTGGCGTTGGTATTAGAATTTTGGCTGTTAGCTTTGTTCAGAGCAGCAAAATCAATGGCTTTTTCTATGTAAATACTCAAATCATTGAATAGGTAATCACTCTTTGAGATTAAATCTTTGAGATTAAAAAGCGAACCATCTTCGGCTTCCTCAAGGTAAAAAGTGAAACTATAAGTACCATCAGCAGGTATATTAATAACAACAGTGCCACTAACAGAGTAAACTTTAGCCAATTGCAAAACTTTAAGCTTAAGAAAGGCAGCTTTAGAATCTTGGCTACTTATCGTAATCTTGTCGCCTTTGGTTAAGAAATATTTTAATTTAAGACCATTGCTTTCAGTTTCTTCAATCACGCAATTTGTAGCATGTAAAACTTCCTTTGATTCGCCTTCTTTCATTCCACCGTACCCTTCTAAATCTAGCGAAAGTGCCAAATCTAAACTTCGTTGCTTGAAAATTCCACTTCCTTTTCCATTGTAAATAAAATCGACACGGTATTTACCATCATAAGGGGCTAAGAAATCCCGGCCTGATCGATTGAAAGTATTTATTTTTACTTCTTCTTGTTGGTTAAGATCATACACAATTACTGATAATTCAGAAAGGTCTGCATTTCCTCCATTCAAAGTATATTTAACCGTTACGATATCGTTTCGCTCCAGATCCAGGACGAAAGATGCAGGATAACTTTTAGAAACTTTAATAGATCCAATTTCTACTAAATTGCCAGCAATGGAGACATTGCATGTGAAAAGTAAATAAAGCAAAATAAGTGTGCTCGATAGATTTAACACACGAACTTTAATCGTTGATTTTAATATTGTCTTCAAAATTGTTTTTTGGTTATAAAAAAAGCAAATAGATTACTTAGGTTCTAAAGTAATAAATTTAAGCTTTGATTAAGTAAATTTCTAACATTTAATTTTATATATGGTCTATTTTAACATTATAAATGGGGTTTATTTTCATTTCTAAGTTAAAATATGATGCATATACTTTATTCGCTACAGCAATTTATAAAGATTATAGTTCACAATCAACCTTAACTAAAATAAAAAGAAAAAATTCTTTTAATAAAGCACCTAAAAGGGTTTAGAAATAATTTATTTCTTTAATTCTTAATCTTAAAGGATCTATATATTCATTATAACTTGGCAATAATTTGGTCGCAATTCTACTTCCAGAATTAGCATTTTCTTTAGAAGGATCTTCTTGTTGTTCATTTTTCCAAAATCGATAACATACATGTGGACCTGTAGACATTCCAGTTGTCCCAACATAGCCAATTATTTGACCCTGCTTTACAGAAGAACCTTGACGAATGTCATCTGCAAATTTTTGCATGTGTAAATATTGGGTAGTATAGGTCTTATCGTGTTTTATTTTTATATAATTTCCATTATTAGCTGTAAACGTGGCAATTATAATAACACCATCAGCCACTGCTTGAATTGGAGTTCCTTCCGGAGCAGCAAAATCAGTTCCCAAATGTTCTTTCGTGTGACCTGTAACTGGATGAACCCTAAGTCCGAATCCAGAGGTGATCACTCCTCCATATTTAATAGGAGTGGTTAAAAAACTTCTTTTCATCGATTGCCCAAATTCACTATAAAACCCTTTTTCACCATCATTGTAATTGAATGCATAATAAGGTTTTCCATCTTTTTCGAAATATAAGGCTTTGATTTTATCTATTTTATTAGATTTTCCATTTACAAACTCTTCATCATATAAAACTTTAAAACGATCCCCGTCCCCAACATCAAAAAGATCAATGGTCCAAGCAAGAACTTCTTCAATGGATGAAATCAATTTTAGATTTAAATTATTATCAATAAATGTTTGCCCCAAAGTTCCTTCAACAATAGCGGCGATATAATTTTCCCTTATTTCGACTTGTTTGTCCATTTTTTCAACTGTCAAACTTTCTGCTGCATCTAATTTGTAGAATGAATAAGGTTCGGTTTTTGGTTCTATCATTACCATTAGAATTTCTGAAGGATTGTCTTTTTCATGGGCAATGGTATATTTATCTCCAGCCTTTAATCGGCGAATAGAATATTTATTGCCTTCATTTTCTAATGCGTTGACATCTGATTTTGGAATTCCAATTTTTTCCAATAATTCTCTTAATGTCATATTTGTTGCCAATATATCTTCTAATTTTTCAGAACCTTTAGGAAGTAAATCTTTTATGTAAACTCCATTGGCATCATAATTAGTGGGTATGTTGTCAGTATTTTCTATCGGATTTTCTTCTTCATTATCTGAACTTCCAAACATTGGCACAACGAAGAAATAGGCTACTGATAATAAAGCAATAATTCCGACTGAAATAAGAATAGTTTTTAACCAAGGAAATGGTTTGGCAAAATCATCATAATGTTCTAAAGGCGCATTTTGATGAGATTTATTTTCTTGTGGAATTTCTTCTTTGAGTACTTCTGCCTTTTTTGTTTCGACAACTGGTTCTGCTTCTCTGTAGCTATTGCGAGCTGCTGGAGGAGGAGTTGGTGCAATAACTTTCTCAGGTGGCGTCACATCACCTTTCTTAACAATTCTTATTTTAGGACGATCGCTCATATTCAAAAGATGTTCAGTGTGAATTAGACACTAAATTAATAGAATTATTATATATTTCTGAAACAAAGTGATTTTAAAATTAAAAGTGGGAAGGATAAATTGTAGATATTGGAGAAGCGGCATTCACTTTTAGACCCAATAAATTGGAAGTATAATATTCGAATAAATTTTTCATTCTTGTTCTTTAGATTTTTAAAAAAGTTTAAGTTAAACTATGTTAAATAATTGATTTTTTACCAAAATGAGGTCAATTTAAATGCATAAATAAAGAGAATGAATAAGATATTAATAATTGTTTTAGTAATTGTTGGGGCAATTGGTTCTAGTTATGGTCAATCTATATATTTAAATGGTTCGAATAAGGGGAAAATAGAAAGTGATGGAGATGTATATATTAACGGTAGTAGAGTTGGGAAAATAGAATCAGACGGTGATGTATATATTAATGGTTCCAGGATTGGGAAAATTGAGAGTGATGGAGACGTATATTTAAATGGTAGCAGGATTGGAAGGATTGAAAGCGATGGAGATGTATATTTAAATGGCAGTAGGATAGGGAAAATAGAAAGCGATGGTGATATTTATAAAAATGGAAGCCGCATAGGAAAGGCAAAAGACATTAAAAAGGAATGGGCCGCCGCAGTTTTTTTCTATTTTGATTTTGGATTATGATTTGCCTTTCAAAGGAACAGTTTTTTAATTGGGCATACTTTCAAAAAGCATAACTCCAACTTTAGCAAATTGTGAATTTCTATTTTCATATTCTTTTAAATATTCCGGATTGTTTGGATTAGAGGCGATTTTTAAAAGACTTAAATAGGATAAATTTTTTAAACATAGTGCAAGTTCTCGCTTGCTTCGGTGCAGATTAGATAAAATTGCTCTTAAATCTTCAGGATTCCCTCTTTTTGCTCTTAAATCATTTTCCTGGGAGATTAATTGGTCTATAGACGATTTTAAATTTATTATTTTTTCATTTTTTTCATTTTCTAATGCAATTAATTCTTGCATTTCGAAAGGTAAAAGAAGCACAGAAAATTGTGCATCAGGATCGTCTTTATAAATTTTCACCCATTTAACATGGGTCAACTTTTCAATATCTATTTTTGGCATGCCAATATTGAACATGCTTTCGCCTTTAGTTAAGTCGATTTCGCCCAGATTATTCGGAATTATTGAAGCATTTTCAATAAAAAATTTAACTCGATTGTAGTCAATTCTGTAATAATTATTTTCATCTGAAACTTCAAAAACTTTTACCCTATTGTTATATTCAAATATTGCAGTTTCTAGTTGACTTAATTGTGCAGAATCAATTTTAAAATGGGTTTTATTAAGTTTGAAAGAATTAAATGAATTTTGCATTTGGGTTGAATTGGTTTGGCATGATAATGAATAGAAAAATGCTGTTACAAATAATAAAGGTATCAATTTAAATTTATTTTTCATTCTTCAGTAACAGCTTCTACAGCGGAAAGGGTAGTCCATCCTGCTAAGCTTAAAGTGCTATTCTTGAAATCATCTTCTGTAAATTGTTTCATGATGCCTTCCCAAGGATCATGAATAAAAAATACATTTGGAGAAGCCGAAGAATCCATCCTTGTCACCATTGTATAATGTCCATAAGATGTTGGACTATTTCCCACAACTATTGGAACCGGGATTCCTCTTTTTGCACCTTTTTTAATTTCGGCAATCAAGTCTGTTAACGAATGCCCATCTCCTCTTCTAAGTGTTCGGTAACTTACACCATTAGCTGCAGTATTTTCATTTAATAGGTCATCAGCCCATCGTCCGACACCACCAGATGCATCTCTGTTAACTGCGGTTCCTCCTCCCATCTTACCTAGGGAGCCATCATAATCTTGTTCTAACATATCTTTTTGTTCTTGTGCCATATTTTTATTCTTATCCATTCCATTACTGTCATTTGCTGAAGTAATATCTTTGTTCCTTTGAATTAAAACATAAGCGTAAACTGGATCCATTTGTCCTCGTGCAGCTTGAACTGTAGTTGCGTTACATGAGTCGTGCCATTGTTGTTTGATACCTTTGCCTCCATCGTGATTGGTAAGACTTAAATTATTTCTCATCCATTCTGGACTCCTACCTCTTATTATTGAACTAAAAGCGGTTACTACACTAATTGAATTTCCTGCAGCTAGCGCTTTATAAATATACTGTTTTTCTCTGTTGGATTTGGCTTGGCCGATGGTATTTGTGTAAAATTTAACGAATTGAGATGGACCCATTTGCCATAATTTATCCTGTGCTCTTTCTGCTTGAAATTCACCTAAAATTTCTTCATCTGGATGAACAATTCTCTGAAAATATTGAGACAAAGCGTGGAGGTTGTTCTTGAATTGTTGCCATAATTGTAAACCACTTGTTCCAATTTGAGAAATAAAATCTGCAACTTTATCTTTAACTGCTCCGCCTATGTTTATAACAAAATTGATTAGATTTTTAGCTCCACGTGTCAGCTTATCCTTAACTGAGGTAACTTTATTTTTAATAAAATCCCAAACTTGACTTCCTTTATTGGAAACCCAATCAAGTCCATCGGAAACGGCATTTCCTACTGATTTAACGCCATTCTTAACTCCTGCAGCAACATTTTTGGCTGTATTTCCAATCCAAGATGCAGCACCCTTGGCTTTGTCTGTTGCCCAAGATGCAGCACCCTTAGCTTTGTCCATTGCCCATGATGCTGCGCCAGATGCTTTATCAGCCACCCATGATGTAGCATCAGTAGCTTTATCGGCTGCCCAGGATGCAGCACTTGAAGCTTTGTCTTTTGCCCAATCCAAAGCATCTCCAAACCCAAACCCTTGAATTGGCGCTGCTGAAGTATTAAGAGAATTGTTGCTAGTTTTTAATTGTGTCGGTTGTCCACTTGCTGCTTTTTTCCCTGATTGGTCTGCTTCATTTTCCAAGGAAGCATTGTCATTTATACCAACACCTTTTCTTTGGGTTGTTGTTGAAACCCTACCTTCACGTTGTTGTACGACGTGTGTAAGTTCATGACCAAGAAGTTCTTGGCCCTTCTGAGAATTAGGGTGGTACTTCCCAGCCGCAAAATGTATATCATTACCTTGAGCATAGGCTTGAGCTCCCAAATTTTCTGCACTTTCTGAGTTGTCATGGATATTAACACTTGAAAAATCACTGCTAAAGGAAGATTCCATTTTCGCCTGCACTGCAGAAGGTAGTTTGGTTTTCGTTGATGATTCCCCAACAAAACTTTTTTCGATTTCATTTTCTTTTTTCAATTGGAGTTGGAGGTTCTCAGTATTGTTTTGCATTTGGAATGCATTCATTTTGGAATTGCTTTCCTTTCCAGTACTCTTTAATTGGAAAGGATTTTGTTTCATTTGAAAATTTGGGGCAGGAGCAGAATTTTTTGAATTGAACTGGTGGGTTGGGTTAAAAGAAGGTTCAGCAATTGAAAATTGCGAATCATTATTATCAGCTGCATTTTTTGAATCTTGTTGGAGCAGAGTTGATCTTCTTTTTTTCATCAGCACAAATTCAAGGTTAAATGTTGATTATTTGATGTAATTTTTACAAATGCGTTAGAGTAGACTAAAATAGCACATTTATTTGTAATTGTAAAGTGATAATTGAAAATAATGAGATGGAATATAAGGGAATATTAATATATCTTGAAATTATATAAATCCTAGAATTTTAAATAAATCATTCTTAAGAAGACATGAAAGTATAAAAAACAAAAAAATAATTTTATTTGTGATTATTATAAAATTGAAAATGAGTTTAAATCTTGTTATTTCATTTCAATTACGCCATAGAATCAATCACATCTCCATATTGTTCATTTAATTCAGCAAGTTGGGTTTGTTGTGCTTCACTTAAGTCTCCTCCAAGTTCAGCCAAATCGGCCATTTGATCCTTAGCATCACTAATTTCTTTCATAACAGCAGCAGCCTCAGCAGCAGCTCCAGCAGCAGCAGAGGCAGCTCCAGCAGCAGCTGCGGCACCTGCTGCAGCGGCACCTGCTGCACCTGCGGCAGGATTGTTTACCATAACTGTAAAACAGCCCATAATAATTGATCCACCGTGAGAAGTCACAGATGTTAATGCTAGACCAAGGGGCATATTACAAACAAATACAGTGAAAGATCCTGTAGCAATAGCATCAGGAGGACCAACACATACACACATACCACCCGATACAGCAGCTGGCAAGCCCCCAATCAGGACAGTTGGCATTCCTGGAGGCATAATTGGTCCTCCCACGTGTGGTACCGGCACAGGTGCTGGAGTTACCATGGGGCAAAGATGCATATCTCCTACTCTTGCTGCAAACATATTTTTTTATTAAAATTTTCTAAAGAAACTAAAGATAAAGCTATTTAATGCAAAATGTCAAATAATAAAAATCATTTTTCTAGTAAATAATCATTTTGCAGATTGATTTTATTCTTCTTTCAATATAATAAATTATATTTTTCGTCTTTTAAATTTAACGTAAATATTTACGTTATACTATGGTTTTCAATCTATTGTCGACCTCTTATGTTTTGTGGGCATTATAAATTATGAATTGATATGGATCATTTTTTTCAATGATTATCGTCATATAAGCTCTAACGAAAATTGATTTATTTTCCACTCTATTATGTAAAACAATCAAATAGTATGTGGAAATCCGATAAAAAAGTATTCAAATACCCAGGTATAAAAGTCGCTATGGATGGTAATACAGCTGCTATCATGTGCGAAAGAGAATCGACAGATGCAGCTGGTGCTTATCCGATCACTCCCTCAACACAAATGGGAGAATATTGGGCTGAAGAAGCCGCAAAAGGTCATTTAAATATATCTGATCGGCCCTTGATATTTATAGAACCAGAAGGTGAACATGCAGCAGCAGCAGTTACTGCTGGGCTTTCTATGACAGGATTAAGAGCTGCAAATTTTTCTTCTGGTCAAGGGATTGCTTATATGCATGAATCTTTATACGCCGCAGTGGGTAAGCGATTAACTTATATACTTAATATTGGTGCTAGAGCAATGACGAAATCAACCTTAAATGTGCATGCTGGACATGATGATTATCATGCCATAGATGACACTGGTTTTTTTCAATTTTTTGCCAAAAAGGCCCAATTTGTTGCTGATTTGAACGTGATTTCACATAGAATAGCTGAATTGGCATTGACGCCAGGTATCGTTGCTCAGGATGGATTTCTAACTACACATTTAATTGAATCATTATTGCTTCCTGAAAGAGAATTGATCAAGGAGTTTTTAGGAAGACCAGATGATATAATTGATACTCCAACTCCTGCTCAGAAAATTATTTATGGCGAAACAAGGCGAAGAATTCCAGAATTATGGGATGTCGATAACCCAATGATGGCTGGAATTGTTCAGAATCAGGATTCCTATATGCAAAGTGTTGCTTCGCAAAGGCCTTTTTTCTTTGACCACATCAAAGAATTGACAGAACAAGCATTCATGGAATATTATGAGCTGACGGGTAGGAAATATGAGCGTGTAATGTCCTATTTGGCAGATGATGCAGAATATTTGATATTAGGACAAGGAAGTGTAGTCTCGAGTGCTGAGGTGGTTGCAGACTATTTGCGAAAAACTCGTGGAATTAAAGTTGGAGTGGTAGATTTGGTAATGTTTCGACCTTTCCCAGCAGATATCATTGGGAAACTAATAAAAGGTAAAAAAGGAGTCACAATTCTTGAAAGACTCGACCAACCTTTAGCAGTAGATGCGCCAATAATGAGAGAGGTAAGATCTACAATTTCCAAGTGTTTGGAAAATGGAGCTTCGCCCAAGGATTTACCATTTCCTAATTTGGAAAAATATAAAGCTTCAGATATTCCATTGCTTTATTCAGGGTCATTTGGAATGGGAAGTCGGGATTTACAGCCGGAAGGAATTATTGGATCCATTGAAAATATGCTTCCTGATGGTGCAAAGAAAAAACAATTTTATCTTTCTATAGATTTTATAAGAGATGTTCCTTACACCCCTAAACAAAAAGTTTATCAAGAAGGTATTCAAGCTGCATATCCTAATGTAAAGGAACTTTCAGTTAGAGGAAGTGAAAATCCGAACCTCATGCCAGAAGGCGCAGTAACAGTCAGATTTCATTCTGTCGGGGGATGGGGAGCTATTACAACTGGAAAGAACTTGGCAATGACTCTTTATGAATTGTTAGGTTATGAGATTAAAGCAAATCCTAAGTATGGTTCAGAGAAAAAAGGACAGCCGACGACCTATTATCTGGCAGCTTCACCAGAGCCTATAAGAATAAATTGCGAATACTTTTTTGTTGATGTGGTATTGTCTCCTGATCCAAATGTATTCAAGCATACAAATGCTTTGGCCGGATTAAAAAAAGAAGGAGTATTTATCATTCAAAGTGATAAAAGCAAACCAGATGAAGTATGGGCGGACATTCCAATACCATATCAAAAAGTGATTATTGACAATAATATACATATATTTTATATAGACGGGTTCAAAATAGCGCGTGAAGAAGCTACTGATCCAGAATTGCAGTTGAGAATGCAGGGGATAGCCTTCCAAGGTGCTTTTTTTGCAGCTTCGCCATTAATGAAAAAATCTGGACTTACAGAAGAAACCTTACTAAAAGCAATTGAAGACCAATTACAGCATAAGTTTGGCGGAAAAGGACAAAGAGTAGTTGACGACAACATGAGAGTAGTGAAAAGAGGATTTGACGAAGTGTTTGAAATAAAAAATAAAGTTCTAAGTGAAAACAAAAAAGAACAATCGAATGGGCAAACCATTTTGCAGATTCCTAACATGTTGAAAAATGTCCCTCAAAGTAAGTCTAATTTAAGCGATATCCACAGGTTTTGGGAACAAACAGGTAATTTTTACCAACAAGGACAAGGAAATGATAATATAACAGATCCATTTATTGGATTAAGTGTAATGCCAGCTGCTTCATCACTTTTTAGGGATATGACAGGAATACGGTTTAATCATCCCGAGTGGGTTCCAAACAATTGCACAGCTTGTGGGGATTGCTACACAGCATGTCCAGATACAGCAATACCTGGATTGGTTAGTGAATTGTCGGACGTATTGGACACAGTGGTCAAAAGGGTGCAAAAGAAAAATGGGAAATTGGAACATTTACCAAAAGCTGCAAGACAACTAGAAAGTAAAATTCGTGAATTTTTTAGTGAAGCCAGAAATGGAGCTACAGTTAATGATTATATCTATAATGCCATTGAAATTGTATTAGACGAAAATAAAAATGAAACTATATTAAAAAGAGAATTCGATTGGTTCAGAGAAGAATTAGGAGATTTTAAATTTGCATTAACCAGACCTTATTTTGATTTGCATGAGAAAACACAGAAAAATAGTGGTGGTTTGTTCAGCATAACAATTAACCCTCAAACTTGCAAAGGGTGTATGGAATGTGTAGCAGTTTGTAACGATGATGCATTAATTTCTGTAGTACAAACTGAGGATTCAATTGATAAATTAAGAAATGAGTGGGAATTTTGGTTAGATCTTCCTAATACACCTAAGAAATTTAATAGGATTGATGACCTTGAAGAAAAGATAGGCCCACTTCAAACAATGCTTTTAAATAAAGATGCATATCTGAAATTTTCAAGCGGGGATGGTGCTTGTTTGGGTTGTTCTGAAAAATCTGTCGTTCACATTTTCGTTGCAACTGTCGAATCTTTAATGCAACCGCGGATAGATAAGCATATAAAATACCTTGATGGACTTATCGAAAAGCTTGAGAAACATATTCAATTGAAGTTGATGCATGCTGTTGATATTGGAGATGCTGATTTGATGGCTTCGATTGTGAAGAATTCCAGAAATGAAGATTTAACAATGGCTGGAATTGCGACAAAACTTGAGACAGCTAAGGGAATTCAACCTATAGATCAAAATTGGTTGAAAGATGTCACACAATTATTAGCTAAAGTTAAAAAACTTAGGTGGAAATACACAAGTGGTACTACTGGTGGCGGAAGATGTAATATGGGGATGTTGAATTCCACAGGCTGTACTTCTGTTTGGGGAAGTACATATCCATTCAATCCGTATCCATTTCCTTGGGCAAACCATTTATTTCAGGATTCGACTTCAATGGCTATGGGTATTTTTGAGGGTCACATGTCAAAAATGGCAGAAGGATTTGTGGCAATAAGAAGGGCTGAACTAGAACTTTCAGGTACATACAATCGTGATGTACATGAAGATTTATTTACTTATTTTAATTGGGAACAATTCACAGAAGAAGAATGGTTATTGTGTCCTCCAGTAGTTGCTTTAGGTGGCGATGGAGCAATGTACGACATTGGATTCCAAAATTTATCAAGAATGATGGCGTCTGGCAAACCTATAAAAGTAATAGTGGTGGACACCCAAGTTTATTCCAATACAGGAGGTCAAGCATGCACATCTGGATTTATTGGTCAGGTTTCAGATATGGCTCAATACGGTAAGGTGAAGAAAGGAAAATCAGAGCCAAGAAAAGAAATTGGATTAATAGCTATGGCACACAGGAATACCTATGTACTGCAAGCAACAATGGCTAATACAAGCCAAATGATAGAGGGATTTATTGATGGTTTGATGACCAAACGTCCTGCAATTTTCAATTTATATACCACGTGTCAACCAGAACATGGAGTGGCAGATGATTTAGGAGTGCACCAAGCTAAATTGGCAATGGAATCAAGGGCATATCCAATTTTTAAATATAACCCAGATAAAGGTATAAAAACTGAAGAAGCATTTGATTTAGATGGCAACCCTTCTATTGAAAAATTATGGCCTACTTATGATTTGAAATACAAAGAATATGGTCGCGAAAAAACGATGAATGTTGCCATGACTTTTGCTGATTTTGCTTTGACTGAAGCTAGATTCAGAAAGCATTTCAGAAAAGTTCCAAGAGATTCTTGGAATGAAAATATGGTCATTCTTTCTGAATTTCTCGAAATGGATTCTAGTGCACGAGAAGGGTTATTTCCTTTCATTTGGGCTGTTGACAGAAACCAAAATTTGAATAGAGTCTTAGTTGCAAAACCAATCGTGGAATCTTGTGAGGAAAGACGTGATTTTTGGATTATGTTACGAGGATTAGCAGGAATTGAATTAAATAAGCCTGAAGTAGTGGATGTAGAAGGCAAAATTAGAGCTGAAATTGTTGGTAAAATAGCTAAAGGTTTAATGAAAATGGCAGGTGGCGACGGAGAAGCAATTACGGAGTTAGTTTTAGGGGACGAAACAAAGGTAGAAGAACCAATTCAAAATGTTCAAAATGGTGACTATATGGCTCCTTGGCTTGACACTTCAGACTGCAGTTCTTGTGATGAATGTATAAAAATAAATAACAATATTTTTAAATATAATGATGATAAGAAAGCATTTATTTCAAATCCTAAAGCAGGTTCATATCAAGAAATTGTAAAAGCTGCTGAAAAATGCACAGCCCAAGTTATTCATCCTGGTTTACCAGCAGATAGAACAGAAAAGGACATAGAGAAATGGATTAAGAGGGGCGAAAAATTTAATTAAGCATAGGAATTGAGGATGATTATTTGAGAAGGGCTTTAACGATTTTGGAATTACTATAATAGATTTAATTGAAATAAATGGAACTGTTTAATTTTTATAAAAACACATTTAAGCATGGTATTCATCCGCCAGAGCATAAAAATGAAACAAATGGTTTACCTATTAGACAGTTCCCCTTTTCGCCATTGATTATTTTACCCACAGTTCAACATATTGGAGTACCTTCTAAAGTAATTGTTCGAGAAGGCCAAGAAGTGGTCAGAGGCCAGTTAATTGCTGAATCTGTAGGATATGTTTCAGTTCCACTTCATTCACCAATTTCAGGGTTAATTAAAAAAATAGTCAATGTGCCTTCGATCTCTGGAAAAATGGTTCCTGGAATTCACATTGAAGCATTTCCATCGTCGGGCCAAGAAGCAATTGAAGGAATACCAGTGGATTTAGATGCATCTACGCCTGAAGAAATTCTAAAAGCTATCCAGGATGCAGGTATTGTAGGACTAGGTGGTGCTGCTTTTCCTACTCATGTAAAATTAAAAATACCAGAAGGAAAAAAATGTGATGTACTCATACTTAATGGAATAGAATGTGAACCTTTCTTAACTACAGATCACAGGGTAATGCTTGAACAAGCAGAGGATATTTTTACTGGTATAAAATATCTTATGAAAGCAACAGGAGCAAAGGAAACGATTATAGGAATTGAGGCCAATAAAAAGGATGCAGCAAATTATTTGAGTTCAAAAATACAAAAAGGTTCTCCAATAAAGGTGAAAGTTGTACCTGTAAAATATCCTCAGGGATCTGAAAAAATGTTGATTACTTCTTTGTTGGGCTTGGAGGTTCCTTCCGGAGGACTGCCTATTGATGTTAATGCAGTCGTTGTAAATATCGCGACAACTGCGGAAATTGGAAGACTCTTGCCACATGGCCAAGGAATTCAAGAAAGAGTCATAACCATTACTGGACCTGGTATAAAAAAGAAAGGAAATTATAGAATTCCGATTGGTACACCTCTTAGATATGTGTTAGATTATGTAGGAGTCGAAAAAAACATGAGCGAAGTATACATGGGCGGACCGATGATGGGTGTAGCAGTTTCTAATTTGGATATTTCCATTGTCAAAGGGACTTCAGGGATTGTGGTTTTTACAGAGGAAACAGTAAACAAAACTGAAAATATTTATCCTTGTATTAAATGCGGTGCGTGTGTTGATGCGTGTCCTATTTCTTTAAATCCATCAAAATTAGGAATTCTGGCAAAATTTGAAGCTTATGATTTAATGGCTGAAGAATTTAATTTAATGGATTGTTTCGAATGTGGTTCATGTTCTTATGTGTGCCCTTCACATATTCCTTTGGTTCAATATTTCAGGCTGTCAAAATCAATTGTAAGAAAGAGAAACTCAAACAATAAGAACGCTGTCCATGCTAAATAAAACTTTAAATATAAGTAGCTCTCCGCATATTGTACATGGAATTGGGACGAATGATATTATGCGTAATGTGGTATATGCTTTGCTACCAACCTCGTTTTTTGCAGTTTATGCTTTTGGCATCAGTGCTTTATTGGTAATGTCAACAACTGTTATTTCAAGTGTGTTAACAGAACATTATCTTTGTAAGTTTTCTTCTAAAAAATCCACAATTTCCGACTGGTCAGCAGTGATTTCAGGATTATTATTAGGGTTAACCTTGCCACCAAATTTTCCTCTATGGATGGCTTTTTGTGGAGGGGTGCTTGCAATAGCTCTCGGCAAATTTATTTTTGGAGGTTTGGGATACAATGTCTTTAACCCTGCTTTAGTAGGAAGAGCTATACTTCAGGCAGCTTTTCCAGTAGCAATTACTACTTGGTATCCTTCCTTTATGCCGGACAGATTTACCACATTTTCGAATTCTACTTTCACCATTCCTTTTATGGAGCCAATGGCTGATGGCTTTACGGGAGCAACGCCATTGTCAGCTTTTAAATTTGATGGAATAACTACTAACTTAGTTGATTTGATGGTGGGTTTTACAAGTGGGTCAACTGGTGAAACTTCATCTATTTTAATACTTCTTGGAGGAATTTATTTAATCATTCGAAAAATGATGAATTGGAGAATCCCAGTAGCAGTACTAGGGACAGTAGCCATTTTTACTTTAATTTTATACATGGTAGATAATAAGGCGTTTCCTTCGCCTTTATTTATGCTTTTTTCTGGTGGTTTGATGCTGGGTGCAGTGTTTATGGCAACGGATATGGTGGCATCACCATTAACTTCAAAAGGAGTTTGGGTGTATGGAATGCTAATTGGTGTTTTAGTAGTAGTTATAAGAATTTGGGGTGGATTGCCTGAGGGAGTAATGTATGCTATTTTACTATCAAATGCTGTTTCTCCGCATATAGATAAAGCGTTAAAATTGAGAGTTTATGGAACTTCAAAAAAAATGTCAAAATCATGAACACCACTCCAGATAAAATACCAAGCCCAATAAGCAGCATAAATATGTTAAAACCGATGGTGGTAATAGGATTTTTATGTGCTTTTTTTATTGCTTTTACTTTTGAAGAAACAGCAGACAGAATTGAAAAAAATAAAGCTGAGGCATTGGAGAAAGCTATTTTTAAAGTAGTGCCAGGTATTACAAAGAAACAAAGTTTTGGTTTTGGTGAAAATGGCATTTTTAAAATCAATGAGGACAAAGAAAAGACTGATAAATTAGTATATGCTGGATATGATGAAAATGGTGCTTTGGTTGGAGTAGCGATTGAAGCATCGGGAATTGGATTTGCTGATATCATAAGAGTGCTTTATGGATATGATCTTGAAGCCCAAAAAATAATTGGATTCTATGTTTTAGAAAGCAAAGAAACCCCTGGGCTAGGTGATAAAATAGAAAAAGATCAAATTTTTCTCGATAATTTTAAAGGTCTTGATGTAACGTTAGATGATGACCTAAAAAGTCTTAATAACAAAGTTGTTACAGTAAAACACGGGGCCAAGAAGAATGGATGGGAAATTGATGGAATAACTGGTGCTACAATATCTTCAAGAGCAATAGGTGAAATTATCAGCAAAAGTACTGCAGATTGGATTCCTATGCTTTATTCCAATAAATCTAGCTTTCAAAACCAAAAAAATTGAATCTTATAACTTGATTAAATGAACATCAATTCACAAAATAAGTCAAATAAAGGATTTTTTGCTTCGCTCCAAGATCATCAATCGACCGATGATTTTATTAAAGGAATTTGGAAAGAAAATCCAGTTTTTGTTCAAGTATTAGGAATGTGTCCGACTTTAGCTGTATCAAATTCTGCCATCAATGCATTGGCAATGGGATTAGCAACAGCATTTGTTTTGTTGATGTCTAATATTTTGGTTTCATCCCTTAGGAATTTTATTCCAAAACAAGTAAGAATAGCATCTTATATTTTAATCATTGCGACTTTTGTGACAATTATAGATTATTTAATCCAAGCAATAAGCATAGATCTTCACAAAAGTTTAGGGGCATTTATTTCTTTAATAGTGGTGAATTGTCTAATCCTAAGCAGAGCCGAAGCATTTGCTTCCAAAAACAATATTACGAGATCAACACTTGATGCTTTAGGAATGGGATTAGGGTTTACTTTTGCACTATTCTGCTTAGGAGCAGTAAGAGAACTATTAGGAAATGGAAGCATTTTTGGAGCAACAATATTTTCTCCAAATTTTCAAGAATGGGTGGTGATGATATTGCCAGCTGGTGGTTTTTTTACCCTGGCAATTTGGTTACTCTTTTTCAATTATTTAAAAGCTAAAAGGATAAAAATATGAACTCAGAATCACTTTGGTATATTTTTATTAATGCAAGTTTAATCAACAACTTTGTTTTGGCATATTTTTTAGGAATATGCCCGTTTCTTGGCGTTTCTGGAAAAATAGAAACCGCGTCCAAAATGGGAGGAGCAGTAACTTTTGTAATGCTAATTAGTTCCATGTGTGCTTATGGAATACATTCTTTATTGGTAATGATAAATGCACCTTTTTTGCAATTAATAAGCTATATTGTTGTGATAGCCTCTACAGTTCAATTGGTAGAAATGTTTATCAAAAAAATGAGTCCAGCTTTGTTTAGGGCATTAGGAATTTTTTTACCACTAATTACTACAAACTGTGCTATTTTGGGATTGGCGTTATTTCAAACCAACAAAGGATATGGCTTTATAGAGAGTTTTATATATGCTTTAGGTGCAGGAGTAGGTTTTACATTAGCATTGGTTTTAATGGCTGGGCTGCGGGAGCAATTAAATTTTGCAGATGTACCTAATATCGTAAAAGGAACCGCGCTTACATTATTGATTGCAGGTATTTTGTCACTGTCCTTTATGGGATTTGCAGGTTTAGGAAGTTAGAAATTAAAAAATATTTAAATGTTAACATCTTTTGTTTTAGGCGCTACGATTATTATTCTACTTATGATTATTTGGGTTTTTATCCAATTTGGGTGGAAGAAAATCTTTTCAGAGCATATTTCAGATGAAGACGTATTAGCTGAACGAAGGAGCTGTTCGAATTGTGGTTGCACAACCATTTGCGAAAAAAAAATTAGTACTAATAAAGATAATTAATGAATGAAAAAAATAACACGATATGACTCATTTAACTGACTTGAATACAAAAGAAAAATACAAAGCTATTATCGCCAAATCAGAACGGTTAACACCTCCAGGTGCTGAAGAAGTACGTGAAATTTTGTTAAAGGTTCAATCTCCAGAATTTGTTTGTAAAGTGGATCAAAGTTTTGGTGTTTTGATAGAAACAGAAACAGAATTTGGTAAATCTGTGCATCATAGATTGTACAGTGTAGCTGATTTACCTTCAGAAAATAAAGGGCTTCTTGAACTTACAATTTTGGTAAAAAGATGTTCTTATATTGACGATTTTAACGGCGAACTATATGATGGCATCGCATCAAATTATTTGTGTGATAGAAAAATTGGAGATGAAATTACAATTACGGGCCCTTTCAAACTGCCATTTATAGTACCAGAAGATAAGAATTCCAATTTAATTTTAATTGGTTTAGGCACTGGTATTGCGCCTTTCCGAGCTTTTATTAAAAATATTTACCATGAGGTAAAAGATTGGAAAGGGAAAATCAGACTTTTTTATGGAGCTAGAAGTGGGTTGGAACTTTTATATCTAAATGATAAAAATGGTGATTTAACCAATTATTATGATGAGGAAACTTTTGAGGCATTCAGTGCATTAAGTCCGAGGCCGCATTGGTCAGATCCAATAGCTTTAGACGCCGCAATTGAAGCTAGAGCAAGCGAGATTATTGAAATGCTGTCTTACTCCAATACATATATTTATGTTGCAGGTTATGAAAAGATTAGCAGTATGCTAGATAAAGCATTTTCAAATATTTTGGGTTCACGAGCCAAGTGGGAAATGAGAAAATCTGAGTTGAAAGCTGGGCATAAATGGGCTGAAATAATTTATTAATCATTCATTTTAATAGTTTTGATCAATAAATATTATTTATTAATATGACCATTTTAATTTCAATTGCAGCACTCGGAAGTTTAACCATAATATTGGCATTGATGTTAGTCATAGCCAATAAAAAATTATCTGTGTATGAAGATCCGCGAATAGACCAAGTGGAAGAACTTTTGCCGCATGCGAATTGCGGAGCTTGTGGTTATCCAGGATGCAGGCCATTCGCAGAGGCTTTGGTATCTGGAAACGCATTGCCAGGGAAATGCACTGTAAGTACGGATTTGGGAAGAAACAAAATAGCTACTTTCTTAGGAGTATCTGTTGGAAATGAAGAGAAAAGAGTTGCAAGATTAGCTTGCGCGGGTGGAATTAATGTTGCACGGAACAAAGCCAATTACACGGGGGTTAAAACATGCCAAGGTGCAGCGCTTATTTCTGGGGGTGGGAAAGCTTGTTTTTGGGGTTGCTTAGGCCATGGAGATTGTGAAGTGGTGTGTGATTTTAATGCAATTGAAATGGATGCATTTTCAATACCAATTGTAAATGTAGATAAGTGCACAGCTTGCGGAGATTGTGTAGAAGTATGCCCAAAAGATTTGTTTAGTATTCAACCAATCAGCAATAGGCTTTGGGTTGCATGTAAAAATTTAGAATCTGGGGAAGCCGTTTTAGAAGATTGTGAAGTTGGCTGTACTGCATGTGGCAAATGTGCGAAGGATGCTCCGGATAATTTAATAACAATGCAATTTAATTTGCCAGTTATAAATTATAATCAAAATCACAATTTTCAAAATCCTATCCAACGTTGTCCCACAGGCGCAATTGTTTGGCTTGATGAAAAGCTTGGCGTCGTGAAAGGTCGAGAGAGTCAAACAATTATCAGAAAGAGTAAAAAAGAAACTGGATTCTCATAAAAAAAGATGCATTTCAAATTTACTTCAGAAATTTAATTTCTTTGAATATTTTAGTTGTTTTCATAATTCTAAAAAAGAATAATTAATTTAGCGAATGAGTTAGTTTAAATCTAATTCCAATTAATGGATATTTGTGATTGAATAATATTTATTTTATTTTTATTCTTGATATCTTACTTTTTGAAATTTAAAAGCTTTTTCAAGACCTAAAAAATATGTTGAAAATAAAAAATCCCTATCCGGGATTTCATAATGGTATTCATAGAGCGTATGAAAGAGAAGAAGCAGATTTGTTTTATGGTCGAGATCAGGATATTTCAAACATAAAACTCAGACTTAGGCAAAATAGATTAGTTGCCTTAATTTCAGCACCGAAAGCTGGTAAAACTTCATTCCTCCGAGCTGGTGTAATGTCAAATTTTGATAAGAATCTTTTTAATGGAATAAATGGTCCAAGGTGGAAAAGTGTATATTTCACACCAGAATCGGACCCTGTTCTGAGTATGGCCAGAGCAATAGTCAATCCTAAATCCTTCCTTAGCGAAAAGATTAAGCCTAACATGGAAGAAGAGGTTCATAAGAAATTAATAAAAAATGATTATGGTTTAATTAGAGTTGCAGAGGACATCATAGGAGATCAGACCTATAATCTTTTAATGGTTATTGATGATTTCGCAGATTTATTCAGTCGGAAAGTTGAAGAAAAAAGAAGAAATCAATTTGTCAATTTAATTACAAAAGCAATTAAATCTAATGACTTAGGTTTTTATTGCATAATTTCCATGAATTTAGATGATCTTTCTAATAGGAACTTAAAAGAATATGAGGACCTATACAAAAGTATCATGAAAGGCAATTATCAATTAAGGTTCCTAGATCAAATGGGACTTAAAGACGCCATCGATATTCCTGCTAAAATAGAAAAATCCGAAGTTGAGGAAAATTTATCTCTGCAATTGATTGAGGAGTTGATCTCAGATCCAGATCAACTCAGAAAATTACAAATATACATGTCAAGAACTTGGTTTGAATGGAAAATTAACCACAAAGACAAGTTTATTGATGTAAACCACTTTTTGAAGGCCACTGGTCAAAGACAAAAAGTTGGACTTGGAAAGTCAGTAAAAAGTTCTGGAATTAAAATAAAAACAGACGAAGATTCTACTTATAATCCTTTATCATCAGGGAATCTTGCTACAGGTTCAATTTCACAGGATTTTCAAATGTTGGATGAATCCAAGCAGAAGCTTGTTGCTAAAATATTACAGGTTACCTTAAAATCAGGTGAGCACAATATGATTGATAGTGCACCTAAAGATATGGAACTTATCGCAGGAATATTAGGAATCAAGCAGAATGAATTGATACAATTGATAAATGCAGTTTCTTCAATTTTAACCATTGATAGAAAATTAGTTGTTATTAGTAATTTAGAAGCAATTGCAGAATGGCCGCAAGCGAAGGAATTTATTGAACTTGAAGAAGAAGGAGTAGAAAACTACAAATTATTGGCAGACGCATCCATACTGCACTATATTGAAGGAATAGATATTGATTCTGTTTTTGCTAAAGAACAATACGAAAAGGTAAAAATTTGGTTCGATGATTTTATGCCTACGGAAGACTGGGCAAAATTATACCATACTCAGTATGAATTGGCCATCGATTTGATTGGTAAATTGGAACAAACTTTTGGGCCTGTTACCAAGCCTAAACCAAAACCAAAAATGCAAAGTGCTGCTGGCACTCCGACTCAATCAAGAAGTTCACAACCTGCTAAACCTGCATTAAAATTTAAAATAAAAAAACCAGGTGAAGATGAGGTCGATGTAAATGATGATTCTGAAAGCCAAAATTTCAGCCAAGAAATTACTGGAATTACCCTGGCTGAAGCAGAAAGTGGAAATACTTCAAATTCAGAATTTACCCCAGAAACAGTTGAGCAAAATGATTTTTCAAATGACGAACAGAGTGAAGATTTTTCTTCAAATGAGAATGAAGAGATTGAACCTCAAAGTGACGATTCATTTGAAAATCCTAAAAAAATTGTTTTTAAAGGAAAAGGTGATGATGATGGGAATGAAGTCAGAAAAAAAATAGTTATTAAGAAAAAATAAGAATTAAAAGTTTTTTATAAAGTGCAAAAATGTTTTGCAAATTGAAATTAAAGATAATTTTTAAGGTTTTTGGTTTAATATAACTGCCTAATGAGGGTATTCTAAAAAAAAAATATTAGTTTAGGGTCCTTCAAAATAATAGGTTGATTTGTTATTTTTTATTCATAATCAAAAGAAAACATGGCTAAAACAAGTAAGAAAGGCTCAAAGCTTAAGTTGGAAAATACAGGTGTTAAGACAGAGCATTGGGATGATACCTTTCGATTAATGTCTTGGTGGGATGCAGATAGAGTAAGCAAAGCGAATGTTATGGTTGTGGGCGCTGGAGCTCTTGGGAATGAAGTGCTAAAGAATTTAGCCTTGATGAATGTTGGTTCTATTTTTATAGTAGATTTTGATACCATTGAATATGCAAATCTTTGCCGATCTGTTTTATTCAGGACTCAAGACATTAAACTTAATAAATTTAAATGTGAAATTGCTGGAGAAAGAATTAAAGATATTAACCCTAATGTAAAAGTGCAAACGGTCAATGGAGATATTATGATTGATGTAGGACTGGGTGTTTTGCGAAGAATGGATGTTATTATTGGATGTCTTGATAACAGAATTGCCAGATTATTTATTAATAGGTATGCCTATAAAGTTGGAAAAGTTTGGATAGATGGAGCAATAGAAAATTTGTCTGGGCAATTAAATGTATATAAAAATGGTACGAGTTGCTATGAATGTGCATTAACTAACGTAGATTGGGAAAATATTAGATTCAAAATGGGGTGCGCCGATATTGCTCAAAGAAATTCAACCCAAGGGAGAGTGCCAACCACACCTATTTCATCTTCTATCATAGCAGCAATGCAGGTTCAAGAAGCTATTAAAGTTATTCATGGGAATGAAAAGCAATCTATGGCTGGAGAGCAATTTAAATATGATGGTATGAACAATTGGATAATTCAATTCAAAACTGAACCAGTAAGGGAAGAATGCGACAGTCATTATGTAATTAAAGATGAAGAGCTTATAAAAAGTAAAGAATTAACCAATGAAATGACGATTGCTGAATGCCTGAAATGGCTCAAAGCTCATTTTAAAGATGATGAAATTAATATTCAATTAAATTATAAAATTATATTAGAAATAGCTTCAATGAAGTCAGAAATTACTTATGAATTAATTATTCCTGAGCCACATTTTTCTGAAAACAAACAAACTATATATCAAGCAGAACCAGGGGAGCCAATTGGAATTACAAAATATGCGGATAGAATTAATAGCAAATTTCCAAACCTTGATTTAAAACTAAAAGATGTTGGAATACCGCCTTTGCATATATTGACAGTAGAAACCAGCGAAGACACCTATTTTGTAGAATTAACTGGAGATGAATCGTTTTTAAATTATAATTAATATATTTAACAAAAACCTTATTAAAGTACAAAAACCAATATAATTATGTCTAACTCAGAAGTAATGGGAATTGTTGTTAGGGTGATGCCTAGCGGTGATGAATTAGAAGTTGAATTACCAATCTACTCTACCGGTAAAGAAATCAAAGAAGAACTTTTAGCAGCAGAAGTTGCACCAAGAGTTGATCCCGAAGGAAACCCCTATGTTTATGATCTTATTTTTAAAAGAAAAAATGTTTCAATCGGAGATACGAAAACACTTTTCGACTTGCAAATACAAGAAGGTGACACTTTGTATCTAGCACCAAGATTAGTTCCTGGGAAATAATTTTCTCAATGCTTAGTATTGCTTTAAAACATTTTTTATCTTAAATTTAGAATCATGTCTAACAAACCTACATATGATTTTAGCTCAGATTTTTTCAAGAAAAATCCTTTTTATAAAAGATTAGCTAAAGATCATTTATCTCTTTTTGAAGTTCAAAGTGATGTTATTAAATGGGAAGTCATTGAAACAAGAGGTTCAATCAAAATTCCATGTGAGTATCATTTTCACTTCAATTTCAAAAGCATAGTCGGGATTAATCCAGATCAGAGTCCTATTTATGGAAACCATCATATTGCAAAAGTTACTTTTCCTCCTAAATATCCTATTGAACCACCAGAGTTATATATGCAAACTAACTTGTGGCATCCTAATATAAAATCAGAAGGAAAATATAAAGGAAGGATTTGTGGAAATACAAAAGGTTTTGGATTAGGTTATGATTTGTATCTTTTAGTTGTGAGAATGGGAGAAATTCTGCAATTCAAGCAATACCATGCAGAAAATACACCACCTTTTCCTGAAGATATTAAGGCCGCTAGATGGGTGTTAGAATATGCAGAACCCAATGGCATTGTCAACAAGTACAAAGAAATTGCAGTTGACAATACACAACTTGTTAATATTGATGTTTCAAAAGATAGAAAACCAGCTGAGGAAGCGCCTGTTAAAGAACCTGTCGTGCCTGTTATAAAATCGGTTCAAATGGCACCGCCGGAACCGAAGGTAGAAGTTTTCGAAGATCCGATAAATGAAGATAACGAAAAAGAACAAACATCTACAAGTGCTTCACCAGGAAGAATGAAAATAAATATTGTAGCTAAAAAAGCTGCTGAACAAAAGAAAATAGTTATCCATAAAAAGGATAAATAATCTTTACTTCTTTAGTCCAAACGAATCAATTGATGAATAATAAACGATATATTAGTTTACTGATATTTTGTCTAATATTTAAGGTAGTTGGCTATAGTCAAGACCAAGTAAAAATATTAGATAATACAGACCGTCTCCTTGGGAGATTCAAAACTCAACTCTATGAAGTTCGAGGGGCCAAACTTCTTAAATTAAAAGGTAGTTCTCCAGAAATTGAAGCTCAAGGAGAGGTAGTTGAACTTCTTTTAAGATTGCAAGATTTAAGTTGGTTTGAGGATGAACATATTGAAAGTTCTATCCAAATTTCTCGATCTGATATTAAGCCAAGTGACGTACAAAATATTCAGATAAGTTCTGAAAGATCTCAATACACGCTTAAGCCCTCTTCTAAAATTGACGTAGATATAAAGTTCAAAGTATTTGAAGATGGGGACTTCTCATTAACTGTGCCATTTGCTGCAGATGAAATTAATGGCAAATTTTTGCAAAGTTTCAAAATGGTCGGTATTAAACAACCCAAATCAAGCAATAAGCAAATTGGTGAAGTTGCTGATATTAAAAAAGAATGGAAAAATACCAATAAAAAAGATGTCCAAGCAATTACTAAGTTCATTAAGAAATATGAAAACAATAGTATTGCCAAAAAAGAAGGAATCCTTAACACAGCAAATAAAACTTTAACAAGCTTACAAAAGAAAAATGGAACTGAAACAGCCTCTTCTGTACAAAGTGCATCTCAAGTAAAAACAGACCAAGAAGCTTGGGATGAATTGGGAGATTCAAATGATGAAGAATTATTACGTGAATTCCTTGAAAATTATCCGGATTCTAAATATGCTGATGCAGCAAGAGCAAAATTGGGCGAAGATGCTAATGTTCTTATTGTTAACGAAACTGAAACACTTTCTGGGGATAATTCTCTTACAAAAAAAGATAATAACATTTACACTTTGGATCTCTCTCATCTAAAAGAAGTAGATATTACTTTTTCTGATGCTGATGACATTGAATTATTTAAAAATGGAGGTAATATTTTCGACTTAAAAGTAAATGGCAGTAAATTATATACCATTAATGTCAATGAAAAAGCTACAGGGAACAAATATTCCTTTAAAATTGATAATAGATTTAAAGCTAAAATTGATAATTCTGGCAACGATTTTGTATTTTCCATAGAAGGCGGAGTTGCTCCTTTTACTGCAGAATTTTTTAAAGGAGGAGAATCAGAATCTCATCCTGAAGCTAGATTTGATGAATTACTTCCTGATATTGCTAACCAGATTACAATCACTTATGAAAAATTAAGTTCTTCTGGAATGGAAGGAAAATATGAAAAGGTTATCTTAAGAGATTTCACTACAGAATCAATTGCATCTTTTCCAATTAATGCGGATGTTTCACCTAAAAAAACAAATTTACTTCTTATTCTAGGATTATTAATAGGAGCTATTATTATTGGGGGTGGAGCTATGTTCTTTTTTAATAAAAAGAAACAAACGAAAAGATCAGAATATTTGAAACGGGCTCAGGAAATGCATGAAAACCAAAAAGTTATGGCAAATCCAATGGTGAAAATGATCAATGAAGAACCTGATAAAAAGATTTCCCCTAAGAAAATAACCATTAACAGGCCAGATAAGGTTTTTGTGCCATCAAATGGGGGCGATAAAATAAAAGCCTCTGGGAAAATGAAAATCACAAAAAGAGATGTTATTGGAGGTTTTAAGAATGCAGAACAATTTGAAGAAGCCCTAAAAGCCAATAAATATGCACATCTTGATTTGACTGAGTTATGGCCTGACACAGCGATCAAAGAATTATACATCAGTAATGAATGCATCAAGGCATTGGGCAAATTCCTTAAAGAAGAAAACTTAGATAAAGCAATCGTTGAAATGGAAGGAGCAATTCCAGAAGTTGGAGGGTTCTTAATGGGATTTCATCAAGAAGACAAATCTACAGGAGAAATAAAAGTAACAATGGAAGAATTTGTTCCATTTGTTCCTGAATATCATGATGTATTTAAGATTGAGATTGGCACGGCTACTTTAGTACAAGAATTAGGAGATGCACAAGATCATCATCCTGATAAAGATGTGATTGGATGGTTTCACACTCATCCTGGACATGGGCTATTTCTTTCAAATTCAGATTTATCAGTACAAAGACATTTTCCACAAAAATTTCAAATTGCAATGGAAATTGACAGTTTAACAAATACTTTGGACGCTGCATTTTTTACAAGAAAAATGAACGGAACAATTAATAATGTTGAACATAGGCGAAAGGGAGCAAAATGGTTTAGTTGGAAGAAAATTGAAAATATTTAAGCATTCGATATAACATATGAACATAATTCGGGGTATTTTAATAGCAAGCATTTGCTTCTCTCTCACCAATTCAATTTCTAGCCAAAAGGATGGTGCAGTAGAAAGAGCTAGAATTCTATCAGTAAATATTAATCAGGAAACCAACACAGTGGATGCTACGGTATTAGCTCCGCGGATTAACAATGCTGTTTTTAATAGCAATACAGCGAAATTTACAGAATTAATCGATGGTAAAAGCTACCCTTTATCATTCTATAGATTTGAGGAACTAGGAAATGATAATAAAGATATTTATTCCATTCTCTTTGTTTTAGATTGGAGTGGTAGTATGCGCGACGATGATAGATTAATAAAAGCAAAAGAAGCTATTTTTAATACGATTCAAAGTGTTACTTTGCCACCAGGATCTAAGTTTTTCTTGACCGCATTTCATGACGACATATTTGAGAATGTTGAAGTCAACAAAAGCAATATTGAGGCAAATTTAGATCAATATCCTGTTCCTCCAATTGGAAAAGGAAAGGGGACTGATCTTTACAGAGCTACTATTGTGAAGACCCAAGAAATGAAAAATTTTCAAGGTAAGAAAGTAATCATATTGCTTTCTGATGGGGAAAATGATTTAAGTATGAACAGTTATTACAAGGTCAATAACGTTCTACCATATAACGCAGATGATGTATATGCGACTATTAAGTTGGAAGACGAGACCAATGACTTGGCTTTTTATCCAATTGGTTTAGGTGCAGGTGCCGATACAACCTTCTTAAAAGTAATTCCTGGTTTAACAAAAAATTCAATTGATAAGTACATTTACTCGGATAGCCCAGACGGTCTTGTACAAATTTTTCTGAATATACTTTCGCAATATTCAGTTACCTATCAAATAAAGTTAAAAACAACACAACCTATTTATAAAGGGGAGAGTAGGAAACTTTTTTTGAATTGGCAAGCAAAAGGATTGCCTTCTGCTATGATAGATTCTTATGATTATAGGGGTGGGTCTTTTATTGAACCTATAAATTTAGCAGTTAGTGCAGCTACACTTACTCCTTTATTTTGGGCAATTTATTTACTGATTGGCATTGGTATAATAGGTGGGTTACTTGCCGTTTTAATGTATTTAGTTCCCTACTTAAAGAAAAGAGAATTTAAGAAAAAGTTTGTAGTTCCGTACGTACCTGAGGCAAATAAAGTTAAAAGAGACCCTATTACTCAAGATGCCTTTCAAGAGGGAGATCTTGTAGTAGTAAAATGCAGTCAAATGACATCTTTGGGCACTTGGGATGCTCTTGGTCATTGCCCCAATTATCCAAATTGTATGGAATTTTCAGACCCATGTAACGGATCTGGAGGAGAAGACATTCAAAGTAATTTTTTCTCACAACAAGGCGTATTTAGAATCTTGAATTGGTTGTGGTTTGGCGCTGTTGGCGGATTTACAGCATGGGTACTTTATGCCATAGTTCAAATAAGTAATTTCAAAGGATTATATACTGTTATTACCAATTGGTTCAACTCGGAATCAATGCAAGCCCGTTTTCTTGAATTAAGGGGAGGTGAATCCATGTTGAAGAGTATTCCTGAATTGATTGATCAGACATTAATTGGATTGTTTATTGGTGCAAGTTTAATTATCGCTATTGCTATTGTTGAAGAAAGAGGTCATTCACGTAAATTTTCTATTGGCAGAATTATTTTAAGAGGAATAATCGGTATACTTATATCTTTTATTATATTTTTCAATGGATATATGTTTCAATATCTAATACTACCAAAACCATTCCTCGCAGGCATTCTAATTTGGACTGTTTTTGGAATTGCTTTTGGAGCAATTTTAAGTCTGAAATCAACTGTAGAACTGAAAAGAGGTGTTTTTGGCTGTGTAGTTGCATCTATTGTCGGTTATCTTATTTATGCGGGAATTTCTTTCATTACTCCAAATGACGCTTTGGCAAAATTGCTCAGCTTTATTACATTGGGAGGCGTATTAGGTGCGCTTATAGTTACAGTTATTTCAAATCTTGAAGATTTTGAATTAATATATTTATCTCCTAAAGAATATACAGGTATGGTAAAACCTATAAGTAAATGGCTGAAAAAAGGAATGGAAATCTATATTGGTAGGGCTTCGAAATGTTATGTATTTATCAAGTGGGAAGATTCTCACGTTGATGATAGGCACGCTAAATTGGTTTATCAGGGCGGGAATGTACATATTATACCTTTAGTAGAAACAATGGTCAATGGAGTTATTTTACCAGTGAATCAAAAAACTGCACTCCAAAATGCAGATATCATTCAACTTGGTCGATATAGTATTTCTAGAATGCAATACAAAGAAAAAAGAAGTTAACAATGGGCTTACGTAAATATGTTTTCAAATTAATTGATGATGATAATGTTGCCGAACTAAAAAGTAACGATAGGATAAGTACTTTCATCATGATGCTCATAATATTAAGTATTATAGCAGTAATTGTGCAATCTGAAGAAACCATAAATATTGCGCATGAGCAATTATTTTATTGGTTTGAAGTGGTTGCTGTGGTTATATTTACAATTGAATATCTTTCTCGGATTTACACGGCAAGGTATGCATATCCAGAATTAACTCCTGGCAAAGCCGTGCTGAAGTATATGACATCGCCTATGGCGATTGTGGATTTACTAGCTATTCTCCCATTCTATATTGAGTTTTTGGCAAGTTTTGCTGGTGAATCTGCTGGAATTGATTTGCGATTTATAAGAGTCTTAAGACTTATGAGATTGCTTAGAATATTCAAATTGAATAGGTATAGCAGCTCAATGAAAATGATAGGTGATGTCATGAAAGAAGAGAAAGAAAAACTTTTCATTACTATTTTCATGACTGGCATTTTATTGGTTCTAGCTTCTGCACTTGTATTTACTGTAGAACATGACAGTCAGCCAGATGCATTTCCGAATATTTATTCGTCTATGTGGTGGGCGATAGCTACATTGACTACTGTGGGATATGGAGATGTCTATCCGGTTACTGCAGCTGGAAGGATTTTAGCAGGAATTATTGCATTACTTGGAATAGGACTTGTTGCATTACCTACAGGTATATTATCAGGATCTTTTGTTGCTGCAATCAACGCGGAAAAAGAAAAAG
>JAHEAQ010000167.1 GCA_024642705.1 Bacteroidota bacterium | reverse complement strand
GATTTCATATAATCATAATATTCTTTGTTCTTAGGATTTCCCCATTCGTCAAATTCAAATGTGGTTAATGGTATGGTTTCATCCAACATGGTTGAAATCACATCCACAAAAGGTACTGCAGCCACTACTCCATTCCAAAGTTCTGGTTTCATGTTCTCGATATGTTCTTCCACCAACCAACTCGTTAATTTTAAAATACTTTTTGATGTCTTGTCTGACAATTTCTTCTGTTCTGTTCAAAATTTTCTATTTAAGATTAATAAATTATTAGAACTATTAATATGTGTTGGGAGACAATATTTACTAGTTGGTTCGGTTCTTTTCTTCAATTAAATACTTAATGTATAAAAAGAACTTTGCTCTAAAATAAGCAATAATTAATTAAAAAAACAATTTATATTAATAGAAGTCAAAAAGCTATTTAGATATTAAAATAATTAAATATCCTATAATTTTACTATCATTGTTATTCAAATAATTAAAATTATATATGTTTAATTACAAAAAATTTGTATCTTTTTTTAAAAATATTATCTCCAAATTTAAAATTTAATCCCTACAAGATTAACAACAATAAAAACCTGAATTTGCATTAGTTCAAATTTTTAATATTAAAAATCATATTAAGGTTTTTTTTAAAAAATAATTTTTTTTATGAACAGAAATATATTAATGGCTTTAGAACGAAATGAACTTGTTCCAGTTCTAGGAAACGATCTATCGATGGTGCGATTATCAAAAAATGAAATTCCAAAATTTAAAGAATTAATTTCTACCATGGAATCAGCAACTGAAGATGGAGATTTTATCATGGTTAATATAAATGACTATTTGGCTTTTAAATTGTGGAATGATTTTGAACCAGACAAAAAACCACCTCAACCTTATACTTTAAATAATACTGTTCAAGTCTTAGTTAGTGAAAATATTACAACTGAAGATGATATTAAATCTCAAATCCTTTATCTAACAGATAAACTAACCGATGAACAAATTATGTTGGAGCCCTTTAAAAAATTGGTAAGAATTTTAAATTTTCAAACTATTCTTACTGTCAATTTTGATAATTTTCTTGAGCGAGCTTTCGAAGCCGAAAGTAAACACGTTAATCCTTCTATTAATTTTTCAATTCAAGACTCAAGTGATTCAGATGGAAATATTGAGTACGACAAAGCACTAGTTAGTATTTTTAATCTTATGGGGAACATTAAGGATACCGATTTTGCAATCTCAGAAGAGATGCAGCTAGAATATTTGTTTAGATTGCTCACGGGTAAAGATTCAAAGACCAAAAGACTTTTTGAAGCTGTCAAAAACAAATCAATTCTTTTAATTGGATGTAGTTTCCCTGATTGGTTTATGCGATTTTTTATTAGAACAATTTCAATTAAACGAATTAAAACTGGGAAATCAAAATTTGTCGCTAGTGATAGAACATCTCAAGATCTCGATCTGTCTTCTTTTTTAGAAAACAATAAGACAAGTGTAATACCAATTGGTTCAAATGCCTTGACTAAAAAAAATGATGATGAAGTGTATAAGGACACTGTAGAGTTCATCAATGAATTATTCATGAAAACTGAAAAAAGTGATACTGTTATCACCAGTAATAAACCGAGATATAAAGAGAAAATATTTTTAAGTTATAGTTGGGGTGATAAGCCCATTATAACCAAAATGAAAAATGAATTTCAAAAATGTGGGGTTGAGTTATTCTTTGATGATGACGATTTAAGAAATGGTGAAGACTTTGCAGAAGCCATTTCTGATTATATTAATGAATGCGACTATATCTTGCCTTTAATTTCGGAAAAATCATTAAGTAGAAAAGAGAGTTATGTCTATGATCAAGAATGGAAACAAGCGATATTTGTAGAAAAATTTCGAAAAAAAAGTAACATGTTTAGAGAAGGCCAAGAAACTTACATTCGTCCTTTTATTATCGATGATACTAATCCTATGGATCCACGGATTCCTGAAGCTATAAGAAAAAAAGACATTGATACTATACCAATAGAAGAAGGTTTCGGTAAAATGGTAAGAAAATTTATAAAAGAAAACAAATTGACTGAAATAACTGCTAAAAATGACGAAACCAACAAATAAACAAGAACACTCTAGTGTTGACCAAAGTCGCCCATTTTTAGGACTTAGATCTTTTGAAGAAAAGAACAAATCTCAATTTGGAGGTAGAGATCATGAGATAAACGCATTGTTTAACCTTGTTGAAGATAAGAACCTAACTGTGGTTTTTGGGACTTCTGGTATAGGTAAAACCTCACTTCTAAAAGCAGGTTTAATGCCTAAGCTGCGTCAAAAATTTTATTTTCCCATTTATATTCGAATTGATTATTCCTCATCTAAATCTCCCCTGATGCAATTAAAAGGGTTGGTTTATGAAGAAATGAAGGATATGGATGCAAGCATTAAAGCCATTGGAAGAGAAAGTCTTTGGGAATATATGCACGATGTTAATTTTTTAAATGGTTTGGCAACTCCGGTCCTTATATTGGATCAATTCGAGGAAATATTTACAGTAGGCAAACACAATAAAGGTGTTAAGTACTTTGTTACAGAATTGGCCGATCTAGCCCAAAACAGGATTCCAACAGCTATAAAAGATCAATATAAAAAACAAGGAAAAACTGTTCCTTCACGATACAATAAACAATCCTATCGTGTGGTAATAAGTTTGCGTGAAGACTATCTGGCACAGCTAGATGAATTGAAAAGGTATATACCTGCAATTATGGATCATGGTTTTAGAGTCACTCAAATGACCATTGCTCAAGCCATGGAAGCAGCTATAAAGCCAGGGAAAGGACTTATTGACGAAACAGTAGCCAAAGCAATTATTAAAATTTTACCTGGAATCTCACAAGCCGATTTCGATTTATTGCAATCTAAAGCCGATGATAACAAGAAATTAAAGGTCGAGCCCTTTTTATTAAGCCTTATTTGCGACAGGCTTAATGAAAAAAGAATAGAAATGAAGCTAAATACCATTACCTCAGATTTAGTAGCACAATTCAAAGTCGACGATGTTATCAAATCCTTTTACAACGATACCATTAATAAATATGATCCAAATGTAGATGAAGCCATACAAAACGAATTATTAAATTCAGAAGGTTATAGAAAGCTCCACGCTTTAAAAGAATTTCAAACAGATTATAAGATCTCTGATACTATCATTGATGCTTTAGTTAGTGCTCGGATTATTCGTAATGAAAACCGTAATAATGTAGATTATTTAGAGTTGATCCACGATGTGTTAGCCCCCATAATTAAGAAAAAAAGGGATGATAGATTAAAAGCAGAGCAGGAAGCAAAACATAAGGCTGAAATTGCTAAGCAGGAAGCAGAACGTGAAGCTGCGATATTACAGGAAAAGGAAAGAATTAAAAA
>JAHEAQ010000117.1:4292-12845 GCA_024642705.1 Bacteroidota bacterium | reverse complement strand
ACAATTAGACCTGCAGGATGCGCAATATCTGCAAGCAATAGAGCTCCGACTTTATCTGCAATTTCTCTAAATCTCTTGTAATCCCAATCTCTTGCATACGCAGAAGCACCACAAATGATTAATTTTGGTTTTTCAGCAAGTGCAATTTTTTCAACTTTATCCATATCAATTGTCCCCGTTTCTTTTTCTACACCATAAAAAACAGGCCTATAAACTTTTCCTGAAAAATTTACAGGTGATCCATGTGATAAATGACCTCCATGGGAAAGGTCAAATCCAAGAATAGTATCTCCAGCATTCAAACATGCTAAAAAAATTGCTGCATTTGCCTGTGCTCCAGAATGGGGTTGTACATTCGCATATGAAGCACCAAAAAGCTTTTTCAAACGGTCTATTGCTAACTGTTCTACTTCATCCACAACTTCACATCCTCCATAATACCTTTTCCCTGGATACCCTTCAGCATATTTATTCGTTAAACAAGTTCCCATTGCTCGTATTACTTCTGCAGAAGTAAAATTTTCAGATGCAATAAGTTCAATTCCTTCCCTTTGTCTTTGTAATTCTTTGTTGATTAAGTCAAATATTATATCTGCCATATTTATTGATATTTTTTCAAAGTTGCAAATGTACAATTTAGAAAAATAAACATATGTAATCGAATGATAAAAGATGAGATATATTTAAAAAAAGCTAAACTTTTGATGGATCAAAGCATTGCTTTGTATGCTATAATCCATATAAAATTAACCCGAAATTATATTTACCTCATAGGCGGATAACAGACAAAATATTTTGTAATCTTTTTGGTTTGGGTTATATAATCTACACCTAAAGATAATGGAAGAATGCTCCCATCTTTATACAAAATTTTGATTTCATCCTTTAAGGTGATATAGGCTTGGTTGCTCTCATTTCCCTTCAATATCAACTGCCTTGCTATTTTATTTTTGATGTCATACTTTTCCTGAATGTTGAGGAGACGTTCGTTGATAATATTTGATTTTATGGGGTGAGTAGAAATTTCAATTTTGAATAAATTTCTATTAATCAAGCCATTTGCTAATAAGTTTAACAGGAAATTAGAACTTGTAGTGAACTTTTTGAGTAAAGAGTAAATGTCAATATCATCTATTTTGACATATTTTGCGATAATTTCACTTCGATTATTTTGAAATTCAATCTCATTAATGGATTGGTTTAAAAATAATGACAATGAATCAGAGCATAAATTGTGATGATTTTTCTGCAAATCAATTTTCAATAATTTTATAAATTGAAGAAGCATTTGTTCTGCGATGATAGAAGTTTTATGAAGGTAAACTTGCCAATACATTAATTTTCTCGAAAGCAAAAACTTTTCAATTGAATAAATTCCTTTTTCTTCAATTAATAATTCATTTTCTCTAACATTGAGCATTTTAATGATTCTATCATAAGCAATCACACCTTCGGCAACTCCAGTAAAAAAGCTATCTCTATTCAAATAATCCATCCTATCCATATCTAGTTGGCTTGATACCAATTGATTTAAAAATCTGCGATGGTAATTGTTTTTAAAAATTTCAACTGCTAAATCTAATTTTCCAGAAAACTCAATATTCAATTCTTCCATAATTCCTAAAGAAAGTTTTTCATGTGATAAATCTATGAATACTTTTTCTAGTGCATGGGAAAATGGGCCATGACCAATATCATGAAGTAAAATTGCTATACTTACTCCTTCTGATTCTTTTTCACTTATTGAAACTCCTTTTTCTCTTAAGACCTGAATTGCCTGAGTCATTAAGTGCAAGCTCCCTAAAGCATGATGAAACCTAGTATGAAGTGCGCCTGGATATACATAATGTGAAAGTCCCATTTGTCCAATTCTCCTCAATCTCTGAAAATAGGGATGATTAATTAAATCATATAGGATTTCATGAGGAAAACTTATAAAGCCATAAACCGGATCATTAAAAATTTTCTTTTTATTCAATAGGTGCCTTGTTTGAGCTTAAACAATGAGGCAAATTTAACAACTATGTGCGTAACAATTATTAATTTGATGTTATAAAAATCTATATTCAATACTATATCGGTTTTTAATAACGTTTGCAAGGTGTTCACAATTTAATATTTAAGAAAATTAATACTATATGTCAGGAATTAAGATCCTTTGGGCTGATGATGAAATTGAAATGTTGAAGCCTCAATTATTTTTTTTGGAAAAAAAAGGCTACAATGTAATAACTGTTTCAAATGGATATGATGCAATTGCAGAATTAGAGGAAACGAATGATATTGATATTATTTTCTTAGACGAATCTATGCCAGGAATTACAGGTTTAGAAACTTTGGCTAAAATAAAAGAAAAAAGACCGAATATTCCAATTGTCATGATCACTAAAAATGAAGCTGAAAATTTAATGGAAGAAGCTATAGGTTCTCAGATTGATGACTATTTGATCAAACCTGTAAACCCCAATCAAATTCTTCTTACTTTAAAAAAAATAGTTGACAATAAGAGATTAATTAGTGAAAAAACTGCTTCTGATTATCAATTGGAATTTAGAAAAATTTTAATGGAAATTAATAGTGGACTTGATGTTGAAGGGTGGGTTGAAACCTATAAAAAAATCATAAGTTGGGAATTAAAGTTGGACGAATCAGAAGTGGGTCAGATGATGGAAATTCTTTCTATGCAGAAAAATGAAGCAAATAGCGAGTTTTCAAAATATGTCGTCAAAAATTATGAAAGTTGGTTATCTGGAAAAGGTCCAACCATGTCAAATAATTTAATGAGAAAAAAGGTTTTTCCTTATCTCGAGGAGGATAGACCCACTGTAATGCTACTCCTTGATAATCTTAGATACGATCAATGGAAAATGATAGAGCCTATTTTAAGCGATTTATTTATCAAAGAAGAAGAAGATTATTTTTTCTCTATTTTACCTACTTCAACCCAATATAGTAGAAATTCTATTTTTGCCGGAATGATGCCTTTGGATATTGAAAAAATGCATCCTGATTGGTGGTTGAATGATAATGAAGATGGCGGAAAAAATTTGAAAGAAAAAGAATTACTTGAAGACCAAATTAATCGTGTAATGCGAAAGCAGGTTAAAATGGACTATATAAAAGTCACCAATACTTATTATGGTAAAATGCTGAATGATAATATTTTAAATTACCTTCAGAATGATTTGACAGTTATTGTTTATAATTTTATTGACATGCTTTCCCATGCAAGAACTGAAATGGAAGTTTTAAAAGAACTTGCTGGAGATGAAAAAGCATATAGATCTTTGACTGTTTCTTGGTTTAAAAATTCTCCACTATGGACAGCTTTGCAGAAAATTGCAGAAAAAAATGTAAAATTAATCGTAACTACAGATCATGGTACTATCAGAGTGAACCAACCTTCCAAAGTTATTGGTGATAAAGAAACTACAACAAATTTAAGGTACAAAGTTGGTCGAAATTTGAAATATGAAAAAAAAGATGTTTTGGAATCAACGGACCCTCACACTTTTGGGTTACCAAAACCAAATATGAGTTCAAGATTTATTTTTGCAAAAGCTGATAAATTTTTCTTATACCCCAATAATTACAATTATTTTAACAATTTTTATACAAATACTTTTCAACACGGAGGTATTTCACTTGAAGAAATTATTTGCCCTGTTATCAGAATGGTGCCAAAATAAATTTTTCAAACTTCTTTCAGATGTGCAAAAAGTTGAGGGTGGGTTTCTAAAAAAAATTCATAATTCCTATAACTTGGAATAAATGTAATTTTTTGACCAAGACTTCCTTTAGATTTTAATTTTATTGTAATTAATTTGAAAATGATGTAATTCTCTTCTTTTATTTTCTCTATGTCTTCATATTGATAAGTAAAAGTTTTGAAGTAATTACTTACATAAATTTTATCAGCACCCATATCTACTCGCAAAAGCTGAATTACTGTAAAATATAAAAATGCAGCAAAAATTAGATATCCAATGACATAACTTATCCTGAAACCAAAAGACCCCAAAAATGGTATTTTGTCTGGATCAATTAAAAAGATAGCTATTAAAAATGAAGTAAAAAATACAAACCAAAATGTTGGAATGAACATTTTTAACAAAAGTGTTATATTATTTGAAACTCTTACCAATTATTCTTCTTCTTTAGGCTGGACTCTTTTTGAAACCAAAATGCTTATTTCATAAAGCAAATATATTGGAACTCCTATTAAAAACTGCGTTACAACGTCTGGAGGAGTAATTATAGCTGCTAAAATCAATATTATCACTATTGCATGCCTTCTGTATTGTTTCATGAATTGGGGCGTAATAAGTCCAATCTTAGAAAGAAAATAAACAACGATCGGCAATTCAAATACAACACCAGTCGGCAATGTAAACATAGTCATGTAACTTACATAGGATGCCAAAGAAGTAGTATTTTCTGCAATTACTCCAACTGTATAATTTCCAAGAAAATTCAAGGCAAATGGAGCTATTATAAAATATCCAAATACAACACCGGTCATGAACAACACCGAACAAATAAAAACTACTCCTCTGGTATATTTTTGTTCTTTAGCATACAAACCAGGTTTGACAAACCTCCATATTTCAAAAAATACATAAGGAAAGGAACAAATAAATCCTAATATCGCAGAAGTTGTAATATGCACAAGAAATTGTTCACCTAATACTCTTGGAACTATACGTAAATCTGGAGGTCCGAAACACATCGATTCGCCTATCATACAAAAAAATCTATATGTCGGAAACCAATCTTTTAATGGCCCAAAAATTATGGTTTCAAATACAAATGATCTGGCCATAAATATTAAAATTGCAAATACAAAGATTGATACTGCAGCCCTAAGAATATGCCATCTCAATTGTTCCAAATGATCCAAAAAGCTCATTTCCGCCTCTTGAATAGATTCGCCCAATGCCTTTTGTTTGTTTTTTTTCTTTAATAACTTTTTCATCCTCGCGCAAATCTACAAATTTGAATCCTCTTCACTATTTTTTATGCAAATATTATTTTATTTAAGCATTAATAGTTTATTTAACTATTTTCACGCAAAACAATTCATTCATGGAAATTTTTATTAACTGTCTAATCTTTTCAATTAGCCTCACAGCATTGTTAAAGGGATCTGATTGGTTTGTTAATGCAGCGGAACGGATAGGACTTTCGCTTGGAATTTCTCCTTTTATAATTGGTGTAACGATAGTTGCATTTGGAACATCTCTGCCTGAATTGGCAACTTCAATTGCTGCAGTTTTTTCTGGTAATTCGGAAATTGTCGTTGGTAATGTGGTTGGTTCTAATATCACTAACATTTTACTTGTGTTAGGCCTGACAGCAATTATTGGAAAAAAAATATATTTAGATTTCGATGTTTGGGATACAGACATGCCCCTGCTTTTGGCTTCTTCTATTTTTTTATTTTTTGCACTCTATGATTTAGAAGTTTCAATCTTTGAAGCCATCTTATTCTTAGGCGGCCTAGCTATATTCTTGTTCAAGTCATTTGGAAATATTGACAAAGATTTGAAAAGGCCAAAAGCTGGAATTAAAGATTACGGTTTATTAATTTTTGGAGGTTTGATTGTTTATTTTGGTGCAAGTTATACCATTGATTCCATTTCTAAAATTGCTCATCAATTAGGAGTACATCAAGATTTTATTGCTTTATCTGTGCTGGCATTAGGAACATCATTACCAGAAGTAGTGGTTAGTATTTCTGCGGCAAGGAAAGGAAAGCCAGGAATTGCAGTGGGTAATGTCTTGGGTTCTAATATTTTCAATTCATATGCTGTTATGGGAATTCCCGCATTAATAGGTCCATTATCGATACCAGCAACTACTTTGAAATTTAGCTTGCCTTTTATGGTTTTTGTAACTTTTTTATTTGCAGTAATGTGTCTGTCCAAAAAGATTAATAGATGGGAAGGGGCAATGCTGGTTTTGTTTTATTTCTTTTTTATAATTGAAATTTCTAAGGATATGTTCTAGCATTGATCTACACATATAATTTAAATTTTTATTTTAGTTCGACATTTTATATTTTCAATTTCATATTATCTGTTTCGAATATAGCTATTTAACTTAATACTTTCCACGACTTTTTATTGGTTTCAAAGTAAGAATTGTTAATTCTTATACTCAAGGTATGTTATCTATTATACCTAATAAAATTGATTTTCAACTTAAAGGACTTTTATTGAATATTATTAGGTATTGAAATAGTACAAATTAAAGTATATGTGAAATTATTTTATTGTAAAATAAATTTTAATTAAAAAAAGTAAAATATTGTAATACAGTTTTTAATATATAATAACTTATTTTAATAAGTATAATGGAAACCATAAAGAGGTTTTCTGGCACAAATCTTGGTCTTTTTTAAACATCCTTAATGAGGTGAGAGAAACCTGGAAAAAATTATTTCTTTCAGACCCGATTTTTAAAAAAAGAAGGTATAACTCTTTAATGATGAAAACTAATTTACTCCTTGCGCTTACTTTTTTTACTTGTGTAAAATTAAATGCTCAGTCTATTTTTATTACTGAGGTCATAGTTGAAACTCCAACATGGCTGTCTGAATCTTCAAGTGAATGGTTCGAAATTTACAACAATACAAATGATACCGTCGATATTCAAGGATGGTCTTTTAGGGATGAAAAAAATAACCTTGTTTTTTTTAATTCGCCTTTAGAAATTTTGCCATTTTCTTTTAAGGTAGTTAAGACCAATTCTTACTATGCTAATAATCAACCTTTTGTAAAAGATAAGCAAAAAGGAAATAAGCCAACCAAATTTATCATTGATTCACACGATACTTTCTTTTTTAAGGAAGTAGAATTTGACAAATATGCGTTGACAAATGTGAAGGCAAAAGGTGTTTTGAAATTTCAAAAGTATGGCTCGAAGTAATTTAATCTTTTTTAAGTTCTGAAATCAGTAGATTAAATTAAAATCCAAGTGAAATTTTATCTTATATAATTATATAGATTTTACCAATTTATTACCAAAGTCAATTAAAAGTTAGTTTTAAATCTTTAGAAATACATTTTAGTGATTTCTTGATAAAGCCTTTTGATTTAATTCAAAAGGCTTATTTTTGTCCAAAATAATAAAATTATGTTTGACAATTTAATGGGAGACATGCAATCTAAGCAAAAAGAAATGATTGAAAAGCTTTCACAACTTGAAGTCTCAGGTGAAGCAGGAGATGGAGCTGTCATTGTTACGGCAAATGCAAATAAAGAAATATTAAATATTCATATTGATCAAAATAAAACTTCACTAAAAGATGTTGAAGAGCTGGAGGATTTATTCTTAATTGCAGTAAATCGTGCTTTGGAAAAAGCTGGAAATGAACAAGAAAAAGCCTCTAAATCTTTAATGAATGAAATGTTACCACCAGGATTGGGTGGTTTATTTGGTTAATAAATGAAGGAATTATTACTTTTTTTCTCTACATTTTTCACTACAGTAGTGTTTGCGCAAGTAAGTGAAATTGTAAACATAAATTTTGATGCATGCAATAGCCAAGTCATAGGTGCATTTTCTGAACCTATTTTTGAAGGTAGTACTAATTGTGACTGCGGGATAGAAGGTCAATCTTTGCACCTGACCGATACCAATAGTGCAATTGTATTTGACACAACTTATACCAATATTTTCCAGAATGATTTTACGATGAGCTTTTACTTTATGCTTAATGATAATGATTCCGGAATTGTCGATATTCTTTCAGTTTCAAAAGATTGCCAGATTGATTCTTCGCTTACTATTAAATATATTACTTCAGAATCATTGCTAAGAATTCAAATGGCAAAAGATTTTGAACTGTTTATTGAGCTTGATGCAAAGTTAAATTTAGACCTATGCTGGCATCATTTAGTTTTTCAGCGAGAAGATAAAAATTACAGATTATTTGTAGACGGTAAATTTTCAGATAGTGATTTTACAAATGGCCAAGTGGTTTTAGATCCTAAAGGAACGATGAAAATTTCTAAGAGTCCATGCCAGTTGTTTGGAGAAACTGCATTTAGAGGTAAAATTGATGAGTTTAAGATTTTTAAAGGAGTCCTATCTGTCCAAGAAGTGTTCAATACTTTCGTTGAGTTCGATAAAATAATTACTTCCGATACGACAATATTTTCTGGCACAACGATTAAAATTAACCACTCTGAGTCATGTGCCGACAATCTAGTTTGGAAGCCGAGTCAAAATGTAGAATTTCCTAATGATATCCAACCTGAAATTTCACCTTCTCAAACCACAAAATATTTTTTAACATATGATTATGGAATATGCAAAGGTTTAGATTCTATTAATATTTCCATTATTGACCAAGATCTTGTCAATTGCAGTGAACTTATGTTGCCAAATGCATTCACACCTAATAATGACGGATTAAATGATGGTTATGGCATAAGTAATGCGTTCATTATTGAAAAATTGAAAAGTTTTGAAATCTTTGATAGGTGGGGAGAAAAAGTCTTTGAAGCTACTGACAAAAATCAATTATGGGATGGTGTTTTGAGAGGC
>JAHEAQ010000117.1:0-4192 GCA_024642705.1 Bacteroidota bacterium | reverse complement strand
TTTACATTTCAACTAGGGGAGGGTTGCTGGATTGATGTCATATACGTGTAATATTTTGTTAAAAATTGCATAATGAAACCGGAATCATACTTGAGAATTTTCATTTACAACATTGAATTATGGGCAAATTGAATATTTGTTTATAAGAAAACTTTACTTTTTGTAATTGATTTAATGATCCAGTGGTGAATTTTTGCGGCCAAACAAACTTCAGTTAAATGTATCCAGCAAATAAGAAAATTAAGTGTTTTAGTAAAATAAAAGAGGGATATTTGGGACTTTTTTTAAGAAGGCTATCTTTTATTACTAGGATTCCAAAGGTGCTTAATTTATTTCTATTCACGATATTATTTCTATTATCAATTACAACTTCTTTTGCACAACCGTGTCCAGAGCTAGGTCCTGATGGTACTTTCCCATGCCCATTAAATACTGTTGATTACTATGTTTTTGATCTTTCTGGTTCTCCTGATGATTTTCACCGAGAAGAGATTTTAGGAAGACAAAAATTTCCATGTTGCGGAAATGAGTTGAATGTTAATTCGGGTTGCTCATTAATTGAATTGGTTCTTCACCCGGAAGCTGTAGGAATTCGAATCATTGTTGATGGAGCTGGAGCAACATCAGGAGATATAAAAATAACGGATAACTTTGGAAATGTTTGTGGAGGTGTTAAATATAATATGAATGATTTTCTTGTTCAAGATGGAGGAGGAGAAGTTTGTTTAACTGGAAGCGGGCCTTTTTATATTCCAATTTGTAAGCCAGGTACAAATGACTATTGTGTTACCATAGAATCCATTTCAGCTGAAAGTTTTGGAGATCAGATTGTATTACTTGATGATGTGGTTAATTGCCAATATGAATTGAATGTAACTTCGACTGTTGTATTGGAAAATATCGTGTGGACCTCAATAAATGGGGATACCAGTTTATTGGATTGTGGAGGACCATTGAATTGTCTTAACCCGACATTTACACCTCCAGGTGATCTAGATTCAGAAGAAGAATTTATTTATCAAGTTTGCGGAGAGTTTGTAGATCCAGATTGCGGAAATATGGGAATTGTAGTTTGTGACACTGTAAATATAGTGGTAATACCTCAGCTTGTAGTGACTTTAGCAGACGTTATTGTTTGTGAAGGCATACTACCTTACGAAGTGATAGCAGAGGTCGATCCAGACGAACCTACTTTTGTGTACAATTGGTACAATGATTATAATGGTCCTCTAGGATCGGGAACGCTAGTTGGTGTAACCAATATTCCTGAATTTAATGCTACTACTGCGGGACCTTACTCTGTTTATGTTATAGATACGGATGATTCGTACAATTGTGATAGGGTTTTTACATTTAATTTCGACATTGTGGAACAATTTGCCCCAGAAGCAGTAATTGATCTTATCAATTTCAATGAATGCAACCTTACTGTTCAATTACAAGGATCGAATTCAATAGATAATACGGACGCCAATAATCTTATTTATGAGTGGGATTTTGGTGACGGTTCGACAGGATTTTTTACCAACGGAACTTATACTTATGATGATTGTGGAACTTATACGATTGGTTTGACCGTCATAGATCCGGATGTATTAGACGATTGCAATTTAGATTATACAGAAGTAGAAATTGTATTTGATCCTGATCCACCTGTTTTAACTTGTCCAACAATTATCTCAGGAGAATGTGATATTTCTGATGTTCCAATATATAATAATTGGACCGAATTTATAAGTGCAAGTGGCGCTGGAATATTAGATAATTGTTCAATTGTTCCTGCTAGTTTTTCTTTTATTGGGGAAGATGACAATAGTGATCCTGATGGAAATCCTTGTCCAATGATTTGGACAAGGACTTACTATATTGAAGATAGATGCGGAAATTTTACCACTTGTGAACAATCAGTTGAGATATGGGATAGAACTGCTCCAATAATTGATCCACAAGCCCAGAATTATACCATTGAATGTGTTGAAACTGAAATCAATTCTGAACTTCAATTTTGGTTAGATACTCATGGTGGAGCTGATGCTACGGATAACTGTACAGATCAAGGGGACTTGGTATGGAGTTATTCACCAGCAAACCCAACATTGAGTGATGAATGCGGTGCAACTGGGGAAGTTGAAGTGACTTTTTATGTAACAGATGAATGTGGTAATAGATCAAGTACAGTTGCAACATTTACAGTTGTAGACACTGAGCCGCCGAATTTAGACAATTGTAATTTGTCAAGTTTAAATGAAACTACAGAATGCCAAGGTATTGTGCTAAATGAAGTTTATGCAAATCAATGGAATTTAGACAATATTACCTATTTGGCAAGTTGTGCGGAAGAATTTTGTGGAAGTGTATCAGTTGCAGATGATTATGTATTCAATTTGCAAAATTCGCCATGTGAAAGTACTGGAGAAATAATAGTCAATTATTATATTTTTGATGAATGCGGTAATTTCATTCCATTAACAGCTAGTTTGGTTTTTGAAGACAACACACCACCTTCAATTATAATTCCACCGTTGGATTTGCAACTCGAATGTGATTTAAGCAACCAGGATAATTTAATTCAGGCATGGTTAAATAATAATGGGGGAGCAACAGCTAATGAAATATGCAATGGGGTTAGGTGGGAAAATGACTTTTCTGGAATATCAAACACTTGTGGAGGTTCAGGAACATCACAAGTAACTTTTACTGTAATAGATTCATGTGGAAATTCCAATTCTGTAATCGGAAATATAATAATTAATGATACCACTAGTCCAATAGTTAGCTGTGATCCAATAAATGAAATTGTGGAATGTCAAGGAGCTAGCAACAATGAAACTTATGCAGACAATTGGAACGCAACAAATTTATCAGATTTAATAGCTTGTAGCACAGACCCTTGCGGAAGTTTTAATGTAACAAGTGATTATGATTTTGGAAATTTGGTCAGTTCTTGCGGGGAAGGAGGTACATTAAATGTACGTTATCAAATCATCGATCAGTGCGGTAATATTACACTAAAAATTGGAATTTTAGTTTTCGAAGACACAACTGCACCTTTAATAACTTGTACTCCAGATAGTGATGTTTTTGAATGCGAAGGTATTTTGAATGAGAATAATGCTAATTTTTGGAACAGCAGTAATATTGCAAAATTGCAAGCATGCAGCAGCGACATTTGCGGTAATATTTATGTCACAAGTAATTATGTTTATAGTTTACTAGTCGGAACATGTGGATCAGGAGGTACATTAACAGTAACTTATACTGTTACAGACGATTGTTCATTTTTTACTCAATTTACTGCTACTTTAACCATAGAAGATACGACTGACCCTGAAATAATTTGTCCACCAGATGTGACATTAGAATGTCCTGCAACGACCACTCCGAATATAACTGGAGTAGCGACTTCAAATGACGATTGCGATACTAATCCTGTAATAACCTTTGTTGATGTGACAGTTCCTGGGTGTGGAAACACCTACGATATTGAGCGAACTTGGACAGTTACCGATGACTGCGGTAGAACTACAAATTGCTTGCAAATCATAACTGTTCAAGATATTACTCCTCCTTCCATTGATGTTCAAGCTACAGATGTAACAATTGAATGCGACTTAAGCAATCAAGATGCTATTATACAAGCATGGTTAAATAATAATGGGGGTTCCATTGCAAGTGATGCTTGTAATTCTATCAGTTGGACAAATGATTACACCCCTGTTGTTGTAAGTTGTGGAGGAGCAGGACAAACAACAGTTACTTTTACAGCAACTGATGCTTGTGGAAATGAAAGTACAACTACAGGAACAATATTTATTATTGATACTACAAACCCTGTTGTAAGTTGTGATCCAATAAATATTACTTATGAATGCGATGGTGTTTCGAATAATGAATCAATTGCTGATAATTGGAATGCTACAAATATTTCAAATTTGATAGCTTGCAGTTTCGACCCTTGCGGAACATTTACTGTAACTAGCGATTACGATTTCGGAAATTTGGTGAGTTCATGTGGGCTAGGTGGAAGCTTGACAGTTAACTATTATATTACAGATGAATGCGGGAATATTACCAATAAAATTGGGAGTATAATATTTGAAGATACTTCTGTACCATTAGTTACATGTTTACCTGATAACGAAACAATAGAGTGTGACGGCAGTTTGAACCAATCAAATGCAGATAATTGGAA
>JAHEAQ010000166.1 GCA_024642705.1 Bacteroidota bacterium | reverse complement strand
GTATAGCACCAATTAGTATCCAAAGACACAAACCCATCAGAAATATTATCAATTGTATAATCTATTTGACTCACAAGTTTTTTCTCTTTGATAAAGTCCAAATATTTTTTTCTAAAATCTTGGTCAGAAAAAACGTCATGTTTTTGTTTCCCTTTAATAACTGTATCTTTTTTATTAATGGAAATCTTTTGAATGAGTGCTAAATAAGCTATAACTTCTTCTTTTTTATTTTTAAGACTCTCTATTACCACCAAAACAGGAAAGCGAGTGCCTTTTTTATTCATATAGGTAGCTTCAAATTCATGTTTTAAATTGTCAATCAACATTTCTTTGAAACGGCTATTAAAATCATCATAAAATTCTGGAGGCCAAAATGGAAATGGTGTTTTTACGCCTATTAATTCTTCTTTATGAAACCCTGTTAATTCAGAAAGTGACGTGTTAACAATAAGGACTTTGCCACCAGTATTGGTAATTAAAAGACCATCCGGAAGTGATTCAATAAAAGCATCAGTAAACCCATTTACTAGCTTTAATTCTTCAAGTAATTGTACATCTTTCTCTAACATAATTCAAAAACAGTCTATCATTGTTCAACACCCTTGTGACGATATAAAATACGGGAAAAAAATATTCATAAACAATTTATTTATGGATTCAAAAGAAAGGTTTATCTATTAGTATTTATTCATTATTAATAATGAAAGTTTAAAATAATTTTAAGAATTAGCCAAAAAATAAAACGCCACAATTAAATAAATTACGGGGTCTTAAAAATTAGATTTTAAATAAACTTGTATTAAAAAAATTCCACACCAAATCCAAATTGCTCTTAATTAATGAAGTGTAAAATAATAAATCTTCAAGCTCGTTACATCACTCTCTCAAAAACACAATGAGCTAAGAATTTATTGGGCGGGTTTGTGTGTGGAATAGTCTTGTTTTTTAAATTCTTATAACATGTTATTTAGTAAATGTTTCTCTACTACCAACTGTATCAATTTGATAATGAAAATCAAGCGATAAAAGACCAGCGTCATCTCCATAGGTGTCAGCACTGTTTGATGAATTTCTCCATAATCTACATATTAAAATGCTTGAAATTTTCTTCCCAGTTCCATTTAAACCTACATTCCCCACAGTTAATGCGGTTATCAAATGTGTTCTTTGTGTAAACGGCCCCGTAACTACTACCGTATTTGTTGTAGTTGATGGAAAAACTTGTGGTGTTGTTCCGTCATAATTCACCCAGGTATAATCAAGATTCCATTCTACATTACCTGATTTAGTTGTGAATGGAGTCCAATGTAAATGAGGATAAATGTTTGTTCCTTCTTTATACCCATGTGGTAATTGTGCCTGAAAAGACAATGTTTCTAGACCAGCTCCATCACGAAAATACCAGATTTGTCCACCAGAAGATTCTCCAGGGGAATATCCCAAAGTAGCAGAACTTGATCCCTTATCTACAGAAACTCTTAAATCGTCCCAAACTTCTGCGTTTCCTTCAAATACAAGAGTACCATCTGTTTCTACTTTGGTGTTATTACCACCAACAATATCTCCTATTTTGGTAACTCCTGCATTATCTATAGTCATTCTTTCCACTGATACAGTTCCGGCAGCATTCGCAGTTGAAAAATGTATTTTATCTTCATCACTCGTTTTTTCAACAACTAATTTTGTGTCGGCATCGGCATCCGTAATTGCACTACCAGAAACCAACTCTTTCCATGCATTGACATTATAAAACCAAAAACTTTTGGTGTCAAGATCAAAAGCTAAAAGCCCAATGGCAGGTGAACTTATTGAATTTCTTTGAACAGAAGTTAGCCTTGGAATTAACAAGCCTTTTGAATTGGACTGAACATCAAGCATTGAGGAGAAATCTGGGTTAATGGTACCAATACCAACTTGAGCGATCAATGTATTACTTATGAACAGAAAACTTATTAAAATGATTCCTGCGGCTATTTTATTAACGCTTTTCATATTTTGATAATTAATTTATTTTAATAATGGCATTTTTGGGTTTTTATAAAATATTATTACATTCCAATTGCAACAAAATTGAATGATTTAATCTTGATATACTTATTAGCTGTAGTCAAATTTCCAGTGTAAAATTCAATATAATCGTTAGGAGCTAGCCATAATAAGACATGCATTGCGGAACTTTGAAAATCGCCGGAAGCACCTGTAGTAATAAACAATTTTGAGGTGTCTTGAACCAATCCATTTTTGGCTACTCCAAAAATAAATGAATCTTTTAAGGTCTCTGGAAAGTAACTAAAACTTAAAGCTATGTGAAAATATCTTCCTACACTTCCAGTATATGTCAATCGGCTATCTGTTCCAGTTCCAAACATATCATTAACAAAGTTGGTGTTTGCTGTTCCTGGATTGATTTTAACCATATTATCATTAGTCCCTAAACCAGAATTTCCAGTGGCTATAGTTGGAATAGTTAGGTTATAGCCAGCCGTTTTAAAATAACTTATTTCACCCATAGGAATCATTAATCTGCCTGAGGCAGTTATAGTGCCTGTAAATGTTTTGTTTCCTCCAACATTTTGGTTATTTGTTAAATCAACAGAACTAGTTTCAGTTTGTGAAACTTGCCACGAAGTACCATCAAAGTAATTTAATTTATTGGTGTCTATGTTATAAATTAATAACCCATTTGCTGCAGCTATAATACCATCTCTCGCTGTTGTATCCATTCTAGGAGGAAGCAATCCTTTACTGTTTGATTCTATATCTAACATTGCTGAAATATTAGGAGTAGCAGTACCAATACCAACTTGTGCAATAATAGCATGATTAACAATTAAAAGTAATGCTATAATTAGGGTTTGAATTTTAAAGTTTAATGCTTTCATGATTTCTAAATTATTGTTTAATTATTTTGAATGTTTTCTTCTCTTTGTTAGACTCTACAAATACCAAATACATTCCATTCGAATAGAAAAATGGTAAGACTATTTGCGCTTTATTTAATTTGTTTTTACTAATCTCAACGACTTTTTGCCCTAGCATATTAAAAACTACGATTCTGTTTAATTTAATTTGATTTTTATTATTAATAATAAGGTTGTTGTTGTTGAAATAGACTGAAAAAAAATTGAGATCAAATTCATTGAGGTTTAAGGCTTCAACAGGCTTAAAAACTATTTTAAATCTATTTAAGTATTCTCCAGGAGGTAAATTCAATGCAAAACTCCCCTCACTTAAATTATAAGTAACATTTAATGAAGTGTCTTTTATATAAACTGAATCTGTAAAATTTTCAACCCCATCTAACATGATGGTATGGTTCCCTGCTTGAGTTATGATAATACCAATGGGGAATTCATAACTGTTATCATAAGAACCTACACCCTGAATAACATATTTTTTTGTTAGATCATTATCAATGATATAAAACAGTTCATCTT
>JAHEAQ010000025.1 GCA_024642705.1 Bacteroidota bacterium | reverse complement strand
TCTCAAGGAAAACCAGAAATAAAAATCGGAAAATCGGTCCAAGGATTCCCAATTTTCTGCGATTTTTATTGCTATATGCTGTTGAAAAACACCTCCTTTAAGTCTATTTCTTATAGTTGGAAGATATATATTAAAGGTGAAATTCTTTTGAAAAAGTAAGGGAAAAATCAACCAAATAGGTCGATTATTTTTAGAATCTCAATGTCTTTTTATTTTTGATTGAGCAAAAAAAGAAACAATAAACTCTGTTTTCCAAAGGCATTTTTTCTTGTTTTTTTGGTGCCAAAATTATCTCTTAAAGTTTGTATTTTATGTAACCATCAATATTTCATTCCCAAGGAAAACCAGAAATAAAAATCGAAAATCTGTCCAAGGCTTCCCTATTTTCTGCACTTTTAACCTGAATTATTCATTAGGGCTTCGTAATAGATGACCTAATAAATATTTTAGGTTCAATTCTATATGCTGTTGAAAAACACCTTCTAAATTGATATTTTTTGTAAAATTTAGCATAATAAATACTGAGGTTGACTAAAGTTTTTATACTGACAATCCTGACTATATATGTCAGCTCCATGTAAGTATTAACAATAGATATTGAAAAGCCTGAAGGGGGTACAATATTATTAGCCCTAGTTGCAACCTAGGGCTAGGAATTAACCAAAACTATTCCTCATAACAAGGAAATTAATCGGCAACCCGAGATTTACAAAACAAAAAAGTTTCAACAATTTTGATACTTTCCCCATCACCCCACCCAATTGACCAATGTTCCAATATGTTCAATTTCAATGATTACCTCATCATCTTGTGCCAAAGTAAAATCACTTCCAGGTACTATTCCTGTTCCAGTCATTAGAAAACACCCATTCGGAAAACTTGTCTCTCGATACAAATAAGCAACCAAGTCTTCAAATTTCCTGACTATTTTATTGATCTGTGTTTGCCCCTCAAATACCATTTCACCAGCCCTTTTAATTTTAATCGAAACCTCAGCATCAAAAGGAAATGGCTCATCCGTAACAAAAATCCCCGGCCCAATGGCCGCACTTCGATCATAAGTTTTAGCCTGCGGCAAATAAAGTGGATTCTCCCCCTCTATGCTTCGACTGCTCATGTCATTTCCAATGGTATATCCAATTATTTTTCCGCTGGAAGAAATGCATAATGTCAGTTCTGGTTCTGGAACATTCCATGTAGAATCTTTTCGAATGGCAAGTTTATCCATGTGACCTACAGCTCTGCTTCCTGTGGATTTGAAAAATAGCTCTGGTCGTTCTGCTGTGTACACTTTTGCATAAAAGTCAGCACCACCAGCAACTTCTGACTCTTCTTGTCGAGCCATCTTGCTGTTGTAATAAGTTACTCCTGAAGCCCATATTTCCTGATTTGCAATAGGTTTTAGCAGTTTAAAATTAGGAACTGTATCACTATTTTCTACCTGATGTTCTGCAACACAACATTGTTTGCATTTTTGAAACAATCCGTCATCATTGATAAATTGGTCCCAATTTAAATCCGAAAATATATAATATTTGCCATCATTATTGATAAGTATTCCACTTTCTATTCTATATACGATCATATGCCTTGTTAATGTAAAAATAAACTAATGATAAAGATGGTGGTTATTGCCGTCAATCCCAAGACAAACGTCCCAAGGGTAAATAGTTTATATCCGGATTTTACATCCATACCACTCATTTGAGTCATCACCCAGAAAAAACTATCATTGGCATGGGATACAACAGCCGATCCTGCTCCGATAGATAAAACAACCAAAGTTTTCTGAATCTCGCTTTCAAATCCTAAGCTCCCCATCATAGGCATCATAATAGATGCTGCTGTTATCAGCGCAACAGTAGAAGAACCTTGAGCTGTTTTAATCGCTGCTGCCAATAAAAAAGGCAACCAAATGCCAATGTTCAAATCGCCCAGTGTTTCTCCCAGCATTGTCGCTATTCCTGAATTTTGTAAGACCTTTCCAAAAACGCCACCTGCACCAGTAATTAACAGTATTGTAGCTGAATCTTTTAATGCTTTTCCTATCCATCCATCCGTAGAAAGCATGTCCTTTTTTAATTTTTTTGGCAATGTCAAAGCCAAAAACATTCCCAATAGTAAAGCAATTACTGGTTCACCAATAAAAAGCAATATACTTTTCATTGGAATTATAAAATTTTCACCTTGAGCAATAATTATAGAACGCAGAATAATCAAAAAGATAGGAAGTATCACCGGCAAAGACGATTTCAAAGCTGAAGGAGCATTCTTAATTTTTTCTTCAACTTCTATCTCTGTAACATCTGGATTAGGATCAATATAAGTCCTTGCTGCATATTTTGTGGCATAAAGAATCCCTATCACAAGCGCTACTGCACTAACAGGAAGCCCTAACAAAATAACCAATCCCAGATCAGCACCCAAAATTCCAGCTGCTGCTATTGGCCCAGGAGTAGGTGGAACTAACGTATGTGTCGCTGTTAATCCGAGTCCCAATGCGATAGTTGAACCAGCCAAAGTGATGCCTGCTTTTTTTGACAAACTCTTATTTAGTGGAGATAAAAGAATGAAGCCGCTATCCGCAAAAACTGGAATCGATACAAAATATCCTAAAATTCCCATCGCCGTTGGCACTCTTTTTTTTCCAACCAATTTTAATACTTTTTCTGCTATAGCATATGCACCACCAGTATTTTCTAAAAAAGCGCCAATAATCACACCGAAAATGATGATCAATCCGATTTTGCCAAGTGTTCCTCCAAATCCATCATTAATAGATTGTACCAGTAAATCGAAATCCATTCCCGACACCAATCCATAAATTAAGGCAACAATAAAAAGTGCAATGAAAGGATGAATTTTGAAATTATTGGTCATAATAATAATCAAAACCACGCTCAATAAAAGATAAATTACTGCCATATGTCCATATTTGTTTCATAAAATTAGAAGCTCCTTAGGGAATTCTAATTCATTATTAATGATAATATTCTTAACTAGTGTGAATCTCCTTTGACTTCACTTCCTGAACCTCCGACCAGAAAATTCAAATCCATCCCTTTTTCAGCTTGTTCCACATGGTCTAAAAACATCTTCACATAGCCTCTGTTGGTATGTGGCGCAGGAGGCACCCAAAGTTTCCTTCGTTCTGCAAGCTCTTGATCCGATACATCAAGATGCAATTTTCTATTTGGCACATCTAATTCTATATAATCGCCTTCCTTAACCAAAGCAAGATTTCCACCAATTGCAGATTCAGGAGAAACGTGTAAAATAACAGTTCCATAAGCAGTTCCACTCATTCTACCATCCGAAATCCTAACCATATCTTTTATTCCTTTCTTTATCAATTTCGCTGGCAAATCTACATTTCCAACTTCTGGCATACCTGGAAATCCTTTTGGACCAACACCTTGAAGGACGATGACACTATTTTCATCAATATCCAAATCTGGAAGATCTATCCTCGCTTTATAATCTTCCATTGATGAAAACACTACTGCTTTTCCCCTATGAGTCATTAAATGCTGGCTGGCAGCAGAGGGTTTTATGACAGCCCCGTTTTCACATAAATTCCCTTTGAGTACTGCAATACCCGCAGCTTTTTGAAAAGGTTCTTCTATTTGGGCTATGATTTCATTATTGTAATTTTTTGCTTTTTTTGCATTGAAATGATGAGAATGTCCATTTGCTGTGATGGCTTTTTCGTGAAGATGATTTTTTAATTCATTCAAAATAACTGGCAATCCTCCGGCATAATAATAATCTTCCATTAAGGCTTTGCCAGAAGGTTGAAGATTCAATAATAATGGAATATTGCTGCCTATTTTGTCAAAATCTTCAAGTGACAACGGAACTCCAATTCTTCCTGCTATGGCTGTTAAGTGAATGATTAAATTCGTAGAACCGCCAACTGCGGCATTCACAACAATTGCATTCTCAAAAGCTTCTCGCGTTAAAATTTTTGACAATTTTATGTCTTCATTCACCATTTCGACGATCCGCCTACCTGATAATCTTGCCATTACCTTTTTTCTTGCATCAACTGCCGGAATCGCTGAAGCTCCAGGCAATGTCAACCCTAGCGCTTCGACCATACTCGCCATAGTTGATGCAGTCCCCATAGTATTGCAATGTCCTGCGCTCCTTGAACCACAAATTTCTGCTTCTAGAAAGTCTTCTTCACTCCATTTTCCGCTCGTCTCATTTTCTTTTATCATCCACGTAAATGACCCAGAACCAATTTCTCCACCTCTGAATTTTCCATTTAACATCGGTCCACCTGGCACAACAATCGTCGGAAGATCTACACTACATGCTCCCATTACTGTGGAAGGCGTCGTTTTATCACACCCTGTCATTAATACTATCCCGTCCAATGGATTTGCTCTTATTGACTCTTCAACATCCATACTAGCTAAATTTCTAAACAACATAGTTGTCGGCCTCATGATTGTTTCCCCCAAAGACATAACAGGAAATTCAAGAGGATAACCTCCTGCTTCCAAAACTCCTTTTTTTACAATTTCAGCAAGTTCTCTCAGGTGGCCATTACATGGTGTTAGTTCGGACCAAGTATTGCAAATACCAATAATTGGTCTTCCAGTAAACATATCATTAGGTGGGCCTTGATTTCTTAACCATGAACGATGCACAAAACCCATCTTATCTTGTTTGCCAAACCAATCTTGACTTCTTAATTTCCTATTCTTTTCCATTATGTTATGATTAAAGCCGTTGAAATTACATTAAGTTCTCGGATTAACATAAAAGAAATCCAATCCAATTATCAATTGCCTAATTTTAAAATTTGTTTTGTTTTGCTTTATTTACCAATTCCATGTTTTACTCTTGCTGTCCCAATAAAACTTCCACAGCTTTTTTCAATTGCTGATCTTCATTTTCAGCTTTACATTCTGGACTATTTTCAACGATAAAATCAGGCACTGCTGGGCCCCATTCCATATTCTTTTCTGTTGCTTTAACATACCAAGCTCTGAATGGAACTCTTACAAAAGAACCATCCATCAGGCCTTTTCCTCCAGTTGAAATAACTGCTCCAAAGGTAGGTTTGCCAACAAGTTTTCCATATCCTAAAGTCTTGTACGCATGAGAAAATATTTCGGCGTTGGAATAACTTGCTTCATTGCACAAGGTTACGCTTGGTTTTGTCAATGCAGAAAGCGGTAAACGCTCACCAAAAGGATAATTTTGTTTGAAACTAAGGTGGTTTTTTTCTAGATTATCGGTTGCTCCTCTTGGCACTGTATAGGAATGTTGTCTTACATTTAATACGGCCAACAACATATCCGTTGTCCATCCTCCACCATTGAATCTTACATCAATGACGATGCCCTCTTTGCCATATCCACTAGCCATCAATTCCCTTTCAAATCGCTCAAAACTTGGCCAATCCATACCCTGAATATGAATATAGCCTAGTCTTCCATTAGAATATTTGTCTGTTAATGCTTTCCTTTCATTCACCCATGCTTCATATTTCTCTCCATTTAAAGAGCTTTTCGGGCGAATAATAACATCTCTAGCTGCTCCATCTTTATCTATAATTTCTAATAATATCCTATCATTAATGGTTTGATTCATTAAGCTGTAAAAATTGATTGCTGGGGTAACTTTTTTACCATTTACACTTTGAATAATATCACCAATTGATAATTTACTATCTTCTTTATCCGCAGGAGAACCAGGTACGATTTTAGTCACTTGAACTCCATTTGGCTTATTTTTCAATTCTAATCCCAACAAACCAGTTGATTCGTCTTGTAAATCCTCTGGACCAGACCCTCTAAGCCCCATATGGCTTGCATTTATTTGACCCAACATTTCATTGAACAACATCTGAAAATCATCATGTGTCGATGCAGCCATTGCCCATGGTTCGTATTTATTTCTTAATGCTTTCCAATCTTGGCCATGGAAATTTGGATCATAAAATCTTTCATTAATGGTCCTCCATGCTTCATCAAAAACTTGCGCTCTATATTCAGCTATTGCAATATCCATTTTTGCTTTAAATGGAAGATTGGTAGATTTTCCATTTTCAATATTTACAGTCGCCAAGCTACCTGATTTGGTATAATATAGATTCTTCCCTTTCGAGTCCAATTGAACGTTTGAAATATTGGTTTCTGAAATAAGTGTGCTCAAACTTTCTCCATTCCATTTCACTTTCATATAATCAGATTTTCCTCCACTACCCTGCCTGCCTCCATTGTTGGTTGAAAACATAAAGATATTTCCTTCTCCATCTATTGCAAGATCCCCTTCATTTCCGGGCAAACTTGTTACTTGCACGAGTCGCTCATGTAAACCTTCTAAATCGATAATGACATCCTTAATGGCATTGGTTTTATCCTCTTTTTTATCTCCCTTATTTTCGCTTTCTGAATTATTGGCATCCATTTCATCCCAATCATTCTTTGTCTTTTCCCAATCTTTTTTGTTTAACCAAGCGAACCAAACATCAGAGTCCCCATTGTTTCTAATGGATAAAAATCCCAATTTAGAGCCATCTTTACTCCAGACTGGAGACCCGTCGGTTCTTGGATGCATGCTGACATTTACTGGTTTTAAGCTTCCATCGGCTTTATGTATGTATATTTCTTCATTGAAATCTAAATCTTCAAGAGAGTAAGCCAGCCATTTGCTGTCAGGGCTCCAACTTATGGATGATGGACTTGCCCATCCATCCAAAAGTACTTTCTGCCCCGATAATTTGCCGGTGGAATCAATATCAGAAATAGTTAATTTTCCTGGCTCCCTGAGAACTGCTATTCTTTTTCGATCTGGAGAGATTTCGAAATTCAATTCTTCTTCAGGGGTGATTGATACTTCGTTAATCTGCCATCTAAAACTTTCAAAAATATTTTTCTCAATTGAATCATTGGATGAAATAGAAAACAAATCATAATTTCCATTTCGATCTGAAAGGAATATTGCCATTTCGTCATTTAACCATTGAACTTTGGTTTCTCGACTGGATTTTGAAAGCGGATTAATGGCTTTAGATTTTTCTTTATCATTTTGCTTGAAAAACAAATCGCCTCTTGAAGAAAAGGCTGTAAATTTTCCGTTAGGAGATATTGAATAATCCGTAATTCCTGTACTTATATTTTCGTGTTTAATAGGATCGAATCTATAATCTTTAGAAACATCAATATTAATAATTTGGTGCTTTTTACTCGAAACATTGTACATATACAAGTCAATTCCTTTTACATAAACAATTGATTTGCCATTAGATGAAACATCATAATTCCTTAAACCTTCATCTGTGAAATTTGTGATTGCCTCAGTTTCAGAAAACGAACTTCCAGTTGCATCAATTTTTGTTTTGTAAATATTATATTTCCCATTTCTTGCACTCAAAAAGAAAAGTTCTTGGCCTGATCCCCATTCCGGCATGATGTCTTGCCCTTGGTTATTTGTTACTTCTAAGTATTTACCATTTGTTGGATTGTATACCCAAATGTCTCTGTTGGCTGGGCCCTTGTATGCTTCTCTTTCAATTCTGCATCCACCTCGAACAAAAGCGAGCAAATTATTCTTGCTAGAAAAATTGGCGTCCGAACCTAAGGCATCTAATAATCTTTCGGGAGTTCCGCCATTAGCAGAAATTGTATATATTTCGTATTCTCTTTCAATAGCAACAAAATTTCTTCTTGTTGAAAAGTAAATCTCATTATCATTTTTCCAATTTCCTTCATTATCGCTGGCTGAATGGAAGGTAAGCCTTGTAAGATTTTGTCCACCAAGATCAATTGTGTAAAGATCGTTGTTTCCATTTCTATTGGAACTGAATAATATTTTCTTTCCGTCAGGGCTCCATTGAGGATTGGAATCATACCCTTCATGAATAGTAAGCCGAGTTGCTTTACCGCCAATGCTTGGTACGGTCCAAATGTCACCCTGATAAGAAAAAGCAATTTGAGTTGCATCGGGATTTAAAGAAGGATAACGTAAAATTTCAGTTGTATTCTGAGATTGGCTTGCAATTGATGCAAATAAAAATGTGATAATGAATATTTTCTTCATAATATTGATTTCAATTTTGTGACTTGGAATAATGCGTAAATCATAATTTTTCAATATAAAAATTTTGTTTTAATATCCAGTAATTGAAATGAATATTATATGTTTTGCGTTATAATAAATTAGGTCATTTATAATCGAACAATAGACATAAAAATGAAAAAATACAATTTAGGAGTTGTTTTGTCTGGAGGTAGTGTAAGAGGTTCAGCCCATTTGGGATTTCTAAAAAGATTGGAGGAATTGCACCACAAACCAGAAATAATTGCCGGAACAAGTGCGGGTGCAATGATAGGAGCTTTTTATGCTGCCGGAAAGTCATTTGAAGAAATTTTGAATTTTTTCAAGACGACACCATTATTTAGGTACAATTCAATTAACCCTTTAAAAATTGGAATTTTTGACACAGATAAATATGAATCCGTTATCAAAGATTTTCTTCCCAATACATTTGAAGAATTGGAAATTCCATTGGTTATTTGTGCAACTAATGTCCTGAATGGTCAAGCTACCTATTTTAGTTCTGGAGATTTACATAGGGCTTTGCTTGCTTCTTGTGCCATTCCATTGATTTTTGCACCAGTTGAAATTAATGGAGTTCCGTATATTGATGGAGGTGTATTGGACAATTTCCCTGTTGAACAGATTCAACACAAATGTCATAATATTATTGGAAGCTATCTCGGCAATCCAGGAATTGTAGACAAAAATGAAATAAATTCAAAACTCAAAATCACTACCCGAGCCAATCAATTGTTGATGTATTCAGCAGCCAAATACAAATTTGAAAAAACCAACTTCACATTGGAGTATCAACTGCAAGAGTATGGATACTTTGACCAAAAGAAAATGGAAGAAATTTATAATGTTGGTTATGATTTTGCTTCAAAGCATATCAAAGCTGAGGTCCTATTTGAAGCAAATTGAGGGAGAAAAATAAAACTTTTTATTTTTTATCCCGTTAAAATAAACATTGGTCTTATAAAGTTTGTTTTTAAGCAATTTAGACTAAAACTCTTTTTTATTATTTCTTTCTTTGCCCTTATTTTATTTTAAAATTTTGAATGGAAAAATCCAATGCATTTGGAACTGAGCCAATTTCAGGTTTATTAAGACAACAAGCTGTTCCTGCATCTGTAGGTATTCTCATCATGTCAATTTATGGAATTGTTGATACTATCTTTGTCGGAAGGTGGGTTGGATCGATTGGGATTGCTGCGATTACAGTTGTATTTCCAATTACTTTTTTAATTTCAAGTTTTGGAATGGCAATTGGAATAGGTGGGGCGTCAGTACTTTCTAGATCTTTGGGAGAAGGCAATACTAAAAAAGCATTTGATACATTTGGAAATCAAATCATACTGACTTTAATTTTCGCTGTTTTTTTTATGATTTTGGGGTTCATTTTTGAGGATCAAATTCTTTTGGCATTTGGTGGAAAAGCCGAAGTCCTTCAGCCAGCAAAAGCATATTTCCATATTCTTTTATACGGAATCCCTTTTTTAGCTTGGGCAATGATGAGTAATAATGTCATACGATCCGAAGGTTATCCAAAGGTTGCAATGTTCACACTAATTGTACCCGCGGTAGTAAATGTAATATTAGATCCAATTTTCATTGCAGTTTTTGATTGGGGAATAAAAGGGGCAGCATGGGCAACCACCATTTCATACATAGCAAGTGCATTTTTCACAGCTTGGTTTTTCTTTTTTGGAAAATCACAACTAAAACTGCATTCTGATAATTTTAAATTAAAAGGAAACATCATAAAGGAAATTTCAGCCATTGGTTCAGTAACGCTTGCTCGTCAGGGAACCATTAGTGTATTGTCTATAGTTTTGAATAATTCATTGTTTAGCTATGGAGGAGCAATGGCATTATCCACATATGGAATCATCAATAGAATGATGATGTTTGCAAATTTTCCTGTCATTGGCATCACACAAGGATTTATGCCCATTCTCGGATATAATTACGGTGCTAAGTTGTGGAAACGAGTAAAAAACAGTGTGATATTCTCAATAAAAGCGGCAACCTATACCGCCATGATAATTTTCACCTGCATAATGGGTTTTGCTTATTATATCGTCAATATATTCACAACCGATGATGCCTTGCTCGAAGCATCAACTCCAGCGTTGCGAATAGCCTTTATTGCGACCCCATTAATCGCGATCAATTTGATAGGAAGTGCCTATTTCCAATCTACAGGAAAAGCTATGTCCGCATTGGTATTAACGCTGACCAAACAAGGTTTTTTCTTAATTCCTCTTATTCTCATTTTACCAAGATTTTATGGTTTGAATGGAATTTGGTATTCTTTTCCGATTGCAGATATTGGGGCAGCAGTAATAACATATTATTTTTTGAAAAAACAGATGACAAATATTAATACAGAAATTGCAACCCAAGCAATTATAAAATGATATTATAAAATCAATTTGGTATTTTGTAAATATTCTACCAAGCTCTGAAATTTTTTATCGTTAAATTTGTTTTATACTATTAAACATTCGAATGGATAAACAAGAAATTCAAGACCTTACCAAAGCACTTGAAACAAGCCCAGAAAATATTTATTTAAGGCTGGTTTTAATAAAAAAATTAAGGAAGTCCCCTGAACATGTGGAGTTATTGTCTTTTCATTTAATTGAGTTGTTAAAATATGATCCAAACAATATAGAAGGTAAAAACTTTTTGGCTCAATATTATTTTCAGATTGGCAAACTTTCAGCGTGCATCGTTCTTGGTGAAGAATTGGAGGCTAAAGATAATTTAAGCATTGAAACAAAACTTATTTTATCTCAAGCATATTACCGAGAAAACAATTTGTCAAAAGCAAAAGATCTATATGAAGAAGTATTAGACGAGGATCCAGATATGTATATTGAGGAATTAGATGATGCTTTTAGAATAAAGTTAGACTACCTTGAAGAAGGTTACACGGACAGCCATTTCCTTGAAAAACCAACCATGAATTTCAAGGATGTGGGAGGGATGAAAAATGTAAAAAAAGAAATTGAATTAAAAATTATAAAGCCTCTTGAGCATGCGGAACTTTATGCAAAATATGGAAAGAAGGTTGGGGGCGGTCTTCTATTGTATGGACCTCCAGGATGCGGTAAAACTTATATTGCAAAAGCTACAGCAGGAGAAATAAAAGCAAATTTCATCAATGTGAGCTTGAATGATATATTGGATATGTTCATTGGCAATAGTGAAAAAAATCTCCATGATATCTTTGAATTGGCAAGGGAAAATACGCCTTGCGTCTTGTTTGTAGATGAAATTGATGCTTTGGGAGCAAAGAGATCAGATCTTAGACAATCCGCCGGAAAAAACGTAATCAACCAATTTTTGGCCGAATTGGATGGTATAGATTCTAATAATGAAGGTATTTTAGTCATTGGTGCTACGAATACTCCTTGGCATTTGGACTCAGCATTTAGAAGGCCTGGCAGATTCGATAGAATAATTTTTGTTCCACCTCCAGATGAAGAAAGCAAAATTGAAATACTTAAATTAAAATTAGAAGGGAAACCAATTGATCACATTGATTATAAAGCTGTAATCAAAAATACCAAAGATTTTTCGGGTGCAGATATAGATGCATTAATCGATATTGCTATAGAAGGCAAATTGGAAAAAGCAATGGAAACGGGAGAAGCTGAGCCCATTCAAACCAAAGACTTGGTTGCAGCTTCGAAGCTGCATAAGGCATCAACAATCGATTGGTTTACAACTGCAAAAAATTATGCTTTATTTGCCAATCAGTCAGGGCTTTATAATGAAATTCTAAAATACATTAAATGATAGAAAGTCAATTGTCAGCAAGACTTGAATTATTGTTCTCTCAAAAAAGGTTTGCCGAGGCCGAAGCACTTATTTTGGCTTTTTTGGAGCAATTCCCGAGCAATCAGAGAGCTCAATACATGCTTGTAATTGTCTATTTCAGTCAAAATAAGCTTGACATTTGCTACCCATTGATTGAAAAATTAATAGCTGACAATCCTGAAGACCTTAATTATTTAGCGTTAAGTACAAGAATTGATATTGCCCAAGGTTTTTATACAAAAGCAGACGAAAAATGCGAAATGCTCATTGCACAAGATCCTGAAGAAGTTGAATTTTACAACTTGCTAGCGACTTCTAAATACAATCAAAGAAATTATGACAAAGCAATATTTTTTGCTGAAAAAGCACTATCCCTAGAACCTGAAAATTTAACAGCTCTTAATTTGAAAACTTCAGCTTCTGGAATACTTGGCAGAAAACAAGAAGCGCAGATCTCCATTCAAGAGGCACTTCAGCAAGATCCTAACAATGATTGGACCATTGCAAACCATGGTCAGCAATTGTTAAATGAAGGAAAAGTAACGGAAGCTTTAGAGCGATTCAAGGATGCATTAAGTATTAATCCTAACAATAGTTTGGCTCAATATGGATTAAAAGAAGCATTAAAGTCGAAATTTTGGCCATACAAAATGTTTTATAAATACCAATTGCTGATGAGCAGACTTAGCAGTAATCAAATGTGGGGATTGATGATTGGCGCTTATATTTTGTTGAGAATTCTTCAAGGCACTTCTGAAAAAAACCCACAGCTCGGTGTCTTCTTGATGCCCATCGTTTATATTATAGTAGCAATTTTCCTTTCAACATGGATTATCCAACCATTGATGAATCTGTATCTATTGACCAATAAATATGGAAAGTTATTGTTGGATGATAATGATAAGAAATCAGCAAAATTTGTTGGAATTTCGTTGATTGCAGCCTTGATTGGATTTATTCTTTATCAAATTACAAAAATAGAAGGAATGGGATTAATGGCTTTATTTTTTATCGCTTTAATGATTCCTTTAGGCAGCATGTACAATCCTCCAAAATCCGAAAATCGTAAAAAAACAGTCTATTTTACGGTCGGTATTTTAATCTTAGGTATTCTAGGCATCCTTTTCAAATTCACATTAGGCAACGAACTTTTTTTGATGTTGGCATTTGGTGCAATTTTTATTTACCAATGGGTGCTCAATGGAATGATGATAAAGGCTGGCTCTAGGATGATGAATTAATAAAATTAGATTTGGATAGAATTTTTGCCAGATTAACATAACAGAAACGAGTTGAATGATTCTTTTTATACTAAAGGGAAGAGATTATAAATTAACCTTGAAAAAGAATTTTTCGGAGTTTAGAAATATCACCTCAAAACCCAGCGGAAAATTGTAGGGATAGACATTTTAGGATCAAAAATAAATTTGAAAGTGGAAAGATGTTAGACTGATAAGAAAATGTAAAATGGTCTAATTAATGGACTCAAAAAAGGTAAAAATCTTGTTTAAGAGTCTTAAATATCTCAAAAATGGGTTTTCAATCTTCAATCCTGGACGATTTTTAAAATAAGCTTCAAGGTCGGCTTTTTCGAAGCATAATTGTTCGCAAATTATCTCTGAAACCTGCAATTTTTGCAATCTATACTTCTCCTGACTCGACCGTCCTTCCTCATTCTTCAATCTTTCAATCTTCCTAATTGCCCATTCACCTCTGTGAGGATTCCAAGCAATTAATTGATTTAATCTATTTATTTCTGCTACAAGTCCAACCTCTGAGTCTATCAGTTCCTTTTGATATCTTCTATAAAATAAGACTCCAACTCGCTTGTTCAGCCAATTATGAGCGAATGTTGCAAAGCAATTTTAGCACAGCTAAAATAATAAGGAAACCGGCTGCAAATCAGACGGATGGGAGGCAGCAAATCCAGACTGCAAATTGGCCATTTCTTGACTAAAAATGTAAGCCGATTCTGGAATTAAGGAATTTTCAATAATGTCTATCTGATGCTTTTTTTTATAAATAGCTTCAAATTCACTCCTAAATCTCATCTTAACCACCAATTCCCATTGATTATCGAAAAATGCAAAAGCCAGAATTTCGCATAGCGGATTCAAATATTCAAATGACTTTTCCTTGAATCGGTCATAATTGTCTTTGTCTTTAAACAATGGATTCCTGGCAACTGCAGTATTACTAAGTAAATAAATACCGTCTTCAAAAATGTGTTTTGCTATCATACTATTTTCTTTTTAATATTCTCGTATATAGCATTAGTGTTTAAAACACCACTTTTGTCCTTATAATTTTAATACATTTTCAAACTTTAACATTTGATTACAAAATCTAAAAGATATGTTTTTAAATATTTAATTTTCTTTTATCAAACTATCCCATAATATTTCAATAGGGTGAAAAGAAGTTTTTGCTACACCATCTTTAATTTGATGACGACACGAAGTTCCAGATGCAGCAATTATGGTATGTTCTGCAGTCTTATTTAAATGAGGGAAAAGTACAGATCCTCCAATTTTCATGCTTATGGCATAATGTTCTTTTTCATAACCAAACGATCCCGCCATACCGCAACATCCGGAAGGAATTAATTCTACAGTGTTGTTTTCTGGTATGGACAGTATTTCACAAGTATAAGCAATCGTAGAAAGTGCTTTTTGATGACAATGCCCATGAACAGCAATATGCCTTTTAGTATTGTCAAATTGTTTCGAATGAATGTTGCCTAAATTAATTTCATTCCTCAAAAATTCTTCAATTGTAAAAACATGATTTTTTAATTTATTTGCTTTTTCAATCAAAGGTATATCTACAATTTTTGGGTATTCATCTCTAAAACTTAAAATTGAAGAAGGCTCTATTCCAATTAGTGGACAATCCGAAGTGATGATGGGTGAGAAAATTTCTACATTTGAGTTGGCAAGCTTTTTTGCTTTGCTAAGAAATCCTTTTGAAAATGCTGCTCTCCCACTTTCAGGATGGTCAATCAAATTAACCTTGTAATTCAGAACTCCTAATAAATTTAAGGTTTTTATTCCAATATCAGGTTCATTATAATTGGTGAATTCATCACAGAAAAGATAAACTTCTTTGATTGGTTTAGTCAAAACTGCTCTTGGATATTTCTTGTAATACTGCCTTAAAGAAACCTTTTGCACCAAAGGCAAAGATCTTTCAGGGGCAATATTCAGTATTTTCTTAAGTGGTGAAGAAATAAAATTAGAATTTAAAGCCCAATTGCTTAATGGGTAAAAAATACTTGCCATTTTATTTGCAGAATTTATATTTGCAAATACTCTAGATCTTAGGCTTTTCCCATTTGTTTTTTGGTATTGATATTGAAATTCCGCTTTTAATGTGGTCATATCCACATTTGAAGGGCACTCTGTTCCACAAGCTTTACAAGAAATACACAAATCCATGACTTCTTTTAATTCTTCACTATCAAATGGATTTTTTCTATCCTCAGGATGACTCAAAAAATTCCTTAAAGCATTCGCCCTTGCTCTGGTAGTATCTTTTTCATTCCTTGTAGCTTTATAACTTGGACACATGGTTCCCCCTGAAAAATCCAGTTTTCTGCAATCACCAGAACCATTGCATTTTTCTGCAGCTCGAATCATTCCTCCTTCTTCAGAAAATCTGAAAATCGTTTCAGGTTCAGTAATAATTTCATCGGGAATATACCTTAATGAGGAAGTCATTGGGGCAGCATGAACAATTTTTCCAGGATTGAAAATATTATTGGGATCCCAAATTTTTTTGATTGTTTGGAACAATTCATAATTTTCATCACCCACCATAAGAGGAATAAACTCTGCGCGAACTCTGCCATCTCCATGCTCCCCGCTCAAAGATCCATTGTATTTCTTTACCAGCTCGGCAACCGACTTAGTAATTTTATAAAAAAGGTCCACATCCTTTTGCTTTTTTAGATCCAAAATGGGACGGAGGTGAATTTCACCTGCTCCAGCATGTGCATAAAACACAGCTTTTTGATTAAAACCCTTCATCATGGTTTCAAACTCAGCTATGTAATTGGGTAAATCTTGAATCCTAACAGCAGTGTCTTCAATACATGCAACTGCTTTAGCATCGCCTGGTATATTGGCTAAAGCACCAAGTCCTGCAGTTCTCAATTCAAAAACCTTTAGATCTTCAGGAGCATATACTTTTGGATTAGCGTAAGAAAGATTGTTTTCTTTTAAAGCTGCAATCATAGAATCTGCAATAGTTTCCAAATCTGCTTTTTGATGCCTATTAAATTGAACCATTAAGACTGCAGCAGGATCACCCTGAAGAAAAAACCTATTTTTCTCTAGTTGTTTATTGGATTTAGTGCAATCGAGAATTATTTTATCCATCAATTCACACATATCTGGCTCAAACTTCATTATTATGGGTACCGCCCTCATTGTTTCTGCAATGCTCTGAAAATGGCAGCACACAATAATTCTTTCCGAAGGTGGAAGATTGTTCAGTGACAACTTAACAGCTGTCGTAAATGATAAAGTGCCTTCAGAACCCGCTAATATTTTGCACAGATCAATCTTTCCTTTACCGTGTTGAAAAACTTCTTGCTCAATTAAAGCATCAACCGCATAGCCAGTATTTCTTCGTTTGATTTCGTGATGTGGAAAATGCTTGCTAATATTTTCTTGAACCTGTTTTTGCGATAATTTTTCAACTAAACTCGTATAGATTTTTCTCTCTAGGGATAGTTCTTCGCTTCCTACTAAAGCTTCTTCAAGAGGTAAATTTTTAAAATTAGCAATTGAAGCATCTGAAAGAATGGTTCGAAGTTCTCGTATATGATCTCTTGTAGACCCAAATTTAATGGATGAAGTACCACAAGAATTGTTTCCAACCATTCCGGAAATCATGCATCTATTCGCAGTGGAAGTATTGGGTCCAAAAAACAGTCCAAACTGCTTAAGATGATGGTTCAATTCGTCTCTGATGACGCCAGGTTGAACCCATACAGTTTTTGCTTCAACATCTACTTCCAGAATTTTATTAAGGTGTTTGGAAACATCAATAACAATTCCTTTACCAACACACTGCCCAGCTAATGAAGTTCCTGCTGACCTTGGGATAATGGACAAATTATTAGAAATGGCAAATTTAATAGTCTCCACTATATCGTTTTCAGACTTTGGCGTCACAATAGCGTCTGGAAATTCTTGATACACTGATGCATCCGTTGCATAAATCGTTCTGGTTAATTTATCGAATGCAATTTCTCCTTCTAATTTCGATTGTAAAGACTTAAAATCCATTTTATTATTTTATGAAACTCGAAGTTAATTGATTATTTAATCATCTTGTCTCCAATAGAAGCTAAAACATTTTTAAGTGCAGGGTTTCTATTTTTTTTACTCCATGCATAAGACAAAAGCGCCCTTTGTTTTATGCTTTTCAATTCAATAAATTTAATTTTCAAATTGAAACCCTTTTGTAGAGAAGTTGGGACTATAGAAATACCAAGATTATTCTCGACTAATCTAAAAATTGTACTTGCATGAACAGAATTGTGAACAATTTTTGGTAAAAAACCATTATCCTCACAAATGCTTACAATTTGGCGATAATAAGCCGGACTATAGCTTTGTTGAAACAGAATAAAAGAATCATTTTTAAATTGTTTCATGCTTTTAAAGTTGGTCGAATCAATTGGATGATCGAATGGTAAGACCAATGAAAAGGTATCTTCAAATATTGGAACAAGATTTAATTCGGAGTCTGTATTGTCCAGCCTTACAAAACCTAAATCAATTTCATTTGAAATCAACTTTTCTACCTGAAGACTATTAGACATTTCTTCAAATGTAAAACTAATGCCTGGATACTTTTTATTCACTTTCAATATAAGATTGGGTATTATTTCTTGCATTGCTGATCCCAAAAAACCAATTTTAATATCGCCATTTTTACCGCTAGCAATGATGTTGGTTTCGCTAATCATTTTATCCAATGCATTCAACAAAAAATTAGATTCAATAAGAAAATAATTACCTGCTTCCGTCAATTCAACATGCTTTTTGTCCCTTTCGAACAAAGTGGTTCCGACATATCCTTCAAGTTGCTGGATCTGCCTACTTAACCCAGGCTGAGAAATATAGAGTTTATCTGCAGCTTTTTTAAAGTGAAGTTCTTTTGCTAAAGCTACAAAATACCGGAGATGTCTAAATTCAATTTGATTACTCATGATTATTAAACGATTATATAATTGTATTGGTAGTTATCAAAAATATGAATAATTTTATATATTATTAACAATGAAGCTATAACATTATGCAATCAGAATTCAATTTTGGTTCAGATTTTCTGACAGTATCCAAAGTAATTGATATAGTTGATGGGAAAGTTAATCTCAAAATTGATAATGACACTAGAGAAAAAATATTAGCTTCAAATGATGCAGTATTAAAAATTTCTCAAAAGACTAAAGCTGTGTATGGCATAAATACTGGTTTTGGCCCCCTCTGCAACACGAGAATATCCTCTTCTGAAACCAGCAAATTGCAAAAAAATCTTTTGCTAAGTCATAGTGTTGGAGTAGGAGCTCATATCGATCTAAAAATTGCAAAAGCGATGTTGGTCCTAAAACTGCACGCTCTTGCACAAGGAAAATCTGGAATTTCAAACGAAATTATTGACAGAATCATTTGGCACATCGAAATGAACATTATTCCTGCAGTTCCAGAACAAGGTTCAGTTGGCGCTTCTGGTGACTTAGCGCCGCTTTCTCATTTATTTTTACCGTTGATTGGTGAAGGAAAAGTCTATTATCAAGGAATTTGCCATGAGACCAATCATGTATTGAATAAATTTGGATTAGAAAATTTGAATTTAGGTGCAAAAGATGGGCTGGCCTTAATTAATGGGACCCAATTTATTGCAGCACATGGTGTTTTCTTGGTTGAAAATTTTTACAATAATCTTTCCCATGCGGATATCATTGGAGCCATGATGGTTGACGCATTGCAAGGTTCAATAATGCCATTTCATCCAGAATTACATAAACTTAGGCCATTTCCGGCTAATATTCATGTTGCGAGTAGGATTACAAAATTCTTAGAAAATTCAGAAATTGTCAATAATCATTTAGATTGTGATAAAGTTCAAGATCCATATTCATTGAGATGCATGCCTCAAGTTCACGGCGCTTCAAGAAATGCTTGGTTGCACCTAAAAGATTGTCTCGAAATTGAAATGAATGCAGTAACAGACAATCCAATCATTTTCAATGAAAACTTTACTATTTCAGGTGGCAATTTTCATGGCCAGCCAATCGCGTTACCTGCAGATTATGCTTGTTTGGCATTAAGTGAAATAGGAAGTATTTCGGATCGAAGGATGTATTTGTCACTCGAAGGGAAGACTGAAGGAGTTCCTAAATTATTGATGTCTAAAACGGGATTAAATTCTGGGTTTATGATCTTACAATACACTGCAGCGGCGCTTGCTAGTGAAAATAAATCTTTATGTTTTCCAGCTAGCGCAGATAGTATTATGACTTCATTAGGTCAGGAGGATCATGTCAGTATGGGATCAATTGGGGTAAGAAAAGCTTTAAAAGTAGCTGAAAACACTGAGAAAATTTTAGCTTTAGAATTATTGCTTGCTGCACAAGCTTTGAACTTTAGGAAGCCTTTAAAATCTGGAAAAGTAATAGACAAATGTCATGATTTACTCAGATCCAAAATTCCATTTGCAGAAAATGATCGGTTGTTTGCAAATGATATCGAAAAATCTATTGAGATATTGAAATCGAAAGAATTATTAGAAATTGAAAAAAAATATAAAAATGGTGACTATAGCGAATACGAGCATCTTTTCGAAATTTATTGAGAAATATGCATCTCATCCAAATTATAAAGCGCCACAAGGAAGTCAATTAAATGCTTTAAGTTGGCAGACTGAAGCTCCATTGCGAATGTTATTGAACAATTTGGATAAGGAGGTTGCGGAAGATCCGGCTAACCTTGTAGTGTATGGCGGAACGGGGCAAGCTGCAAGAAATGTCGAATCTTTGCAGAAAATCATTGAATGTCTTTTAAAGCTAAAAGACAACGAGAGTTTGCTCGTTCAATCTGGAAAAGCAGTCGGCATCATTCCAACACATAAAGAAGCCCCAAGAGTATTAATAGCAAACAGCAATCTTGTCCCCAAATATGCCACATGGGAGCATTTCAATGAATTGCAAGCCAAAGGGCTTATGATGTACGGCCAAATGACAGCTGGTAGCTGGATATATATTGGATCACAAGGTATTTTGCAAGGCACGTATGAAACTTTTATGGCGTGTGCTCAAAAACATTTTCAAAGCAATTTGAAAAATAAATTGGTTATTTCAGGAGGATTAGGTGGAATGGGAGGAGCTCAACCATTAGCTGCGAAAATGGCAGGTGCTTCTTTTTTAGGAGTTGATGTTGATCCTAACAGGATTCAGAAAAGAATTGAATCCAATTATATTGATCGAATGACTTATGATTATGATGAAGCAATAAAATGGGTAAAAGAAGCCAAGCAAAGTGGAAAAGCACTTTCTGTGGGATTGGTCGGCAATATTGTTGATGTTTTACAAAGAATTGTAGACGACAGAATTGTTCCTGATGTTTTGACAGACCAGACTTCTGCACACGACCCAATCAATGGTTACATTCCTCATGGAATGAGTTTAGAAGATGCAGAAAATCTTCGCCAAACAAATCCCAAAAAGTACAAATCACTTTCCATCAAAAGTATGGCAAAACATGTTGAATTGATGCTAGAATTGCAAAAAAAAGGTGCTGTCACTTTTGATTATGGCAACAATATAAGAGCATATGCAAAAGAAGGAGGAGTTGAAAATGCATTTGATTTTCCTGGTTTTGTTCCAGCTTATATAAGACCATTATTCTGTGAAGGCAAAGGTCCATTTAGATGGGCAGCATTGTCAGGAGATCCAGAAGACATTTATATTACAGACCAAGCCTTAAAAGAAGCTTTTCCAGAAAATTTGCAAATGATTAATTGGTTAGACAAGGCAAAAGAAATGGTTGCTTTTCAAGGTTTACCATGCAGAATATGCTGGCTTGGCCTGGGCGAGAGACAAAAAGCAGGTTTAATATTTAATGATTTGGTAAAATCGGGTAAAGTAAAAGCACCAATTGTCATTGGAAGAGATCATTTGGATTGCGGTTCTGTAGCTTCACCGAATAGAGAGACTGAAGGAATGTTGGATGGGAGCGATGCAGTTTCTGATTGGGCACTTTTGAACTTATTGGGAAATACAAGCGGTGGTGCAACTTGGGTTTCATTTCACCATGGAGGCGGAGTAGGAATGGGATATTCACAACATGCTGGAATGGTTGTCCTGGCAGATGGTACGGAAAGAGCTGAAAAATGTCTTCGAAGAGTTTTGCATATTGACCCTGCAATGGGAGTATATAGACATAAGGATGCTGGTTATCAAATAGCTATTGACAAAAGCAAAGAATTCAATTTAGATATATAAAAATGAGCGAAAGTAAAACCTACATTATTGGACCTTTTTCTCAATTATTGACTTTTGACAATACTTCTTTAAGAGGTGCTTTAATAAATAGCGATTTACCTATTTTAGAAAATGCAGGAATACTGATTTCTGATGGTAAAATTATTAAAATTGATGGTTTCGAAAAGCTAATCAAATCATCTAAATCTGAAAATCCAATTGTGGAAGAAATTGAAGGTGACGTGGTAGGAATGCCTGGGATTATTGATGCTCATACGCATATTTGTTATGGTGGCAGCAGACATATCGATTATGCAGCACGAAATACGGGAGTAAGTTATTTGGAAATCGCTAGAAATGGCGGTGGAATCTGGGATACGGTTACAAAAACAAGAAATGCTTCAGCTGAAGAACTTTATGAATTAACCAAAATACGAGCTGAAAAATGTGGTGCAAATGGTGTAACAACCCTAGAAGTAAAATCTGGATATGGTTTAAGTCTCGAGCATGAACTCAGGCAATTAAAAATCATTAATAAAGTAAATGAGGAAATTTCAATTGATTTGATTCCAACATGTTTGGCGGCTCATATAAAACCAAAGGATTTCGAAGGTGGAAACAAGGAATATTTGACTTATTTAACACAAGAATTATTGCCTGAGGTAATAAAAAAAAGATGGAGCAAGCGAATTGATATTTTTGTGGAAGAAGACGCCTTTTTAGTAGAGGAGGCGAGAAAATATTTGACGGAAGCAAAAAAAATGGGATTTCAATTCACCGTTCATGGCGACCAATTTTCTACTGGAGGTTCAAAACTTGGGGTTGAATTAGGGGCATTAAGTGTCGATCATTTAGAAGTTTCTGGTGATCAAGAAATTAATATGATGGGAAAAAGCAACACAGTTGCAACTGTTTTGCCAGGTGCAAGTCTTGGTTTGGGTTGTAATTTTGCTCCGGCCAGAAAATTGTTAAATGCAGGCGCAATTGTGGCAATTGCAAGTGACTGGAATCCAGGTAGTGGTCCAATGGGAGATTTAATTACACAAGCAGCCATCATGGGGGCAAGCGAGAAATTAAGCGATGCCGAAATATTTGCTGGCATCACCTTTAGAGCTGCTGCGGCATTAGGACTTGCAGACAGAGGAAGATTGCAACAAAATATGATTTCAGATATAGTTGCCTTTCCAGTTCAGGATTACAGAGAAATACTTTACCACCAAGGGCAGATAAAACCCAAATTTGTATGGAAAAAAGGAAAGATTATCTAATTGGTAAATATTTAAAACCATCCCCTAAAGGAACTTGGACCGGAAGAGATTCTGATCCATTTCAAGGCCCAATGTATTATCATCAGAAGATAATTCAAATAAGTGACTTGTCACAAATAGGAAATGGAGATATTGTGCTAATTGGATATGCATGTGATGAAGGGGTAAGAAGAAATAATGGAAGAGTGGGAGCATTTAATGGTCCTTTTCATGTGAAAAACATGTTGGCAAAATGTGCTCTCCCCCAATCGAGTATGCATAACATTTATGATTTGGGAAATATTATTTGTGAAAATGATTCGTTAGAAGAAGTCCAAGAATTGTTATCTCTGCTTACTTCAGAAGTAATTTCAAAAGGAGCATTTCCCATTAACATTGGTGGTGGGCACGACATTGCATTTGGTACAGGTTTGGGTTTTATGGATGCAAATCAAATTATAGGAGTTAAAAAACTCGGAATAATCAATTTCGATGCACATTTTGACTTGAGAAATGGAAATATTCAAGGAAATTCAGGTACTCCTTTCTTTCAATTATATGAAAAATTTGAAGAGCACAAAATTGATTTTAATTATTTAGTTTTAGGGATTCAGGATGAAGGGAATACCAAAAATCTTTTTGACACTGCCCACCAGCTTAGTGCTCAATATATTAAAGATGAAGATTTTAAAACATTTAAAATTTCTGAAATTCAACTTCAAATTGACATGTTTATATCCCAAGTAGAATCTATCTACATAAGTATAGACATGGATGTTATTTCAGCAGCTTTTGCTCCTGCAGTCAGTGCTGCAAATCCATTAGGATGTCATCCCGATTTGATTTTAAATTGTTTGATACCAATTCTCAAAAGCGGAAAAGTAAAAACAGTGGATATTGCTGAATTAAATCCAACCTATGATATTGACTTTATCACAGCTAAATTGGCAGCAAGAATAATTTCTAAAATATGTTCGGCAAAGGATAATTAGAATTGAATTACTATTTCACTTTCCCCAACTTGAACATCATTGATAAGTTTTATATGACCCAAATTGTTTTTTGCAATAATGGTATACGATCCTGGTTTAATTTTGTAGAATAACGCAGAACCTGTTCCTGAAATATAATAGTAATCTCCTAAAGTAAGATTAGTATTCATATCTGCATCTCTTTCATAAAATAAGCCAATTTCTGTATTTGGAATGCCTACAGGTTCACATGGACTTCCAGTAGTAGTGATATGCGAACCAGCTACAATTGCTCCAACACGTAAATTTGCAAAACTCAATTCTGCGCCTAAATCAGGATTTGATGCCAAAAAATCAGCATCTTTAGAACAAGCTCCAAGCAAAATTATTCCAAAAACAAAAACAATTATATTTTTCATTTTAAAGTATTTTGAAAGCCAAAAAATGTAGGTTAGAAAACAAAAATGATTTAGTTCATCAATTTACAAATTAGTTTTAATATTTCACACTATTTTTTTTTGGAATATTCTGAATCTAATTTATTTAATACTGAATCTTAATTTTAATGATTATTGGAGAATGAATATCTTACACTCATGAAAGTTAGTGGATTTACTTTTATTAAAGATGCATTAATCTATGATTATCCGATTGTTGAGGCTATCAGGTCCATTTTACCAATTTGCGATGAAATGATAGTTGCAGTTGGTGAATCCCGAGACGAAACTTTTAATTTAATTCAACAAATCAATGATGAAAAGATTAAAATTATCCCAACGATTTGGAATGAAGAATTAAGGGAAGGAGGAAAAGTATTAGCAGAAGAAACAAACAAAGCATTCAAAGCAATTTCGCAAGATTCAGATTGGGCTTTTTACATTCAAGGCGATGAGGTAATACATGAAAATGATTTGGACATTATTGCGGAAAATATGCAAAAATTCAAAAATCATAATGATGTAGATGGCTTGCTTTTCAATTATTTGCACTTTTATGGATCATACGACTATGTGGGCACATCCTCGAATTGGTACAAAAATGAAATTCGAGTGATTAAAAACAACAAAAAAATTTATTCCTATAGAGATGCCCAAGGATTTAGAAAAAATGATAATGAAAAGTTAAATGTAGTGCCAATCAATGCCTCTGTATACCATTATGGTTGGGTTAAAGAACCAAAAGCCATGCAAAAAAAACAAGAGAATTTCAATAAATATTGGCATGCTGATGATTGGATAGAGAAAAATGTGGTAAAAGTTGAAAACTATGAATATGAAAAACACATCAAAGAACTAGCACGATTTAATGGCGATCATGCAAAAGTAATGGAACAAAGAATTAAACTGAAAAATTGGGCTTTTGAGCATGATCTTTCTTATAATAAAAAATCAATTAAAGACAAAACAAAAGATTTTGCCAGGAAATATTTGAAACTAGATTTTAGTTACAAAAATTATAAGCTCATCAAAACAAAGAAGATTTGATCTAACTCAAATCTTCCTCATTTTGATATGATCTTTATTATGGCTTAACCATCTTCATTTCAATTTTATTCAATTCAACTTCCATTAATACATTCAAAGGATCAATTAATGCTTTTAATTCTGCTGACAATTCTTCAAAAACTTTATAAGCTCCATCCGTCGGTTTTGCATCTCCATTTTCAATGCTCCTTCTCAAAGAAGCAAGTCTGTTGTTTAATTTTATTGGAAAATTAAGCGGATCCTGACCACTTTGATTTTGCACTTGATACAATTCCTCCTCGATAGCGGTGATTTTCTTAATAAAGTTTTCTACTTCATCTTTGAAAATAGCATTGTTAGAATCCTTTAATTTTTCTTTGAGACCTTCTCTCACTTTTCGAATTTTAATTACGGCTTCATTAGCCTCGCTGGTTTTATTTTTAATTTTAGTGGCCAATTCGAATTGTTCAATTAAATCATTTTCAGACACATCTTTCAAATTTGGATCCATCAAAACTTTAAATGGGTATGTCTTTTCATATGACCCAGCTTTTATTACAACATTATAATCTCCCGGAGGCGCTTTTGGTCCTCTGGCAGGTCTAGCACTCCAAATAATCATTCCTTCGAATACTGTCGCACCTGGATACGTTAGGTCCCATTTGAATTCATTAATTCCTAAAGCTGTTGTTGGTTTTGAAGAACCGCCTCTCATCCAATAGGGAACATTTGGGTCAGCTTTGTTTTTTGCAGCCTTGCCTATATAAGTATTCACCAATTTATTATCCTTGTCTAAAATTTCAAAAACCACTGAATCCGTTTTCTCACTTAAATAATATTGGAAAATACCATCAGTAATTCCTCTGATCGGATCACTAGGCCTAAAAAGTCTGGCTTTTTCTGAAAGCATTTCAGCAGTGACTTCTCTAAGTGGATTAATATCATCCAATATCCAAAAGCCTCTTCCATGCGAACCCAGAACTACATCATTGTCTTTAATGACCAAATCACGGATTGGCGTATCTGGTAAATTCAATTGGATAGGTTGCCAATTGCTTCCATTATCGAAAGAAACATAAACTCCATGCTCTGTGCCTAGAAAAAGCAAACCTTTCCTGATGTGATCTTCTCTAATTGACCTTGCAAAATGTCCTGTTTTAATGCCTACAACTATTTTGTCCCATGTTTTACCATAATCTGTAGTTCTAAAAACATAGGGTTCTCTATCATCTACTTGATATCTATTGGCAGCAATGAATGCTGTTCCTGCTGTATGAAATGATTCCTCTATAATACTTACACGGCTGAATTTTGGCAAACTAGGAGGAGTGATATTTTTCCAATTTTTTCCTCCATCCCTTGTGATATGGACCATTCCATCATCTGAACCAGCCCAAATCGTATTGTTATCATGATTCGAAGTCGTTAAAGCAAATACTGTCGCATAAATTTCAGGACCGTTCATGTCTTTAGTAATAATACCGCCTGTTGGCCCTAAAGTTTCAGGATCCGCATAAGTTAAGTCTGGACTAATTTTTTCCCAAGATTGGCCATCATTTGTTGTCTTCCACACATGTTGTGAACAAGTGTACATTATATTAGCATCTTGCTTTGAAAAAACAATAGGAAAAGTCCATTGCCATCTTTCAGGTAAATCACTAGATGGCTGTCCGGAAAAAAATCGTGGATAAACTTGAATATCTCTATTTTGCCCAGTGCTTCTATCATATCTTGTTAAAAGTGCACCTTGACTTCCGGCGTAAAAAATATCAGGTTTGGTTGGATGTTGAGTAATATATCCGCTTTCTCCGCCACCGACAGCATAATACCAACCATGGTTTGGACCTCGTGCCATCCTATTATCCCATCCTTCACTAGGCATTGCTAATGTGCTGTTGTCTTGCTGAGCTCCTGCAACATGATAAGGCACATCACTAGTCGCCATTACATGATAAAATTGTGAGGTTGGAAAATCTTGCTCTGTCCAAGTTTTTCCGCCATTAACACTCACATTTCCACCTCCATCATTTCCAGAAATCATTCTTAATGGGTTATTAGGATCAATCCAAAGGTCATGGTTATCTCCATGTGGAGGGTCTATTTCAATATCAAATGTTACTCCTCCATCTACGGATTTGAAAAAATCAACATTCAACCCATAAACGGTGTTTTCATCCCAAGGATCAGCATAAATTCTTGAATAATAAAATGCCCGCTGCCTCAATTTTCTTTCACTATTTGTTCTTTTCCATGTCCATCCACCATCATCAGATCTAAAAATACCTCCTTCATTTGCCTCAACAACTGCCCATACTCTATTAGGATTGACAGGGGAAACTGTAACACCAATTTTTCCAATTGGTCCCTCCGGCATACCTGGGTTTTTTGTTAATTCTATCCATGTTTCACCTGCATCCATTGATTTCCATAGCTTGCAATATTCTCCTCCGCCCCACATTTTCCAAGCTTTACGATATACTTGCCATGTTGATGCATATAATATATTAGGATTCGTGCGATCTATGATAAGATCTACTGCACCAGCCTTTGGGCTTTCATATAATACTTTTTTCCAAGTATTTCCACCATCTATGGATTTGAAAACACCCCTTTCTTCATTATCTCCATATGGATGGCCAAGTGCAGCAACATACACAATATCTGGATTTGTTGGATGTACTCTAATTCTTGCAATCGCTTGAGTTTCTTTTAATCCCAAATGCCTCCATGTTTTACCACCATCGGTAGTTTTATACACACCATCACCTTGCGTAATACTTCCTCTCAATTGAACTTCACCCATTCCAATATATACAATATCAGGATTGGTTTCAGCGACTGCTACAGCTCCAACAGAAGAACTTGTTAATTGACCGTCTGTGACAGGCTCCCATTCATTACCTCCATCAGTAGTTTTCCAAAGTCCGCCACCAGTGGCACCAAAATAATATTCTAATGGCCTTCCTGGGGATCCAGCGACTCCTAGGCATCTTCCTCCTCGATTTGGACCAATATTTCTCCATGACATGGTTTTATAAAAATCAGAATTAATAGTAGTCTGAGAATCTAATTCTGTAACGGGGAAATTAAAAAGTAATAAAATACATAGTAAAGTGGCTATTTTCATTTTTGTTTTATTTAATTAATAACTTAGGAAGGGAAATATAAATAAGAATTTTTAGATTTTATGTATGGTTGGGAATGGTTTGATTTGAAATTAATTCTTGCCAAACAATAATTTTTACTCTTGTTGAATTTTTGTGTTCATAAATTTTAAATTTGAAACAAAAAATTGTTCAAACCACCAATCCTTATATTTTTCAGGTATTTTTATTTTAGTAAAATCAAGGTCAACCGAAGTATCTCTTTTAATATTTTTTATGATAACATATACATCAGAAATGTATTCCTTCATTTTAAAAATTTGTTCTGGGCCACCCACATTTCCATGACCAGGCACCAATTGATCAACATTTAAAGTATTAAAATAGTCCAACCATCCATTCCATTCATCCATGTATCCGCTGGGTAAGTATGGATGCATCTCATTAAATACAAGATCTCCTGCAAATAAAATATTGTCATTTGGGATGTAAAGCACCAGGTCACTTTTAGTATGTCCTTTTCCTCTAGATATAAGTTGAATATCTCTGTTCGTACCCGGAAAAGTTTTTATACTGTCAATATAAATATTGGGCACTCTTGTGATGATCTCATTATGGCTATTGGATAAGACTTCATAATACGGCCGCCACATTTGGATATTAAGAAATGCCCGATCTGTAGAATCTCCTTTATATTCATTTAATAGAGAATCATAAAATGCAAAGCTTTGAATAGCATATTCTTTTTCATCAGCAATATCAATGGGTTCATTAACAGCAATTTCGTAACCGGTAACTGCTGTACTAATTATTTCGATGTCATTTGAGAAAACTTGATTACCTCGAATATGATCATTATGGGCATGGCTATTTACAATATATTTTATTGGTGATAATTTCAACTTTTCAACAACAACTATTAGTTCTTTAGCAACTTCTGGAGATAAAAAACTGTCAAAAATAAAGGTTTCAGTTCCATTGTCTATTATTCCAACATTGCAAATGGCTTTCCCACCAAATTTATGAATACATGCATAAACACCATCTGCAAGTTTGATAAGTTCAAAATTTGGAGAAGCAAATTCAAAAGCTGTTTTTTTAATACAGCTTGAAACTCCAAACAAAAGAAATAAACAAAAAAATAAAATTTTCATAAATATGGATTTTAAAAATTGAATTTCCATACCATTATCCAGCATCCATTCAAAAAGAATAAATGAAACAGAATATTTTTCACTGCTTGCGTAAATTAATCATTATTTAGAAAATCTTTATGCAAATAACAACTTATTCAAGATGTTTATTAAACCAATCCAAGTACCTTTCCAACCTGTCTTTAATAAAAGAAGGCCTTTTCAAACCATGAGACTCGCCAGGATAGACAACCAATTGAGTGTCTCTACCTAATCGTTTCATTGCTTGATACATTTGCTCAGAATTCAATATCGGTACATTCCAATCCTCACTTCCGCCCATCCAAAGTGTCGGAGTTGTTATTTTTGCCACATCATTAAATGGAGAAATTCTTTCCCATGCTTCCGCATTTTCCCAAGGTAACCCCAATTCTTTTTCCCATGTCAACTGGTAATGATCATGTCCATAATTAGATCGATATAATGCTTCACTTGCTCCAGACATTGCTGCCTTAAATCTGTCAGACTTTGTAATAACATAATTGGTTAATATTCCACCGTAAGACCATCCCCCAACTACTAATTTATCCTTATTAACATATCCTTCATGGATCACAAAATCTACTCCGGCTATGACATCTTGAAAATCTTTGTTTCCCCAATCTGCAAAAATCGCTTCAGAAAATTCCTGCCCGTAACCTGTAGAACCTCGCGGATTAATTAAAAGTGTCACAAAACCATTCGCTGCAAACAATTGAGGTTCAGTATCAAATGAAAAATCATATTGACTGGTAGGCCCTCCATGTATCCAAAGAACAGCAGGATATTTTTTCGAAGCATCAAAATCTATTGGTTTGACCACAAAACCTTCTATATCTGTACCATCAGCACTTTGAAATTGAATCTTTTCGATTAATGGTTTCTTTATTTTAGCCATTAAATCATCATTCACTCCAGTCAATTCGTTTAAGGTACCATTATCAAATACATAGAGATTAGTTGGGCGATTAGCTTTACCTACCAACGCGATAATCTTTGAATTTTTCAATTCATATGCTGCTACACTGAGATCACCTTGAATAGTTCTTTCTATTTTTTTTGACTTTAGATTGATGTTTGCAAGGTTACTGCTACCATTTTCTTCAATCATAAAAAAAATGGATTCGCCATTCTCGGAGAATTGAGGACCACTAATATTTCTATCAAGGCTTTCCGTTAATATTTGTGAATTATTCCCAGAAGTAGAAATCATAGCTAATTTTTGAGTAGCATACCAAATTGCATCTCCATCTGTGACAGTTTTGTAAACAATAGATTTTCCATCTGGGCTCCAAGAAGGTGAATCATCTTCGTTTGGATTTTTCGTCAATTGAACAATATCTTTACCTTGATTAGATGGCAATGAAGAAACTAGCCAAATATCTGAATTGGCATTACCATCAGGATTCAACGATCTGTTGCTAACGAAAGCTATAGTTTTTCCGTCTGGACTCCATTGTGGATCGCTGTCATCATATTCACCGAAAGTAAGTTGAATTGCAGCTGTATCTCCAGGATTGAAAATGTATAAGTGAGTTCTGTAGTTGTTCAAATATCCCTCATAATCTTGCTTGAATTGCAGTCTATCGATAACATAAGGCTTAGCTTTTTTGTCATCCTCCTTATCCTTTGTCAAATCTTCCGGTTTCGGATCAGTTATGGATAATAACAACCTATTGTCAACTGGCGACCACTCATGACCAGAAACACCTTGCGGAATATTGGTCAATTTTTCAGCGTCGCCGCCCATTCTATTAGAAGTCCAAACTTGTGTTTTTTCATCTTCATTCTTTGCCGTAAGAAAAGACAAAAATTTATTATTTGAACTCCATTTTGGTTGGCGAGCAGAATAATCATTTGAAGTAATGGGAATCGCTTCTCCACCACTTGAAGGAATAATGTAAATTCTTGAAACAGACTTATCTTTTTCTAAATTTACTTCAGAAACAGTATACGCAACCCATTTGCCATCTGGACTTATCTCCGGTTTGCCTACAGTTTTTAAATTAATGATGTCATGGATGGTAATTGGATGACTCTCATCTTGAGAATAAACAGCTAGAGAGCATAAGATGAATAAAATTGTTAGCACACAATGAAAAAAATAGGTCTTCATATTATTATTTTGAAAATTAAAGGTGACTTTCTATAAAAGACTTTAAGTTAATATTTATAGAAGACAATTTAACAATTCAGATTTTTATACTCCAAATTTTCGCATACATTGTCAAATGTAAAATTTTATAAAGTCAAAGGAGGGTTAAATTCCAAGTTCTTTTTCCAATAATTCTGCAACAGTTTTATGGTTTTCTTTGAAAGCATTCCAAACTGAAATACACCATAATTTAATCATTTTATCCCTTTCAATTCCTGGATTTATAACCAGTATGTCAGCAACGGTGATTTTACCGCGGTATTGAGGCAATATAAAATGCGGCCATTGTTTCTTGTTCTTTGCTAATTTCATATGTGCGTGTTGTACCTGTTTTCCAGTGTAGCTTTTTTCAAGGAAGAGGTATAGACCAACGAGTGCAAAAGTAATTCCAATGGATTTAGAATCTTTGGTAGCTTTCTGAGCAAAATATGCATCAACGATATGCTGATGAATAAAATATGCTTGATCAGGGTGGCTCAAAGTATAAAAACTCAATTCGTGAAAATCATTTTCATTGGAGTCCATATTTTATTTTTTTTCAAGCTACATAATTATTAAAAGAAAGGATTCTGTTTTTATTAAAAAAACAAGATTAGGAACACTCTTTTATTATCTAAGCATAAAGCCTTGAAAATATAGTTTTATTTTTTATCCTTAATTATATAATTTATTTGAAATTAGCTTTGATTGCTATTTGATAAAAGTGTTTTAACATTAAATTAAAGTTAGGATATTATTGATTAAGGAAAAATTGACAACAAGACATATTTCAATACTAAATAGACCACTAAAACTTCTTTATTAGAAGTAAAATACTAGTTTAATTGATATGACCCATTTTGAAGTTTTTTCAAAAGATTGAAAAATAATTGAAAAAAAAGGTAACAAAATTCTTCTAAAAAACACTAATACATGAGCCATAGATTTATGGCTTCCAAAAGCAATATAGTGCTTTGGTCATTTATTCAATTTTAGATCAATGAAAGTTGACCATATTTTCGGAGGACACATTTATTTAATTTCAAATTTTGGTGTTGCAAGAAATCCAATATTTTGTGATTCTTCTGATGTAGAATTTTTTCGTTCGAATGTTGAAAAATACTTATCCCAACTTTGTGACATCCATGCTTATAATTTTAAGCACAATCAATTTCAAATTCTTGTTCGAATTAAATGGAGAAACCAGATAGAAAATTTCTTTGAAAGAAAATATGAATCGGGAACAAATGAGAAATATGCTCAATTGATTGAGGATAGAAAAAATGGAAATTTGGGGATTAGTTATCCTGAAACATATGCAATATTTTCTCAGGAAGTATCAAATATGCTTAACAGTTATGCAAAATATTTTAACTACAAATACTCACGAAAGGGAGGACTTTTTGGTTCTAGGTATTCAAAGATTTTGGTAGAATCCGAAGAAGAAATGATTGAATGGGTAAATAAATTGAATTCCCAGCAACCATTGGTATTATTTGAGCCAGAATGGAGCACAGCGGAAGTTTGCAAATTTGGGAATGAAAATGGAGAAGGAAGCAGCAAGATATTTTATACAAAAAAGGGAAAGAATAATTTCCATACCATATTCAGCAATTTCTGGCAATTTTACAGACAGGGACTGCGAGGTTGTTTTAATAGTTTGCCGCCAGCAAACATTAGGAAACAAAATTTTGGGCTTTTTTGGCTAAATTTCTTGAAATTAAACAAATATGCTCCGCCTTGGTAAATTCAGATCAAGTTTTAGTGCACTATTTTTGAATTTTGATAGCCAAAATTCTGTTTTTTAAACATTTTACACTTGTAAACTCTTAAAATAATTTAATTAAAATATGATGCCTTTCTAATTTAAATCTATTAATTGGGGAATAATCCCTATGAAATAGTATTAATAAACTTTCAAACCACAGAAAAGCTTGTCTAAATGTAATTCATATAATCATTTAAGAAACAAATTATACCAATCTTCTTATTCATATTTTTTGATCAATAATTTAATCCTAACATCCTAATCCAAAATTAAACCTCAGATTTGATAATTAAAACTCAATATTTTCAGTAAATTTAGTGAGTAGAAAAATAAAACATCATGAAATTTAGATCTCCAAAAAAATACGAATGGATATTTTCAATTTGTTTTACAATTACAGGTATAACAAGCAGGATAATTGGATCTTTGGAGGGAAATACTTTATTCTTTGCAGTTTTTATCTTTTTAATTCTTAATGTTGTTGGCATTTATTATTTTTTAAGATCTTAATAAAATCAGCTTCCTCATTTTAAATATCTATCTTTAAAATTACTTCGTTATTCTTTTGTTAATTGGCTTCAACTTCAACTTTTGTCACAATTTTTGTATTATATTTGTATAATTGAAAACCAAGGCCTACATATTGAGACATATCGCCTTACTGATGGCTATACTAATGTTCAGCACTTCAGCTGGCATTGCAGTTGATTTTCATTATTGCCAAGGCAGTTTGCAAAACATTAGTTTTTTCAAACCATCAAAAAATTGTCATGAAAAAACTAATCACAGTCATTCAGAAAAAGTAAAAAAATCTTGCCACTCATCGGCTGAAAATAACATCTCAAGTGATTCAAAAGATAAGTGCTGTGACGATCAAGCATATTTTTTTCAATTGGATACTGACTATGGACTTCCATCTTTTGTAGATTTTGAATACAATAAAACTTTATTAGCATTTGTAACAGAAATTCCTGTATTCGAAATCAATTCTTACACTTTTTACAATGCTAAAGATTACGCTCATTACAAACCACCTCTGAGTTCTCGGGACCATATCATTCTTTTCCAGACTTTTCTTATTTGATTCAATTCAGTTTTTCTTAGCATGACCATTTTGTGCTAGGCTATTTCTATTTATTTTATTTAGAAAAAACTTGACAATTGAATACTATAATAAAATTTTTCTTAGACAATAAGTTAATTGCTTACATCTTCTTATTTATGATTGTAGGCGTTGGATTGGTGCATAGCCCGTTCGATTACCAAATGGTAAAGGATTACTTACCTCATGATCCTGTTTCTGTTGATGCCATTCCTGATATCGGTGAAAATCAACAGATAGTATATACCGAATGGATGGGAAGATCTCCTCAAGATATAGAAGATCAGATAAGCTTTCCACTCACTTCCGCATTACTTGGAATTCCAGGAGTAAAAACCATTCGTTCGAATTCCATGTTTGGATTCTCCAGCATTTACATCATTTTCAATGACGATATTGAATTTTATTGGTCAAGAAGTAGAATTCTTGAAAAGTTAAATTCTTTGTCTCAAAATTTATTGCCAGCAGGCGTAAAACCTACTTTGGGCCCTGATGCTACTGCATTAGGTCAAATATTTTGGTACACCCTGGAGGGAAGAGACAATGAAGGCAATCCAACAGGTGGTTGGGATCCCCAAGAATTAAGATCTATTCAGGATTTCTATGTTCGCTACGCACTTTCAAGTGCCGAAGGGGTTGCGGAAGTTGCTTCAATAGGTGGACATGTAAAAGAATACCAAATTGATGTTGATCCGTTTGCAATGAAGCAAAACAATATAAGCCTTGAACAGATTATGGCTGCTGTTAAAGCCTCAAATATTGATATTGGTGCTCAAACTATTGAGATCAATCAAGCCGAATACTTTGTAAGAGGACTTGGTTACATTAAGTCTATTTCTGATCTGGAAGGCACGGTAATAAAAAACGTTGATAATATTGCAATTAAATTAAAGGATATTGCTCATGTCAACCTTGGACCTGCAACTCGTAGAGGAATTCTTGATAAATCAGGAGCTGATGCTACTGGAGCTGTTATTGTTGCCAGATATGGTGCAAATCCATTAGCAGTTATTGATAATGTAAAGGCAAAAATTAAGGACTTAGAACCAGGACTACCATCTAAAACATTAACAGATGGGACAGTTTCTCAAGTCAAAATTATTCCATTTTATGATCGATCGGAATTAATTAAAGAAACAATTGGGACGCTTGAAGAAGCCCTATCTCTGGAAATAATTATTACCATCATAGTAGTTATTCTGATGTTGTTCAATCTCAAATCTTCATTGATTGTGTCCGCAACATTACCAGTAGCAGTTTTGATGTGTTTTATAGCCATGAAATATTTTAAGGTTGACGCAAACATTGTGGCTTTATCCGGAATTGCCATAGCCATTGGAACAATGGTAGATATGGGAATTGTTATTGCAGAAAGCATTATTAACAGAATTAAAAATGAAGGAGATAAAGAAAGTCTTTCCACCTCCATATATGAAGCAACTACGGAAGTAGGTTCGGCCATAACTACTGCTGTTGCTACAACAATAATAAGTTTTCTACCTGTTTTTACAATGGAGTCTTCTGAAGGTAAATTATTCAGACCATTAGCTTATACTAAATCATTTGCATTAATTGCAACTATAATTGTGGCAATCACCATACTTCCGAGTTTAGCACATTCTATTTTCTCAATGAAGATTACAAAAAAAATATTGAGAAATGTAGTTAATGTACTTGTGGCAGCGGTGGGAATATTTGTAACCTTCTATTACGAGCCTTATTGGGGATTGATAATAATTCTTATTGCAATAAGTGGATTGATTAAGTCTTGGTTAGAAGATAAAATAAGTGAAAATGGAAATTTCTGGGCAAATGTTATTATTAATGTAATCTATGCATTGTTCATAGGCTGGTTATTGGCGAAAATATGGATGCCGTTAGGTGTCAATAAATCGTTAGCAACTAACTTTTCGTTCATTGTTGCTATCACTGGTTTATTGATTGGGTTTTTTTACTTGGTCATTTACTTCTATGAACCAATTTTAAGGTTTTTTATCAGATTCAAATTCATTTTATTCTTTATCGTAGGGATAATTATTTTTCAAGGTTATAGTATATATAAAAACTTAGGGGAAGAATTTATGCCTCGTTTGGACGAAGGATCATTTCTCTTGATGCCGACGGCAATGCCTCATGCTGGAATGGAGGAGAATATTAAGAACTTGAGAATTCTAGACATGTCAGTTACAAGCATTCCAGAAATTGAATCTGTGGTTGGAAAAGCAGGAAGAGTTTCCAGTGCTTTGGACCCAGCGCCAATGTCGATGTATGAGAATATAATTTTATATAAGCCTGAATATAAAACAGATGAAAAAGGCCATAGAATGAGATTTAGAATCGGGAAAAATGGAGAATATGTTCGAGATGGAAATGGAGAATTGATTCCAGATAAAAAAGGAAAATACTTCCGGCAATGGCGTGATCATATTAAAACTCCGGATGACATTTGGAATGAAATTGTATCTTCAACAAAAATACCTGGGATAACTTCAGCCCCAAAACTCCAGCCTATCGAGACCCGATTAGTAATGCTCCAAACAGGAATGAGAGCTCCAATGGGAATAAAAGTTAAAGGCACTGATCTCAAAGCAATTGAAAAAGTCGGATTTCAGTTAGAACAAATTCTAATAAATGTTGATGGTGTAAAAGGAGCAGCGGTATTTGCCGATAGAGTTGTAGGAAAACCATATTTACTAATAAAAATCGATCGAGAAGCAATTTCTAGATATGGCTTAAGCATTGAAAAAGTTCAAACTTATATTCAAGTTGCGATTGGTGGAATGCCGATGAGTTCAACTGTGGAGGGACGAGAGCGATACAATATAAGAATTAGATATCCACGAGAATTGAGAAATGATCCTCAAACTATCAAAGATGTCCTTGTTCCTGCTTCAAATGGTGCACAAATACCATTATCTGAAATAGTAGATATCGAATATGAACAAGGACCTCAATCCATAAAAAGTGAAGATGGATTTTTGGTTTCTTATGTTTTGTTTGACAAAATGAATGGCTTTGCTGAAGTTAATGTTGTTAATAATGCAAAAAAGGAAATACAAAAACAAATTGATAACGGCTCTTTCGTGTTGCCTGCAGGGATAAATTTTGAATTCGCGGGAACTTATCAACAACAACAAAGAGCAAGCAAAAGGCTAGGTATCGTAGTACCTATCGCCCTACTCTTAATATTTCTTATTCTTTATTTGCATTTCAGATCCGTGATTATTGCTTTTATGGTTTTTACAGGAGTCTTTATTGCCTTTTCTGGAGGATTTATATTGATTGGATTATACGGTCAACCTTGGTTTTTGGATTTTGATTTTTTCGGCAATAATATGCGGGATTTATTTCAAATAAAAACGATCAATTTGAGTGTTGCTGTGTGGGTGGGATTTCTTGCCTTATTTGGAATCGCTACCGATGATGGTGTTCTTGTGGGAACTTTTCTAAAGGAAAGTTTCCAACGAAATGAACCGACTAACTTGAAAGAAATAAGAGATGCTGTTGTTGAAGGGGGATTAAGAAGAGTACGCCCCGCAATGATGACAACAGCAACCACCCTCTTAGCTTTGCTTCCTGTCTTAAGTTCGACAGGCAGGGGTTCCGATATTATGGTACCTATGGCTATCCCTTCTTTTGGGGGAATGTTGATTCAAACTTTGACAATGTTCACTGTTCCAGTGCTCTTTTCTATGTGGAAAGAATGGAAATGGAGATTAAATAATATCACAAAATGATAATTATGAAAAATAAAATATTTTTAAATATAGCATTAGTCTTAATTGTTTTAATTGTACATACTTCATATAGTAATGCACAGAATTTGAATGCATTATACGAAGAAATGGAAAAAAATAATTTTGAAATTAAATCTTTTGATAAAGAAAAAGAAGCCATAATTGCTGGTTCAGATCAATATATATGGTTGCCAGACCCTGAATTTTCAGTTGGATTATTTCCGTTACCAGTTGAAACTAGACTGGGGGCTCAACTTTTGAGAATCAGTGCTGGTCAAATGATTCCAACAAAAGGCATTTATAAACAACAAAAGTTAATCCATTCTTTAAAAGCAATTCCTGTTTCTGATCAGAAAAATATGCAAGTTTTAGCTAATAGAACCCAACTCAAACAAGAATGGTTGCAACTGTATAAATTTCAAGAAACACAAAATATAATTTCAAGGAATATTGAACTTTTAAAAAGTGTAGAAAAAATCGCTTTGAGCAAAGTCGAAAGTGGCAAAGGAAAATTATCAGAAGTTGTGATTGTTCAAATCAAAATTAATGATATTGAAGAACGATTGAAAATAATAGAAACTCAAAAACAAGTTCCCATTAATAATATCAACAAAATATTAAGTCGCACTGAAAATAAAGAAATCATCATCGAAGATCATTTGGAATTTCCAATAATGCTGTTTGAAAAATCTTTTCTGTTAGAAAAAATTATTAATGGAAATCCAAAATTGCAATTGATCAATCACAATAAAGATGTGGTAAAATCCGAAATTGATATGAATGTTTTCATGCAAAAACCTATGTATGGTGTTGGATTTGACTATATCTATGTAAATCCAAGAAGCGATATGGATCCTATGAGAAATGGTAGAGATGCCTTGCAACTTAGAGCAAGTGTGAAAATTCCTATCAACAAGAAGCCATTTGAAGTTAAAACCAAATCCCAATTGATTCAAATAGAAGCACTGGATTTTAAAGAAAGAAATGCCATTACAGAACTTGAGAAAATGATGGAAAATGCATTTTCACAGTATGAGACAGCTTTAAAAACAAAAATTCTCTATGAAGATCAAATCAGAAATATCCATTCTGTAATCAAACTTCTAGAACAAGAATATGCTGCTGAAAATTCTGGTTTTGAAAACTTGATATCTATGGAAATGGATATTATCAAATATGAACTAATTATTTTAGATAGTATTATTGAAGCTCACAAAGCCATTAATATTCTTGAAAATCTGACACTCTAAGTCATAAATTAAATAAAATGAAAAAAAATATAGCATATACTTTAGGAATTATTGGAGCCATTATATTTGGTTTCTCTTTAGCTTGGTTTTCCAAACCCTCGGAAAAAATTGAAACCAAAATACAGGATAATCAGAATCATTCCATGTCAGGAAATATGGAGGAACAAATTTATACTTGCGCAATGCACCCCCAAATTCGACAAAATGAACCAGGACTTTGTCCAATATGTGAAATGGAACTGATTCTGGTTGAAAGCAACAATTCTTCTAATCCTCTCATTCTAACTATGACTGAAGCTGCAGTCAAGCTTTCTAATATTCAAACAACAATAATCGGATCTTCTATTGCTAGTACTGGCAATAATTCAATATTCATGACTGGCAAAGTTAAATCTGATGAAACTACTGCCTCAAGCCTTGTTTCGCATTTGCCCGGAAGGATAGAAAAGCTTTATATCAGTTATACTGGAGAAAAGGTTGTAAAAGGTCAAAAACTTATTGATATATATTCGCCTGAGCTCATTTCCGCTCAACAAGAATTATTACAAGCAAAATCCTTAAAAGAAGTCAACCCTAATTTATTAAGCGCTGCAAAATCAAAATTAAGGAATTGGAAATTAACAGAAAATATGATTAACAATGTTTTAGAAAAAGAGGAAGTCCAAGAAATCTTTACATTTTATGCAGAACAATCAGGGATTGTTTCCAAAAGAAGAATTTCTGTAGGTGATTATGTGAAAAGAGGGGAAGCTTTATTTGATCTTATCGATTTGGATAAAGTCTGGATAATTTTTGATGCTTATGAGGAGGATTTAAGTAAAATAAAGATTGGGGATAGAATAGAATTTACGGCTACAGCATTAGGAACAAGAAAGTTTAATACTGTAGTTAGTTTCATTGACCCAATAATTAACCCACAGACAAGAACTGCATCGATAAGAACCGAATCTAACAATACCAGAGGTTTATTGAAACCAGAAATGTTTGTAAATGGAATCCATATGGCCAGAGAACAAAAAACTACTAATTCCTTAAGCATTCCTAAAACATCAGTGCTTTGGACTGGACAACGCTCTGTTGTTTATGTTAAAAAACCAAACACAGATATTCCATCATTTGAATATCGAGAAGTAATGTTAGGGGAAAGAATTGGAGATTTTTACAAAGTGGAAAAAGGATTAGAAGCAGGAGAAGAAATAGTCGTAAATGGAAGTTTTACTATTGATGCTGCTGCTCAATTGAATAATCAGAGTAGTATGATGAATAAGAATGTTATTATAAAACAAAAAAATGTCGAAGAAACCATTCCTGATTATAAAATAAAAACTCCTACAAAACTAAAGTCTCAGATTTCGATCGTCTTAGATACCTATATCATTCTTAAAGATGCTTTGGTTAACGATTTACCAGAAAAAGCAAAGTCAAGTGCTACCATACTATTGGACAACTTAAATACTATTGAAATGTCACAATTAAATGGAGATTCTCATGATTATTGGATGAAACAATCGAAAATCATGACAAGTCAAAGTGCTAAAATAGCAGGTACAAATGAGATTGAAGAACAAAGAAATGGTTTTGAATCCTTATCTCAAGCTTTAATAAATACTATTTCAGCTTTCGGAATCGAAAATAAAAAAGTATTTGTTGAATTTTGCCCAATGGCATCCAATAATAAAGGAGCTGTGTGGTTAAGTTTCGATGAGACAATAAGAAACCCATATTTTGGAGAAAAAATGATGAGTTGTGGTGTCGTTCAAGATACTTTAAGTGATTGAACCAACAATAATTTTGAATTCGAAATATTTTATTAATGAAATACAAATTATATATTAAAATAAGTATAACTTTGCATTTTATTTCGTATTAGGATAAAATTAATTACAATTAACAAAGAATATTTAAATTATTAACAATGAAAAAATTTCAAATTTTATTTTTAGCTTTTGCTTTCATTTCTTTAGGAATGACTATTACTTCATGTGGTAATAAAGCTGCTACTACAGATGCAACTGAAGAAGTTATGGAAGCTGCAGATGATGCAATGGAAGCAACAACTGAAGCAGTTGACATGACTGGACCAGAATATACTTCAGCTTACATTTGTTCTATGCATTGTGAAGGAAGCGGAAGCGCTGAACCTGGAAAATGCCCAAAATGTGGAATGGATTACGTTGCTAACGTTACTCCAGAAGGCGAAGACCATGAAGGTCACGATCACTAATCAATAAAGATCAAGAAGAAATTAAGCCCATGCTATTTAATTAGTGTGGGCTTTTTTTATTTTTATCCTCTCCCTGTATTCTATTTCCTTCACCCTGAAAATTTCCACCCAGACTTAATTTGCTATTTATTCCAGAATTGTTAAATGTAGTTCCCGGGCCCAATTCTAATTCCATCTGTTTAAATGTGCCATAAATATAAATTTGACCTGTATTATGAATGGTAGCCTCATTTTTTAACCCCGCGTTACCATTAGTTGGATGGTTAGAATTTATTTCTATATAACCTTGATTATTGATAATACCACCAACTTTATTATGAATTCCATTTACGCCACTATTTTTAATACTAAGATACGAATTGGCCGAAATATTTAACAACCCTGAATTTTCTATTCCATTTTTGGTAGAATCTAAATCTGTAAAAGAATAATATCCATTCAAATTAAAAGTTCCTTTATTAATTAAATTTCCACCCCTAATGTACAAATTTGAATAAGTTCCAAAACTTACGGAAGTGTTTGCACCAATATTTAAAGATCGCAATGTAAGATTTAATGAATTTAATTGGCCGGTATGATCAAAAACTATTGCTGCTCCATCCATTCCTACTTCCACATCTTCACATGCTAAAGGAACATGGCCCATGTCCCAAGAGTTTGCACTATTCCAAATACCCCCTGAACTTGGACCTGTCCATACATTCGGACCATGATCAAGGCCTTCATCAATAGATCCATCACAATTATTGTCCTTACCATCACACAGTTCTCGTGCACCTTCATAAATTACACCATTAAAATCGTCGCAATCATTAATGTTGAAACAAAATCCATCTTTATCATAATCTGCACCTGTCAAATCTTGGCAGAATCCTGCCATCGAACCATTATTTGGAAGCCCTGAATTTCCTGTGAAATCGATTGATTCTCTATTACACAAATTTATGTAATAGTAAGGGAAGCAGCCCGATAATTCATTTCCACTCAAATCACATACTTGCAAACTTGAAAAATTGCCCAACTTTTGAGGTAAAGTCCCAGAAAAATTATTGTTTTCTGCTTTGAAATAACCAAGTTTTGTCAAATTGTCAATACTAGCAGGAAAAGATCCATTGAAATTGTTTTCACCCAAATCCAAATAAGTCAACAAATTTAGAGATGTCCAGATATCAGGTAAAGATCCACTCAAATTATTATCTCGTAAATTTAGATAAAACAGTTTTTCTAAAATTGCAAAACTGCTATTCATAGTTCCATTTAGATTGTTGCTCTTTAAATAAATTTGAGTAATTTTTTCATTTGGGTCACAAGTAATCCCATACCAGTTACAATAATCACAATCTCCACCAATAACTCCAGCTGACCATCCTGTTTTATTAGTCCAATTTTCTCCTCCAGTGCTCAAGTAAAAATCTATTAATGCATCTGCAACATCATTACATGGCAAGTTGGCGGAAAACGTGCAAATGCCAAATATCCCCTCAGCACCCGATTTTTCAATTATTCTTATAATAATATCAGTATTTGCCCACGCTATATTATTTACCTCAATTTTAGCATGATCTCCTGAACCAGAATTATCATCACAAGACTCAGCAATTAGCGAATTACATTCCCCAGAATAAAGTTGCATGACTAAATCTGTTACTCCACCATTTAATTGACTTGTTTCTATGGTCAGAATACCATCGGCAGGAATTTGCACAACAAACCAAACATCCTTTTCATTGTTCGCTGATCCACATGTAATGGTTGGTATCGATCCTGAAGCAGTTGCATAAAGATTATCAAATTCCAATGGATTACAATTAAAAGTCGGCGTTAATCTGATTGCATCAACACAATCGTTATTTCCTGGAGGAACGCCTGCACAAACTTCATTATTTGAACAATTACTATTCAAATATCGACTGTAGATTAGGTCTCTAACTTGAGGATGAAAACCAAGATTTAAATTAATCGAACCTCCCCCAGCAGCATGGCAATAAGACATTATCGTTCCAGAGTTTCCTGGTAATATCCTATTGTCATTATCGTAACAACTTCCATTGTATTCTGGATGACCGTTGTTATACCAATATACATTTCCGCAATCATCTATTTGTGTATTGTTTCCATTCCAAACACAATCATGAGTATGATTGGAACCAAAATTATGACCTAATTCGTGAGCAACCACACCAATATTCCAAGTGTAAGTTGAATATGTTGTACCGCCCGAACTCATATTACCGCTTACCGCTACATTAGTAAAATTACTGCACAATGAATTTAGATAAGCTATACCACCACCTAATCCTCTACCTGAAAATAAATGAGCTAGCCTTCCATTGAATCCTTCCTGATTCATTTTATCACGAAAAAATGGCAGAAGTGCACCTGTATCACCGAATGCTAAATAAGGGTCACTTGCCTCTGTTGTATATACTTTAATTCCTGATACTGTAATCGGAATTCCAACCTCATCATAAAACAAGGCAACTTGATTCATCACTGCTAAAACCCACATTTCGGCACTTTCAAGTGTACCACCATTCTTTGAAAATGCAGAATAATCTGCTTCAATATATATTTCTACACATTCAAGCGGCCCAGTTCTTGTCGATGAATTTTGATCATTTGGGTAATCACCTCCCCTTATTTGAGGATTTGTTTCACAAGAAAAAGGATGCTTTTCAATTTCATCTTCAGTGTAAAATCCCGCATAAACATTTTCATTTTTATCAACTCTCCTTACTTGAAAAGAACCATTTCTATCGAACAACATAAGATTGACCTCATCAGCTAAAATGGCCATTCCAACCTTACTATTTGGATCATTTTCTACCTGTCCCCTATAGAATTTATAGGAGTTTGCGTTAGATTTTTGAATGCCGTTTTCTGTGAACAAAGTATAATTTTCTGAAATAGCTCTAACCCTTCGAAGTACTAAAGTTTTTTCTCCATCAAGAGTAAGCAAAGTAAAACGCAATTCTTCACGACTATTTTTTATTTGTTCAGAAATTAGAGATAAATCCAAATTATAATGTAAAGCACGATTGATGTATTCTTTATAATCTGGTGCTTCTCGAAAGTTATTTTTAATGGTAAATGGATGAAAATTATTTGACGCAGAGCTAGAAATTAGGTTTTGTCCATAGATAAATAAATTACCAAAAAACATAATGAGTATCACAAATAAAAATATTCTTTTCATAAATGAATCTTAATAAAAAAATAAATGCAGGCAGGGTATTAACAGTATAGACACGAAAAATTAAGTCTTCGCTGTTTATGGAAATGCCAAATTGCTTACATTTTTCTGGAAAACTATAACTCTCTGACTGATAATAATCAAAAAATAAGCCAAAAAAAGGCAGAAAAAAAACTTGAAAAAAATATTTGAAGAAAATCTGAAAGTGTGAATGCTCTTCTATTTAAGTATCAAAATATTTTGTTGAATAATTTTATGTTGGTATTTTAAAAAAACAGCATAGATGCCAGAATTCGCATTTGAAAGGTTAAATGCTTCATGGTATTTATTTGAGCCACTTAATTCCCGAAATTCAATTAATGAACCGGAAGAATTATAAATAATTAGTTCAATTGAATTTTGAATGTTAAATTCAATTTCGACATTAAATTTGCCATCATTAGGGTTTGGAAATATTTTAAATAGCTCAAGATTAGAAATATTTGTCTCGGATTTAAATTTTTCCTCTAAATATGTAGAATCTTCATATATGGTAATAGTTTTATCGAAACTCGCAATACAACCATCCATTGAGGTTTCAAAAGTAATTACATACTCGCCAACTTCTGTGAATCTCAAATATTGAGTCAATTCATTCAAATTAGAAGTTTTAATCTTTGTCTGATCATATTTCCAAAGGTATGAATCTGGCATTGGGTCTGAAATATTCACCAATGCAACCTCTTGATTTTTAACACCTACCGTACTCAATAGAAAATCTATTCCTTGATTTTGTAAGTCAATATTTTCCACTTTAAAATTTTTCTTGGCAAAACAACCACTCGCCAAATCTATCACAACTTCATAGTTTCCAACCTCAAATATTTTAGGTCTGTTTCCATTGTAATAAAGAATACCTTCCCTTAAAATGGTGTACTTGTAAGAAGTATCCAAATTAGTAAAATTTAAAGTGTCATTAATACAAATTGTTGTGTCCATAAATTCTGCAATCAATTGATCCACATCAATCCCAGATAAATTAAATGGAATTTCTTGGATGCAACTATTTGCATCGACTACAGTAACCATAAATGAACCTGCACTTAAATTAGAGGCGGATTGAGTCTGTTCCCCATTAGGCCAAAAATATTGAAAAGGACTTTGCCCATGAATTATATGGATGCTTGCTTTTCCATCATTTGAATCACTGCAATTCGGTTCCTCTAGAATATTAATATTGACTTCCAAAAATCCAATATCTTCAATAGTTATTTCGGATTCTAAATAATTTATGCATCCAGAACCTTCATTTTTTAGTTGGACTTGATAGACTCCTTCAGTTAAATTTTCAAAATAATTATTAGATTGCCAATTCGTTCCTCCATCGATACTGTACAACAAATCTTCATTTTCCATAAAAGGAATAATTTCAATGTTTCCCATCCCATTCGTGCAAGTATTCAATTGTGTAACGAGAATTTCATTCACTATTGGAATATTTGGATTTTTCAAGGAAACATTGATTTCTTCTTCCAATACACATATTAAGTCTGGGTCAGCAATAAGAATTTGATAATTTCCAGCTTTTAAGTTCGTAACATGATTATTACTGCTCCATGTAGTTCCGCCATCTATGCTATAATTAAATAACTCAGGATTATCTACATTTATAACAATAGACCCATTTTGTCCTCCACAAATAGTTGGATTGCTGGCAGTAATAATTATAGGAAAGGAAGGTAAAATGATGTTTGAAATTTCAATACTTGCAGATGCTGAACAAAAATTCTCATCTGAAATCGTTAAGTTATAAATTCCTTCTTTTTGAACATTTATGGCTTGGGATTGAGCTCCAGTACTCCATATATAACTGTACCCATCGGGACCTGCAAGATTGACATTCTCGCCAATACATTTTCTAGTCGAACCATTTATTTCAAAATTTATTTCTTCATTGAAACTAATGTTTAAATTAATTAAACTATCACAGCCATCATAAATTGATTTGGAATATGCATATGTTCCAGAAGAAGTAATGATTTGATCATAAAAATGATAAATTTCTCCTTTGCACAAATTCAATTCTAAAGTTCTTTCACCACCACAATTTTCAACTTCAATAATTAATTCAACCATCGAAGTGCAACCACCGTCAATTCCCACATTTTCGTAATATGTGCCTTCACTAGAAAATGATTTTCCATTAAAATGAAAAATTTCATCTTTACCTATGGTTTTCTTAAATGTTGAAAATGTTCCATTTACGAATAAAACTGAAATCAGATATGCTCCATCACAATTTTCATTTTCTCCATCTATAGAATAAGTTCCATTCTCTGTAATTTCTTTACCCGATAAATTTAATGTGGTGCCTTCACAAAGAACTAGGGTTTCATTTGGTTTATTTGAATCGTATCTTACCACATTAATATATTCGATAAATTCGCAATTTGCAGTTTCTTTATGGATTAGATATTGACCAGAATTAATGTATTCTTCGTCCATAAATTCAAAAAAGCTATTGCCACAAATTTCAAAAGTTTTAGAAATTAAAATTCTTTCTTCTGTGGTAATTATTAATTCAAAATTCTGATTACAGAAACCATCACTGTAGATGCCTTCGTAATTCCCAGCACTATATTCTTGCCCATAAAATTCTAAAGTAGAGCCCTTACAAATGACAAATTCGAACTTATTATTCAACTCTTCATATTCATTTATATTTAACAATATTAATGAATCACAACCTGCAGCGGATTGTTTGTTAATTTGATAGGTTCCAGGGCTTGTGTAATAAAAAAAATCATAATAAATAGTACCGCCGTTACAAATAAATGTATCGATGTATATTTCATAATTTGGAAGTACACTCAGATTCATTGTTACAAAAGAATCACAACCATTTGAGGAAGGAATTGTAACCGAATAAGAACCACTTTTTGAATAATATTCACCTTGAAAATATGCGTCATCTCCTTCACATATAGTTTCATAAAAAGACCCATATGAAGGCGTCACAACTTTAAGTTCCAATGTTACCATAGCTTTGCAACCATCAATAATTAAGCTATCATGATAAGTTCCTGATTGATAAAGCCTATTTCCTGCAAATAAATATTTTTCTCCTTGACAAATAGTTTTTTGAATCGTTGTGTCAGACCCTGTAATAATTGTTAATGAGAGATTAATGAGAGAATCGCAGCCATTTTGACTAAATGTATTTATTTGATAATGACCTGATGTTTTGAACTCCAAACCTACAATGTTATATGTTGAATTTTCACATACAAATGCTTCTATGAATGTGTCTTTTAATTCATAATATTCTAAATTGATAAATAGCGATGAATCACATCCCAGGGCATTTTCTAAAGTTTGGACATAAGTATTAGGACTATCATAAGTGTAATTGTTGACTACTATATTTTCTCCTGGGCAAATATGGTAAAATAGGTTTTCAGAAGTTGCTTCCAATCCAATGATTGAAATAAATACTACGGAATCACATCCTTTACGATTTGTCAAATGTTGCTCATAATTACCTCGTGAGTCATAAATGATTTGATTAATTTCAATCGTATTTCCTTCGCATAAAATAGCCTCAAAATCTGAATAGCTCTCAAAAATTTCATTGACATGAATTGTTAATATTGAATCGCATCCAAATGAATTTTCTAAATTTTGAACATAGATACCCGGTTGATCGTATAAAATTCCGTTAATTTGAATAGCTGTTCCAGTGCATAAATATTCCTGAACTTCATATTCCGACAAAGGATTTTCAACAACATTAATATAAAGAATAGAATCACAACCATTTTGTGCACGTAGCAATTGGATAGCATTTCCAACTCCAAATTCCTCGTTATTCACTTTTATGGTATTTCCGGGACAAACCACAAAGTCTAGATTCGTAGAAATTTCTCCATATTCAGATACTTCAATATACAAAGTTGAATCGCAACCCGCTGAATTTGTCAAAATTTGTATATAATTACCTTGTCCATAGGAAATGGAATTAATCTCAATTGTTTCTCCTGCACATACCATTTCAGCCATGGTAGATTCTGAAACCGAAATATGTTCTAATGAAATGAATAATATTGAATCACAACTCCCTTGATTTGATATCGTTTGCTGATATTCGCCAGGTTCATTATAGGTTGTTCCATTTATTGTAAACGAACTCGATTCACATATTTCAACGTTAATATATTCTTTTTTTATAGGAAGAACTGTAATAAAAAACGAATCAATTTTTAAACATCCCTTGTCATTGGTTACGGTTAAATAATGATAACCATTATTATTCGGAGCAAAGGTTACCGACCTACCGATGGAATTGCTAGAAGACCACTGGTAAGCTTGATAATTGCTAGGAGCTAATATAGTTATTGGTTGACCTTCGCAAACCGATAGATTATTAAGATTATTTAAGTTTAGGTCATCATTGCATGTCACTCCGGCGCAAAATTCTTCAAAACTTGGGTTTTCAAAAGTGCAATTTTGGAAAAAGTTCACATTATTTAAATTAGGGCAAAACGCATGATAAACATCCGGAAAACAACCTGTTAATTTATTAAAACTCAAATCAATTTTTGACAGATTCGACATATTGGCAATGAATTCAGGAAAACCTCCACTTAAGTTATTTTTTGCAAGCAACAAAGTGGTCAAAGTAGATAAATGAGAAAGTTCTATTGGAATTTCTCCATCCAAGTTATTTCCGCTCAATCTTATATCCAAAATGCTGGTTAAGTCTCCAATGTCAGAAGGAATAACACCTTCAAAATTGTTTTCATTTAGGTATAAGTACTTTAGATTTTGCAACTTTCCAAGGGATTGGGGCAAATTGGATTCGAATGAATTGTTGTGAAGACGTAAATCTTTCAACAAACTTAAATTTCCAATGTTACTTGGTAATGGTCCTGATAATTGATTGTGAT